>CAJGBV010000014.1 GCA_904501755.1 Clostridiaceae bacterium | reverse complement strand
TGCTTCCATATGGAAAATAGGAATATGAAGACGCTTTGCACCTATTACAGAAAGACAGGAGTTAGTGTCCCCAAGCACAAGCACTGCATCAGGCTTTATTTCTACCATAAGCTGATATGATTTAGAAATAATATTACCCATTGTTTCGCCAAGGTCACTGCCAACGGCTTCCATATAAACATCAGGGTCGGCAAGACCTAAATCCTTAAAAAACACACCGTTAAGATTATAATCGTAATTCTGACCTGTATGTGCAAGAATGGTATCAAAATACTCTCTGCACTTATTAATAACAGCTGCAAGACGAATTATCTCAGGGCGTGTACCCACGATAATAAGAAGCTTTAGCTTTCCGTTGTTTTTAAATCCTTTACTCATTCTCAGTCACCTCAAAAATTCGTAGTTTATTATAAATTGATATTCTCTTTTTATCATCTTCGGAAGGGTTTATAATAGATGCTTTTTTCCTAAATCCAACCAACAAAAAATATCTAACTATTCTGTATAAGTAAACAAAAGGACAAAGAATTTTATATTTTCGAGTAATAGGATAAACATCCTTTGTGGAAATCACAAGAGTATTGTATAAACTTCTTATTTTTTCCATTTTACTTTGCTTTTTAGAAGAAACACCATCGGCTATTCTTCCTCTAAGCTTGTCCTTTTTACCAAAATTACCACCCTGCAAAATATCTCCCATTATTTGACTGCAAATATTTTCTTCTACCTTAACAGTCCAAGTAGGTAATTGTGTTGCGAAATACTTATTACAAATACAGGTCATTGCATTCATATATGTATACAGACCTATACTCTTTAAAAATGGGATAAGCTCTTCCTCCCAAAAAGGCTCGTTTGCTGTTTTGTTTACAAAGTTACCCCAGTCAAGAAGATGTCGAAGCCCTATTCCCTCTCCCAGTATATGATGCTGCATATGAAGAAGCAGTATAACCGCGTGGTATTTACCTTCGACAGTTCGAAACCTACCTGAACCTATATCTTTAACAACAGTGTTGTCAACTGCATCCTTCATAAATTTTCTTATTCTATCCCCTGTATCACCCTCAGGTATACCTGCAACCTCAAAATGCATTTCAAGATGTGAGTTAGGTTTTGTAAATACAATATGACAAGGATGATTTTCATAAGAAGCCTCAAACCCATTTTCAATAAGGAGAGTCTTTATTTTTTCTTTATGAGTAGGATTTATAAGAAAATCCACATCGCCAAGTGCCCTCAAAGAAGGATTTGGATAATATGCTGCTGCAGACTCACCCTTTATTATACAGTAGGGCAGGTTTTCTTTTTCCAGTAATCCTACCAGTTCCTGTTGAGATTTTGTTATGCGAGAATATTTATTCATTAGGCCAAGGGAAAACCCTAACCATTTGTCATAAATATCTTTAGGAATTTTATCCTTAATAGAAGAGGTTTGGTCAAATACCAAAAGAGCAACAGCCTGAGCATGAGCCTCAGTAGCAAGTTCCTTCCAATTAATATCACCCGGCACACACACAAGTTTTTCGTTGTTGACCGCTGTCCTTATAAGCTCAATCAAAAAAGACTGCTCTTTTGTCATAATCCTACCTCCTTCTATACTATTTCAAAAAATGTATCGGGATGATTTTTATCAAACTGCTCATTAGCCCACATAAGTGTAACAAGGTTTTCTGTTTCGCTTAAATTAATTATATTATGAGTGTAACCTGGAAGCATATGAACTGCCTCTATTTTTTCACCGCTTACATTAAAATTCTGTACCTCATCAGTACCTATTTTTCTCTGCTGTATAAGAGCTTTGCCCGACACTACAATAAAGAATTCCCATTTTGTATGGTGCCAATGCTGTCCTTTTGTAATACCTGGTTTTGAAATATTAACCGAGAACTGACCACACTTTTGTGTCTTTAAAAGCTCTGTAAAGCTTCCCCTGTCATCAATATTCATTTTTAAGGCAAAGGAAGCTTTTTCCTTTGGTAAATAGGAAAGATATGTGGAATACAGCTTTTTAGCAAAACTGCCACTTGGTATTTCAGGCATTAAAAGAGTTTCACTCTGAGCCTTAAACTGCGTTAGTAAATCTACTATCTCCCCTAAAGTCACTTTATGAGTTACAGGGCAAATGCAGAAATTTTCCTCTCGGTGTTCTTTACCCTCAAGACATAGTATCATTTCGTCAATCAGGTCATCTATATAAAGAAGCGTAAGCTCAGCAGAAGTGTCATTTACAGTAATGGGCAAATCATTTGCTATATTATTGCAAAATGTTGCAACAGCACTGTTGTAATTAGGTCTGCACCATTTACCAAAGAGATTAGGAAAACGGTAAACAAGCACCTTTGCACCTGTTTCCTTACTATATTCAAAAAACAGTTCTTCCCCTGCTTTTTTACTCTGTCCGTAAGGACCGTTATAGCGTCCCTCTAAGGTTGCCTGAATAGAGGAAGACAGCACAACTGGACAGGTGTTGTTATATTTTTTTAAGGTATCAAGGAGAGTGGAAGCAAAGCCGAAATTACCCTGCATGAATTCTTCTTGGTTTTCAGGTCGGTTCACACCTGCAAGATTAAATACAAAATCTGCATTTTTGCAGGCTTCCTCCAAAATTTCTTTTGGAGAATCAATATCATAAAGATAAAGTTCTTCAATAACGATTTCGGGATGAGTTCTGTCCTTACCATCTTTAATATTGTTTAATGCGGCAGTAAGATTTTTACCCACAAACCCATTTGCACCTGTTATAAGTATTTTCATTATTACTTACCCCAGTTTTCAAGTTCTTCACGAATATAAGCAAGGGATAAAAGCTTTTCTTTAACCTGCTCAACATTTAATAGTTCAGTATTATTAGAGTCGAACAGAGTAAGAGGGTTACGCTCTATATCGCCGTCTTTAAAGTATTTATCGTAGTTAAGTCCTCTGTTATCACTTGGAACTCTGTAAAATTCACCCATATCAATGGCATTTGCACACTCTTCGTTAGTAAGAAGAGTTTCATACATTTTTTCACCGTGACGAATACCTATAACCTTAATTTCTGTTTTGGGATTAAATAGCTCGGTCACAGCCTTTGCAAGAGTTTCAATAGTACAAGCAGGAGCTTTTTGAACAAGAATATCACCGTTCACACCATTTTCGAAAGCAAACAGCACAAGATCAACAGCCTCATCAAGACTCATTATAAAGCGAGTCATAGACGGCTCGGTAATTGTTATTGCATTTCCCTGCTTTATCTGGTCAATCCAAAGCGGAATAACACTTCCACGGGAACACATAACATTACCGTAACGGGTGCAACAAATTTTGGTTTTTGTTGTAGTTCTGGATTTTGCAACGGCTACTCTTTCCTCAAGTGCCTTGGTTATACCCATGGCGTTAACAGGATATGCCGCCTTGTCTGTAGAAAGGCAAATAACGCTTTTTACCCCCTCATCGATTGCAGCGGTAAGAACATTATCAGTACCTATTACATTGGTGCGAACCGCTTCCATTGGGAAGAATTCGCAGGAAGGCACCTGCTTTAGTGCTGCAGCGTGGAAAATATAATCCACCCCGTGCATAGCGTTTTTAACGCTGGCTAAATCTCTTACGTCGCCTATATAAAACTTAATTTTATCGGCAACCTCAGGCATTTTAGCCTGAAATTCGTGACGCATATCATCCTGCTTTTTCTCATCTCGCGAGAAAATTCGTATTTCACCTATATCAGTCTTTAAAAATCTATTCAGTACAGCATTACCAAAACTACCGGTACCGCCGGTGATAAGTAAAGTTTTTTCTTTAAAAAGTGACATAATCAATTACCTCTTTTTAATCTTTATCAGTATATATTCTGTTCCATGCCTTTGGATAAGCATCTTTTAGCCTCTCTAACACTACAGAATTATAATTATTATTTATATTTTCAAATGCCATTTGTTCAAACTGAGAGCCTTTAATAGTTGAAAAAGGTTTATGGTATTTTCGAGTTTTTATCATACGTGTTCCATTCTGAGCACACATAAACATATACCAAAGATCATCATTTTTATAAGCCAACTCCCGTATAACTGATTCATTTCCGGCATCCTCATAAAAGGCACCATAAGGTATAAGACATCCTCCTCCCGGTGAAGGATTCATACTATAAGTCGGAGAGTTAATTCCTATATCAGAAATAGTTTTCCATCTTCCCGGATTGTTAATATTTTCGCTAATAATAGTTTGTCCTCTTTCACAAACCAAACAATTAGGGTGCTTTTTATGAGTTTTCAAAAGACGTGAAATTGAATTTTTAGAATAAATCAAATCATCATCATACGTAATTATAACTTCGTCAGGCTTCTGATTTTTCACAGGGTAAAAATATTTCTTATGACCGTACAAATCGTTTGTCCAACAAATTTCCAGCCCGTATTTTTGAAGTCCTGTCAGCTCACTTGGCAGTTGTTTATCAGGAAACTGTTCTTCTGCCAACCAGAGGAGTATTCGGTCAGGATTTACCGTTTGCAGCATTAAGGATTTTATTGCCAGATGAACAAACTTTATTCTGGCGGGATAAGAAGTAAGAGAAACGGTAATAATCTCATCACGCTTTTCTGTATTCAGAGGATTATTAGGAATTTTTTCCCGAAGAATACTCTTATTATCAAGCCAAACAGAAAAATAATACATTCTGCCTGCTATAAAAGGTATTCTTATGGACTCAGGCACTTTTATGAATTCTGTAAAATTACGGATCAATTCAATTATCTCCTTTTAATGGGACAAAATTTTCCAAACACATTTTTAATCAACTGTTTTTCTTCTGAGTTGTATGCAAAAATCCACATAAGCAAAAGGTAGACAGCTATAATCAGCACTATTTTTACGGCAAGTATAACCCAGCTGTTAGCCGTTATCAGCTTTTGTAAAATAAACCCTAAAGCCAAAGTCATAGCCATTGGAATTGACATTTTCAAATAACAATTTTTACAAAATTCAATTATATCCAACTCTAACTTTTTCTTATAGAGATACATATTAGCAAAATTACGAACAAAATATGCAATGCAAATAGAAGCACAGGCTCCAATTGCACCCCAGTAAACAGACAAAACAGATGCTAAAACAACATTAACTAACGCTTTGACTATATTTACAAAAGTCAGATATTTGACCTTATTAACCATTACCATGGTGTTCTTTCCTATTTGCTGAGAAAGATAGAATGGTGCAGGAAGCAGAAGTAATACCGCACAATAATAAACGCTTATATATTCACTGCCTATCCAAAGAGTGATGAAATCTTTACCAACTATAGAAAAGCCAACAACTATAAGTCCCACCAGATGATACTGAAAACGTCCCACTTTAGTCATAAGAGGAAGAACATCTTTAGTACTCCCTTCTTTGTAAGCAATCCTTGCAATTTTCGGCATAAACATACCATCAATAGCACTGGAAAAGGTATAAGAATAGCCTTCTATAGTAGAAGCAAAGCCAAAAACTGTAATTGCTAAAGTACCCGCTGTAATGCCTAAAATATTAGGACAAATATTCATTATAAGTCGTGAGCAAATCGAGTTTATAAGTACCCATACAGAAAACCCGAAAATTTCCTTAAGTAATGCCTTATCCCAATATTTAATGTTCACCTTAACCGGTGTAGAAGTCTTTATTAACAAATATTTTATTAATAAAAATGCAAGATTTACCGCTGCTGTTATTGCAACTAACGCATAAAGTCCGTAATCAAGCAGTAATGCAACAACAATGAGCACAACAGTAATAACCTTGTGAATTACATCACTTAATTTTACCTGTATAAATTTCTCATACGAATTAAGCACACCGTTAACCGTAGCACTTAAGGGGAAAGAAACAACACTGTATGTTGCCGCAATGATGTAAACTATTTTAAACTTTTCAAGCTCCTCAGCCGTAAGAGAAAGGTATATTTCATCAATAAAGAAATAAATTACTATCAGCACAATACCTACAGTTGCAGAAATAACAAAAAACAATTTATAAACCACACCAAGAAGTTGATTGATTTTTTCCTGCTGTCCTTCTGCCCTATATTTAGAAACGAATCTTGAAACTGCAGAGCTTATGCCGAAATCCAGCATAAACATATTTATAAGTGATGAAGCCAGTGTATAAAGACCGTAATCGCCCGAACCGATTTTGCTAAGCATCCAAGGGGAATAAATAAGTGCTGAAACAATATTTAAACCTATACCTAAATAGGAAAGCATAGCACCTATTTTAAGTTGTTTTGAGGAACTTAATTTACTCATAATTTACACTCCACAATAGATGTACAGCATTCATAAACCTCTGATTCGGGAGGTATTTCCATATAGTTGCCGTATCTTTTAGTTAGAAATTCATCATAGTTCTCAGGTATAAAAAAGGTTTTATCTTCAAACTTGTGTTCAACAAGTTCTTCAAAGGTACACCTTGGAATTGGATAAACTCCATTATTGGGGTGAGCTACCTTATAAACATATTTTGTAGGCAAATATTTAAACATTTTCATAGAAAAGGAACGCATTGAATTTATAAAGCTGTACGGGAACCATGAGAACAAACCATAAATACTTCTTTTAAATGTAGAGCCGTTATATATTCCGCTTTTAACCTGACCTACACAAGACCAGAATAAATTAAGCCTTACCTGTAGCTTTATAAAACAAGGTATAATATTATCAATGGGATGCAAATCTATAAAAACACCCTTATGAAGCTCCTTTAGCGAAGCCAATTCTTTTTCTAAAAATACAGTACCGTTAAGTCGAACCTTACCCCAACTGTTAGGATAACGCTTTTCCGATTTATAATTGCTGAAAAAGATTTTTTCGTTTTTATTCTCTTTCATATATTTAACAAATTTATCGTAATCTTTACGCGGCATAGCCATATCTATATCGTGATCCCAAGGAATAAAGCCGTTATGTCGCACAGCGCCTATAACCGAACCGCCGTAAAGAGAGCATTTCAATCCCTGCTCTCTGCAGATACGGTCAACCTCTATCGCTATTTCCAGCATTCTTGCGTGCATAACCTCGATATCATAACCACATACGGTATACTTGCTCATTACTTACTCCTTAGCCTTTTAATTCTTCTTTTAAGTCCATCAGTCAATAAATAAAATTTTCCATGAGTGATGCATTTAAAAATGTATATACATTTATAATAGAAGTTTCGAATAGGGGTGCCATTCCCCATCAAAACATTCAAATCCTTCATATACTCAAAATCAGGAACTACATACTTAGGATGTTTCAGAGGAAATTCAATTTCATTTACAGGATTATTAAATATTTTTTGCTGTTCTTTAGGAAGAAGTTCCACTTCAGTATGCGAATGGGTAGACCCCGGAGTCATACCGATATTAGAAACAAGATTTTTTTTAGGAATAATTGCATAACGGTTATTAAGAAGACAGTCGAAGCCTAAAATACTTTCCCAGAACGCCTTTCCGCTTTTTTCGTGTCGCAAAGCAGTTTTATAGCACCTATCAAAGTATTTTTTACCATACTTTTTTCTTAAATTCTTCATTGCATATTCATCGTGCAAGAAAGAATAGGTCATATCCCAACCGTCTGCCACTCTACGCCAGCTTGCCCAGGCACCAGAGCCGTTATAGGAAAAGAGATAATCATTAGAACAGCTTTCACATTCCCCAAGCAAATTAAAGCCGCAAATGTGGTTTACTCTTTCATCATTTTCATATCTATCAAGCAATTCCTTGCAGTAACGAAAAAATGAATCTGAAACAAGGAAATCATCCTCAAGAACTATACACTTATCCACAAGACTAAAAGCCCAGCGATGAGAATAATGTGTGGACGGGTCACAGCCTAAATTTTTTTCCTGATAATTTCTATAAACAGTGCATTCCCAATCTATATTCTCTGCTATTTTTCTGCATTTTTCAATTCCTTCAATATCGTCAGGACGGTTTTCTCTGGGACCGTCCTGCCATAAAAGCAGTGTACTTGGACGAGCTTTTCTCACCTGCTCAAAAACTTTTTCGAAAGTATCGGAACGGGCAAAAAATATAAGAAGTACCGGAACATCAATCTCCCATTTATTCATTTTCCATACCTCCTAACTCCACTTTCTTATTTTCATTAACAATCATTATTATAAGAGGAACAACGAACCATACTGTAAATCCTACAGGGTAAGCAGCATGAATAGGGTTTGTAAGACCCATTAAAACAAGCATTATAAAAGGAACTATAAAAAGATTTTCATTATCACCTATTGCCTGAGATATCTGCTTTTTCATAGAAAAATAAAGATAATAGAAAGGAATACCACCGATAATACCGGTATCCGAAAGAATGGTGAGGAAGGTAGCATGACCGTCAAAATCAAGTCTTCTGTTACCCCAAACAGGACTTGCTAAAAACGCCAATATACTTTTCCAATAAAGTTTTAATCGGCCGCCAAGATTATATCCTGTAGCATCGCCACGTGTAAAAAAGTCAGCAAGTTCTTTAAATCGTATTGCCATTTGCCTTGACTCTATCTTAGATGCAACAAAACTTAAAATATCAGACATAAACACCATTAAAACAGCTGTCGCAATAATTACTATAAATTTTGTTACATTACTTTTAGTAGATTTAATAAATCCCATTGCAACGCCGATAACGGCAATAAGTAACGCTAAAGTATATTGTGCTTTGAGTAAAAAATAGAAGCTGTAGACTATTAAGAGAATTATTGCTATTTTTAATAAAAAGCTTTTACATTTATTAAAACTTATCACCAATAAACTAATAACTATAGGTATCGCATAAACGAAATAGTATGAAGCGATGTTATTTTTTGATGACTCAGAAAAACCTGACCAGCTTCTTGTAACATTGGGATTTATCTCTATTTCCCGAATAGTAACATAAATAACATAGACAATCATTAATGAAATTATAGCAAGCAACCATTTTTTCTTCTTGGAATCATTACATTCTGCTATTCTAAATGTTAATATAAAAGGAAAAAACATATCAAAATACTGAGTAAATTTCGAATAGATACTCAAAAGTTTATAGTTAGCAAGAGAAGTGTCGATAGTTGCAGTATCCGTTAGCAACGCGTAAATTATTCCTAAATAAACAAATATTGCAAAACACAACAAAATGTAACCTGTTCGTTTAGGCTGCAAACCACAAACGTACAAAATATACCCTATCTTTGCAACGAGAATTATTATGTCGGGAAGCATTGCATCAAAAGATGGTAATATATAATGTGCAGAAAAAAACACAATAATGGCGAATTCAAGCCAACCCAGTTTCGTGCATTTATTTAATTGTTTATCTTGGTTTAAATAAGTGTAATACATTTAAGACTCCCAAATCTCATAAAATAATTGTATATATTTGTTATAATTTGACACTCTATCAAACTTATTTTCAATATGTTTTCTGCAACCATCAGAAACTTTATTTTGCTTTAAAAATTCCTTTTTCATAATCAGCATTTCCACATTACCATTACCTACTGCAAATCCACAAACTCCATCCACAGTTTCCTTAACACCGGTATTTGAGTAGGTTATAACAGGCGTTCCGCAGCTTTGAGCCTCAATATTTATAAGGGAAAGTGATTCTTCTCTTGTAGGATTTATAAAAACATCTGCTGCAGAATATATTTTACGTAACTCATCTTTATCTTTTGTAAATGGCAAAATGACCACTTTTTCCGAAATACTTTTTATATCATCTCTGCAACCCATAAGAACAAGAATCTCATCTGCTTTCAAAGAATCAACAACCCGCTTAAAAGTGTCTGTATTGTACCTGGAAGTCCATTTGCCGTACGGACCGAGAATAATAAACATATCCTCAAGGTTATATTTTTTTCTAAAACCCGAAACGGTAGGCTTAAAAAAGCCAGTATCAATACCGTTATGTATCGTTACAGCTTTTCTACCCTTAAACACTGTTTTAACCGCTTCATGTGTTATCCACTGCGAAACACCTACAACAGTTAAATCTTTAATTGCACCAAAGTATTTCTTTCTGTCTGCAAGTATTTTTGCTGAACGGTCAAAAAAGTAAGAAGTAGTTCCTCTTTTATTTTTAGGACAGCCTCCGCATTCTTTAAGCCATTTATCACAACCTGCTGCCGTATAGTGAAAGCAACCACCTGTATAAAACCAACAGTCGTGCAAGGTAACTATGGTTTTAATCTTGTTCTTTGCCAAGTATTTCAGCAACATATTAAGATGGATATAGTTGCTGTGAAGGTTATGAAGCTGAACAATATCCGGCTTTATGTTGTCTATATGTTTTAAAAGCTTCTTTGTTGAAAAACTTGAAAAATACCCCTGCATACCGTTAATTCTGCAAAGAAGTGCATGCAGATTATTAAAAAGTTTATTACCTATTCTATAGCCGTTTTTAATTTCACTTGTGGGGATATTTGACGAAGAGTATGCGACATAAGATTCAATTTTTTCACTAAGGCATAGCTCGTGTATATCTTTTACAATAACGCCAGTACTTCCTGTACCATATACCGCATTTATCTGCAATACTCTCATTTTTTCACTCCCTCACATAAAATCATTTATATAAACTTTTTAAGAAAAGAAATTTTTTCACTTAATTTTATAAACAGCACAGAAAAACCTATAATTAGCAATAACACCGTTAACATACCTATATAACTGTTACCGTACAGTACATTAAATAATGTGGGTAAAACTGCCGGCAAAGCGCTCAAAAACAATCTTTGGGAAACAAACATTAAAAGACTAAGTTTTCTGCACCATAGCCACGCAATATTTTGTTTCAGTTCCAATTTCACAAGACACTTCACAAAAAAGTAAGTAAAAGGAACTAAAAAGATGGATATATCCATACCTGTAACATCAAATCTAAGTTTTAAAACAAAACACTCAGCCACAACAAGCACCAAAGACGCAATTGTTAAGAAAAAATACTTACCAAATTCTTTACGTGTTGGTTCTGTCTCTTTATCAGCTACTAAAAATCCCATAAAAACAAATGGTACAGCATTAAAGAGTCCGTTTCTTGTAGTCTTAAATATAAGAAAATACACATCCATTATATTTTCAAGAGGTGTTCCTTCTATTAAAAAATAATAGCTATAACCAAGCATTCCAAAAACATAAAGAATTGTGGAGATAATGATAACAGTTCTTTTCGAAAACCTGCTTACAAGAAAACATGTAATCGCAACACCTATTGCCAGTGCAGGAAGAAACCATATAGTTGAATAGGTCTGAATAACTAATGCCATATGTGCCCATTTTAAAAACTGAGCCACACCTAAAGTACCTTTCCTAATCCAATTTTCTACCACAAATATCATATAAACTGCAGTCCACAAACCATACATAGTCCAAATTCGTTTTTGATAACTTATAAAGTAATCTTTTTGAGACTTTTTATCTAAGGAAAGCCATTTTTTAAAAAAGAGAAAGCCACTACAAGCAAAGAAAAACGGCACTGCAATAACATAAATAGAAAAACAATAATCCAAAAGAGGCGGAAAATTGCCTCTCTCAGAAGCAAAGTGTGCACAGATAATCAATATTGCACAGATAAATTTTCCTATATCCAATCCCCAATAATTTTTGCGTTTAAGAGATTTTATATCATTCATCCACAAATTCCTCCAGGATTATTCAGCAGCATTAAAAATTGCATCATATAAAACTTTATCCATTTTTTCTTTATCATGATGTTCTTTACCGCATTCATAGGCTTTTTTGCTGTATTCTGTTATTTTTTCACTGCTGTTAATAAGCCAAATCAGCTTTTCTCCTATTTCTTCATAAGACGAAGCGGTAACAGCAGAATCATAACGGTTGAAATAATCAATAGGAGCAATATCTTTATCTCCTATTGCAAAAATACATTTGCCATTTTTAAGGTAATCAGTAATTTTTGTAGAGAAAGAAAGACGCGCTGCATTCTTGTATTTATTCTCAAGACTTTCAACAAAAACAAGAATATCCGCCTGTTTTTGAACATGCTGAACTTCTTCCAAGGTAAGAGAACCTTTAACCTTACAGCCACCGAAATTCAGTGCCTTATCTTGTTCCTCGGTCAGTGTATCTGTAGTATATATATCAAGTTCTGCTTTAACACCGTTTTCATTTATCTTATTAAGTGCCTTAGCTATAGCGGCAAGTGACTTCCATCTACCAATAATAAGCTTGCCTGTATATACCATTTTTATAGGAAAATTAACAGGCTTTTCTTCATAAGGAATTTCACTAAAATCAATACCCTTTGTAAGCACTTCGCTGTTCACACCAAAAATTCTATCATATTCGTCCTTTTGTTTGGGTGCAATAACAAGAACTTTGGAAGCCGCTTTAAAAAGTTTTTTCTCCTGTGTTCTAAGCCAAAATCTAAGAAATAGAGATATAGGATTTTTTTCAACAGGTTTATATGAATAATTATCATCCGATATGTATAGCACACAAGGTTTCCCAGTATACTTACAGATAAAATTCTGAAGTCTGCACATATAGACATTTGAATAAATAGGAAAGAAAAGAACATCCGCACTGTAACTGTCCAAAAAAGTTCTTAATTTTTTAGACTTCCAACCGCCAAACAGCCATATAAGCTCTCTGATAAATGACTTCAAATGTGAGCGTTTACCATTATAATATTTATTTTCGGTTGCGGTTTTAGCAGTATTCGGAGTATTGCAAACCTCCTCGCCCGTCACTGTTCTTCTTTTGTATACACTTCTTATAACAGCAGTTTCAGAAATGCGAAAAAACCTGTCGCATATCTTTGTATAAGGAAGCCTCTCTCTTGTATAGATATGAGCAAGTTCTTCTTTTCCCCAATCAGAAAAGAAGTTTATCAGTGTATTTATACCTGTATTATCTATCCAAGGATTTATACCTACAACAAGCACTTTAGGCTTTTTCACTTTTTTTCACCGCACTTTATCTAATATATTAATAAGTGTACAAGTCAAATTTAAACCCATCAGCTTTGAAAGTTTAAAAAACTTGTTTGTTCTGGAATTTAAATTATATTTAAGCAGATGCTTAAATGAAAAGATTTTATTTTTTTCTTCTTTTAGCTTGTCTTTATTTATCGAATAAGCAATCAAAAGATTACAATAGAGCTTTGCTAAAGAAGAAAATAAAACATATCTGTTTTCTGTATCTTCAATATTACTTATGTTATCATACCATTTTTCTATAGTAAAAATATAGTCAGTAATACTCTTCTTTTTAAACACCGAGGTAACAGAGTTTTCTCGTTGTCTGTAGTTTATACATTCTTTATCAAGTACTTTAAAACCATCTGCATACTGAAGTACGTTATAATACCAATCCATATCCTCGCAAGAAAGAGATTCATCAAACATTATATTATTATCCCTAAGCAATGAAGTCCTGATAACCTTAGTCCAGCAAGAACAGAAAAATGTATCATTTTTAACTAATTCAGAAAGAAGTTCCAAATTATTACTGTAATCCATTTTAGAAAACGGCACTCCTACAGATTTAGTATTTTCGCTACTGTAATATTTTTTATACCTGTAAAGAACAATATCCGTATTATGTTGAGTTGCAAGGTTAACATCTGCAAAAAAGCCATTATATGTCACAAAGTCGTCACTATCAATAAAGAAAGTGTACTTTCCCCGAGCCTCTCTGAAACCCGTATTTCTTGCGGTTGACTGACCGCCATTTTCTTTATGGATAACCTTTACTCTACTGTCTTTTTCAGCATATTCATCACATATAGCACCGCTACTGTCTTTAGAACCATCATCTACGAGAATAACCTCAAAATCCGTAAAAGTCTGGTTAAGAATGCTTTCTAAACACTCTCTTAAATACTTTTCTACATTGTAAACAGGGACAATTACACTTAAAAACATACTACTGCACTCCATTGATTACATTTGCAATTTTCTCGCCATTTAATGCCGCCACTGTATTATTTGTCATATGTTTTCTCAGTCTTACATCAAGTTCTTTCGATATAGCCGATACACCCGGCCACACAATAACATTTTTAAGACGTCTAAATTTATTAGTAACAGGATTTGGTAGTTTTTCGAACATATCAAGTACCGCTCCACCCACTGCTTTATTTTTAAGAGCAGAATAAAAATCCGCTTCATTAAACACCGCTTTTCTACCGACATTAACTATTACTACAGTATTTTTCATAAAGGAAAACAGTTCAGCATTAATAAAGCCCTCGGTCTGCTCATTATGAGGCAAGGTAGAAACTATATAGTCATAATCATTTATACACGCCTTTAACTCTTCCCTGCTGCGTATAATTTTTTCATACTGCTTTTTATCTTCACAATAAGGGTCGTATCCATCTATTATCATTTCAAAGCCGCTAAGTCGCTGGGCAATTGCCGTTCCAATATTTCCGGCTCCCATAATAAGAATTTTTTTATCTTTAAGCTCAGATATGAGTCTATATCCTCTTGTGATTTTAAAAAGTCTGTTATTAGGATTTTTACGAAGCCGTTTAGCAAACTGCAGTATACCGAAAACTACTGTTTCTGCAATAGGTGTACTGTACACATTGCCTGCATTTGCCACAGCTACATTTTTATTTGCATAATCCTCAAGAGGTACACTGTCAAAGCCTGCCGAAGTGAGCTGAAACAGTTTTAATGAAGGAAAAGCCATTTTATTTACAGCCACTGCCATAGCACGACTGCCGCAGATAACCTTTACGTCGCCATTTCCTGAATACTTTTCCAAGTCTTTTATTCCCGAAACGATAACGATTTCAGCATCTATTTTTTCCGCATAAAGTTTTTTATCAGTAATAACCAACATTCTTTATACTCCGTTTACTATTTTCTTTACAGTTTCTTTAACTATTTTTCTGTTATTTTCAAAATCTGTTTCAGACCAATTTGCATACTCATTTTCTTTTTGTCGGATTTTTGCAATTTCTTTTAACAAATCAAGTTGCGGCTTGCCCTCCGCATCCACTTCATTTCTAAATGTTCTGGAAAGAATAACACTGCCCGAGCCAATACGGAAATGCTCAGCAAGAATAGCATCTGCAGGAAGCATACCTTCCCCTATTTTACCCATTCCGCCAAAACCAAAAGGAATGTTTTTTGCCTTTATTTTTTCTGCCATATAATCAAGCAATCCGCCCGAAAGAATTTCGAACATAAATGAAAGACCAAGACCTATATGAAGGTCATTAAGTCCAATATAAAGCTCATCTATTCCTTCAACCTCTAAAATATCATCAATTCGTGCCATAGCGTGAGTAGTTTCTATCATAGGCACACACTTGGCTCTGCCATCCACAAATTTAACAAAAGTTTTAACATCCTCAGAATCATAAACCATAGGAAGCATTATAAGGTCTGCTCCCGCCTCGCACACAGCATCAATCTCCGCTTTAGACAAAGGGTTGATTGGATTAACACGTACAAGAAGTTCTGATTTTGTAAGAGTCTTTCTCATAGGTAATACGTCGTCAATAGTGTTGTGAGTTATATAGGTATTCCTACCCTTTTGGCGATCAGCCTTATTTATATATTCAAGGTCAATGAAAATTCTATCCACACCGCAGTCCTCTGCTTTTTTCGCAAAAACGGGGTCACCGGTAAGAAGCATAAGTTTCATCATTTTACTCACTCTCCAAGTATATCTTCGTATCTTTTAATCTGATTTTCAAGCATACTGTTTCTTTCATACTTTTCTTCAACATATTTTCTGGCATTTTCGCCCAACTTTTTGCAAAACGCTCTGTCTTCATAAAGCTTGTTCATAGCAGTAACCAGTTCTTCAACGTCTTTAGGCTTAACTAACAAACAGGATTCTCCGTTTACAAGAACCTCACCGGCACCGGGGATATTGGTAGTTATAATCGGACATCCCATAGCGCCCGCCTCCTGAATCACCATACCAAATCCTTCTCTATAAGTTGGGTGCACATAGGCGTCCATTCCAGCGTAATATTTAATTACTTCTTTCTCACTTTTTTCTCCTGCAAAAACGATTATATCATTTTCCTTAACCCATGTTTTAAGCTCTGAAGGTATATCTCCTTCTAAAAGTTCATCAGAGCCCACACACACAAGTTTGATATTATCTTGGGACAATCGTCGTATAGCACTGAGCAATTCAAAAGCACCTTTATCGCGGCTAAGTCTACCCACAAACCCGAAAACAAATTCACCACCTATTCCAAGCTCTTCTCGCTTTTCCTTGCGATACTCGTCATACATTTCCATATTATAATCCGAAAGGTCTACACCAATAGTTCCGCCATTGCCTACAACTGTTGCCTTATCAGACTTATACAGTTTTTCATCAATTGCAAACTGACGATTTTTAACACTTACGGCATTTACATAGGTAGAATTCAAACAAGTGATTTTTTCAAGAAATTTAAATATTTTACGCTTGATTCCCCAAAAACCTACATAGCGTATTCCCCACTGGCAGTAAAGACGCTTTTTAATCCCCGCCATTCTACCTGCCAAGGAAGCATAAAGGGCAGCATTTGGAGTAGCGTAAACTATCATATCAAACTTTTCCTTTTTGAAAAGTTTTTTAAGGGCAAACACAGTTTTTATTCCTTTTATATCAACGCCTCTGCTCATAGAAACAGGCAAATAGCGTATAAAATCCGGAAGTGCTTTTTTAAACTGCTCATTACAATCACAAACAAAGGAGACTTTCCAATCAGGATGCTTTTCATAAATATACTCTGCTTGAGCCAAAACAAAGGATTTCAATGTTTCCGGAACGGTAGCTAAAAAACAAATTTTCATTCATCTTTGCTCCTACAGTTTTTTAATTGCCAATTCGTTGTATTTCATCATATAAACACCATCATCATAGTTGCCTATATCTTTCTCATTGGCAGTTCCTTCAAGGTTATTTTTAATAAGCGTCATATGGTCACAACCACACTCATAGGCGTGGGGATAACCGCCACCAAAACGAGGATTAACCTCGGAGATATAGTACTGTCCGTCAACATAAAAAATATCGATATCTATTTGACCTTTGAAACCGCATTCCAAAATAAATTTTTCAATAAGCTCAAATAATACTTTATCCTTAAAACTTACAGCTTTATCAGTTTCTCCGGCACGCATAACGAGTTTTTTCTTAGTAAATACCGAAACAAGTTCCCCGCTTACCATATCTACATAGCAGTCGGCACCTATTTCTTGTCCATCAAGAAATTCCTGTATTAAAAGATTATCATTATGGGCAAAAAGAAGTTCTATCGTTTCTTTATCATACACCTTGGAAATAGCTATACTGGCACTTCCGCAAATCGGTTTAACAAAAACAGGGTATTTAGCTCTGCCTATTTCTACGTCTGCAAAAAATTCTTCTTTATCAATATAAGATTTTGCACAATTATACCCATTCTTACAGAGCCATTTATACATTTCCCACTTATTAAGAGTCATTTCACAAAGTTCATAACTTGACCCAATAACAGTAGTTCCTACTTCTTTAAAATTTTGAACATTTCTTGCGAGTAAAGAAAGTTCCGGGTCTATAAGCGATAGCACACCATTAATTCTTTCATTTTTACAAATATCAAGAATAACGTCAATATAGCCGTCCTCTGTCATTCTTGGAACTTTATAAAATTTATCCGCTTCATACACAGCAGGAGCAATATCACTGCAATCAGTAGCAACAACATTTCCTATTCCGCATAAAGCTTTTTTGAAATACTGAACCACTTTATTTCGTGTTCCGGCACTTAAAATCAAAATATTCATAATAAAACTCCCAAACGTACAAAATCATTCATCAAAATTTGTAACCAAAAAATCTTCATGTGTATTTTTTTTGCGAACCAACATTTTTTTGTTATCAACTTCCGCATAAACCGCAGGATAAAATTCTATAAATTGCGGTATTAATCCCATTGTATATGCTCCCACTCTTTCAAATACAACCTGATCTCCTACACTCAGTTTTGTATCATCAATTTCAAAAAACCTGTCATCCTCCATACAAGTAAAACCGCAAAGAATTTGAGACTGCTTTTCAAAAGTTTCCTGTCTACGTTTAAAACTGTAATCGTACCGGGTTTTCCTCTTAAATGGATCTATATGTATTCTGCTTCCGTCCAAAAGAACAAATCTGTTGTTTTTTGTAACTTTTTCATCCACTACAGTTGTGATGTAATCAATACCAGAACCTATTAAAGATATTCCGGGCTCAATTATCAAATTTGTTTTAGATAACAGAGGCTCTTTTTTGAAAATTTCATAAACCTCGGAAAAATAACTCTCAAAACTTGGTTTGCCCGGAACACCACCAAAAAAGCCGCCTCCTATATCAACATACTCAAGTTCCAAAGAATATTCCCTGACTATATTAACTACCATTTCAGCGATAGCTTTATAAACATTAACGCTTCTTGTTTTAGAACTACAATGCATATGAAAACCCGAAAGAACTATATCATTTTTCTTTAAAAACGATATTGCTTCATAGAGTTCTCCGCATTCATACGAAAATCCGAACCTGCCATCCTCTTTACCGCATTGCGATTCACCTTCGCAATAATCTTCAATGCAAAAATTCACCCGCAAACCCACAGAAGCGTTTTTGATCTTTTCACTATCACACTCAAGCAACCAAGAAAGTTCTCTTTTAGAATCAATATTTACCTTTGCACCGTTTTCAACAGCTTCTATAAATTCTTTTTTCCCTTTAACAGGACCGTTAAATATAATGTGCTCTATTTCAAATCCCAATGCCTTGGCAAGCAAATATTCATCAGAAGATACAACTTCTGCCCATATTTTTTTCTTTTTCATATGTGTAATTATCCAAGGCAGATTGTTTGTTTTAAAAGAATACCCTATTATGCCTTGCGGCCATTTGCTATGTAATACAGAAAATGCCTCATCTATTAATTTATCAATCTCGGCAGTTTTTATTAAAAAATACGGAGTTTGTAATACATCCATAACGTTACCTCTGTAATACTTTTTCTGTGTTTTTTATTTATTTCAAAACGCTTTCAGTGACTTCTGCATACTGTTTCTTTCTATACACATCGAAATCGTCCAAATCTTCTAATTCTATTCCTTCTCTTGTAAATACCGTTTTTATAGTTTCAAACAATATTTTAAAGTCGAGCATTATATCAATATTCTCAACATAATATACATCCAAATCAAATCTATCTTCCCAAACAAGTGTGTTTCTTCCATGAGATTGTGCATAACCAGTTAAGCCAGGTCTCACTAAATGTCTCTTTTTCTCAATATCATTATAAAAAGGAAGATAATTAACCATCAGTGGTCTTGGACCCACTATAGACATATCGCCCTTTAGAATATTGATAAGCTCGGGAAGTTCATCAAGAGATGTACTACGAAGTATCTTTCCATATTTCGTAAGCCGTACATCATCAGGAAGCGGAACACCTTTTTCATCGGTTTCACAAGTCATAGTACGGAACTTTATAAGTTTAAATATTTTTTCGTTCTTACCGGGACGGTCCTGAGTAAAAAATGGGTTACCCTTCATCTTTATTGCACCAAGAACAATAAGAACAAGAAGTACCGGCGATAATACACAAAGTGCAACAAACGACAATATTACGTCTATAACACGCTTAAAAAACTTAGCGTACATTATGTAACTCCTTAAAACAAACTTTTTATTATTTCAATTACTCTATCCTGTTCTTCTTCGGTCATTTTTATATCACTTGGAAGACACACGCCTATGTTGAAAATATCTTCTGAAACATTTTCACTGTTCGCTGATATAAAATCATAACCACTGAACAGCGGGTGCATATGCATCGGTTTCCAAATCGGACGGGCTTCTATGTTCTCCTGTCCAAGTTTATTGACAATATCCATAAACTGTACAGGGCAACCCTCATCAATAAGAATACAGGAAAGCCAGAAGTTAGGGTCGGAACACTCAAGATAAGGATTCATAGTAACGGGAAGCTTTTTAAAAGCCTCTTTATAGCGGTTATAGATTTTGCGTTTTAATTCTTTATGTTCATCAAGGTGCAGAAGCTGACCTCTGCCTATACCCGCAACAACATTGCTCATTCGGTAATTATATCCTGTTTCAGAATGCTGATACCAAGGAGCCGGATCTCTTGACTGAGTTGACCAAAAACGAGCTTTGTCAATAGCCTCTTTATCATTGCTGAGCAGCATACCGCCGCCCGAAGTAGTAATAATCTTATTACCATTAAAACTAATAGCGTTATACTTTCCAAAGGTACCCGTCTGTACACCTTTATAGGTAGCCGAAAGGCTTTCGGCGGCATCCTCGATAAGCACAGCACCGTGCCGGTCACAAATTTCCTTTATCTCATCAAGCTTTGCCGGCACACCATAAAGGTTAACTACTATGACGCATTTACATTCGGGATATTTTTCGAAAGCAAGTTTTAAAGCCTCTGGATCCATATTCCAGGTTTCGTATTCACTGTCAATAAAAACCTGTCTACCATTTTCGTATGTAACGGGATTAACAGTAGCTGCAAAGGTAAGGTCAGAACAAAAAACAACATCTGACGGTTTGACATTTGCTAATTTAACAGCTAAATGCAAAGCCGATGTGCCGCTTACACAGGCCGCGGCATAGTCTATGCCAATATATTCAGCCATTTCTTTTTCAAAACCGTCAACATTAGCACCCAGAGGGGCTACCCAGTTAGTATCAAAAGCTTCTTTAATATACTTTTGCTCTTCATCGTGCATTGTAGGGGAAGAAAGGAAAATCCTTTTATTGATTTGTTTCATTTTTTTACTCCCTGCGCTTTTTAGGTACAATAAGTCCATTTTTATACATTATAGATTATACTACATATATAAAATAATTTCAACTACCTATATAAAATAATTCAGCAAAAAGTGTATTGACTTATAGCAAACGATATGTTATTATTTTAAAAGACTAATGTATTGGAGGTCAGTACAATGAAACATATTATTACTATCGAAACAAGAAATCTTTGCGAAAGTGCTAAAAACGGCGGTTGCGGTGAATGTCAGACTTCTTGCCAGTCTGCTTGTAAAACCAGCTGCGGTATTGCTAATCAGCAGTGTGAAAACACCGAGGAAAGCAAGTAAAGCAAAATCAAAATGCCGCCGAATCGGCGGCATTTTTTCTTATATAAGTTAAAGGAGTTTGTTATGATTCATCAGTATAAAATGGGCGGTTTTAACATTGTTCTCGACGTATGCAGCGGTTCTGTTCACGTGGTGGACGAGGTTGCCTATGATATAATTTCATTGTTTGAAAACAGCGAAAAAGACTATGCTATAGAAAAGGTTTATAATCTACACAATGATGTTAGCAAAGAAGAAATTCTTGATTGCTATGCACAGATTGAGGAGCTTAAAAACAGCGGTAAGCTTTTCGCTCCCGACACCTTCGAGAATATGGCGGGTGCCCTTAAAGAAAAAACCGCAGGCGTTGTAAAGGCTCTTTGCATACATATTGCACACACCTGTAATTTAAACTGTGAATACTGCTTTGCAAGTCAGGGTAAATACCACGGCGACAGAGCTGTTATGAGTTTCGAGGTTGGAAAACAGGCTCTTGATTTTCTTGTAGAAAATTCAGGAAACAGAAAAAATCTTGAGGTCGACTTTTTCGGCGGTGAGCCTCTTATGAATTTTGATGTGGTAAAGCAAATGGTATCTTATGCCCGCAGCATCGAAAAAGAAAAGGGCAAAAATTTCCGTTTCACACTTACCACAAACGGACTTCTTATTGATGATGATGTTATTGAATTTTCCAATAAGGAAATGAGTAATGTAGTTTTAAGCCTTGATGGAAGAAAAGAGGTTCACGACCGCTACAGAATTGACTATGCAGGTAATGGAAGTTGGGAGAAAATAGTTCCGAAATTCCAGAAATTTGTAAATGCAAGAGGCAACAAAAACTATTATATGCGCGGAACCTTTACCCACGCTAATCCCGACTTTTTAGAGGATATAAAAACAATGCTGGATTTAGGGTTTACCGAGCTGAGTATGGAGCCTGTTGTTTGTGCAAAGGGCGACAAAAACGAGCTTACTCTTGACGATTTACCTGTCGTTATGGAGCAGTATGAAAAACTTGCCGAGCTTATGCTTAAAAGGGATAAAGAGGGCAACCCATTTACCTTTTATCACTATATGATTGACCTTACAGGTGGCCCCTGTATTTATAAGCGCATTTCCGGCTGCGGCAGCGGTACCGAATATATGGCTGTTACCCCTTGGGGTGACCTTTACCCCTGCCATCAGTTTGTAGGTGAAGAAAAATTCAAACTTGGTGATATATGGAATGGTGTCACCAACAAGGAAATACAGGATGAGTTTATGGGTTGTAACGTTTATGCCCACAAAGAATGCAAGGATTGTTGGGCAAGGCTTTACTGTTCGGGCGGATGTGCAGCAAACGCATATCACGCAACAGGAAAAGTAACCGGTGTTTATGAATATGGATGTGAACTGTTCAAAAAGAGAATGGAATGTGCAATTATGGTAGCCATTGCACGTCAACTCGGTGACAACTAATGAATACACCTATTTTTGATTTTGTAAACAAATACAAAAGCAGCGGTACAAAGCGACTTCATATGCCCGGACATAAAGGTGTTTCTCTTCTCGGATGCGAAGAGTACGATATAACCGAAATAAATGGCGCCGACAGTCTTTATGAGGCGCAAGGCATAATTAAAGAAAGTGAAGAAAACGCTTCCTCCCTTTTTGGATGTCCTACCTTTTACAGTACTGAAGGTTCTTCTCAGTGTATCCGAGCAATGCTTTTTCTCGCAAGTCAAAAAGGAGTTAAAAAAGTTTTAGCGGGCAGAAATGCTCATAAAACCTTTATTACCGCCTGTTCTCTATTAGACCTTGAGGTAAGTTGGATATACGGAAATTCCTCATATCTTTCCTGTAATATAGACAAAAACAGCCTTGAACAAGCAATAAAAGAGGAAAAGCCTGATGCCGTTTATATTACAAGTCCCGATTATCTTGGCAACATTTCAGATATAAAAGCAATAAGTGAAGTATGCAAAAATTATAATATTTTGTTTCTTGTAGATAATGCCCACGGAGCGTATTTAAAATTTTTAGAGAGCTCTATGCATCCCATAGATTTGGGCGCGGATATGTGTTGTGATTCAGCACATAAAACTTTGCCCTGTCTGACAGGAGGAGCCTATCTGCATATCAAGGATGAGGATATTGCAAAAGGTGCGAAAAACGCTTTATCTGTTTTCGGTTCGACAAGTCCATCTTATCTTATTTTGCAATCCCTTGACCTTATAAACAGATTTATTTGTGAAGATTTCAAAACAAATCTTGAGGCTTTTATTCTTAAAGTCGAAAATTTCAAAAAAACTCTTCGAGGCGCAGGCTATAGCCTATATGGTGACGAACCAATGAAGTTAACGATTTGCGCCAAGGCTTATGGATACACAGGTTATGAATTTGCAAAAATTTTAAGAGAAAATAAAATTGAATGTGAATTCTCTGACCCTGATTTTGCTGTGTTTATGTTGTCCATTAACACCGACCTTGATTTTCTTAAAAACGCACTGCTGAACATACCTCAAAAAGAGCCTCTACCCGTTTTCCCACCCCGCCTTTCAAAGCCGGAACGGATACTTTCCATACGGGATGCAGTTATGTGCGACTATGAGGAAATACCGATTGAAAAAGCAGAGGGCAGAATTCTTGCAGGACTTAGCGTAGGTTGTCCCCCTGCCGTTCCCATTGCTGTCTGCGGTGAAAAAATAGATAATAATATAACCAAATGTTTTAAATACTACGGTATAAATAAATGTACAGTTATTAAAAGAGGATGCCTCAAATGAGGCATCCTCTTAACTTTATTCTTCTATTTGTTCTTTGTTGTCTTCCATTATTGCAGTAAAACGCTGACCGTCGATTTTCTCTTCAGTAAACAGCACCTGTGCAACCTCGTGAAGCTTAGGCATATTTTCCTTAAGAATAGTTATAGCCTTATCATACTGTGTCATAACAATACTGTTGATTTCTTCATCAATCTGTGCAGCTATCTTCTCTGAATAATTGGGATTAGAGGAAAAATCTCTGCCAAGGAATACCGCATCATTATCTGTGCCAAAGGTAATAAGTCCAAGTTTTTCACTCATTCCATACTTGGTTATCATTTTTCTTGCTAACTCTGTAGCACGCTGAATATCATTAGATGCGCCTGTACAAATATCATCCTGTGTAAGCTGTTCAGCAGCTCTTCCGCCAAGGAGTGAGCAAATCTGCTCAAGCATAGTATTTTTAGAAATATGTCCTTTTTCCTCGGTAGGAATATACATTGTATAACCTGCAGCCATACCTCTTGGGATAATAGAAATCTGATGAACAGGGTCCTGAGTGGGCAAGAAATAAGATACAATTGCGTGACCTGCCTCATGATAAGAGGTAATCATCTTATCCTTATCTTTAATTACGTGGGATTTCTTTTCGGTACCCATAACAACCTTAATTGTAGCTTCTTCAATCTCGGGCTGAGTTATAGCCTTTTTGCCTCTGCGAACCGCAAGAAGAGCAGCTTCGTTAAGAAGATTTTCAAGGTCTGCGCCTGTAAAGCCTGCAGTAGAAGCGGCAATAGTTTTAAGGTTAACATCGGGACCCAAAGGCTTTCCGCGGGAGTGAACCTTTAATATTTCCTCTCTGCCCTTTACATCGGGATAGTTAACGGTAATCTGTCTGTCAAAACGACCGGGACGAAGAAGTGCTTTATCAAGTATATCGGGGCGGTTGGTTGCTGCCATAACAATAACACCCTCATTAGCGCCAAAGCCGTCCATTTCAACAAGCAACTGATTAAGAGTCTGTTCTCTTTCGTCGTGACCGCCGCCAAGACCTGCGCCTCTCTGACGTCCAACAGCATCAATTTCATCAATAAAAATAATCGACGGTGCATTTTTCTTTGCTTCATCAAACAAATCTCTTACACGGGATGCACCGACACCAACAAACATTTCAACAAAGTCAGAGCCCGAAATGCTGAAGAAAGGCACTCCTGCCTCACCTGCAACAGCACGGGCAAGAAGAGTTTTACCTGTACCGGGAGGGCCAACAAGAAGCACACCCTTTGGTATTCTCGCGCCAAGCTCGTCAAACTTTTTGGGGTCCTTAAGAAAGTCAACGATTTCCACCATTTCTTCCTTTTCCTCATCAGCGCCAGCAACGTCGGCAAAGGTTGTTTTTCGGTTAGTTTCTTTTTTAGGCTTTGCTTTGCCGAACTGAAGAGATTTATCAGCACCCATAGCAGAGCCCATTTTCTTCATAAACAAAAATCCGATAACAAACATTATAACAACGAGAAGAAGTGTTGGCATAAGCTGACTAAGCCAAGCCATACTCTCTCCACGCTTATAGTCCATTTTAATAGGAGCATTCGGGTTCTTAGCATTATACTCCATTACCGCTTCATTAACATCCTCATAGAAAATGCTGGGAGAAGCAACGGTATAGCTGTGTTTTTTGCCGTCAGCACGGGTAACATAGCTCAAATCACCGTTATAAAGATTTAATGTGTACTCTGAAATTTCACCCTTTTGAACCTGAGTGATTATATCATAGTAGCTTGTATCCGCCTTTGTCTGCCCAAGCAGAGAAACACTGGCGATTGCCAAAATAAGAATTACGGGAATTCCTATATAAAGCAGTACATTTCTGATGTTTTTATTCAACAGACGCACTTCCTTTCTATTTTTTTAAATCAGCTATATACCTTCGGGTCAAGTATTGCCACGAAAGGTAAATTTCTGTATTTTTCGTTATAATCAAGTCCATAGCCCACAACAAAAGCATCAGGAATGACCTTACCTACATAGTCTGCCTCAAACTCAACAGTTCTTCCCTCAGGCTTATCAAGAAGAGTACAGGTTTTAACACTTTTTGCTCCTCTGTCAGCCAGTATTTTTGTAAGACAGGACAGAGAAAAGCCCGAATCAACAATATCCTCAACAATAAGAACATCATAATCCTTAACCTCGGTATCAAGATGCTTTTTCCATTTAAGCTCTCCTGTACTCTTAGTTCCTCTGTATGTAGAAATTGAAAGGAAATCTATATCGCAGAACAAATCTATTTCTTTCATAAGATCAGAAATAAATACAACAGAACCGCGAAGTACACCTACAAGAAGAAGATTTTTATCCTTATAATCCTGAGTTATCTGTTTTCCCAGACGTTTGCAGATTTCTTTAATTTCTTCTTCACCAACAAGAATTTCCTTTAAATCGTCACGCATAGACATTTTATTTTCCCCCTGTTTTTTCAGAAAATACACGATAGATAAATTTAGTGTTTTCATCGGGACAAACCCTTTTATCAACACCTCCGCCGTATACCCAGACAACACCTTTGTCATCCGAAATAACCGGCCAAACCTCTCTATCGGAAGTATTTATCCCCTCTTCATTCATCCATTTTTTAAGCGGTTTTGAAACACGTCTGTGCAAAAACGCTATACTGTCACCGCTGTTTCTTGTCCGCACAATCAAACTGCCTTCAATTTTATCACAGTCAATTGCATTTTTTAAGAACAAATTATGAATTTTTCCGTTAATTTTTATTTCACTTACAGTTTGCTTGACAATCTCCGTCTTAAAGGTCGGAATTTCATCAGACTCTGCCATTAAAAAGCCTTTTGATACTCTAAGCATTCTGCCGTCTTTTATTTGAAATCTGCCCTCTGCCTTTACACACAGGTCGGTAACACCCTTTATGCAGTAATTGTTCACCTCAAAACCCAGCTTTTCAAGAAACAATGCTGAAACGCGGGAAGAGATAGCATTACTAAGCAAACCAAAGTCCTTAACTGAAAGCTTTTCGCCATCAAATCTTAAGGAAAATTCCTGTTCTGCCACCATTTCAAGATAATCCCTGTCCTCTTTCAGCATTTTGGCCGTCTGATAAAAGGACTCTGCAACCGAACTGTTTAACTCTCTGAGAACAGGTATTACACTATGACGGATACGGTTTCTTGTGTATTCGTCGGTAAGATTAGTGGAATCGGTAACATATTCAATATTATTTTCCTTTAAGAAGACTTCAATTTCCTCTCTTGTGCAACACAGCAACGGACGGATGTATATACCTCTTCTTTCGGGAATAGAGCAAAGCCCGTTAATTCCCGTAACGCGTGTAAGACGATAGATTACCGTTTCAAGATTATCATCTGCATTGTGTGCAGTTGCAACAAGTCCTTTTGCATTTCTTTCGAAGAAATCATATCTTATCTGTCTTGCCGCAAGCTCGGTACTGATGCCATTTTGCTGTGCTACTGCACCAACATCGGCACTCTCAACACAAAGCGGAATTTTATAGCGACTGCAAATTTCTTTAACAAAGGCTTCGTCACGGTCTGACTCCTCGCCTCGAAGACAGTGGTTTAAATGCATTGCACTAAGGTCTATTGAAAGCTCATCCTTAAGTATATAAAGCCCCATAAGCAGTGCCATAGAATCGGCACCACCTGAAAGTGCAACGGCTATGTTCTTTTCCTTTTCTTCTTTAAAGAAAAGTCTTATAGCAGATAAAATATCCATTATTCATCAAATCCTGCAGGAGAAGTAAATCTTGTATATCTGCCGTCCCAGTGAAGCTCTACAGTACCGATTTCACCATGACGGTTTTTAGCAACAATACACTCCGCTTTATTGGGGTCGCCTTTTTCTTCCCCGTCCTTTTTCTCATTATCGTAATACTTTTCACGGAAAAGGAAGAGAACTATATCTGCGTCCTGCTCAATAGAGCCTGAATCACGAAGGTCTGAAAGGCCCGGTCTATGGGACTGTCCCTTTGATTCAGTACCACGGGAAAGCTGAGCACAGGCAATAACAGGCACCATAAGCTCCTTAGCCATAATTTTAAGACCTCTGGTGATTTCGGAAATTTCCTGAACACGATTATCAATACGCCGCGCAGAGTGCATAAGACCTAAATAGTCAACCACTACAAGACCAATGTCTCCCATACGCTTAAGCTTTGCTTTCATTTCGGGAACGGTAATATTAGAGGATTCATCAAGATAAATTTCAGCCTCACGAAGATGAGCAGCAGCATCACCCAGTCTAGTCCATTCATCAGGCTCAAGCTCACCCGTTCTGAGTTTTTCACTCTTAATGGCAGCTTCGCTTGAAAGAAGTCTCTGAGCAAGCTGGTCCCTTGACATTTCAAGAGAGAATACCGCAACCTTTTTTCTTGCATTAACCGCAACATTACGTACAATGTTAAGGGCAAAAGAGGTTTTGCCCATACCGGGACGGGCACCTAAAATAATAAGGTCGGATTTGTTAAGTCCTGTTATCATCTTATCCAGTCCACCGATACCTGTAGGAATTCCTACATAATCTGCTCTTGTTTCGGGGTTATTCATCTTCATCAGTCGCTCAAGAGTTTCATTCTGAATAACCGATTTAATATGCTCAAGCCCCTGAATACTTCTGCCCTGTCTGATTTCATAGATACGTTGTTCGGCTTTTTCAAGAAGTATTCCCGCATCCATAGTATTTTCAGTTGCATCGGTAATAATCTGACGGGAAGCCACAATAAGAGCTCTGGCATAATAACGCTCTTTAACAATATTAACATAGGTCATTACGTTAGCACTGGAGGCTTCGCTCTGAATAAGGTCGGTAATATAAGCCTTACCGCCCGCTTTATCGTATACGCCCTCTTTTTTCAGACGGTCAAGCAGTACGATAAAATCAACCCTTATATTATCATTATTCATATCAAGAAGAGTGCGGTAAATCACCTTATGGTTAGGGATATAAAAGCACTCTTCCTTAAGATGTGTAATAACATCGTTAATACAGTCAGGGTCCACAAGAATAGAAGCCAAAACGCCCTGTTCAGCCTCAAAATCATAAGGAAGCCCTGCACCGTCAATATCGAGAATTTGTCTTTCCTCAGCCATAGCCTTATTCCTCTACAACCACGGTAATTTTTGCACTAATGCCAACATAAAGACGGATTTCGGCGGTATATTCACCAAAATTCTTAATATCTGCAACATTAAGCTTTTTCTTATCAATGCTCACATTATAAGCCTTTGATATTTCTGCTGCTATCTCCTTAGAAGTAACGGCACCGAAAAGCTTACCCTGACTTCCTGCTTTAGCATGAATAACAACCTTTTGCCCCTCAAGCTTATTAGCCAGCGCCTTAGCGGCGTCGATTTCTTCCTGTTTGTGATGGGCAGCCGCTGATTCGCGGTTCTTAAGCTCACTCATAGCAGCAGTATTAGCCTCAACAGCAAGATTTTTAGGAAAAAGGAAATTACGGGCATAGCCGTCGGATACATTTACAAGCTCACCCTTTTTACCCTGTCCTTTAACATCACCAGTTAAAATAACCTTCATTTTATATCATCCTTTCTTATATAAAGTTATCTACATTTCCATAACAATGGGGAGAATCATAGGACTTCTGCCGGTGCGTTCTCTGATGAACCTTGACATACCATCTCTGAGTCTTACCTTCACCGCATTCCAGTCCTTAGCACCCGACATGTAGCATCTCTCCAGTATATCACAGGCAACCTCATACATATCGGTTACAAGCTCCTCGGATTCCTTAACATACACAAATCCTCTGGATATAACCTCGGGACCTGACACAACCTCACCTGAAACGGAATCAATGGTTACTGCAACAATGATTATACCGTTATCGGAAAGATTAATTCTGTCCTTTAATACAACATTGCCTACATCACCAACACCCAGTCCATCTACCAGAACTCTTCCGGCAGGAACGCTGTCTGTTACCTTTATGCCTCTATCGGTTATCTCCACTACATTTCCAATGCCCGCAATTACAGTGTTTTCTTTAGGAATTCCCACACCCAAAGCGAGATTTACGTTATGCACAAGGTGCTTTTGCTCACCATGAACAGGAATAAAGTATTTAGGCTTTGTAATGCCTAACATAAGCTTTAATTCTTCCTGACAGGCGTGGCCGGAAACATGTACATCATACATTTTTTCGTACACCACGTTAGCACCCTTACGCATAAGCTCATTAACTACATTACCCACAGTTTTCTCATTACCGGGAATTGGGGTTGCCGAAATAATAATCATATCCCCGGGCATAAGTTCAAGCTGACGGTGTTCGCCCATAGCCATTCTGTGAAGTGCTGAAAGGGGTTCTCCCTGACTTCCTGTAGTTACAACAACCAGTTGCTCGGGAGTATAGCGTTTTATGGTTTCTATATCAACAAGAATATTTTCGGGCAAATTAAGATATCCCATCTGTGCGGCTATATTAACAACATTTACCATACTTCTGCCCGATACAGCCACCTTTCTGCCGCATTTTTCAGCCTCATAAATTATCTGTTGAATACGGTGTATATTGGATGAGAAGGTAGCTACAACAATTCGGTTTTTACCTGCTTTTCTGAAAAGGTTGGAGAAAGATTCACCCACAATTCTCTCACTGGCGGTAAAACCGGGACGCTCAGCGTTGGTAGATTCCATTAGTAGCGCAAGCACACCCTCTTTACCAAGCTCCGCAAATCTGGCAATATCTATCATATTATCATCAATAGGTGTGGTATCAATTTTGAAGTCACCGGTTTGAATGATTACCCCTGACGGAGTTGAAATTGCAAGAGCAACGGCATCGGGTATGGAATGATTTACATGAATAAGTTCAACCGAGAACTTACCAAGAGAAATTATATCCCCTGCCTTTGCCTCATAAAGCTTTGCCGAACTGCTGAGTGAGTGTTCCTTGAGTTTATTATCAACAAGACCCAATGTCAGCTTGGTTGCGTATATGGGAACGTTGAAATTTTTAAGCAGATACGGTATAGCTCCGATATGGTCCTCATGACCGTGAGTCAGCACCATACCCTTGATTTTATCTTTATTCTCAAGTACATAGGTAAAATCGGGAATTACAATATCAACACCGGGTGTATCTGCATCGGGAAAGCTCATTCCGCAGTCAACGATAAACATATCGCCGTCATATTCGTAAAGAGTGATGTTCTTACCTATCTCCCCTATTCCGCCTAAAGGAATAATACGTACGGGCTTTTTAGCCTTATCCCTTTTTGCTGCATTTCTTTCAGGGGGAGTTTTTCTCGGATTATTCTTTCTGTAATCCGGACGCCTTGCAGGTTTACTGCTTTGCTTTTTAGAGGTACTGTTACTTTTCTTAGCAGAGCTCTTTTTATTTTGTATATTGTTCTTTTTGGCAGTTTTTGTGTTTTCTGCCTTACGGTGCTTCTTTTCCTGCACCGCTTTTTCTTGACTCATTTAGTGTCCTCCTAATTTGTTTTTTTATATTAAATCAAAATGCTTTTCGGCAACAATATCCCAATTTAACTATAATTATATTAATAATATTATACTTTCGGGAATATGTCAAGCCGATTAATTACATTATGGGAAATTTTACAATTCTTAATCACAGTTTCACATAAAGCAACAGATAAAACATAGCTGATATTTTGTATTTTTCACTTAATCTAAGTAACCAAAAGCACCGGTTGACATTCGATAAAATTTTAACAACAAATTGTATTTCGGTTCAAAAATCCCGATTTTTTCGCTAATATTATTACTTTTTGAGCAAAAAACTATTGAAAAGTTCAACAATGCGTATTATAATTATTAATTACAAAACGAATTTTAGGAGGATAAATTATTATGGAGAAGTTTATAGCTGTTTTCGCTTTCGCCTCGGCAGTTATTGCTCTGCTTTTTGCGTTGTTCACAGCAATAAAAGTACTCAAACAGTCAGAAGGCACCGAAAGAATGAAACAAATTGCTGATTCAATCCGTCAGGGTGCCAACGCGTATCTTAAACGTCAGTATAAAATAGTTGCAATCTTCTTTGCAGTTATGTTTGTTATTTTAGGCGTTATGGCTCTTGCTAAGATGCTTACCCCTTACGTTCCCTTTGCTTTCCTGACCGGCGGAGTTTTCTCTGCTCTTTCAGGCTTTGTAGGAATGAAGATAGCTACTCTTGCAAATTCAAGAACCGCCAATGCCTGTCAGGAGGGTCTTAATAAAGGACTTCGTGTTGCCTTTTCTGCAGGAAGCGTTATGGGATTTACCGTTGTAGGTTTAGGTCTTCTTGACCTTTCTGTATGGTTTATTATTCTTAAATTCATATTCAAGCTTTCTACCTCAGATATTACCGGTGCAATGCTCACCTTTGGTATGGGTGCTTCTTCAATGGCACTTTTTGCAAGAGTGGGCGGCGGTATCTTCACAAAGGCTGCCGATGTAGGTGCTGACCTTGTAGGTAAGGTTGAAGCTGGTATCCCCGAGGATGACCCAAGAAACCCCGCTGTTATTGCTGACAATGTTGGTGATAATGTTGGTGACGTTGCAGGTATGGGTGCCGACCTTTACGAATCTTATGTTGGCTCTATTATTTCCGCCTGTGCTCTGGGTGTTGCCGCAATGAACGGAAGCTTCAGTGCTATGGCTCTGCCTCTTCTTATTGCCGCAGTAGGTATTATATGTTCAATATTCGGTACCTTCCTTGTAAGCACAAAGGAAAACGCAACTCAGAAACAGCTTCTCACCGCTCTTTCAAAGGGCACTAACCTTTCTGCTATTTTCATTGCTATCATTTCTCTGCCCCTTGTTTACTTCGTACTGGGCAAGGAAAACTGGACAATTTACTTCGCTATTTTAGCAGGACTTGTTGCAGGTGTGCTTATCGGTCAGGCTACCGAATACTTTACCTCTGACACATATAAGCCCACCAAAAACCTTGCTTCAAGCAGTGAAACAGGAACCGCTACCGTTATAATAAGCGGTCTGTCTGTAGGTATGATGTCTACCCTGCTCCCCATCATTATTATTTCGGTATGTATACTTGTCGCCTTCTTTGTTTCGGACGGTAAGGACAGTGCTTCTATGGGACTTTACGGTATCGCTCTTGCGGCTGTCGGTATGCTCTCTACTCTGGGTATTACACTTGCTACCGACGCTTACGGCCCTGTTGCCGATAATGCAGGCGGTATTGCTCAGATGGCAAGACTTGATGAAAAGGTAAGAGAGAGAACCGATGCTCTTGATTCTCTCGGTAACACCACTGCCGCTACAGGCAAGGGCTTTGCAATAGGCTCTGCCGCTCTCACAGCTCTTGCTCTTATGTCCTCTTACATTGATAAGGTTAATACTATTGAAGGCGGAGCAGAAAAGGTTGCAGATTTAAGCATCACCTCCCCCTCTGTTCTTATCGGTCTTTTTGTAGGTGCTTGTCTACCCTTTGTTTTTGCAGCTATCACTATGACCTCTGTGGGCAAAGCTGCACAGAGTGTTGTTAAAGAGGTACGCCGTCAGTTTAAGGAAATCGGCGGCATTATGGAAGGAACCGCACAGCCTGATTACGCTTCCTGTGTTGACCTTTGTACAAAGGCAAGTCTTAAGGAAATGATTCTTCCCACCCTCGTAGCTGTTGTTTCACCCATAATTGTAGGCATTGTTCTTGGTGTTACAGGTGTTGTAGGTATGCTTGCAGGTGCAACTGTTACCGGATTCCTTATGGCTATATTTATGTCCAATTCAGGCGGTGCCTGGGATAATGCCAAGAAGTACATCGAAAGCGGTGTTCACGGTGGCAAAGGCAGTGAAAATCACAAGGCTGCCGTTGTAGGTGATACGGTAGGTGACCCATTCAAAGATACTTCAGGCCCCTCTATCAACATCCTTATAAAGCTTCTCTCTATGGTTTCCATTGTATTCGCAGGCGTAGTTGTAGCTTTCTCAATTCTGTAATAAAATCATAAAAATAAGACTGTTAACCGACAGTTTTAGCAAACACCGCAATGAACGTAATGTTCGTTGCGGTGTCTTTTTTTGAGTGAAACAAAAACGACTTTTTTTCGTTTTCTTTTTTCACTTTACTTTAACCGTCGGTGTGTATATAATTAGGGTAAACAAAATAGTATTGGAGGTACTATTATGAGTATAAAATTTACGGTTTTTTCCGATTTCCATTATGAGTCGCCAAACGGTGCTTCTAAAATCGAACATATGCAAGAAATTTTAGGTTTTGCAGACAAAAGCAACTCCGAATTTGTTTTACACTGCGGTGATCTTATCAGAGATTGGCCAAGTTCTACCGATCTCTTAGATGTTATACTTAACAATAAATATTCTCTAAAGGTTTATGGAACCTACGGCAACCACGATACCCAAACCATAGGAGATACCCCTGATTTTGTTACCCCACGTTTAACGAACGACCAAAATGCTGTTTGGGCAACAGAAGATGGTAAAGTAGGCAACGGAGAAATTACATATTATCATGTTGATAAAGGTCAGTACAGATTTATCTGTCTTGACACAAATCACTCTTATTTTCCAAAAGAAGATAAGATTAAACACGCCCCTGCAGGTATGGGAGAGGCTCCTCCTGAAAATAACCCCCGCCATATTCTTGGACCAAAACAATTAGACTGGCTTAACAATCTGTTAGAAGACGCTGCCGAAAAAGGTCTTCATTGTATCACCTTTTCGCATGCAGGTTTCGCAGGGTTTAAAGAGGGTGGTTGGGAATTCCCTACTCCCTCAGGTGATATTGATGTGGTACGTGAAATGTTTAATAAAGTTAATGCAAAACGTCCTCATACTGTAATAATGTCTATTAACGGACACTACCACACCGACCACGCAGGTATGGCTGACAATATAGTCTTCTTCTCTGTAAACTCTACTATAATGGGTTGGTGGGATTGCAAAAACAGTACCCCCCATCGCTATGGTGTTCCCCTTTACACCAACGTTACAATTACCGACGATTTTGAAATTATTGTCGACGGCAAAAAAGGCTGTTGGGGTGAAGGTTGGGAACCCAAAAACAGCGAGGAGCTTATAAAAGACGGCGTAAGACCTCAGATTTCTTCAAACAAATTTCAGATAATATAAGGGTGAACAATATGATTAAATTTTTACTTTTTTCCGATTTTCACTACTGTAAAACCAAATATGCTATTACCACTAAAGACCTCGAAAAAGTTTTACAGCGCGGTGCTGATGAAAAGGTTGATTTCGTTATGCAGTGCGGTGACTTTTGCGTAGACCCGATACATTCTCCTGAAATTTATAAAGTCCTTTTGGAAAACAAGCATAATCTTCCCGTTTACGGTATTGTGGGAAATCACGAGCTTGAAGTAAAGGGAAATTATTTGGATTTTGTGGCTCAGCGTCTTACTAACAGAGAAGTAAACCGCCCATTCCCCAATGCAAGCTATTGGTACACCGACATAAACGGAATACGCCTTATCGGTCTTGATACAAATTATTCCCTTGACCCTGTTACTAATGAGTGGGAGCATACCGAATCAGGTCGTACTATGGGTAAGCCCGGTAACATTAATTTAGCTTATGCCCATCCCGATGAAATGGTATGGTTAGATGAAACCTTGGCTGATGCTCAGGAGAAAGGACTTAAAGCTATTCTTTTCTCACACCATCCACTAAGCGGTTGTTTTAACTTTAACTGCGGCAATGGTTTTGAGGTCAGAGAATTACTTAAGAAATATAAGCACACAGGTGTTATGTGTATAAACGGTGACCTTCACGCCGAATACTATGCAGGAATAAATGATGTAATTTATTATGCTATTACCGCTACTCAATACCTTAACGGAAACCAGAAAAAAGAACCTGCTTATCCGGAAGATTACACATACGAATATTTAGATTATGATGAGAACGGCAATCTAAGAGGCAGTTATCAAAAGAAGTTCATTGACCTTCCTACAAAAAACTTATATTACTCCGAAGAACCTTTGTGTGCTATAGTAACAATAGATGATGAAGGTGTCGTAACTGTAGACGGTATGCAGTCACGTTGGCTTTTTGGTATCGAACCCAAGAATAAAGATCTTCAGCATCCATACGACCCATACATCACCAACAAATTCTTTAAACTTGACTTTTAACTCAATATCCCTGTTTTTAAAAAACAGGGATATTTTTCTTGACATTCCCCTTAGGGAATGGTTTATAATTAGTATAGATTATTATACTGTATGAGGTGTTTTTTGTGATTATTAACGAGGTGCAAAAACAAACAGGTCTTTCTAAGAAAGCAATCAGACTTTACGAAGAAAAGGGTCTTATAAAAGTAGAAAGAAGCGAAAACGGATACCGCGACTATAGTGATGAGAATATTGAAAGCCTCAGCAAAATAAAGCTTCTGAGAATGGCTGGGGTATCGATTTCCGATATTAAGCTTCTTTTTAGTAACTTAATAACCATAGACGAGCTTCTGGAAAAACGTGAAAAAGAAATAGAGAATGAATACGGAGCTCACTCTGAACACTTTGCAAATTGCTGTGCAATTTTTAAGAAATATGAAAACAGTGAGTTTGAAGAAAAATTCGAGCTTGATGAAAAAGAAGAAACGTTAATTAATGACGATGACATTCTTGCACTGGGTATTGACATTGGAACCACTACAATAAGTGCTGTTATTCTTAACCTGACAAGCAAAAAACAAATTGAATTCTATTCTCTTCCCAATAACAGCCGCATAGACAGTGCAAAATCGGATTTAAGCGAACATGATGCAAACATAATCTGCCAAAAGGCTGTTAAGCTATCTGCCGATATTGTAAACAGCTATCCGCAAATTAAGGTTATCGGTGTAACAGGACAAATGCACGGAGTTCTTTATATTGATAAAAACGGAAATGCTGTTTCTCCTCTTATCAATTGGCAGGACAAACGAGGTGACAGAATATATAAAGATGGTATTACCTACTGTCAGCAGGTTTTCAATTTAACCGGTGAAAAGCTTTCTACAGGTTATGGATTTGCAACACTTTACTACAATAGCTGTAACGAACTTGTTCCTAAAAACGCTCACAGTATCTGCAGTATAATGGATTATGTTGCTATGAAGTTAACAGGTACTACCCTACCCCTTATGCACAACAGCGTTGCCGCAAGCTACGGTCTTTTTAATTTAAAAGAAAATCGTTTTAAATCTGATATTATAGAAAAGCTTGGTATAACAGGTATTACTCTTCCAAAAGTCACAGACGATTACGCTATATGCGGACAATATAATGGTATTCCTGTTTCTGTTGCTATCGGTGACAACCAGGCGAGCATATTAGGCTCTGTTAAAAATATTACCAACAGTGTACTTGTTAATATCGGAACAGGCAGTCAGATTTCCGCTCTCACCGACACCCTTGATGTTGCCCCTCCCTTAGAAGTCAGACCGCTTGTAAAGGGCAAATATATTCAGTGCTATTCTGCTCTGTGCGGCGGTGATTCTTATGCACTGCTGGAAAAATTCTTTAGAGCCTTTGAAAAAGAAGCTAACAACAGCGACTCTCCTCAGTACGAAACACTTAATATATTAGCACAACAGGCTTTTGACAATGAAATCACTCCGTTGACCGTAAACACAAGCTTCCGTGGCAAACGCCACTGCCCAGATTGCACAGGTTCAATTTTAGATATAACCACAACTAATTTTACACCCGGCAATTTAGCTCTAGGTTTCTTAACAGGTATCTGCCGTGAGCTATATGAATACTTTGAAGGCAAAACCGAAAAGGTCGCAACCGTTGTTGCATCAGGTAACGCTATACAAAAATTACCCGTTTATAAAAATATTCTTGAAAATATGTTTGAGCTTCCTGTTCAGATTTCAGCCACCAAAGAGGAAGCCTCTGTAGGTGCAGTTCTTTTTGCTGCCATAGCTTGTAAGATATTAAATAACGACAAGGCTTTTGAAGATTTTATAATCTATAAATAATAGTAAAATAAATGCTATAAAATCAAGGATGGCAGAAATTTCTGTCACCCTTGATTTTTCTGTTGACAAACCAAATATTTTGAAGTATAATGTTATTCGGCTTGAAAAACAAATAGCTTAGCACCGAGGTGTCGCCCAGTTGGTAGGGCGCTAGTTTTGGGAACTAGATGCCGCAGGTTCGAGTCCTGTCACCTCGACCAAAAATCCGTCGACCTTGTCGGCGGATTTTTTATCCAAGCCGCAGGCTTGGTATATCATCATGCTTTAGCGTGTATATCATCGCCGTTAGGCGCATATCATCACCAAAGGTGCATAATTCTGCGCCTTGATGAGATACAGTAGCTTCGCCACTGATGATATGCAAAACTAAAGTTTTGGTGATATACAAGGCTTCGCCTTGATTTTAAACCCGGTATTTATGCAAATTTCCGCGTGATTTCTATAACACCACTCCGACCAAATATTCCAGGGACGTTAAGTTCTTGGAATTTTTACTTATTACCTATTACCTCTTCACTCTTCACTAAAAAAGTCCTTGCCCCCACCCCAACGATGATGCAAAGAAAATAATAGGTCTGGTAAAAGAACAAGGCAGAGTAACCGGATACAAGCTATCCGACGAAAGTCTTGTTTCAAAGGCTGATGCCGTTAATATGGCAAAGCAAGGAAAGATTTCAGGGGTAGGTATAGCCCATCGCGGTGATACACAGTATTTAAAATCAATTCCCAACACAAAAGAAAATGATAATTTAGGAAACCTTCCGTCAATATCCATAAATAAAGCTTGGTCTGTTACACTTTTGTAGCAGACCTTTTATTATAAGGTTTGACTTTTTGCGTATTTAGAGGTAAAATAATTATGTATGTACAACTATATAGAAAGAAGTAAAAAATGAGAATACTTGCTATTGGGGATGTATGCGGAAGCATCGGCTGTAATACAGTAAGAAACATACTCCCTAAACTAAAAAAAGAAAAAGACATTAATTTTGTTGTCATCAACGGTGAAAATTCTGCCGACGGAAATGGAATTACCCCCTCAAGTGCTCAGGCTCTGTTTTCCTGCGGAGCTGATGTAATAACCGGCGGTAATCATTCATTAAGACGAAAAGAAATATGCTCTATGATGGAAGAAAACTATTTTCTTCTGCGTCCGGATAACCTTCCCGAAGAGCTTGCGGGTAACGGCTACTGCCTTGTTGATTGCGGATACACAAGCGTTGCCGTAATTAATCTTTCCGGGACCATTTACCTGGAAACTCTTAATGCGACCTCCCCTTTTGAAAAGGCAGATTTACTTATAGAGCACGCCAAAAGTCAAGGTGCCAAAATCATACTTATAGACTTTCACGCCGAAGCCACAAGTGAAAAACGAGCACTGGGAATATATCTTGATGGCAAGGTATCTGCATTTTGGGGCACACATACCCACGTACAGACAAATGATGCTCAGATTCTCCCCTGTGGTACAGGCTACATAACCGATATAGGTATGACAGGTCCTATTCAGTCGGTACTTGGCGTTAAAAGTTCAATTATAATTTCCAGACTTAAGGATAAAAACACAACAGAAAAATTTGTTCTTGCCGACGGTAAATGTATGCTTAATGGTTGTATTTTCGATATTAACAACAATACAGGTATAACCGAAAGTATTGAAATTATAAATTTCAGTTAGGAGAATTATTTTGAAAAGACTATTTTCAGGTTTTTTAATAATTGTTTTCTGCCTTTGTATTTTTTCAGGTTGTAAAGATAACAAGAACATAAACCAGAGCGGTGAGAATAACTCTCCTGTGCAAAACCAAACTGCCGAAAGTATCAACCTGCTTTACTGCAGCAACGATACCTTTAATCCATATACCCTTATAACCAAAGTGAATATGGAGCTTTGTCAGTTGCTTTACGACCCACTTATAACATTGGACAACAACTTTGAGCCTGTTTATAAGCTTGCTCATTCTTCCTCTATGGACGGCAATGTGTGGACCATAGTTTTAAAGGATGCCGTTTTTTCAGATTTAAGCATTGTAAAAGGTGAGGATGTGGTTTATTCCTTTAATCTCGCCAAAAACCACAGTTCTTATGCTTCGGCTTTTAATCATGTTTCCTCTGTTTCAAGCGAAGGTGCAAAGGTTTTTTTCACCCTTAGCTACACCGACCCATATTTTATAAATCTTCTCGATTTTCCCATACTCAAGGCAGGAAGTGACCAGATAAGAAACGAGGACTCTGTGCTTTTGCCTCCTATTAGTGCAGGAAGATATGTATTAAATGAAGACGAAACCGCACTGCTTGTAAATAAAAACTATTACGGTGATAAGCCCATTTATAAAACCGTAAATCTTATTAATGCACCTGACAGTGAGTCAGTTGCTCACTATGTTGAGGTTGGTGCAACAGATTTTTATTATGCTAACATTAATGACGGCAAAATCATACGAATGGACGGCAAAAAGTTCTCCATCAATCAGAACAGACTGATATATCTCGGAGTTAATATGAATAATTCTATGCTGAGAGATGTAAAGGTACGCTATGGCATCTCTGCCGCCCTTGACCGCAAAAAAATTGTAACTTCCGCTTATTACGACAATGCTATAGCCGCAACAGGCCCATTTACACCCGTGTGGAAGGAAACCGGAAGCTATCAAACCATAGAAACTTCAGCAAACATAAAAATTGCTATTGAGAATTTGGAACAAATAGGTTATAATATATTAGATAACTCCGGACTGCGTAAAAACAACTCGGGCTATCCTCTGTCATTTTCACTGCTGATAAACGGCGATAATGTTTCTCAGGGCATTGCGGCTGAGCTTATTAAAAAGCAACTTTTGGATGCGGGAATAAGCATAACTATTAACGCTCTTTCTTATGACAGCTACAAACAAGCGTTAGAGTCCGGTGCCTTTCAGTTATATCTTGCAGAGGTAAAACTAAACAATAATTTTGACATCAGCCCATTAGTTCTATCAGGTGGAAGCTGTGCTTATTCAGTGGCAGACACAAGTGATGAAAATGTTACCGACTTTACCGAAATAATAAATAAGTACAAAAACGGTGAAGCGGCAATCAGTGATGTAATTACTTCGGTTAGCTCACAAATGCCGTTCATCCCAATTTGTTATCGTTCGGGAATACTTTTCTACAGCAATTCTTTGTCAGAGGTAACGAACGCATCCACAGGCGATTTATTTATGTCATTACAAAAATAACATCTATTTCAAGGAGGTTTTTTTATGATATCTTATGAAACTATGACCGGTACCGTAACCATTTCAAAGGAGTATTTGTCAAAGCTTATCGGCCGTGCCGTCACTTCCTGCTTTGGTGTTGCAGATATGAAGCCAAACAGCAAAAGACAATTCTTATTCGGTCTTATCACAAAAAAAGAACTCATTGACAAGGGTATTACCGTAACAGGAAATGCCGATTCTATCAATGTTGACCTTCATATTGTTGTTACCTACGGTATGAATATCAATGCTATTGCAAAAAGCATTGTTCACAAGGTTAAGTATGTAGTAGAGGATACCACAGGTATCGTTGTCAATAAAGTGACTGTCAAGGTTGACGGTATAAAAGAATAATTGAGGTGTATACAGTGTTTAACGGAAATATTCTGCGTGATGCCATAATCTCTGCCGCCAACAACATTTCAAATCAGCAAAAACAGGTTGACGAGCTTAACGTCTTCCCTGTTCCCGACGGAGATACAGGTACAAATATGTCTATGACTCTCTCAAATGCCGCAAGAGAGTTATCCCGAATGGAAGGAGAAACTGCAGGCAAGGTGGCTGCTATTGCCGCTTCCGCACTGCTTAGAGGAGCCAGAGGTAACTCAGGCGTTATTACTTCCCTTCTTTTCAGAGGCTTTGCTAACGGCTTTAAGGGTTATGATAACGTAGAACCCGAAAATTTAAAAAACGCTTTTGCTATGGGCGTTGAAGCCGCATATAAGGCTGTAATGAAGCCTACAGAAGGAACGATTCTTACAGTTGCAAGAATTGCCAGTGAATATGCCACAAAGGCTTACAACAACGGTCTTGATACTCTCGGTGTTTTCGAAGCCGCTCTTGAGGGTGCAAGAGTTTCCCTTGAGCAAACCCCTGAAATACTTCCCGTGCTAAAAAAAGCCGGCGTTGTTGATGCAGGCGGTAAAGGCTTTGTTGTTATTCTCGAAGGTATGCTTTCAGTACTGAAGGATGGTAAGATTATCCCCTCCTCCGCTGTAGAAGTAACTGCTGACGAAGAGGAATCCTCAAGCAGAAATGCCGCCGCTGAGTACGAGGGTGAAATCACCTTTACCTACTGTACTGAATTTATCGTTAACCGTGAGCCTGAAAACCCCAAGGAGCCAAGTGAGCTTCGTGCTTATCTTGAAACTATCGGCGACTGCGTTGTTGTGGTTGACGACGAAGAAATCATAAAGGTTCACGTTCACACCGACCACCCCGGTAATGCTATTGAAAAAGCACTTACCTTCGGTCAGCTTGTGCATTTAAAAATAGAGAATATGCGCGACCAGCACGAAAGAGCAAAGCACGACAGCGATAATGCCGCTAAAAAGCCTGCTCAGAACAGCACACGTACTGAAACCTTTACTCCTGCAGAGAAGGAAAACCCTGTAGGCTTTGTTTCGGTTTGTGCAGGTGACGGTCTTGCTGAATTATTCCGCGACCTTGCTGTTGATACCATTGTAAGCGGCGGTCAGACTATGAACCCAAGTACTGATGATATTCTCCGTGCTATTGAGTCTACCCCTGCAGAAACTGTTTTTGTTCTTCCCAACAATAAAAACATCATTATGGCCGCAGAACAGGCTGTGCCTCTTAGCACCAGAAAGGTTATTGTTATCCATTCCCGTACCATTCCTCAGGGAATTGCGGCTATGCTTGCTTTTGACCCGGAAGCACTGGACAAAGATAATGCTATTGCTATGTCTGAGGCCTGTGAGAGAATCGCTACAGGCTCCATTACCTTTGCAGCACGTGATTCTGATTTTGACGGTCATAAAATCAAGAAGGGTGAGCTTCTCTGTATGAACAACGGCAAAATTGCCTTTGTTGACACAGACCTTGAGAAGTCCGTTGCAAAGCTTGTTAAAACAATGCTTAAACGCGAAAGCGAATTCTTAACAGTTATTTATGGTGAGGATGTAAGCGACGAGCAGGCGCAGAGAGTTGAAGCCGACCTTAACGCAAAATTCGGTGATAAGGTGGAAATCACTTTTGTAAACGGCGGTCAGCCTATTTACTATTTCTTCCTTTCTGTAGAATAATGGAAAATATAAACAGAAATTTACTGACTATTAAGGGTATCGGCGAAGCAAAGGCCGGCTTACTATCTAAGCTTGGCATTGACTCTGTCGATGCCCTTTTGCGTTACTATCCCAGAGATTATAAGGACTTTACACATATAACCCCAATAAATGAGGTTATGCCCGAAACGGTTGTAAACATAAGAGGAAAAATCACAGGGAATGTAAAAACCGAGCCTCTCTACCGCCAGGCTATTTCACGCTCCACCTTTACAGTGAGTGACTCAGGCGGAAATATAACCGTGATTTTATATCACAAAAAACAGGTACCCTTTTATCTTAAAAAGAACACCGACTACATATTTTCAGGCAAAGCAGAGGGCAGTCTTTTCGACCTTTACCTCTCTTCTCCCACGGTTGTATATGAGAACCAAGCCAGAATTCAGCCCGTTTATCCACTTAAAAGCGGAATAACCTCAAAGCAGCTTTCCCGTATGGTAGAGAATGCTTTTGAGTGCGGTTTCCCTGATGATCCCATTCCTGAAAGTATAAGAAAAAAGGAAGGTCTTTGCGACCTTACCTTTGCTATACAAAATATTCATTTTCCTGTTTCAAATACTTCCTTAGAGGCGGCTAAAAAACGGCTGATTTTTGAAGAGCTTTTTACCCTGCTTACCGCCTTTTCTTTGCTTAAAAGCAAAAACAGACAGTATAACGGTATAAAAATCGAAAATAACTATTCTGAGGAATTCTTTTCCCTGCTTCCCTTCTCACCTACAAACGCTCAGAAACGGGTAACTGATGAGTGTATAAAGGATATGCAGTCTGCCCTTCCAATGAACCGACTGATTCAGGGAGATGTTGGCAGCGGTAAAACTGCAGTTGCCGCCGCTCTTTGCTATACACTGGTTAAAAACGGCTATCAGGCGGCAATTATGGCACCTACTGAAATTTTAGCCGAACAGCATTTTAAAACCTTTTCCGCCTTCTTTAAAGATACACCTATTACCTGTCACCTGTTTACAGGCTCAATGACTGCAAAGCAGAAAAAAGAGAGCAGAAAGCTTTTAAAGGACGGTAAAATCAGTATTGCAATCGGCACTCATGCTCTTATCAGTGACGGTGTTGATTTTAATAATTTAGGACTTGTTATAACCGACGAACAGCATCGCTTTGGTGTAGCACAGAGAGCCAAGCTTTCGGCTAAGGGAAATAAGCCTCACCGTCTTGTAATGTCAGCTACCCCTATCCCCCGCACCCTTGCCCTTATAATTTACGGCGACTTAGATGTAAGTATAATCGACGAATATCCAAAAAATCGCCAGACCATAGACAGCTACTGCGTCACCCCCGATTACCGCGACAGATATTTTTCCTTTATAATGAAAAATATTGATGAAGGCAGACAGGCATATATTGTTTGTCCCCTTGTTGAAGAGGGCGAAACCGACCTTATAAGTGCGCAGGAATATTTTTATGAAATATGCAGTAAAGATTTCAAGGACTATAAAGTAGGGTTGCTTCACGGAAAAATGAAGCCCAAAGAAAAAGAAGCGGTTATGAACAGCTTTTCAACGGGCGAAATACAGCTTCTTGTCTGCACAACCGTTGTTGAAGTAGGAATTGATGTACCCAATGCTACGGTTATGGTAATTGAAAATGCCGAACGCTTTGGTATGAGTCAGCTTCATCAGCTAAGAGGCAGAATAGGCAGAGGAAAACATAAGTCCACCTGTATTTTCGTTTCCGAAAACAAGAAAAATCCGCGTCTTGAAATAATGTGCAAAACCTGTGACGGCTTTAAAATTGCTGATGAAGACCTTAAAATGCGTGGCCCCGGTGATTTTATAGGAAAGCGTCAGCACGGACTTCCCGAGCTTAAAATCGCGGATTTAAGCAACGATATGGCACTTATGAGAAGAGCAAGTGTTTGGGCTAACACTCTTATTAGTCAAGACCCTAATTTAGACAACCATCCAATTTTAAAAGAACAAATTACAGAGCTTATTAAAAACAGTGATAATTAAAGGAGAAAAGCTGTGACAAAAATATTACTTGTTGAAGATGATAAAGGAATAATCGAAAATCTCACCGACTTTTTGTCAGGCGAGGGCTTTTCTGTTACAAATGCTGACGGTCAGAAAAAGGCTCTTGAGCTTCTGAGTCTTGATAGCTTTGACCTTGTTCTTCTTGATATTTCCTTAAGCGACGGTAACGGCTTCGCTGTGTGCTCAGCGGTAAAAAAGGAGTACTCCCTTCCCGTTATTTTTCTTACCGCATCCGGTGACGAATACAGTACCGTTACAGGCTTTGAGCTTGGTGCGGACGACTATATCGCAAAGCCCTTCCGTCCCAGAGAATTAGTTTCAAGAATCAAAAATATTCTCCGACTTACCCAAAACAGCGACACCCTTGTTACCCTTGGTAATGTAGAGGTAGATACCGTAAAGGGTATTGCCACAAAGGGTGGAAAGGATTTGTATCTTTCAGCACTTGAATACAGACTTTTGCTTGTTTTCCTGAATAACAGAGGTACGGTTCTTTCCCGCAGTCAGCTTTTAGAGGCTATATGGGATGTAGCCGGTGATTTTGTCAACGATAATACCCTTACGGTTTATATTAAAAGGCTCAGAGAAAAAATTGAGGACAATCCTCAGGAGCCTTCAATAATCAAAACCGTAAGAGGTATCGGCTATAAGGTGGAACAAAAATGAAGCTACTGAGAAACAAAGAGGTTCGCTCCTCCCTGTTCTTTTATATTATAATAGCGGTTGCTGCCTTTATATTTTCCTTTATGCTGAGTCCTTCCTTCGCCCTTTTCACAGCCTTGCTTTCGGCTATATACATAATTGTGTTTTTGGTTTCTACAAATAACAGATACAAAAAAATTAAAGAGCTGAGCGAATGTATTGACCGCATCCTTCACGGAAAAGACGCTGTTTTAAATTGTGAATACTGCGAGGGAGAAATTGCTATTTTAGGAAGTGAAATACATAAAATGACGGTAAGGCTTCGTGAACAAAGTCAGCAGCTGACTGAGGATAAAATATTTCTCGCAAATTCTATTGCTGATATTTCACATCAGATAAGAACACCGCTTACCTCTATTAATCTGCTTATTTCTCTTCTCTCGGAGCCCGACATTAACCCAGAGCGTAAGTTAAGGCTCACCCACGAGCTTTACGAACTGCTGTCAAGAATTGATTGGCTTATAACTTCACTTATGAAGATTTCAAAAATTGATGCGGGAACTGCCGAATTTAAAAAAGAGAATGTTTCTCTGGAAGCTGTGATTAAAAAAGCCGTTGCTCCCCTTATTATTCCTATGGAGCTTAAGGAACAGGAGCTTTATATAAACGCTTCGGGCATCTTTACAGGTGACCTTAACTGGACAAGCGAGGCTATAGGCAATATAGTTAAAAACTGCACCGAGCATACAGATTTTGGCGGAAAAATCAGTATTAGTGCATCTGAAAATCCTCTGTACAGTGAAATAATTATCACCGACAATGGTAAAGGAATCAGAGAAGAAGACCTTCCTCATATATTCAAGCGTTTCTATAAAGGAAAAAATTCCGATACAAAAAGCTTTGGTATCGGTCTTGCCCTGTCACGAATGATAATTGTCAGCCAGAACGGTACGGTAAAAGCCGAAAACAATGAAGGAAACGGTGCAAAATTCATAATAAAGTTTTATAAGGGAGTCGTATAGTGACTCCCTTTTCTTTTTGTGACGGATTTGTTATAATTTAGTCACTGCTATGTAATTTAAACCTGTTAATATAAACCTGTAGACTAAATAAAGGAGAACTTATTATGGAAATATTGAAGGTTGAAAATCTATGTAAAACCTATGGCAAGGGCGAAAACGAGGTAAAAGCTCTTGACGGTGTTTCCTTTTCGGTTAAAAAGGGCGAGTTTATTGCTATTATCGGCCCTTCGGGTTCGGGCAAATCAACCTTACTCCACATTCTCGGCGGAGTTGACCGTCCAACAAGCGGAAAGGTATATATGGACGGAGTTGATGTTTATGCGGGAAACGAAGACTCCCTTGCTCTTTTCAGACGCAGACAGGTAGGACTTATTTACCAGTTTTACAATCTTATTCCCGTGCTTACGGTAACAGAAAATATAACACTTCCCGTACTTATGGACGGAAGAAGGGTTAACGAGGAAAGACTTAATGAATTACTTGATACACTGGGTCTTAAAGGCAGAGAAAACCATCTTCCTAATCAACTGTCAGGCGGTCAGCAGCAGCGTGTTTCTATCGGCAGAGCTCTTATGAATGCTCCTGCTGTTGTACTTGCAGACGAGCCAACAGGAAACCTTGACAGCAAAAACAGTCAGGAAATAGTTGAGCTGCTGAAATATTCAAATAAAAAATATAATCAAACTCTTATCATCATAACACACGATGAAAATGTTGCTCTTCAGGCTGACAGAATTATGACCATTGAGGACGGCAAAATAACGCGTGACGAGGTTATAAACAAATGAATATCTTAAACAAAGTTACCTTGAAAATGCTTTTTAAAAACAAGGTCAGAACCGTTGTCACAATTATAGGAATTACCCTGTCTGCTGCAATGATATGTGCTGTCACCACCTTTGTTTCAAGTATTTTTAACTACGCCCTGCAGAATGCCATATATACAAACGGCGACTGGCACTCAAACAGTATTAACATCACCGAGAAAAAAAGACTTGAAATTTCCTCTGACAGCAGTATTGAAAGCTATGTGTATGCAAGTCAGTTAGGTTATGCAGACATATCTTCACAAAACGAAAACAAACCCTATCTTTATATTATGGGCACCTCCAAAGGCTTTGAAAACAGTATGCCCATTCATATAAATCGTGGAAGAATGCCTGAGAACAACAGCGAAATTCTGCTTCCCGACCATCTTTTTTCAAACGGCGGAGTGAATTATAAAATAGGTGATACAATTACCCTTAAAATCGGGCACAGAATTCACGACGGAGAAAAGCTGTGGCAGAACAGAGCCTTTTATATATACGATGAAAAAGGAAATACCGTACCTCTCGGCGAGGAGCTTCTTATTAAGGAAATACGTATGTATACAGTAGTGGGCTTTTACGAGCGTCCCTCCTTCGAGCCACATACAGCCCCCGGCTATACCGCTATCACTACACTGGACACTACCCCTTGGGCAGATTCGCTTTACAGTATATGGTTTAAGATGAAAAATCCCAGAAGCGTATATAGCTTTACAGAAGCTCTTAGCGAAGAATCGGAAACAGCCCTTAACGGAAGAGTTCTTACTTACCTTGGAATTTCACGTTATGACGGCTTTAACAGTATGATAACAGGACTTGCGGTAATCGTAATCGCTCTTATAATGTTCGGTTCTGTATCCCTTATTTACAACGCATTTTCTATATCCGTATCTGAGAGAACCAAGCAGTTCGGTCTACTTTCTTCTGTAGGCGCTACAAGGAAACAGCTTAAACAAATGGTGCTTTACGAAGCCTTTGCCGTAGGAGCTGTAGGTATTCCCCTTGGTATCATCACGGGAATTCTGGGAATAGGTATCACACTTTTGTTTATAGGAAACAAATTTGAAACCCTTATGGACTATGCTATTCCCTTAAGGCTTAAGGTATCTCCCCTGTCCATAATTATTGCAATAGCAGTATCGCTTATTACTGTGCTTATTTCTGCCTGGATTCCGTCAAAAAGAGCCACAAGGGTTTCGGCTGTAAATGCCATTCGTCTTAATAGCGATATTACGGTAAACAGCAGAAATCTTAAAACCTCAAAGCTTACCTATAGGCTGTTCGGTATTTCGGGAATTCTTGCAAGTAAGCATTATAAACGAAATAAAAAGAAATACAGAACCACAGTTGTCAGTCTTTTTATGAGTATCGTTCTTTTCGTTTCCGCTTCCGCTTTTACCGACTATCTTACCGAGTCGGCTTCAGGAGCTTTTTCAACAGCAGGCTTTGACCTTATCTATTCCAATCATAACGATTCACCTACAAGCGCTGAGCGTGAAAAGCTTTTAGAGGCTTTTTCAGGCGATGCTGCCGTAACAAAGGTATCCTACGTGCAAAGCAATTCCTATATTGCTGAAATTGATACTTCCCTTCTCACTAAGGAGGCTGTAATTAATGATGGAGATACCATAATAACCAACGAAAAAGGCAACCAAAAAGCCTCTGTGCATATTAATCTTTTGTTTGTGGACGATAATTCCTTTGACCAGCTGTTAAAGGAAAACGGGCTGAGTGCAGCAGAATTTAAAAATCCTGATACCCCAAAAGCAATCATTATTGACCGCAACACTTATCTTGATAAGGACTCAGAAAAATATGTCAGCTATAACATATTAAAGAATAAAAAAAGCGTTATTGAAATTCCCGTTCTTAGCGAAAAGGAAGGCTACTATTATTATGGTGCGGTTAATAAACAGGGTGTTCCCTACAACAGATATTATAGCACTAACAATTCAGGTGAGTATGTTGATTTAACCTTTGAGGAAGCCTTTACCGTTATACCGCTGACCGCAGGAAAAAGAATTACGCAGCGTCCGTTTTTTGTACAGACTACTATGGGAATCACTTTTATATATCCTGATTCTCATAGAGGCAATGTACTTACCTGTCTTCCTGTAACCACTCAGTCATACTACTATTACTTTACCTCCAGCAATCACAGCGAAAGCTTTGATGCCATTGAGCAGACCTTATCCGAAATGAATATCAAAAACGGAAACCTTTTCAATTATGCAGAAAACGCAGAAGCAAGCCGAAACACTATTACAATTGTCAAGGTGTTCTCCTTAGGCTTTATAGTGCTGATTTCTCTGATTGCCGCCGCTAATGTGTTCAACACCATTTCCACAAATATAAATCTTCGACGCAGAGAATTCGCAATGCTTAAATCGGTGGGTATGACACAAAAAGGCTTTAATAAAATGATGAACTTTGAATGTGTGCTTTACGGTCTTCGTTCGCTTATGTGGGGACTGCCCGTATCTGTTATTATCTCTTATTTTATTTACCTTACCGCACAGGAAGGCTATTCTACAAGCTTCAGACTACCCGTAACCTCCATGGGAATTGCGGTACTCAGCGTTTTTGCCATAGTATTCGCTACAATGCTTTACTCTATGGGAAAAATCAAAAAGGACAATCCTATTGATACTCTCAAAAACGAAAATATCTGAGGATAATAAAATGAAAAAGTGTAATAAAGTAATAAGAAATATTACAGTAGGACTTCTGTGCTGTGTTCTTATAATTGCTTTATACGCCATTTGTATAAATGCTCATATTGTACATAGCGTAAAGGCAAAAATCGTCACTACCGAAGAATTAGCCACTTATTCACAGGCTGACTGTATACTTGTGCTTGGATGCCTTGTAAGACCAAACGGAAACCCCAGCGATATGCTTTCCGACAGAATAAGACGAGGCGTGGAGCTTTACAAATCGGGTGCTGCAAAGAAGCTTCTTATGAGCGGTGACCACGGCACAAAAGAATATAACGAGGTGCAGACAATGAAGGACTGTGCCTTAAAGGAAGGCGTACCTTCAGAGGACATTTTTATGGACCACGCCGGTTTTTGTACCTATGACAGCATTTACCGTGCAAAAGAGGTTTTCGGTGCAAAGAAAATTATAATCGTCACCCAGCGTTATCACCTGTACCGCGCACTGTATATCGCCAAGAGTCTTGGACTTGAAGCAGTAGGTGTTGCCTGTGATTATAATACCTATTACGGACAGACCTTCAGGGAAATCAGAGAAATTATTGCACGAAACAAGGATTTTCTTTATACCGTATTTAAGCCCGAACCCAAATATCTCGGAGAAGCTATTCCTATTTCCCAGAACGGAAACTTAACACAGGATTAACCCCCCTACTCCCTAAAAAAATACTGTCATCTTAACGATGACAGTATTTTTTTACATCAAGTATCCGGCTGCAATTCCTATTATTGCGGAAAGGCAGATAATAATTATGGGGTGAACCTTTTTAAAGGCAAGTACGGTACAGACAACACATATACCAACACTTACATAAAACTGCACATTTTTAAATACTGCAAGGGTTAGTCCTACAGGGAAGAATACAGTCAGAGCAATGGAAATAATTGCACTTCCTATAAGACCGACTACGGCAGGCTTAAGTCCTGTCATAACGCCCTTTACGGTTCTGCTGTTTTTAAATCTGTCGTATATTCTTGCTACAATAAGAATTATAACAAAGGACGGAAAAACAACACCGAGAGTAGCACAGGCAGAGCCGAGAATACCCAATGGGGCTACCTGACTACCTACATAAGTAGCGATATTTATTGCAAAGGGGCCAGGTGTGGATTCGCTTACAGCAATAAAGTTAACAAGCTGTTCAAGCTCCATCCAACCTTTTGCAGTTACCTCTTGCTGTATAAGAGGAAGCATAGCATAACCACCACCAAAAGTAAAGGCGCCTATTTTAAGAAAAGTTAAAAACAGTTCAAGATAAATCATACCTTATTCCTCCTGCTGATTACTATAGAGGAAACAAGGCCAAACACTGCACAGCCGATAAGCACATAAAGTACAGGAATGTCAATAAAGGCAGTCAGTAAAAATGAAAAAGCCATTACTATATATGACACAGCCGACTTGGGACATTTTTTATACATAGTGTAAAGTGCTTTAAAAAGAAGTGCAAGAACACCTGCTCTTATACCGTTAAATGCATATTTAACAGGCTTTAAATTACCAAACTGGCCAAGCACTGCAGATATTATAAGAATAATTATAAAGGAAGGAAGCACTACACCGAGGGTAGCAAAAAAGCTTCCCCAGAAGCCGCAAACCCTATATCCCACAAAGGTAGCAGAGTTTATTGCAATAGGCCCCGGTGTTGACTCGGCAATTGCGATAATTTCCAGAATATCGTCATCAGTTATCCATTTTTTGTTTTCGGCAATTTCCTTCTGTATAAGGGGTATCATTGCATAACCGCCGCCGAAGGTAAAAGCACCGATTTTGAAAAAGGTTATAAACAGACTTAAAACCTTTGAAAGCTTATCTTTAATTTTCAACAACTCCCTTTTTAGTTATTCGCCTTACAGCCTCGATAATTATGTAAAGTATCATTCCAACAATAATTGCTACAACAAGGTCAAAGACCACGGTTAAAACAAAAGTAACCAAAAGCACCGAAATTTCGCTCATATTTTTGGTTTTGATTACAGACACAAAATGACGCCACTCACTCATATTATACGCCACAACAAACAAAATTGCCGCAATGGTAGGCATTGGAATAAGAGAAGCGTATGGCATTAGGAATAAGATAACCAACAGCAACACTACAGAATGTATCATAGCAGCAATCGGAGTTCTTCCGCCATTCTTAATATTCGCCGCTGTTCTGGCTATTGCGCCTGTTGCAGCTATGCCTCCGAAAAGCACAGAAGCAATATTAGCCACACCCTGACCCACAAGCTCAGCATTAGGGTTATGCTTATCATCTATCATACCATCAGCCACAACACAGGAAAGGAGCGACTCTATCCCCGCAAGTAAAGCTATGGTAAAAGCGTTCGGCAATACAGAAAGTATGGTATTTATACTAAAGTCCATAGATGCAAAGTCTATTTTAGGAAGTCCCGACTTAATAGTATAAAGGTCGCCTATTGTAAATACTCCTTTATCGAAAACAGAAATAAAGGCGACCGCAAAACCACAAAGCAAAACTGCGATTAGCGACGGCGGAATTCGTTTTTCAAGTTTAGGATAAAAAATAAGAACAGCAAGGGAAATAACACCTACTACAACAGACTGCCAAGAAAGTGTTGAAAGACTTTCAAAATTGGCCTCTAATTTTTCTATGGTTTCAACGGGTTTTACCCCATCAGCATAAGTAAGTCCCAAAAAATCTTTTATTTGTCCAATAAAGATTGTTACCGCAATACCGCCCGTAAAACCTACAGTAATGGTTTTGGGTATAAAACGAATCAGTGAGCCCAATTTTAATATACCCATTAAAACAAGTATAATACCGGCAAGAATTGTAGCTATAAACAGTCCGTTCATTCCGTTTTCGGCTACAATTGATGCAACTATGGTAGCAAATGCGGCTGTAGGACCGGCTATCTGCACTCTACTTCCTCCAAGCAGAGCAACGAAAAAACCCGCCGCAATAGCGGTATAAATTCCACAGGCAGGCTCTACCCCCGAAGCCAGTGCCAGTGCTATGGACAAAGGCAGAGCAATTATAGCAACTATAATGCCTGCCGTAAGGTCATTAATAAACTTTTTTGTATTATATCCCCTAAGGGCTTCAAATAATTTAGGCTTAAGATAAAAACTCATTAACAAATCCTCCTCTAAAACAAGGAAAAGTATACCACAAGAAAAATAAAAAGTAAAGATTATAATAAAAATTAACCCCTCTGTGAAAACAGAGGGGTTTTTCAGAACTTATTTATCTTAACCGTCACATCAAAAGACAAGCGCTACGCCTTACAATGTGATGGTCAAGAAGCTGATTATACTAACTCGATAATTGCCATTTCAGCAGCATCACCGCGGCGAGGGCCGATTTTGGTGATACGGCAGTAACCGCCGTTTCTGTCAGCATAACGAGGACTGATTTCATCGTAAAGTTTCTTTACAACATCTTCCTTGGTTATGAAAGCTAAAGCCTGACGCTTGCTGTGAAGACTGTTATCCTTAGCGAGTGTAATATATTTTTCAGCCATAGCACGAACTTCTTTTGCACGAGTTACGGTTGTTTCGATTTTACCGTTTTCAAGTAAAAAGGTAACCATTGCTCTGAGCATAGCAGTTCTCTGATCACTGGTTCTGCCGAGTTTTCTTGTACCGGGCATGGATATTCACTCCTTACAATTATTCGTCGTCACTCTTAAGGGTATATCCAAAGGAATTCAGCTTTGCAATAACCTCTTCGAGTGATTTACGGCCAAGGTTTCTAACCTTCATCATATCTTCTTCAGACTTATTGATGAGGTCCTCTACCGTATTGATGCTTGCGCGTTTAAGACAATTGAAGCTACGAACAGAAAGATCAAGCTCCTCAATAGTCATATTGAGTACCTTATCATTATCATTCTCGCCCTTAACTGCCATAATGCTCTCTGTTTCACTTACACCTTCTGTAAGTTCAAGGAAGAGTTCAAAATGTTCCATAAGGATTTTTGCAGAAAGGGATACAGCTTCATTTGCTTTTATGGAGCCGTCGGTCCACACTTCTAATGTAAGGCGTCCCTTATCTGTAACCTTACCAACACGGGTATTGTCAACAGTAGGATTAACCTTTAATACAGGTGTGAAAATCGAATCAACGGGAATAACTCCGATAACTGATTGCGCCGGCTTATTCTGGTCTGCCTGTACATAGCCTCTGCCCTTATCTATGGTCATTTCCATATTGAGCTTTGCACCCTCTCCGAGAGTTGCAATGTACAGCTCGGGATTTAAAATCTCGACCTCAGAATCACACTTGACACTGGCACCTGTTACTACACAGGGACCCTCCGCCTCAACATAAACAGTCTTAGGTGCATCGCCGTGAAGCTTGGGCACAAGACCTTTAATGTTCAGTATGATTTCGGTTACTTCTTCCTTTACGCCGGGAAGAGTAGAAAATTCATGAACAACGCCGTCAATTTTAACGGTTGTTACTGCAGCTCCGGGTAAAGTGGAGAGTAAAACTCTGCGCATACTGTTACCAAGAGTTGTCGCATAGCCACGTTCGAGAGGCTCCATAACAAATTTTCCGTAGGTACCGTCGGCTGTTAATTCAAGTGTTTCTATTCTGGGCTTTTCAATCTCTATCATTTAAAAGCTCCATTCTCCGTATTTGATTTTTAATAATGGATATAGATACGGGTATATATCCACATTACACATACTACTAAATTACTTAGAGTAGAATTCGACGATGGGCTGCTCATCAACGGGAGCATCAATCTGGTCACGCTCAGGTAATGCGATAATCTTAGCTTCACACTTATCCTTATCAACATCAATCCAAGCAGGAGCAGGTCTGGAAGCGTTAGCTTCAACAACACCCTTCATCTTTTCAAGGGACTTGCTCTTATCACAGATAGCGATTACATCGCCAGCCTTTAAGAGATAAGAAGCAATGTCAACACGGTGTCCGTTAACTTCGAAATGACCATGTCCGATAAGCTGACGAGCTTCTGCTCTGGAAGAAGCAAAACCAACTCTGTATACAACGTTATCGAGACGGCTTTCGAGAATCTTTAAGAGGTTTTCACCAGTAATACCCTGTTTTCTCTCAGCAATTTCAAAATAATGACGGAACTGACCTTCCTGAACGCCGTAGAAACGACGTGCCTTCTGCTTAGCACGAAGCTGAAGACCATATTCGGAAGACTTTTTACGTCCCTGACCATGCTGACCGGGAGCATAAGCTCTTACAGCGATGGAACATTTTTCAGAATAGCAGCGTTCGCCCTTTAAGAACAATTTCTGTCCTTCGCGGCGGCAAAGTCTGCAAACTGCACCGGTATATCTTGCCATCTTTTACACCTCCGAAATTAAGTTATACACGTCTTCTCTTAGGAGGACGGCAGCCATTGTGCGGGATAGGAGTTACATCTTTAATCATTGTAACTTCAAGTCCTGCAGACTGTAATGCACGAATAGCAGCTTCTCTACCAGCACCAGGGCCTTTAACATACACTTCAACTATTTTAAGTCCATGCTCCATAGCAGCCTTAGCAGCAGTTTCAGCAGCACTCTGTGCAGCGAAAGGAGTAGACTTTCTGGAGCCTCTAAAGCCCAGCTCACCGGCAGATGCCCAAGAAAGAGCATTACCCTGTGTATCAGTAATAGTTACTATAGTGTTGTTGAAGGTAGACTGGATATGAGCAGCGCCACGTTCAATATTTTTCTTTTCGCGACGTCTACGGGTAGAAGTCGTTTTAGCCTTAGCAGTAGCCATATTATCTTCCTCCTGACTTAT
>CAJGBV010000013.1 GCA_904501755.1 Clostridiaceae bacterium | reverse complement strand
GAGTTTAACGAGGAAATACCTGATACAGAAGCTTATCGTACCCGTGATTTTTTAGAAAAGACCTTTTTTAACACAGTTGGAAAGGCTGTGGATTTTTGCAAGGGTAAAAATGTTTCCTATATTGCTATTGCTATGCAGGGCGATGTTGATACCGTAAACGGCGTATCGGTTAATCTTTCCTCTATAGACGGATGGAAAAATGTACCTATATGTAAGTTGTCAGAGGAAAAGTTTAATATAAAAACCGTTATGCTTCATGACCCTGACTGTGTTATTTATGCTGAAAGATTTTATGGAGCCTTGGCCGATGAAAATATAAACAATGCTGTTGAAATACGTTTTGAGAACGGTCTTGGCATTGCGGCTATTCTGGATGGACAAATCTATAAAGGTAATAGAGGCGTTACCTGTGAAATAAGGAAAATGGTTGTTCCTTATAAAAATGAATACGGCTATGAAAGAGTAACTAAAATATTAGGAAGTATGGGAGATTTAACAAAGGCTTATTATGAAGTGACAGGCAATGAAGTGTCTTTCGAAGCCTTGGGAGAACTCGCCAGAAACGGCAATAAGCATGCTTTGGAAATTTTTAACAATGTTGTTACGGCCTTAGCTTTTGCGCTTTCTAATGTATGTGCTCTTTATAACCCTGATAAAGTTGTTTTATTTGGTGAATTCAATAAGGTTGAAGACCTATTTGTTGACTGTCTTAAAGGACTTATTTTAGAGTTTGCCGAAAAAGACGATATTATCCCTGAGATTGCTTTTTCAAAGCTTGACTATACTGCTGCGGCAGTGGGAGCTGCGCTTTTTGCGGCTGACTATATGATAGAAAAGCTTTACTTTGAAAAATAAAAAATCGGCGGGTGTTCCTGCTCGCCGATAAAAATATAAATAATTATATCATAAAATGATGTATTATGATACAATGGAGGTAACATTATGGAAAAACTAAAAATCGGTCTTGTTGGTACAAGTCAGTTAAGCTTCCCCGGTAATAAGGAAGCTGCCTTTGCTGACTGCGTAAAGGCAATGGAGAAACATGCAAAGCAGATGGGCTTTGAGCTCGTTGTTTATCCTGAAACTGTAATTGTCAGAGAGGATGCTGTAAAGGCAGTGGAGGCTATGGAGGAAGAAAAAATCGACTTCCTTATGGTTCAGCACACATCTTATTCTGCAGGTCAGTTAGCACCTGTACTTGCAAAAATTAAGAATGCTAATGTAGGCTTCTGGGCTATCCCTGAGGGAGAGGCAATAGAAGGCGCAGTGCCTTTTAATTCTCTGTGCAGTATTAATATGCACATGGGTATTGTTGCTCATTATTTAAAAGATTATAAGATTAAAGTAAAATGGTTCTATGGTTATGGTGAGGATGAGGAATTTACAAGAAGACTTCAGATAACCGTTCGTGCCCTTACTGCACTTAAGAATATCAGAAAGGCTCGTATCGGTCTTGTTGGTGGTGTAGCTCCTGGCTTTAATGACCTCTATGATGATGAAAGAAATATCAACAAGCGTTTTGAGGGTATTTACTTTAACAGACTTCACGAATATGACGAGTTAAAGAGCAAGGCACTTTCTTATCCAATGGAGGAAATTACTCCTATTATGGAAAGTATGGAAACCTGCTCCTGCGGTTATTCTGACGAAGCTGCTAAAAAGACTCTTGAAGTAAGCGCCCGCTTCTATAAGGCATACAAGGAATTTATTGCTGAGAATAAATATGATGCAATCGCTGTTTCCTGTTGGCCTAAGTTCCAGGATGATTTCCAGTATTCTGTTTGCTCAGTTATCGGTCAGCTTAATGACGAGGGTACTGTTATGGCTTGTGAGGGTGATGTGCTCAGCGCTATAAGTATGCTCATTCTTAAGTACATAGCAGGTGGCGAGGTTTCTACTCTTATGGACCTTTCTGCTTTTGACGAAAAGGATGAAACTGTACTTCTTTGGCACTGTGGACCTGCCGCTGCAAGATACTGCAAAGAAAACGGTTATAAGCTTGGCTGTAATTATAGCGGTATGGCTCATGAACCAAACAAAGGTCTTACTGCACGTTGCGGTGTTGCAAGAGATATGGTGTTTGATGATAACCCAATTACCGTAATGCGTCTTTCAGGCGAGTGCGACAAGATGTTCCATATGGGTGGAGAGTTTATGCTTCCTGATAAATTCTCCTTCAAGGGTAGCCGTGGTTGGTGCGGAAATCTTACATTAAATGGTGAAAAGATTAGTGCTAAAGACCTTCTTAATACCGTGCTTGTAACAGGCTTCCAGCACCATTTCCCTGTGGTTATCGGTGACTACACAGCTGAAATTAAAGAGTTTGCTGCATGGGCAGGACTCAGCGAAATTAAAAAAGTTCCATATGCAGACTATCTGCAGGTAATAGACTAAGGAGAGAAAACTATGAATAACAAAATTTCCATTACACAAATGATGAATGCTGCTAAAATTTTAAAAGAGCAGGGTGAAAAATTTACAATGCTTGGCATAGGTCCTATGTCTAAGCCTCTTATTAAGGCTACTCTTGAACTTGCACAGGAAAAGGATTTTCCGATTATGCTTATTGCGAGTCGTAATCAGGTTGACAGCGATGAATTTGGTCACGGCTATGTAAGAGATTGGGACCAGGACAGATTTGTTGCTGATGTAAAGGCTGTTGAAGAAGAAATCGGCTTTGACGGACTTTGCTATCTTTGCAGAGATCACGGCGGTCCTTGGCAGAGAGATGAGGAAAGAGCTGCAAAGCTTCCCGTAGATGAAGCTATGGAAAGATGTATCCGTTCCTATAAGCACGATATGGAATCAGGCTTTGACCTTTTACATATAGACCCTACCAAAGACCCTGAGTATGCAATGGGTACCGTTCCCTTTGATATTGTTATTGACCGTACCGTTCAGATTATAGAAGAGCTTGAAAAGTTCCGTCAGGAAAAAGGTCTTCCTGAGATTGGATATGAGGCAGGAACAGAGGAAACGAACGGCGGTCTTACAGGAGTAGAGGCATTCAGTAGCTTTATTGATATTCTTGTTGAAAAGCTTAATGCAAAGGGAATAAAGGCTCCTGAATTCGTTGTAGGTCAGACAGGTACTCTTACACGTCTTACCGAAAACGTAGGTAATTTTAACAGAGAAAATGCTGCTCTTCTTTCTGCAAATGCTGCTAAGCACGGTGTTGGCGTTAAGGAGCACAACGGCGACTATCTTTCCGATAAAATTCTTCTTGAGCATCCTGTAATTGATGTTACAGCAATGAATGTTGCTCCCGAATTTGGTGTTGTTGAAACCCGCGCTTATCTTGAACTTGCAAAGGTTGAGGAAAGATGTGTTGATAAGTCTAAGCTTTCAGGACTTACCGAAGAAATGTCTACCTATGCAGTAAAGAGCGAACGTTGGAGAAAATGGGTTGTAGGCGATATGACTACTGCTGACGTTGACACTGTTTTAAAGGATAAGGAGCTTACTGCTCAGATTACCGATATTTGCGGTCACTATACCTATGAGATTCCTTCTGTTAAGGAAAGAATCGAAAAGATGCTTGCTAATTTAAGAGAAGTTGGAGTTGACGGCGAGGCTTATGTAAACTATCAGCTTAAAAACTCTATTGACCGTTATGCCTTCTGCTTTAAGATGCACGGTCTTACAGGTAAGCTGTTAAAGGCTTTAGGTAAATAATATGAATTACTGTGTAGGTATAGATATAGGCGGTACCAAAACAAGCGTATGTATAGCTGATGGTAATTTAAACCCTATAAATACTGTTACCTTTTCAACAGATTCCGCGTTAGGTGCAGAAAATCTTGTTGAAAGAATAGGTAATACCTATAAAGAACTGTTGAATGAACTTTCTTTGACGGCAGGACAGGTGGACTTTTGCGGCGTCGCCTGTCCGGGTCCATTGGATGTAAAACAGGGGAAGATTATACATATTGCTACTATGGGATTTAAAAATGTTCCCATAAGAGATATGATAAGCAAGGAGCTAAAACTTCCTGTTTATTTAGAAAATGATGCTAACTGCGCAGCTCTTGCCGAGAGCAAAATTGGTGTGGCAAAGGGAATGGACCCTCTTGTTTATGTTACCATAAGCACAGGAATAGGAAGCGGAATTGTCGTTAACGGACAGATTTTGTCAGGAAGTTTTTCCTCAGCAGGTGAGCTTGGACACTTAACCATAGTGCCGGACGGCAGAGAATGTCCCTGCGGTAAAAAGGGCTGTCTTGAACTTTATTCCTCGGGAACAGCAATTGCAAGGGACGGAAGTGCCAATAAAGGAAAAGAACTTTCTACAAAAGAGGTTTTCGACCTTTATCGAAGCGGCGACAGAGAAATCAAAGAGCTTGTAAATATTGCTGCAGAGGATTTGGGACTTGCTCTTTCAAGTGTTTATCATCTAATTGATCCTGCCTGTATTGTTCTTGGCGGAAGTGTAACAAAGGCTTATGATTGCTTTAAAGATCCACTTATCAAGGCACTGAATAAATACACTCAACCTGTAGAAAACAGAGATTTTAATATAAAAATTTCATCATTTGACGGCGAACAGGTTATTTTAGGTGCTCTTATTTATGGTAAAGGAGAATACATTAAAAATGGTGCAGAGTCTTAACGGAGCATGGAAACGCCGTGTTGGAAAAGGTGTGTTTGAAAAAATAAAAGTGCCTTATTCAACACTCAGCGTTGGTCACAGCGAATGTGTTAAATGTTTTGATATAAATAAAAAAAGCGATGTTATTTTACTAAGGTTTGACGGCATTACTTATTATGCTAAAGTAACCTTAAACGGAGTTTATCTTGGTGATATGCTTCCGTATAGTGAATACTCCTTTGATATTACCGAAATTGTGAAGGAAAAGGATAACGAGCTTTTGGTAGAAATTGAAGACATTGAACCTAAATTCGGCCCCAGTGAAGGCTGGGAAAACTATAGCGGTATAATAAGAGATGTAAGTCTTGTTTATAAGAATAAGGATTATATTGATGATGTTTTCTTTAAGAGCAACCTAAAAGAGAATTATACCGAGGCTGATTACTCTATTGAGGTAAAGTCAAAAGGAAACGGTGACAAGGAATGGTGCGTTTGCCTTTCTCTTGGCTCAGATGTGATAGACAGCTATAGCTTTAAGGATGGCGAAAATATTAAAAGAACCATAAAGGATATTTGTTTATGGTCGCCTGAAAACCCTGTTCTTTATACACTTAATGTGAAGCTTTACAGCGACGGAATGTTAAGTGATGAATATAACTGTAATGTGGGATTTAGAGAATTTAAATGCAACAAACACCGCTTTGTTTTAAATGGTGAGGAGCTGTTTGTTAAGGGCGTATGTAAGCACGAAATGGTGGCTGACAGCGGTCATGTACCTTCTTTACAGCAGATTGAAAAGGACCTTAAAATGATTAGGGATACAGGCTGTAATTTTGTCCGTCTTGTTCATTACCCTCACTGCAAGGCTACCCTTGATATTGCAGACAGACTGGGACTAATGGTAAGCGAGGAGCCGGGACTTTGGTGGTCGGATACCTCTGACCCTGAGATTAGTGCAGGAAGTCTTGAGGTTCTTCGCAGAACTATACTTCGCGATAGAAATCACGCAAGTATTATATTTTGGCTTTCCTTTAATGAATGTCGTTTTACAGAGCAATTTTTAAAGGACAGCGCGGCGGTTTGCAAAGAACTTGATCCCACACGTCTTGTATCGGGTGCTAACTGTATGACTGATGAGGATACCCTTAAATACTATAATATCTGCGGTTTTGACTTCTATACTATGCACCCCTATTCAGATACCTTTGCCCGTTCATTAAAGAGTGCGCAAATACTAAATGATAAACCCCTTATGTTTACCGAATGGGGCGGCTACTTTGTATACGATAACCCTCATTTACTTGCTGATTTTATGAACAGTATGTATAAGCTGTATGAGGACAACAGTGACGAAGGCGCACTTGCCGGTGAGAGTATCTGGTATTGGGCAGAGCTTAATGATTTTAACCGTGGCAGACCTGCCTGTATTGATGGTGCACTTAAGGAAGCTCTTGTGGACAAATACAGAAATCCCACTCTTATCTATAAAACATTCTGCGATACCCTTAAAAACTTTGGGAAAATAAGGCCTGAAGAGGAAAAATATGAGTTCAATCTTCTTGATAAACTTAAAAAAACGCCTATGGTATGTGAAAATACAGGTGATTTTGAAAGCTTTAAAGAGGCGCTGAGAGAAAATTTACCTGCGTATCATTCTTCTATGAGAAGAAGAAATATAAAGGTAGGAGCACAGCTTCAAAACGAAGAACTAAAAGGTATGCTCAAGGTTCCTACTATTGTTTGTGCAGATAATTCTCCTGTGTTTATGGGAGAAAAGCAGACCGATAGTGTTACTCTGATAGGCTGTGTTAGTGCTCCTTACGGCTATCCACTTTATGGAGAGTACGGAGAAGATGCTGTAAGAGTTACGGTAGAGTTTGAGGACGGCGAAGAAAACTTTGTGCTGAAAAACGGAGAGGATATAACAACGGTTCATACAACTCTATCTTCCTCGAGAATAAATCCTGTGGCACAAAATTCTACTGAATTTGCTCGTTTCTCTTATGATAAAAATCACGAGAACTATATTATAAATAGAGCTGACCTTAAGTTATCATCAGAAAAAAAGGTGAAAAAAGTTATTTTTGAAAACCTTAATGATAATTATCAGGTACTTGTTTACGGAGTTTATTTATAAAATGAAAAATGGCAGCAAAAGCTGTCATTTTTTCTTTACAAAAGAGAATTTTATGATATAATAAATACAAATAAAGGAGGTTTATTTATGCGTAATTATCTTGAAAGCTTTTTTGAAAAATATGAATATGCAAAAGAGGATAGCGAATATCTCCTTTGCTGTTACGATAAAATACAGTCTAACCAATTTGCAAAAGAATGTTATGATAAAGCGTTAGCCTTGTATGAAGAAAACATTAACTGTGAGTATAGTGATATTATTGATTTGGTTAATAATGCTGCAAAAGAAATTTACATATATGAGTATACTGCCGAATTGCTGATATTTATTATGTATACTAAAAAACTTAAAGAGCGTTATATCGAAAAGGGCATATCTGAGGAAATCTTTGATACTACCGTAAAGGATTTTCGTTATCAAATGGAAACCTGTAAAAGAATAAAGGCTATAATTGGTACCGAATGTGCACCTTGGTGTTTGGGATTTGTTCGTATGGAACGTTTTGGATTGGGCAGATTCCAATATGAAGTTATTAAGTTTGGTTTGGATTATGAAAAGGATGGTAAGGTTCTTACCCCGGATAGCCTTGTGCTTAATGTTCATATTCCTGCTTCGGGACAGCCTTTAAGCGAGGAACTTGCTCTTGAGTCCTTTAGTTTGGCTAAAGAATTTTATAAGGATATTATCGGAGAGCCATTTGCTTTCAAATGTTCTTCTTGGCTTCTTTATCCCGAGCACGAACAAATGCTTGATCATAACAGCAATATATACAAGTTTATGAAGTTGTTTGATTATCTTGGATATGGAATTAAAAAGCATAACGGAGATTTATATAGGATTTTTGGAACTTACGAAGCTCGTCCGGAATATCTGCCAGAAAACACTTCGTTGCAAAGAGCCTATAAAAAACACCTTTTAAATGGCGGAAAAACAGGTTATGGAATCGGAGTAAGACTTCTGTAATGAATATAGTAATTGCGATTGATTCCTTTAAGGGCAGCCTTACCAGTATTGAGGCGGGTAATGCGGTTAAAGAAGCCGCATTAAGAATTGACAACAAAAATCAGGTGTTTGTTCGTCCTCTTGCCGACGGCGGTGAGGGTACGGTTGAGGCGCTTTATCAGGGGCTTGACGGAGAAATGGTTTCTTGCCTTGTAACAGGGCCGTTAGGTGATAAAATTATCGCAAAATACTGTATACTGTCTGATAAAACAACCGCTGTTATGGAAATGTCTGCGGCGGCAGGTATAACTCTTTTGAAAAGAGAACAGTTAAATCCCCTTTACACCACTACCTTCGGTGTAGGCGAAATGATACGTGATGCAGTTTCAAAAGGCTGTAGAAAGTTTATTATAGGTATTGGCGGCAGCGCTACAAATGATGGTGGCGTGGGTATGCTTTCTGCTCTCGGATTTGAGTTTTTGGGGAAAGACTATAAACCGATACCCTTTGGTGCAATAGGACTCCAACAGCTTTGTACTATAAAAAGCGATAATACTCTTAAGGAACTTTGCAAATGTGAATTTAAAATTGCCTGTGATGTTGAAAATGCACTATGTGGTGAAAACGGATGTAGCAAGATTTTCAGCATACAAAAGGGAGCAACGCTTCAAATGGCTGAAGAAATGGATAAATGGATGGAAAACTATGCAAATATTTGCAAATCCGTTTTTAAAGATGCAGACCTTGATTTTAAAGGTAGCGGTGCGGCAGGTGGTTTAGGTTTTGCGTTCAGAACTTTTTTGAATGCAAAACTTATAAAAGGTGCAGAACTTATTATAAATGAAACAGGTCTTGAACAGTATATAAAGAACGCTGACCTTGTTGTAACGGGTGAGGGTAGACTTGACGGACAAACCGCCATGGGTAAAGCACCAATAGTTGTTGCAAGACTTGCTAAAAAGCATAATAAAAAGGTTATTGCTTTTTCGGGCTGTATAGGGGAGGGTGCCAAAATACTCAATAGTGAGGGTATTGATGCTTATTTTCCTATTCTTAAAAATATTGTAACCTTGGACGAAGCCTTAAATAAAGATAATGCTTATAAAAATCTTAGCGATACAGCATATCAGGTATTCAGAATAATATAAAAAATCAGTGACAACGCAGTTGTCACTGATTTTTAGTTATAGGATATTTGGTTAGATTTTTCCGTTTTCGTTATACTTCTTAACAATGTTCTTAATGCGGTCGATGGGATTTAAAAGTTCGCTGATTGAATTGTCAAGGTTAAGAGTGTCAACTAAAAGAGCAATATATTTTGCCATATTAACATTGCAATACCATTCTTTTGTTAGAAGCTCGGGCTCGTTGTAAATAAGGTTTGTGGTAAAAATCTTATCTATTAAGCCGTTTTTATAGTATTCATCAAACTTATCGTATCCATCAACGAAAAGGCCGAATGTTGAGAAAATGAATACTCGTTTTGCACCTTCTTTTTTAAGACGGGCAGAAACATCAAGCATAGATTCACCCGAGGAAATCATATCGTCAACGATAATAAGGTCTTTTCCTTTAACGTCGTTTCCTAAGAATTCGTGTGCTTCAATCGGGTTTTTGCCGTTTACTATAACAGAATAATTTCTTCTCTTATAGAACATACCGAGAGGCAGACCTAAAACAGAGGAATAGTAAATACATCTGCCCATACCGCCTTCATCGGGGGAAACTATCATAGTATGGTCTTTATCAAGCTTAACATCGGGAACGCTCTTGAGAAGAGCTTTTATCATCTGATAGGTGGCCTGTACATTATCAAAGCCATCGAGAGGAATAGCGTTGTTTACTCTTGGGTCGTGAGCATCAAAGGTAATTATGTTCTTAACACCCATATTAACAAGCTCCTGTAAAGCAAGAGCACAGTCCATAGATTCTCGGGTGCTTCTTCTGTGCTGTCTGCCTTCATAAAGCATAGGCATAATAACGGTGATTCTTCTTGCCTTTCCGCCAAAAGCAGCGATAATTCTCTTTAAATCCTGAAAATGGTCGTCAGGACTCATAGGAACTTCTTTGCCATACATTTTATATGTTACACCGTGGTTGAAACAGTCGCATATAATGAAGGCGTCAAGTCCACGTGCGGTGTGATTAAGTACGCCTTTTGCTTCACCTGTACCGAAACGGGGACAGTTGGCTTTAATTACGAAGCTCTGCTCTGAAGGTGTTCCGCGCCACTGCTGAAGATAATAGTCAACCTTAGAAGCAATATCCTCGCAACCGCGCATACTAACAATAGCTAAATCGCCGTAAGGTGTGTGTTTTAAATCAATACTTGCCATAATTTTATTCCTCCCAAAAATCTTGTATGTATATAATAACATATAACTGAAAAATAATAAAGTGTTTTTTCGACATATTTATGTAAAAATTTAATTGAATATATTGTATTGTTTTGGTATAATAAACGAAGATATATTTATTTTTTGATGTACGGAGGTTTTTTATATGCCTAAAGTTACTCTTTTAACCTATACCCCAGACCCTGAAATAACAATAGCAAGTGCGGCTAAGCTTTGCTATAGCCCTGCAAGTATTGATACAGTTCGTGAGGGACTCACCGAAGAAAAAGCAGCAGAGTTTGTTGATATGTTAAGTTCCCTCGGTCACGAAAGTCCTACAGAACACGCTTATTTCACCTTTGGTATTGAGGGTGTGTCAAGAGCCTTACTTGCTCAGATAACAAGACATAGAATTGCTTCCTTTTCTGTACAGAGTCAGCGTTACGTTGCTGAAAAACAGTTTGGATACGTGCTTCCGCCTGAAATTGAAAACTGCCCTGAGGCTTTAAGAATTTTTGAGGATGCTATGAAACGCGATCAAGAAGACTATGATAAAATTACGGCAGTATTAAAAGCAAAGCACCTAAAGGATATGCTTGATTCCGGTATGGAAGAAAAAGCGGCTAACAGAGCTGCTGAAAAGAAGGCTATTGAGGATGCCCGTTTTGTGCTTCCTAATGCCTGTGAAACAAAGATGATAGTTACTATGAATACCCGTTCACTGCTTAACTTCTTCCATCATCGTTGCTGCAGCCGCGCTCAATGGGAAATAAGAGATGTTGCAAATCAAATGCTTTCTCTTGTTTACTCGGTTGCACCTCAGCTCTTTAAAAAGGCAGGACCTCCCTGTGTTTCGGGTCCCTGTCCTGAGGGTAAAATGAGCTGTGGAAAAGTAAAGGAAATGAAAGAACTTACAGAAAAAATAAAAAACGGAGAAATATAATGGGAAAACTTATAGTAATTGAGGGACTCGACGGAAGCGGCAAGTCAACTCAGCTTGAATTGCTTTATAAGAACCTTACCGAAAAGGGAATTGACTGTAGGATGGTATCTTTCCCTGATTATGAGCATGAGTCCAGCACCCTTGTGAAGATGTATCTCGGTGGTGAATTTGGTGATAAGCCCGGTGACGTAAACGCTTATGCCGCCTCGACCTTTTATGCCGTTGACCGTTATGCTTCCTTTAAAAAGTATTGGGGAGAATACTATAATAACGGCGGTGTAATTATAGCGGGTAGATACGTTACCTCCAATGCTGTTCACCAAAATTCAAAACTAAGTGAAGATAAGTGGGAAGCTTTTCTTAACTGGCTTTACGATTTTGAATATAACAAAATGGGGATACCCAAGCCTGATAAGGTTATTTTCCTTGATATGCCTATTGAGGTTTCTCAGAAGCTGATGACAGGCAGATATAAGGGTGACGAAGAGAAAAAGGATATTCACGAAAGGGATACAGAGTATCTTGAGCACTGCAGAAGGTCTGCTCTTTTTACCGCCGATTATTCGGGTTGGGAAAAAATTTCCTGCGCTAAGGACGGAGAGGCAAGAACTATAGAGGATATTGCAGAAGAGGTTTTAAAAGAAACCCTTTCGGTGTTGTGAGGATAAAAAATGGTATATGTTTTTTTGGCAGACGGCTTTGAGGAAATGGAAGCCGTTGCTCCCATTGATATTTTAAGACGTATGAATGTTCCTGTGACAATAGTTGGTGTGACGGGCAGACAGATAAGCGGAAGTCATAATATTACTATTTATGCTGACAAAACTTTTGATGAGTGTGATTTTAAGGATATAGAGGCAATTGTGCTTCCCGGTGGTATGCCCGGAACGATAAATTTAGGTAATAACGAACAGCTTTGTTCGCTTATAAAAAAATGCTTTAAAGAGGGTAAAATTGTTTCCGCACTGTGCGCTGCACCTTCTGTTCTCGGCAACCTTGGTCTTTTAGAGGGCAGGGAGTTTACCTGTTATCCCGGTTTTGAAAAGGATGTAAAGGGGATATACAAAAATGTACCTCTTGTTATAAGCGAGGGAAAACCTACTGTTATTACTGCCTGGGGACCGGGAGCAGCATACCGCTTCGGTTTTGCTTTGGCCCAAATTATAACAGGAAAAAATACAGATAAACTGAAAGCATCAATGATGACGTGCGGTGACTGAAATGGATGAAAACAAGGAAATAAACGAAGCTTTGGAAGAAATATCCGAAGTACAGGAAAACACAATAGAAGAAGTAGTTAAAGAGGAAAATGCTCCTCAAAAGAAAAAACGAAAAGCACTATATATTATTATGGCCGTAACGGCTGTAGTTATCGGTTTAATGATTGGTATTGCCACATTTATACTTTGTGATATGAATGGTGTTTTTCTTAAAACAGACAAAAATATAACAATAAACAAGGGTACTCCTGCTTCACGGGTAGCAGAAATACTTGATGATGAGGGTGTTATAAAAAGCTCACTTTGTTTCAGAGTGTATAGCCGTCTTAAAGGCTATGATGCTTCCTTTAAGTATGGTGTTTATGATATATCCGCAAAAAGTTCTTATGAGGATATAGCTCAGAAGCTGATGACTGAGGGTGCTGTTGCAGAGAGTGTAAAGGTTACTATTCCTGAGGGTACGTCTATTTATGATTACACTAAGGATGTAAACGGACAGGATGTTACTGTTCCCGGAATTGCTACATTGCTTGAAAAGGCAGGAGTTTGCAATAAAGAGGATTTTTTTGAGGCTCTTAAAAATGTAGTGGGAGAGGGAAAAGTATTAGGTTCTGCCGATAGTGAGAAAACCTATCATACCTATGAGGGATATCTTTTCCCCGACACCTATGAGTTTTATTTTTATGATTCTAAAGAATGTGCTGTTCTTGCTGTAAAGAAGATGATGGCAAAAATGGAAAGCGCTTTCACAGAGGAAATGCTTAAAAGAGCAAAAGAATTGGATATGGGCGTAAATGAGGTATTGACTCTTGCCTCTATTGTGCAAATGGAGTCTGGGCTGGACACATCGAGTATGCCCAAGGTTGCCGCAGTATTTTATAACAGACTAAAAAGCGGGGGAACACTCGGTTCTTCTCCTACCTGTTATTATGGTGACGCTTTTGAAACCGACGACGGAAGATATAACACCTATAATATTAAGGGTCTTCCACCCGGACCGCTTTGTTCACCGGGAATATCGGCAATTAAGGCTGTTCTTTATCCCGAGGAAAACTTTACCGAGTATTTCTATTTTGTAACCGACAGCAAAGGAAAATTTTATTTCCACACAACCTATGCAGAGCAGACTGCAACTATAAATCGTTTAAGACAGGAAAATAATTGGATATATGAATACTTTGACTAAAAAAATACCTGAGCTTCTTTGTCCCGCAGGGGATTTAACACGGCTTATTGCCGCCGTTGACTATGGTGCTGATGCCGTTTATCTTGCGGGTGAGGAATTTGGAATGAGAACTGCCGCAACAAATTTCGGCGAAGAGGATTTAATAAAGGGTGTAGAGTACGCCCATTCTCACGGTGTAAAGATACACGTAGCCTGTAATACCGTTCCTCATAATGAGGAAATGAGCAGATTGCCTGATTTTCTGAAATTTTTGCAGAAAATAAAGGTAGATGCGATTATAGCAAGTGATATAGGTACAGCTACTCTTGTGAAAAAATACGCTCCTGATGTTGAACTTCACATTTCGGTGCAATCAGGTATCTGCAATTATGTTACGGCTAACGCTTTTTATGAAATGGGAGCAAAAAGGGTTGTTCTTGCGAGAGAGCTTTCTCTTGAGGAAATAAAGGAGATTAGAGAAAAAACACCAAAGGAACTGGAAATCGAGTGCTTTGCTCACGGAGCTATGTGTGTTTCCTTTTCTGCAAGATGTTTGCTTTCAAGCTATATGACAGGCAGAGATGCAAACCGAGGCGACTGCGCACAGCCGTGCCGTTGGCATTATTCCCTTATGGAAGAAAAACGCCCCGGTCAGTATTTTGATATAACCGAAACAGATAAGGGAAGCTATATATTAAATGCTAATGATATGTGTATGGCACCTTATCTTGATAAAATGGCCCAAATTGGTATAGACAGCATTAAAATAGAGGGCAGAGCAAAATCTCATTATTATGTTGCTGTTACCACTAATGCCTATAGAGCTGCTCTTGACAGCCTTAAAAATACAGAGGGTGAGTGGGAGCTTGAACAGTGGATAGCAAACGAGCTTGAGAAAATCAGCCACCGCCCCTATAGTACAGGCTTTTATTTCGGTCAGCCTAACCAAACCTATGAGAGTGCAGGTTATGTAAGAGATTACAGCGTTGCCGCCGTTGTTACGGGATATGAGGACGGCTGTATTATAGCAATTATGAAAAATAAATTTTATGTAGGACAGGAGTTTGACTGTCTTTGTGTCAGGGAAGAGCCTTTTATATTTACCGCAAATGAGCTTTATGACGGGGATGGTAATGCTATTGATAATGCACCCCATCCAATGATGACGGTTAAAATTCCCTGTGCAAGAAAAGCTCCTGCCGGTTCTCTGCTGCGAATGAAAAATGAATAAAATCACACCCTGAGTAAAAACTACTCAGGGTGATTTTTTATGGTTAAAAGCATAAGAACAGTAGTGTTGTTCACGCTTATTCTCACAATGTTTCTTATAGGCGGTGTAAGGATAGCTGTTATAAATGATGACTCAGGAATAACAGCCGCCGCAGAAAATAACAGTACCGTTATTACCCTTGGTCAAAGCAGAGGAAGAATTTTTGACTGCAATATGGTAGCGCTTACAGGAGAAAAAGAAAAAAACTTTGCAGTAATAACTCCTACCGAAGAAACGATAGAATACTGTAAAAGTGTTTTTGTGGGGGATGAAAAAATCAGTGTTTTGGGAAAACTTAGAAATGGTAAAGCGGTAGCGGTTGAAACCGAAAAGGAAATAAGCTGTGCAGGAATCATTAATGTTAAGGTACCCGTTCTTCAGGAAAGTGAGAGTATTTGTATGCATCTTTTAGGATATACCGATTCTTCGCTTCACGGGGTAACGGGACTTCAAAAGGCAATGGATGAATATTTATATACCGACAGCAAAATTTCAGTAAAATATTCTATTGATGCTACCGGCAAGGTGCTAAGCGGTATTGAGCCTCAGATACAGGAGGATAAAATGTCTACAAGCGGCATTGTAACCACAATAGACAAAAACATTCAAATAGCGGTAGAAAAAGCCGCACTCAATCTTCAAAAGGGTGCAGTGGTTGTAAGTGAGGCAGGTAGCGGAAAAATCAGGGCTATGGTGAGCAAACCGTCATTTTCTCTTGATAACCTTGATAAAGTGCTGACAGATAAAAATTCCCCTCTTATAAACAGAGCTTTGCTGGGATATAATGTAGGTTCTGCCTTTAAGCCTTGTATTGCTATGGCTGAGGCTCAAAGCAATATGACTGTAGATTGTGTGGGCAGTGTGGAAATAGACGGAAATGTATTTGCTTGTCACAAGACTACAGGACATGGAGAGGTGGATATGGGGGAAGCTCTTGCCCAGTCCTGTAACAGTTATTTTTACCGCTTTGCTTTAAATCAAGGCGGTGAGAAAATATATGAAACAGCCACGCTGTTTGGTTTTGGCTATAACAAGACTCTATGTCAGGGTATTGCAACACAGGGAGAGAAAATCCCTACAAGAGATAGCTTGTCTAAAAACAGAGCATTGGCTAATTTTTCTATTGGACAGGGAGAACTGTTGGCTTCTCCTGTTTCAATGCTGACCCTTTATGAAGCTATAGCCTGTGACGGTGTTTATCATCTTCCTACAATAGTTGAGTCGGTTATTGAAAATGCGGTTATAACCAAAACCTTTGAAGGACAAAAAGCTACCAAGGCAATAAGTAAAGCTACTGCAGGAGTTTTGAAAAACTATCTTACAGAGGTTGTTAAAACAGGGACTGGAACAGGTGCATTTAGTCAAAGGGTCGATGTGGCAGGAAAAACCTCTACTGCACAGACGGGATGGACAGGAAAGGATGGCACACCTAAAAAACACTCTTGGTTTTGCGGATTTTTTCCTGTTGAAAATCCAAAGTATATAGTAGCAGTGCTTGTTGAGGACAGTGCAAATACTTCTATTGCTGCAACTGAGATATTTCGTTATATTGCAGAGGCGCTGACTTAGTAAAAAGATTGACAAATCGGATGTATATAAGTATAATTAATGTGTATGTTTATATATTAGTAAATTGATTGCGAGGAATTTAAAATGCAGTGGACTTCTCTTAATGAACTCAGAGAAAAATATCTTTCATTTTTTGAGAGTAAAGGTCATTTACGTCTTGGAAGCTTTTCTTTAGTTCCCAATAACGATAAATCTCTTTTGCTTATAAATTCGGGTATGGCACCTATGAAAAAGTATTTCACAGGTGAGGTTACTCCTCCAAGAAATCGTGTTACCACCTGTCAGAAGTGTATCCGTACTCCTGACCTTGAGCGTGTAGGTCATACTGCGCGTCATGGTACATATTTTGAGATGCTGGGTAACTTCTCTTTTGGTGACTATTTTAAAAATGAAGCTATAGAGTGGGCTTGGGAGTTTTTAACCAAAACTCTTGAAATTCCTGAAAATCTGCTTTGGCCTTCTATTTATGAAGAGGATGATGAAGCCTATGCTATTTGGAAGGATAAAATCGGCGTAGACGAAAATCATATTGTTCGTCTTGGTAAAGCCGACAACTTCTGGGAGCATGGCACAGGCCCTTGCGGTCCCTGTAGCGAGATTTATTTTGACAGAGGTATAAAATACGGTTGTGGCAGTCCTGATTGTAAGCCCGGCTGTGAGTGTGACAGATATATGGAAATCTGGAACAATGTTTTCTCACAGTTTAACAATATGGGGGATGGAACCTATACCGAGCTTGAACATAAAAACATTGATACCGGTATGGGACTTGAAAGACTTGCCTGTGTAATGCAGGATGTTGATAATATGTTTGAGGTTGATACCATCAGAAGTATTCTCAATAAGGTTTGTGAAATTTCCGGTAAAACCTATGGTAAAGATAGCGGTAACGATATTTCTATTCGTGCAATTACCGATCATAGCAGAGCTGCTACCTTTATGATAAGCGACGGTATTATGCCGTCTAACGAAGGCAGAGGTTATGTGCTTCGCCGTCTTATAAGAAGAGCTGCCCGTCACGGCAGAATGCTTGGCATTAAGCGTCCTTTCCTTGTAGAAATGTGTGATGCAGTTATTAAAGAGAATGTTAGCGCATACACCGAGCTTGGTGAAAAGGAAACACTTATCAAAAAGGTTCTCGCTACTGAGGAAGCGGCTTTCTCCAAGACTATCGACCAGGGTCTTGCCATTATTGCTGAACTTACTAAAGACGGCGGTGTTGTATCAGGTGAGGATGCTTTCCGTCTTTATGATACCTACGGCTTCCCGTTAGACCTTACAAAAGATATTCTAAGTGAAAAAAATATGACTGTTGATGAGGAAACCTTTAATGAACTTATGCAGCAGCAAAGACAAAAGGCAAGAGAAGGCAGAAAAGCCGCCGACGCACAGTCCTGGAAGAGCGATGGTATAAGCTTTGATAATGCTGAGGAAACTGTTTTTGTTGGCTATACCGATGAGGTATGTAGCGGCAAAATCGAGGCTATGGTTGTTGAAGGCGAACATTCAGGCACTATTGCTCAGGGACAAAAGGGTATAATAGTTCTTGATACCACCTGTTTTTATGCCGAAAGCGGTGGACAGGTAGGAGATACAGGTATAATTGAAAACGAAAACGGCTGCTTTGTTGTTGAAAACACTACCAAAAACGGCGGAGTATTTATGCACTTCGGTACTATGGAGAGAGGTTCTTTCTCTGTACAGGATGAAGTAAAGGGAGTTATTGATACAGCAAGAAGAAATGCTATAAAGAGAAACCATACTGCAGCGCATCTTTTGCAGGCGGCACTGAGAAAGGTTCTTGGTACCCATGTTGAGCAGGCAGGTCAGCTTGTAAATGATAAAGCGGTAAGATTTGACTTTACTCATTTTTCTGCTATGACAGAAGATGAAATAAACGAGGTTGAAACCTTTGTTAATGCTGTTATCCTTTCAGGAACTGATGTTGATAACCGCGAAATGCCTATTGAAGAAGCAAAGAAAATGGGTGCTATGGCACTTTTCGGTGAAAAATATGGTGATGTTGTAAGGGTTGTAGCTGTAGGAGATAAATCCGTTGAGCTTTGCGGTGGTACACACATTGATAATTCTGCTAAAATAGGACTTTTCAGAATTATTTCTGAGTCGGGTGTTGCCGCAGGCGTAAGAAGAATTGAGGCTGTAACAGGAACAGGCGTACTTGATACCCTTATTCACTATAAGAATATTATTGATACCGCTGCTGCTGTTCAGAAGTGTGGCAACTTTGAGGAATTGGCTGTAAAGACTGCTGCGCTTGTTGCAGAAAACAAAGAAAAAGAAAAAAAGATAGCTGCACTTGAAGCAAAGCTTGCAGGCGGTAAACTGGATGATATAGTTAAAAATGCAGTAGCTGTAGGAGATTTCTCGGTTGTTTCGGCTGTGCTCGACGGTACAGGCAGTGAAGAACTCAGAAATATGGCTGAAAAGGTAAAAGGCGACAATCCAAAGGCTATAGCTGTACTTGCCGGAATAAATGAAGGAAAACTTACCTTCTGTGCCGCTTGCGGTGCTGAAGCTGTTAAGAAGGGCGCTAATGCAGGAAACCTTGTTCGCAGTGTTGCAGAAATAGCAGGCGGTAAGGGTGGAGGACGTCCTGATTTCGCTATGGCAGGCGGTAAGGACGCAACTCTTGCAGAAAAGGCTATTGATGCAGTTCTCCAGTTAGTTAAAAATCAGATAGGAGAATAATTATGGATTGTTTGTTCTGTAAGATTGCCGCAGGGGAGATACCATCTTCAAAGGTGTACGAGGATGAGTTTGTTTACGCTTTTCTTGATATTGACCCACAGGCTCCATTCCACTGTATTATTATTCCAAAAGAGCATATAAGTGGTGCTGATATGATAAATGAATCTAACAGCACTCTTATTGCAAAGGTTTTTGAAGCTGTTGCAAAAATAGCAAAACAGGAAAATCTCTGTAAAGGTTTTCGTGTAGTAAATAATTGCGGCGAGGACGGCGGACAGACAGTAGGTCATATCCATTTCCATTTACTTGCCCGCAGAAACCTTGCTTGGCCTCCCGGCTGATATTTATTTAAAAAATAAAGGGTGAATAAAATGTCTGAATTTTATACAATGAAAATTGCAGGACTTGAGAGAAATCTTGAAAAATTCCCTGTTAGCGATAAGCTTGATATTGCCGCTTTTATTATATTTGGTGATACAGAGCTTACCATTAAGGGAAGTGAGGAACTGCTTAAAAAAGTTCCACAATTTGATGTAATTCTTACTCCCGAAGCAAAAAGTATTCCTATTGCTTATGAAATGGCAAGACAGTCCGGAAAGCCTTATATTATCGCCAGAAAGGGCGTTAAGGTTTATATGAGAAATCCTCTTAGGGTTTCAGTACGCTCTATTACTACTGCTAAAGAGCAGGAACTTTATTTGGGTGAAACAGAGGTTAATCTTATTAAAGGTAAAAGGGTGCTTATAGTTGATGATGTTATAAGCACAGGCGAGTCTCTTGCAGCAGCAAGAAAGCTTGTAAGTGAGGCGGGCGCTATAGAAGCTGCCTCCTGTGCTTTCCTTGCAGAAGGCGATGCTGCAAGCAGAACGGATATAATTTATCTTGAAAAGCTCCCGTTGTTCTTTAAATAAAGCTACAGGCTCTAATAAAATTATCCGGTACGCTTTACCGACTGCCGTTGGTATGCTCCTTCTATCTTTTGCTTTAAAGACGGCCGGTCAGATGTTTTATCTGATTTGTGCCGTCTTGTTTGCTATAATCGGAGTAATTATTTGTGTTTTTAAAAACCCAAAGGGCGCTCTTATTTCAGCCATACTTTTAAGTTTATTCTGCATCAGAATACTGTCGGTTACTACAATGCAGGTTGAAAACTCTTATAATATCAGTGGAGAAACCGAAAGCGTAATTGCGGTTGTAACCGAAACTCCCGAAAGCTATGGTTCTGACGATAATTACGGTGTTTGTAATGTTCGTATAGAGCGAAGTGAGCGAAATATTCTTAAAAAGGGAAGTATTTTATCTTTAAGAGGTAATGATATAGCTCTGCTTAGACAGGGTGATAAAATTTCCGCTAATATAAAGCTTGAGCACTTTGAGGATACCGATATTGCGCTTTATTATTACAGTGAAAATGTTTTTATTTCAGGAAAAGTAACGGATGGGTTATCGGTTACTAATAGCAATAAGGGAATATACGGCTTTGCAGGAAAAATAAACAGCTATGCAAAGAAAGTGCTTATGAGAAATGCCGAAAATTTTGGGATACTTCTTGCGCTTATTACAGGGGATAGAAGCAATATAAGTGATGAGGTTTATGACGCTGTAAAGGTTTCGGGTGTCAGCCATATACTCGTAGTTTCGGGTATGCATCTTGCTATTTTGTGCGGATTGGTTTTTAAACTTCTTAATATGTTCGGTGGGTCGCAAATCTTAAAAGATACAATTCTTGTTATATTTCTTTTCCTGATGATGTGCGTTTGCGGCTTCGGTATGTCGATGCTTAGAGCAAGTATCGTTTATGTTATCGTAATAATTTACAGGCGAATACGACGGTTAGAGGATTCGGTGCTTTGTCTGGCAGATGCTATAATAATAGTGCTGTTTATTCATCCATTTGCTGTCCACAGTATTGCTTTTCAGCTTTCCTTTGCCTCTACCTATGGTATTCTTGTGCTGTCAAGAAAAATAATATTTTATTTAAGCGGTGCGAGAAAACAAAACTTTTTTATGAAAGAAATTATAGAGGCTGCGGCAGTTTCCTTGTCGGCATACATTGCTACACTGCCTATTGTTATTTATAATTTTGGATATGTGTCTACCTATGCGATAATTGTAAATATACTTGTTTCACTGCCTTCAACGGTTATGCTTATTTTAGGCGTATTAGGGTTAGCTTCAGGCGTTGTTCCATTTGTACAAAGTATACTTCTTTTTATTGCTGATAAAATAGCAGATTATTTTATGTTTATGGTAGAGCTTGCAAACGCTATGCCTTTACCTTACATACCTATTAAAAACGAAAAACAACTTACAGTGATTATTATTACTGTGTTTGTCGGGATTTATATGTTAAAAATAAAACCGTTAAGAAAATTTGTGAAGGGGATAAAAAATAATGGCAATATGTAATGAATCGCATATTAAAAATGACATCAAGATGTCTGCTTTGGCACCCTGTTATATTATTTTCGGCAATGACGGTTATCTTAAAAGACAAAACGCTGAAAGTATAATAAAGTCGGTAGTTGATACTGACGATATATTTAATTTTCAGAAGTTTGTAGGTGAGGCCTCCTTACAGGAGGTTTACGATGCAAAGGAACAACTTCCGCTTATGGCAGATAAAAAATGTATTTTGCTGGAAGACTATGATTTTGCAGACTGCTCCGCTGATGATTTTGAAAGGCTTCTTAAAATTTGCGGAGAAAAAAATGAAGACTGTATTGTTATACTTCTTTATACCGCTATAGAGTTCGATACAAAAAAGCTTCCCGAACGCTTTAAAAAGATGATTGAGGCTGCCGAAAAATGTGGTGGACGAGCTGTTCTTATAAATCACCGTCAGACAGGTGAGCTTGTAAAAACCGTTACAAGTGCCTGTGAAAAACGGGGCTGCTCAATGACCAACGAGGTTGCAAGATTTTTCATTGATTATGTTTCAACAGATATAGATATTATAATTAATGAAATTGAAAAGCTTTGTGCATATAAAAAAAGCGGAAATATTGACAGGGAAACTATTAAAAAAATATGTATTAGGAATATAGAGCAATCAATTTATGATTTATCCGCAAAAATACTCCAAAAGGATGTTGGAGGGGCGATAATGATTCTTGATGAACTTCTTTATATGAGAATAAAGCCTATAATGCTGCTTACTACCATATCCAGTGTTTATGTTGATGTGCTCAGAGCTTATGCTTCTAAGAAAGCCGGAAAAACTATGGCAGAAGTGGTTAATGACTTTGGTTATGGAACAAGAGCATTTCTTATAGAAAAAGCTATTAAAAATCTTTCGGTGCTTACAGAAAAACAGATAAAACTCAGCCTTAATGAGCTTTGCCGTGCTGACGGTATGCTGAAAAGTTTTTCGGGTGAGGACAGAGTTGTCCTTGAGGAGCTTATTGTTCGTCTTTCCTATATAGTTTCAAAGGGTGAGTCAATTGATAAGGCTTAATCAAACCGTGGTGGTAGAGGGTAAATACGATAAAATTAAAATTGAGAATTTCATAGATGCCTTTATTATAGCCACCGACGGCTTTAGAATTTTTAAAAATGAAGAAAAACGTGCGTTGCTTTCTTCCTTGGCAAGAAAAACAGGAATTATTATTATGACCGATAGCGACAGTGCGGGTATGATGATTCGTTCCCATATTAAAAGTATAGCAAGTCAAGGTGAGGTTATAAATGTATACGTTCCTCGGATTAAAGGCAAGGAAAAGCGGAAGAATACATCAGGTGCTGAGGGTATTTTAGGTGTCGAGGGACTCAGTGAAGAAATTATTAAGGAATGTCTTATAAAAAGCGGTGTTACAGGTGATACTGTTTTAATGAGAAAGGAAAAAGAAATAAGTAAGTCTATGCTTTATGAAATGGGGCTTACAGGCGGTAAGGACAGCAGTAAAAAAAGGGAAGTGCTATATAACTTTTTAAAGCTTCCTCTTTGTATGCAGACTAATTCATTCCTTGATTATATTAATACGGTGTACAGTAAAGCTGAATTTGAAAGGGTGTGTGAAGAGTGCCTAAATCAAGCGGACAGCAAGTAAAGGTACTTGCTATACTGGATATACTTAAAAGATATTCTGATGAGGAAAATCCTATAAATGCTATAGAAATTTCTGATAAACTAAGCGAGAACGGAGTTGAAGCCGAGCGTAAAGCGGTATACAGAGGAATTGAAGCTCTTGTTGATTACGGCTATGATATTATTCAGACCCGAAGTCCAAGGGCAGGGTATTATCTTGCCGATAAAACCTTTGAGCTTCCTGAAATATATCTTCTTACAGATGCGGTACAGGCGGCAAGCTTTATTACGATTAAAAAAACCAGAGAGCTTGTGAGAAAGCTTGATGCTATGCTCAGTGAGGGCGAGAGAAGAAAAAGGGAAAAGGGCATTTATATAGATAACGGACATAAATGTGAAAACGAAGAAATCTATTATAATATAGATACGCTCTCCCGTGCTATAACTGATAAGAAAAAGGTAACGCTTTCTTATATTGTAAGAAATATAAGCGAGGATAGACAGCTTGTAAGTGTTAATAAAGAATACAAGCTTTCACCCTATGCTCTTATATGGCAAAATGAACATTACTATCTCGTTGCAAATAATGAGAAGTATGATAATCTTATGCATATACGTCTTGACAGAATTAAAAAGGTGGCTGTTACTAAAGAAAACTGGCGGCATTTCAGTCAGGTAAGTGTTTATAAAGATAAATTCGATATTGCTGACTATACCGCAAAAAGCTTTCAGATGTATACAGGTCAGCTAAAAGAGGTCACACTTCGTTGCAATAACAGTATAATTGAACAGGTGGTTGACCGATTTTCCGATAAAATATTTATCCGTAATGTAGAGGATGGAAGCTTTTCTTTTTCTACAGATGTAATACTCAGTGAAGGACTTGTTAACTGGTTGCTTCAGTTTGGTGATAAAATAAAAGTAGAGTCCCCGGAGGAACTGAAAATTATGATAAAGGAAAGAGTTAAGTCGCTGAGTGAAATATATGAATAATTACATAGGTGACTCTATAAAAAACACTTGACTTTTGGGCTGTGTTATTATATAATCATAAAGTCGCAGCCAAACATACGGAGAGATGGCTGAGTTGGTCTAAGGCGCACGACTGGAAATCGTGTAACGGCTTAAACCCGTTCAGGGGTTCGAATCCCCTTCTCTCCGCCAAAAAATTCGACAAGTTTCGACTTGTCGAATTTTTTTATCCAAGCCGAAGGCTTGGTATGTAATCCGCGTTTGCGGAATGTAATCACGCGACAGCGTGTATGTCATCACCGCAAGGTGCATTTCTTCGGCTTGATTACATACGCAACTTATGTTGCAATTACATACAACACTTCGTGTTGATTACATTCACACCTACGGTGTGATTTAATATGTGGCGGTTCGAACATATAGGTGAAAATTTATATTTACTTCGGATTTGTGCAACCGTTTCAAAAGATACACACCAACCTTTGTAGGTATCTAATAATGTGTGAAGCATTGATTTATATATAAATTTATGTTACAATAGTCGCCGTGAGGGGATAGTTATGGAACATAATTGTTTTACTAATAAAATTTTTATATACATCTTCAAATGGCTTTTGCTTGGTGCTTTAATTGGTATTGTCTGCGGTTTTATAGGAGCTGTTTTTGCAAATGCTGTGGAATATCTTACCGCTTTAAGACATAATAATAATTTTATGCTCTTCTTGCTTTTGCCGGGTGGTATTCTTTCGGTTTTTCTTTATAAATTTTTTGGAGTGTCGGGCGTTTCAACAGATAGTGTTATAGCCTCGATAAATGGAGAAAAGAGAATTACTAAAAACATAGTGCCTGCAATATTTGGCGCAACATTGATATCACAGGCTTTCGGTGCATCTGTCGGTAAGGAGGGTGCATCCTTACAGCTTGGTGCCGGCATTGCTGCCTGTTTTTCAGAACTTTTTAAACTTAATAAAGATGAAACAAAAATACTCACTGTTTGCGGTATGGGTGCTTTCTTTGCCGCTCTTTTCGGTACACCTATAGGTGCTTGTATATTTGTTGTAGAGGTTGCGTTTATAGGTAAAATGCTTTTGTCTGCAATTTTTCCTACATTATTGTCTTGTTATGCGGCTTTTTACTGTTCGAAATTATTAGGTGTTAAAGGTGAATATTTTAATGTATATACCATTCCTAAACTTTCTGTTAATAGTTTTTATAAGGTGATTTTAATTGTAGTTTCAACAATTGTAGTGGGGTATATTTTCATAAAACTTTTGCATTTTTGCGAAAAATGGGCTGCTAAGATAGTTGTAAATGAGTATTTGCGGATTTCTTTAGGAGCTGTTTTGGTTATTATATTAACTCTTATTGTAGGTAATAATTATTATAACGGTGCAGGTTTTCATATTATACATAAGGTAATGAACGGAGAACAGGTGAATTACTTTGCTTTTGTTTTAAAAATAGTTTTCACTGTGATTTCGGTAGCTGCAGGGTTTAAAGGCGGTGAAATAGTTCCCACCCTCTTTATTGGGGCTACATTCGGAAGTGTAATGGCTTCATTTTTAGGTGTGGACACTGTGTTTGCGGCGGCGATAGGAATGACAGCATTGCTCTGTTTTTTGACTAAATGTCCCTTGGCTTGTCTTATTCTTGCAGTTGAATTGTTTGGTTTAAAGGGGATTATATTTTATCTTATTGCGGTTATATTTAGTTTTCTGCCGATTAAGAAAACAGGGTTTTATAATAGCCAAAAGTGTAGGTTATATGAAAGGTGAGATTGACTTTTTTGCTGCAAAGTATTATTATATATAATGGCTATTAAGGTATAGCAGAGGGGGGTACGGCGTGAGTAACCAAAAAACTGTAGCTGTTTTACAGCGTAACAAAAGTATAGGCTTTGCCCGTATTCTTATACTTATTGCTGCATTTTCTTGTTTTGTCCATTACAATGTAGCAAGAATAGTTATCGGTGCTGTAGGTATTTTATTTTGTTTACTGCCGGGTACGAGAGATAAAATATATGCAGAAAAACGAAATATAATAATAACTATTTTCAATGTTATTACCTCTGCAGTTGCGATTTATTACGGTAATTATATCGGTTTTATCAGAACCCTTGTGTTTGCTGCTATGATGGTAGTTTTTTCTGTAACATTTAAAATTATTACAAAAGGCTTTTATGAGCTTTTGCTTAATGTGATTTGCGTGGGTTCAAGTCTTGCAACGGCATATAGTATAGCGGAAAAGATTATTAATGAACCGAAAAATGCAGGATACAGATGTGAGGTTTTCTTTTCAAATGCAAATTTCTTCGGTGTTGCCGTAATGTTTGCTATTCTTATATGTGCTTATAAGGTTGTCAGCAGAGTAAAAGGCTATTATGTATACTATATTGTTGCCGCTTTTAATGCCGTAGGTCTTTATCTGAGTGGTAGTATGAGCCTTTGGATAATAGGTGCAATAGGCATAGTTCTGCTTTTAATATTCAATCACGATTATAAGCTGTTGGCGGTTTTTTTAGGTGTTGTGGTTGTAGCTTTTGTAGGAATAATTCTTATTCCTGAATTTTTGCCACGAATAAGTGAAATTGGCGGGACCACCGATAACAGAATTAAAATATGGAGCTTTGCTATTGAGCAGATTAAGAAAACTCCGATTTTCGGACACGGTTTTTTTAGCTATAAGCACCTTTATAATACGCTTTCTCCTACTCGTCCCGATATATTCAAGGCTTCGCTTGCGCATAATCTGCTTCTTGACTGCCTGCTTTGTCACGGCCTTGTGGGAACTACTCTTGTAGGTATTTATCTTGGGGACTTTATACGGAGAATGATTAACTGTCACGACTCTCTTAAAAAATATTCGAGAAAATATTCTCATATAATTTTTGCTACAGCCACTGCAGCAGCCATTGTCTGCTATGGACTTATGGACACCACTTTTGTCTGGGTTCAGACCGGAATGGTATTCCTTTTTATAGTCAGCGGCATTGGTGTTGATGAAAGAACATTAAAGCATATAAAGAAAACAGAAAGAAAGGATTAGAAAAAATGAAAATTGCTCTTATTGCTCATGATAAAAAGAAAAACGATATAATTGAACTTGCCAAAAAGTATAAGGAAGTGCTTGACGGCCACGAGCTTTACGCTACGGGAACTACAGGTACACTTATAATGGGGGAAACGGGTCTTGCTATTTATAGAATGAAAAGCGGTCCCCTTGGCGGTGACCAACAGATAGGTGCTATGCTTGCTGACGGTAATATGGATTTGGTTATATTTCTTCGCGACCCTCTTACAGCACAGCCTCACGAACCTGATGTATCGGCACTGCTCCGTCTTTGCGATGTGCAAAAAATCCCTCTTGCTACTAACGAAAAAAGTGCAACCGTAATGCTTGAGGCAATGAAAAATAAAATATATTTTGATTAGTCCCTGAGTAACTGAAATCCAAGACCTTCCGGTCTTGGATTTTTTTGGATGAAAAGTCGCTTTTGTCTAAATTTCGTCTGAATAGACTATTGACGGAAATACTAATATAGGGTTTAATGAAAGAGGTGATGGTATGAATTATTATAAGTTCAACTTGGAATATGGCATAAAGGTTTCTGTTATCGGCAGAGAACATCTTGTGCCGCCTCGTCTTCATCGGGAAAGAAAGACCGATTATTACATTCTTTATTATGTTACTGAGGGATCTCTTGAATTAAATGTAGACGGAAAAAGGGTGAGTCTGAATCCGGGGGATGTATATATCTTCAATAAGGGTGCCTGTCAGAAACCTGTAACCACCTGTGAATGTAAGTACTATTTTGTTCACTTTGATACACTGGGTGTTACTTTGAACAGTGACGACAAATATATCGAAAGTGTGCGTCGTAAGAATATCGATTTTATTAAAGAGAGTCCTTATGGGTTCCGTCGTTTTAACGATTATCAGGTTTCAGTGCTTCAGAATGTGCATATCACCGATAAAAACACTGCTGATTATCTTGCTGCTAAGATTAAGGCATCTCTTTCTCCCGCTAATGAGAGTAGTATTCAGAAGACTTTGGAGATTTGTAACAATTTTACAAGTATCCTTCTGTTTCTTGAAAAAATCGGTGAGAGCGAAACCTCTTTCGGCAGAGTTCATCGTCAGTCCTATGATAACGTAAAGAATATTGCTGATTATATTAACGAGAAATATATGGAAAATATTGACGGAAAAGCAATCGAAAAAATGTTTTCCATTAACTATGACTATGCAAACCGAATATTCAAGCAATATTTTGGACTTAGTATTAATCGTTATAGAAATCAACGCCGTATTGACAGAGCAAAATTTCTTCTTGTTACCACAGATAAAACCCTTGAGGAAATTGCCCAGGAAATCGGTTTTGATGATAAATACTATTTTTCAAGACTGTTTACAAAATATGAAGGAATTTCTCCTTTAAAATACAGAAGCAGATAGGAGTTAAAAAAATGAAACGTATAGGAACTGTAACAAAGGTAAAAGAGGGTATGATGGATGCCTATATAAAAATCCATGACGAGATATGGGATGATGTTGTTGAGGCTTCTCATTCCTGTGGCACTCGTAACTTCACAATTTTTGCTATTGGTGATTATCTTTTCTCATACAGCGAATATGTAGGAGATGACTTTGAGGCTGATATGAAGAAAAAGGCAGAGCTTCCTGCTATAAAGAGATGGAAAGAAGCAACAGGAGCAATGCTCACCCCCGTAAATGAAGAACAGGCAAGTATAATGCTTAAAGAAATTTTCCATCACGACTTTTAAGAGGTGTTATTGATGAAAGTAAGAACGGAATATAAGGCTAAGTTTATACCCAGTGACCGTCTTAAAAAGGTTATGGAGTATAATCAGGAATTAGCTTATACAGGTAAAAGAAATATTTATACTGCTGATACTACACAGCTTGTATATCACTGGACTGATAAGAGTAACGGCGTTGTGCCCAGAACAGGTGAGTGGTCTTTCCCTCCTGAAATGAATCTTTCTATGGGTGACCACGGCTGCCGTGTTGATAACGGACAGTCTTTTCCTAAGTATGATGAGGTTCCTTCTCATGTTGAGGGCTATGAAGCAACAGCGGAAAGCTGGGCAAAGGACTATGCATTCCTGCTCAGCAATACCCCTGCTTCCATACATCCTTACGAGTCCATTGTAGGTGAATTTTTCTGGGAAATGAACGAAATCCGAAAGTATAATTTCGGTGAAAAGGTTCACGAAATGGGCAGAGAGGTAAGAAAACTTGGTGCGGGTGGCACAAGTCACGGCCATACCTGTCCTGACTATAACATAGGTCTTACACAGGGCTGGGGCGGAATAATGAAGAGAATAGATGATTCTATTGCTCTTTATACACGTCTTGAGGAAACCGAAAAAACAGGCTATTTAAACGGCCTTAAGATTGTTTGTCAGGCAATAATTGACTACATAAAGGATTATGCCGATAAAGCAAATGCTTTTGCAGATAAGGAAGCTGACGAAGCTCAGAAGGCTCTTTATAGACAGATAGCACAGGATTGTGCCTATATTGCCGAGAATCCTCCCAAGACCTTCCATCAGGCTGTACAGTGGATACATTTTGCTATTATGACCGACAGAATTGTGGGACATGGTAACGGCTACGGAAGACTCGACCTTTACCTTAACGATTTTTATCAGAAGGATTTAAAGGACGGAATAATTACAAGACAGGAAGCAAGAGAAACCCTTGCTGAAATGTTCCTTAAAATCAGAGGTCAGCATTTCTCCATAGGCGGAAGACTTAAGGACGGAAGCGACGCTTCCAATGAAATGAGCTTTATTATTCTTGAAGCCTATGATATGGTTGACGACTATAATAATTTGTTCCTTATGTGGCATAAGGATATAAATAATGAACTTATGGATTATGCCTGTGACGTACTTGCTCGTCACGGAGCCAGTGTTCCTTCTATGGCTAACTATGACCTGCTTGTTGACTGTCAGCTTCGCTCGGGAGTTGACCCCGATATCGCCTGGAATGTAGCGGTAAGCGGATGTCAGTGGTTCTGTCTGCCGGGTAGAGAATACTGTGACCAGGATGTAAACGCTCTCGTTCTTCTTGACCCTATGTGGCGAACAATCGACAGGGGTATTGAAGAAAATGTAACAGATTTTGAGCGTTTGATGGAAATATTCAAAGAAGAATTCAAGCGTACTGCTGAGGCTCTTCGTATATTCAAGGATGCTCAGTATGATGTGCTTGATAAGGTATGGCCTGAAATGGCTACCTCTCTTAACTGTCACGGACCTATTGAAAGAGGTATTGATATGACAGGTGCAAGAGGTGTTGACTATCAGTTCACATCAACCAACATTCTCGGTATTCCCAATGTTGCTGACTCCTTGTATGCAATTAAGAAGCTTGTTTTCGAAGAGGGTGCATACACTCTTGCTCAGGTAAGAAAAGCTACTGATGAAAACTGGAAGGATAACGAGGTTATGCGTCAGCGTTTCTTGCGTCAGGATAAATTCGGTAACGATATTGATGATGCAGATGCTATGTGCGTTCGCGTTTGTGATATAATTGCAGAGGTACTTGATGCTACAAAGAATAACAGAGGACAGCAGTACAGAGGTTCTTTGTTCCAGTTCCAAGGTCATACTTGTACCGACGTTCTTCCTGCTACGCCTGACGGTAGACTGGCTGAGGAGCCTCTTGCTCACGGTTGTAATCCTACCGCAGGCAGAAACGTGAACGGACTGCTTGCTACCGCTAACTCGGTAACAAAGATTAAAAACTATAAATTCCAAGGCGGTTCATTGCAGATTGAACTTCAGCCACGCTTCTTTGATGGCAAGGAAAATATCGGTGACTATATTAAGCATTTTACCGAAGCATTTTTCAGCAGAGGTGCTTTCCAGATCAATCTTAATATAATTGACCTTGAAAAGCTTAAGGATGCAATAGAGCATCCCGATAATCCTGAATACCGCAATATTATTGTTAAGGTAACAGGTTATACAACCCGCTTTATCTGTATGGCTAAATCCTTCCAGATAGAGTTTGTTGGCAGAAATAATTATGAGTCACTCTAAGGGCTTCATTTTTGATATATACCGCGGAACTACCCACGATGGACCGGGTATGCGTTCAACGGTTTTTCTCAAGGGTTGTTGTTTAAGTTGTGCTTGGTGTCATAATCCTGAAAGCATTTCGTCAAAGCAGCAGCTCTGGTGGGAGAAAAATCAGTGTATAGGTTGCGGTTTGTGTGAAAAATCCTGTGATGGTAATAATTGCACACTTAGCGAAAGCGGAGTTTCTGTAAACACCGAAAAATGCAAGAAGTGTGCAGGGTGTGTAAAAGCATGTCCGACGGGAGCAATTTCCTTTGTTGGAAAGGAAATAGATGCTGATGAGCTTTTTGCTGAGCTTAAAAAGTACGACAGTTATTATAAAAGCTATGGCGGCGGAATAACTGTTTCAGGGGGAGAACCTCTTTTACAGTACGAATTTGTGAAAGAACTTTTCGCTCTTTGCAGACAAAACGGTATTCATACTGCCCTTGATACCTGCGGTGCTGTGCCCTTTGAATATCTGGATGAGGTACTGCCTCTTACTGACTGTGTTTTATATGATATAAAGCTGATGGATGCGGCTTTGCATAAGCAGTATACAGGGCAGTCAAATGAGCGTATTTTAGAAAACATTTTAAAAATAGCTGACGGTAAAAGACAGGGAAAATACAGCTCTGAAATCTGGATACGCACACCTCTTATACCGAAAATTACCGCAACAGCAGAAAATATTTCTGCTATAGCAGGGTTTATAAAAGAAAACCTTGATGATACCGTTTCCCGTTTTGAGCTTTGCACCTTTAATAAAGCTTGTGCAAATAAATACGAGAAGCTGGGTATAGACTGGACACTAAAGGACTTTCCTGTTATGTCCTTAAAGGATGTGGAGGAAATAAGAAAAATAGTGGAAGAAAGCGGTATCGATAAAGAAAAAACAGTTATTTCAGGAATAACATCAGAGTGAGATGATATAATGAGCAATATTACAAAAACAAGTCTGGGAAAGCTTTCCACAGGAAAAGAAATTTTCAGCTTCAGACTGAAAAACAGCAGTGGTGCTTACTGTGATATTTCCGATTACGGCGGATGTATAACCAATATAATTCTGCCTGACAGAAACGGGAAAATGGATGATATTATAGTAGGCTATGATACTGTTCAGTCACTGGAGGACTGGGGGACCTTTTTCGGTAAGCTTGTGGGCAGATATGCCAACAGAATAGGAGAGGCTAAATTCACCCTTAACGACGTTACATATAATTTAGAGAAGAATAACGGTGAAAACCATCTTCACGGTGGAAGCTGTGGTTTCCATAAAAAGATATGGGACAGTGAAATAAAGGACGATAAGCTTATACTTTCTCTTTTCAGCCCCCACGGCGAAGGCGGTTATCCCGGTAATCTTAAGGTAAAGGTTATATATTCCTTTGACGAAAACAGTGTGCTGAGAATTGAATATGAGGCTGTTTCGGATAAGGATACCCCTGCAAACTTCACTAATCACGCGTTTTTTAATTTAGGCGGTCTTGACTGTGAAACCGTGCGTGACCACGAAATGCTTATAAATGCAGATTATATAACATCTGTAAAGGATAGAGCTTGTATTCCCGACGGAAAGCTTATGAAGGTACAGGGAACCCCCTTTGATTTCAGAACCTTCAAGAAAATAGGTGAGGACATAGACAAAACAGAGGAATGTGCTCAGCTTCTTTACGGCAACGGCTATGACCATAACTATGTGGTTAAAGGCTGGGATAAAACTTTAAAATGTATTGCTGTTACAAAGGAAAACGTTTCGGGAAGAAAAATGGAAACCTATTCCGATATGCCGGGTGTTCAGTTCTACAGCGGAAACGGTCTTGGAAACTATCCCCATACAAAAGGTAAAAAGGGTGTTCCTTATACTACCCATCAGGCGTTTTGTCTTGAAACTCAGTTTTTCCCTGACTGTGTAAACAATCCACAATTCCCATCCTGTATTATAAAAGCGGGAGAAATTTTTAAAACTGTTACTGAATATAGGTTTTCTATAGATTAGGAGTATTGATATGTTAAATTATAATGTGAAAATCGGACTTGTTCCTGTAAGAAGAGATACCACGCCGAGAAAGGGTATTTTTAACTGGGGCAAGGCAGAAGAACGCGGAAAGAAGAATATTAAATACATAAGAGAGCATTTTGAGAATGAAAATGTTACCTTTGTTGACCTTGAAGGCATCATTGATTCCGGTCTTTTATTCAGCGAAGACGATGTTGATAAGGTTTATGAAAAATTCCGCAGTGAAAAGGTTGATGCTATTCTTTTTATAAACAGCAACTTCGGACCTGAAGAAACCGTTGCTTTACTTGCAAAGAAAATGGGAAAGCCTGTGCTTATCTGGGCACCTATTGACGATGAAATCGAGGCAGACGGCACCCGTTGGACCGACAGTCAGTGCGGACTTTTTGCTGTAAGCCGTCAGCTTCAGCGCAGAAATATTCCTTTCTCATATATAGAAACCTGTGCTGTTAATGAAGAACCCTTTACCAAAGGATTTACAAACTTTATTTCTGTTGCCTGTATGGTTAAGAATTTTAAAGATATGAGAGTAGGTCAGATGGGACTTCGTCCCAAGCCCTTCTGCTCGGTAATGTTTAACGATGCAGAGCTACTTCAAAAATTCGGAATTCAGATTGTTCCTATAAACAATGTGGTAATGCGTAAAAAGTTCGACGAGATTATGGCAGAAAACACAGAAGAACTTAACGAAGGTGCAGAGCTTATCCTCAGCCGTTATATTGCTGAGGATGATATGGATGTTGAAAAAGCTAAAAAGGTTTACGGCCTTGTGCTTGTGTACAAGTGGATGTTCGGTGAGTATAAGCTGGATGTTATCTGTGCAGAATGTTGGTCGGCTCTTATGGCAGACCTTGGCGGTATAGGTGTTTTTCCCTGTATTGCTTATTCAATTCTTGCAGATATGGGTTATATCATTTCCTGTGAAAGTGATATGAATGGTGTGCTTACAATGGCTCTTCTGTCCTGTGCCTCTCTTGGTAAAAATCCTCCCTTCTTCGGCGAATTTACTGTAAGAGGACTTCAGGATAGAAATTCCGAGCTTATCTGGCATTGCGGTCCCTTTGCTTATTCCCTTAAAAAAGAGGGCTGTGAGGCACACTGTCTTGACCAGAAGCAGTGGTTCAATGTTAAGGACGGACATTATACCGTTTCAAGAATTGATCAGGAAAACGGAAAATATAAGCTGTTTATCGGTGAATTTGATACCACCGATGGACCCTATACCACAGGTACTTATCTCTGGGCAAAGCTTGATGATTTTGCTAAGTGGGAAAGAAAGCTTATTGAAGGTCCGTATATTCACCATATGGCTGAAATTGAAGGCGGATATGCAGAAGCTCTTAAGGAATTTTGTAAATTTATGCCTGAAGTAGAGGCAGACCCGGTTTAAGAAGGAGAGTATTATTAATGGCAGATGCAAATATAGTTAAAAGGCTTAAAGAACAAGCTTTCGAAATGCGTAAAATGATTGTTAAGCTTGCAAGTCAGGCAGATATTCATATTGGTGGCGACCTTTCTATGACAGATATGATGACCGCTATTTATATGTACAAAATGCGTAAGGACCTGAGCGATGTTAAGTGGGAGGGCAGAGACCGTTTCTTACTTAGTAAAGGTCATGCCGCTGCTTGTCTTTACTTTTCAATGGCTATGGCAGGTTATGACGAGTTAGATGAAATTTACGATACATACGGAAAATACGGCAGCCGTTACGGTGCTCACCCTTGCAAAAAGCAAAACCCTGCCCTTGAAATGTCTTCCGGCTCTCTCGGTCATGCACTTGCACTTGGTACAGGTATGGCTTTAGCAGGAAAGCTTAAAGATGAAAAGCATTATGTGTTTGTAATGCTGGGCGATGCAGAATGTGCCGAGGGCTCTGTTTGGGAGGCAGCTCTTTCAGCATCTCATTATAAGCTTGGTAATCTGGTGGCTTTTGTTGATAGAAACAAAATGAGTCTTTCTGCTCCTACCGAAACAAGCGTAAACGGTATGCGACTTGAGCCTTTTGCTGATAAATGGGCGGCTTTTGGATGGAATGTAAAGGTTATTGACGGTCATAATATGGAAGAAATAGTGGATGCATTGGATAATCTTCCGGCAGAAGATTCCGACGTTCCTACCGTAATTATCGGTAACACCGTTAAGGGTAAAGGCGTTGACTTTATTGAAAATGTTGCCAGTTGGCATGCCGGTATGTTTAACGAAGAACAGTTAAAGGCTGCCTATGAATCTTTGGAAAAGACTCGTCAGGAGGAACTATAAATGATTAAGACTTACGAATTAGGCGAATATATTCGCAGTGCACGTCCTATTATGGATGAAGTGCTTATTGAATACACAAAGAAAAACGACAAGTTTTGCCTTGTTTCTCCCGATATGACTCGTGCGGCTTTTCCGCAGTTTATGGAAAAATGCAGTGACAAAAATTTTAACGTAGGTATTGCTGAGACCTCGGCAGTAGATATTGCTTCCGGTCTTTCTCACGAAGGCTTTGTTCCTTTTATTTACGGAATGTCTGCCTTTTTAAGTATGCGTTCTTTTGAGGCAATAAGAACAAATGTAGGATACCAGAATCATAATGTAAAGTTTCTTGCCTGTAATACAGGTGTTTCTCTGGGTATGCTTGGCTCTACCCATTATGCTATGGAGGATTTGGCTCTTATCAGCTCAATACCCAATATGACGGTTATTTGTCCAGGGGATCCCGACCAGACAGTAAAAGCTTTTTATGCCGCCGCAGAAATGGAAGGTCCTGTTTATATCCGTATGGCAAACGGCAGAAATGAATCCGCTGTTTATAAAGAGGATTATGAATTTAAAATAGGCAAGGGTATTACAATTATGGAGGGTGACGACTGTGCTATAGTTGCAACCGGAATTATGGTTGCTTATGCAGTTGATGCCGCTAAAAAGCTTAAAAAAGAGGGAATTAATGTTACTGTTGTTGATATGCACACCATTAAACCTCTTGATGAAGAGCTTATCTTGAAACTTGCAAAGAAAACAGGTAAAATAGTAACTGTTGAAGACCACTTTAAGTCCTGCGGAATGGGAACCAAGGTTTGCGGTGTAATTGCTGAATCAGGAATACCCTGTAAGGTTAAGCGTATGGGAATTCCCGATATGTATCCAGGCTTTGGAACATTTGCCGATATGCTTACTAATTTAGGCTACGGCAGTGATGATATTATTGCTTCTGTTAAAGCTATGCTTTAAAAATATATAACAAGAAGGAGAATCAATATGTTAAAGAGATGTCTTATTATTACCCTCGCAATTTTGATGGTTCTGTCACTTACCTTTATGGCAGGTTGCGGTGGAACACAAAATCCCGCCGGTTCACAATCCGGCAGTAATCAGAATGCACCTATTGATGATGACGATTACTTCCTCGATACACCCGAAGAACTTAAGGGAACTACCGTTAAGTTTGCTACCTGGATAAACCATTCTACCACCGATACAGCGGTTGCTATAGCAGGTTTCGAAGAGGCAACAGGTATGAAGTATGAAATGGTTACCGTAAACGAGGCTGATTATATTACAAAGGTTGCAGCTTTGATTGCTTCTGAACAGGCTCCCGATGTTGTAGTAGATAATCTTGCTTTCCCACGTACATTATCTCTCTTACAGCCCTTAAGCCTTGAAGCTAATGGTCTTGACCCTAAAGATCCTTTCTGGGATCAGGATGTTTCTGAGCTTTTCAGTGTTGGTGATAAGTATTATCTTGTAAATGGTAAAAACTCTTCTTGGCATTCAGGAAGTACAATGACCTACTTTAATAAGCCTGTACTCGATGAAAACGGAATCAAAACTCCTGCTGATTATATGGCTGAGAATAACTGGAATCTTGATACACTCTGGACTCTTATGACTCAGATTAAGGCTTCCTGCGGATTTACCCGTGCAGGTACTTCCATTGAATTTGAGGCTTGGTGCAGTACCAGCGGCGGCGGTCAGGTTAAGTACGATACCAAAGAGGATAAGTTTGTAAATGCTCTTACAAGCGATGCTACTAAGAAGGCAATTAAATATCTTATGGACGGTCAGGATCAGGGACTTTTGAAAATTATAAACAGCCATGATGAAGAATTGTCTAAAGGTAATATAGCACTTGAAATCTGCGGTGCATACGGTCTTAGAAAGAATCCCGGCTGGTTCTATGCAATGGATGCTGATGATCTTGGCTATGCATATTTCCCCAAGCTTAATAAGGATGATGCAGAATATCCTACTAACCATCATATTCGTGGTTACGGTATATGCAAAGGTTCTAAGAATCCTGTTGGTGCTGCTTACTTCCTTAGATATTTCCTTAATGATGCACATTATGATATGAACAATATGTTCAAGAACGAAGAAGCTAAGAATATGTATATTGAGCTTCGCAGCAAGTCTAATGTTGATAACGCATTCTTTATTTCAGGTGTAGGTTCAATTCTTGATCCTTCCAACCGCGGAAATGTTGCTCTTGTTAATGATATTATAAGCGGAACTGCTGCTCAGCTTTCTGTAAACATTGATAAATCTGCAAGTAAAATTGACGGTGCTGTTAAGGCAGCGAATGACCTTATAGATGAAATTAAAGCACAGCAGTAATGTTTAAAACTAAAGTCAACATATATAATATATGTTGACTTTAGTTATTATTTGTGGTATGCTATATAACAAATATTGATAAAAGGGTGGTTTTATGAAAAGACTTTTAAGTTTTTTGCTTTCGCTGAGTTTAATGCTTACAACGCTTATTATGCCTGTTAGTGCATATTGGCAAAACGGAGTTGAGGTGTTGCCCCAGGAAAGTAATTCGCAGAGACTTGATTATACCTTTGATTTTTCTGCTGACAAGCTTTATACGGATTATGATAATCCTGTAAAGCCTGAGGGTTATAATCACGACTTCAAGGCTGTTAATGCAGGGACAACCGTAAGCTATGCTAATTTTAACGGACAGGATGCACTTTATGTTTATTCTGCACCGAGAAGTGATAATGGTAATTCGGTTATTACCCCTCTTAAAGAGGACGGTACTCCTATCGTTCTTGAGGCAGGTAAAAAATATATTGTTACCGTTAAGGCTTATACAACCCGTTTCTCAGGTTGCTGGGCCCGTCCACACATTTCTGCATATACTATTGCTAATATGTCTACAGTTAAGGGTAGTGAAGCTAAAAATGCAGACGGTGAAGTATTGGCCTACTTAGAGGAACCTAACGAGGTTATGATTGGTGACCATAATGCGCTTTACTATTCTTCTCAGGTGGTTTATGCTGATTCCGCCAAAAAGTATTCGGGCACCTATCTTGATTATTATACCCTGACCACCGATGGCGGTGTGAATACATTTACAGTTGGTTCTAACAATTATCCCGATGCCGTGGTTAATCAAAATGGTGCATTGATTATGGATGAGACCAACAGAACCATTGTGACCAAGACTAATGCAGAGCTTAAAGAGTATGGTGTAACAGCAAATGCAGATGGTACATACACTCATAACGGAAAGGTTTATACAAACTATCTTGGAATTTCTTTGCCAACTGCTTATCAGGGCGCTGTTTCCTGGTATCAGGGTTATGATGAAAAGGCTCCTCAAAATCTTCAGGATGCTGAAGGAAACTGGTATCATAATGGCTATGCTGAGTATTATATAACCTCTATTTCCGTAAAAGAGGTTGCGGGCGATGTTATCTTCCATTATGCTGACGGCAAAACTGTGCAGGGCACAATATCAGCAGATGGAACAGTTAATTATCCTACCCTTACTCCTAACCATAACGGTGACTATGTTTGGTCACTAAGCGACAGTGAGTATATTTATGCTCCCGAAAAAATGACAGGTGCTGCACTTAATGTATATGAGTATCAGCGCGAAGTTTTTGGTTTTGAAAATCATAAGAGCTATGATTATACAAGTATTTCTTCTCGTGTGAAAATAACAAGCGAATTTGCTTATTCGGGCAGTAAATCGGTTCGCTACAGAAACGTGGAATACGGACTCAGCGAGAGTCAGCCTTTTAACTGGGCAACAGGCTATACAGCTTATTATACCTATGACAGCTCAACAGGTACTTATACTGCTGTAACAGACTCTACTGCACCTACCTGGAAGCCTGACACTTACTATATGAAGCGAAACTACGGTGAGCTTGAGCATAATATTGACCTGTGGAAAGTTGAAAGCAATAAAACATATAGAATTACCTTTAGATACTATTTTGATAAGAGCAGTCAGTGTGACCTTAAAATTCTTCCTATGACTGCAGCTGAAAACTTCTGGGATAATACAGGCAGAGTTATGTATGACAGTGATGCCGTTACTCTTTCCAGAGGCAGTGCAGGTAACTGGATGGTAGGGGAACTTTATCTGAACACAGGTGAAATAGGCAGCAGCTATCGTAATTTATTCCTGCGTTTTATAAATACCGCAAATAATAATACAACACCCTGTGTTGTTTACTTTGATGAGTTTAGAATTGAAGAAAAAGAAAAAATAGATGTTGTTAACCCTATAAGCTCCACCATTTATTATTCAGGCTTTGAAAATTACCCTGAAAATGCTACACAATCTCCATATTATTATTTAATGGAAGACCTTGAAACAAAGGTTGAAGGTGGAAAAACTTACAAAAATAACATATCGGTAATTGATGGTACTTCTGTAGGTGGAAGCGGTAATGTTGTAAAATATGACCACCTTAAAGATAGCTATTGTGTATCCCATCCCACAAGCAAGAGCTATTCTTACGCTCAGTATAACTCTATTTATCCAAATACCGCAATGACTATAAAAAACGGCTCCTCATATAAGGTGACCTTCTCCTATAAGGCTGTGAAGGTGGGTACTCCTGTTCGTATGGGCTGGTTTATGGCAGCTTATTCTAATCAGTGGACAGGTGGAAAGGTCGACGATACTTTAGGCTATACCATTACTGCTCCTACTTCCGATTGGGTAACTGTATCTTACATTATCAAGTTCCCTGATACTTATACAACAAACGGAACTAAAGACTGCAATCTTGCTCATATGTTGGTGTATCTTGCTAATGATGCAGATGTTTTGATTTATTTCGATGATTATAGAGTGCAAGAGGTGCCTACTGTTGCTTTTATTGATGAATACGGAAACAAAACCTATGCAAGCGGCGAAGAGGAAACCCAGATTAAATTCCCTGAAACCGAAGGAACTCACGATGTTTGTTCTCCCGACGGAACAGGTAATACCGTAAGTGGAAGCAACTGGTATTCTGACAGTCAGTACCTTAATGTTGTTGACACACAGAGCCTTTACTTTTCAAAGGAAAGACTGACATATTATTATCAGAAATATGACAAGTCTATTGAATACGGTGAAGACCAGCAGAGCTATTGCGGCTTTGAAAATAACAGTGTTGCAGCACCTGATGGCTATATTGATACAGCAAATAACTATATAATATCCCGCTATGACAAGGGCTACACCGAAAATGGCGTTTTCACAATGGATGAATGGAGCCTTAACGGATATTCAGGCTTTGACTCGACTAACTTTAAGGTTGTAGGCACAGGCTATATGAGTGAGCACTCTCTGCGCTTTAAACAGACCTCAGAGGACGCTTCCAAGAAAATTGCAGATATAAGCAACGGTGTGTTCTTAAAGAATAATACTACTTATAGACTTTCCTTTGTTTACAGAACAGAGGGAGAGAGCGATAAAGACCTTACCTTCAGCTTTGTAAATGCAAGGGATATAAATTCTTACTGTGATATTACCGAAAAGAATACCCTTACCATAAAGGCTGATGAAGTAAAAACAGAGTGGACAATGGTTAGTGTTGACCTTACCACAGATTTTATTGATGAAACCTACTGTATTCCTGCAATAGTTGTAAATGCAAATATCAGCGATACTGCAAGAACTATTTATATGGACTCCTTTGCTGTTTGCGTACCCCTTAATAATGGCGGTGCTTCGGTGCTTACCGATACTGCGGCAAATGAGGCTGGATGTCAGGCAATGCGTTTCTTCTATAGCTACTATGCTGATGAAGAGGGAAAAGCATTATTCTCAGGCAAAACCTATGATATTGTGGCAAGAGGTGTGCTTATTTCGGCAACCGAAAAAGGTGAGGCACTCGTTTGTGAAAACAAAAATGTTATCAGAACTGAAAAAAGAGAGAATTTAGACCAATGCTGGAGCTATGAAAACGACCTTCTTACATTCAGTGTGTATGCAAAGGGATTCTCCTTTACCGAAGCTCGCAAGGTAAGTGCAAGAGGTTATATTATTCTTGATGACGGAACGATTATTTATTCTGATGTAACAAATTACAGTGTAGATGACATTGTCGCACATAACGCTCTTGAGGCAGGCAGAAAACAGTATTCACTCACTGATGATGAAGTTATGTCAAAGGTTCGTCTTATGGGTGCAAATGAGAAGCTTACAAGCGGATATACTTTTGACTGGAACGGTTCTGCACTTGTACTTAATGCCAAGGCAGTAGGCGACATTACCGTATATCTTGATGCAGGTGCAAACCTTGAAGCACATAAGTTTACCCTTTATATTGACGGAAAATGTGTAACCGACCAGCTTCTTCCTGTGAAAGTAGGAAACGGTAAATACAGTGTTACCTTTAATATAGGCAGCTATCCCGTACAAAAGGATATACGCTTTGTCCGTCAGCTTGAGGCTTGTGTGGGCGGTACTGCTGCAATAACAGGCTTCGAGATGGCAGGTGAGCTTTATAAGAGTGAGGAAGCTGATCTTCTTATTGAATATCTGGGCGACTCTATCACCTCAGGTATGGGCGTTCACAAACTACCTGACGGCTGGGGTAATGACGGTACAAATTCCTATGCGTTCTTATCAGCTCAGTATATGGGTGTCGACTGGAGAATACGTTCAAGAAGCGGTATTGGTGCCTATATAAATTCAGGCGGTGGCCAAGGTGTAGGCTCTGACTGGGTACATTCATATAATGTAGAGAACTGTTGGAGAAGCACATCGACTCCCTATGAGGAGGACCGCAAGGCAGATATTGTTGTGCTTAATCTCGGTACAAATGACACTTGGGGAATGAGTGTAAGTAATGAGACCGGAATTGCTCAGCTTGCCGATGGTATGAAACAGCTTATTGCTAAGGCTAAGGCATTTAATCCTGATGCAAAGATTATCTGGGTATCAGGTGGTATGAAGGATAATTATCGTGAGTCAGCACGCAGAGCTCTTGAAGCTTACGGCGGTGAAGCAGAGGGCTACTTCCTTTGTGATGTTCCTCTTAATATGAGTGCAGGACAAAACGGACATCCCGATGCTAAGCAGCAGAGAATTATGGCTCACAGCCTTGCAGAATTTATAAACACAAAGGTTATTGGCTAATATTAAACCGCAGACTTTTTAAGAGTCTGCGGTTATTTTTTAAAAGATGTCGGTGAATGTCGCAAATTTACCTGTTATAATATAGCCAAAGGAGGTAAATTGTGTGAAAACCGATATTATTATTGCACTTATCTCGTTTTTAGGTACTATGGCAGGAACTCTCGGCGGTATACTTACTTCTTCAAAGCTGACAAGCTATAGAATAGAACAGCTTGAAAAGAAGGTTGAGGTACACAATAACTTTGCAGGGAGAATGCCTGTTATAGAGGAAAAATTAAGAGTGGTAAATCACCGTCTTTCTGACCTTGAGAACAAGCTTGATACAGCAGAATAAAAAAATATCCCGAATATAATTTCGGGATATTTTTTTACTTTATTTCATCTAAAAATTCTTTAATTCTGCTGAGTGCTTCCTTTATATGCTCTGTAGAGTAACAGTAAGATGCTCTTATGAAACCCTCACCGCTATCGCCAAAGGCAGTACCGGGAACTACGGCTACCTTTTTTGCATAGAGAAGTTTTTCACAAAATTCCTCGCTTGTCATACCGGTGCTTTTAATACAGGGGAAGGCATAAAAGGCACCTTTAGGTTCACGGCAGCTAAGTCCTAAATCGTTAAAGCCTTTAACGATAATTTTGCGTCTTGTGTCATATTCCTCTAGCATATCCTGCACTTCTTCGTCACAGCTTTTAAGTGCTTCAATGGCGGCATACTGAGATGTGGTAGGTGCACACATAATTGCAAACTGATGAAGCTTTGTTATCTGACTGATAATAGGCTCGGGACCGCACACAAAACCAAGACGCCAGCCTGTCATAGAAAAGGATTTTGAAAAGCCGTTTATAACAACTGTTCTGTCCTTTAATGTGTCAATTGAGGCGGGGGAAACGTGCTTTTTCTCACCAAAGGTAAGCTCAGAATAAATCTCGTCGGAAATAACAAGGATATTTGTATCCTTGAGAACCTCACCCAGAGCTTCAAGGTCACTTTTTTCCATAATTGCACCTGTAGGATTACAGGGATAGGGGAGAATAAGAGCCTTGGTTTTTGGGGTGATTTTTTCAATAAGCTCTTTTGCCGTTACCTTAAAATCATTTTCAGCCTTTGTATTTATAATTACGGGAACACCGCCGCAAACCTGAGTGATAGGCTCATAGCATACATAGCTTGGTTGGGGAATGATTATTTCATCTCCCGGGTCTGTAATTACTCTCAGACAGGCATCGATTGCTTCACTTCCGCCAACCGTTACAAGTATTTCGTCTTCGGGTGAGTATGTAATATTGTATTTTCTTGTTAAATAGTTTGAAATTTCTTCTCTAAGGGTGCTTAATCCCCAATTTGAAGAATAACGTGTCTTGCCTTTTTCAAGGCTTTTAATGGCACAATGACGAATTTTCCAAGGGGTAGGGAAATCAGGCTCGCCAACACCGAGGGAAATGACACCTTCCATAGTATTGGCAATATCGAAAAATTTCCTTATGCCCGACCATTTAACATCCTGTATAGTGTTGTTAAGGATTTTATTATAATCTATCATAATGAAAAGTTGCCTCTTTCATCGGTATCGTTACCGCCAAGCTCAACATTGAATTCTTTATATCTGCGGAGCACAAAATGGGTTGCGGTAGAGGTTACCGAGTCAATGGTAGAAATCTCCTTAGCAACAAACTGTGCAACCTCCTGGAAAGAATTACCTTTAACAACAACATTAAGGTCATATACACCCGACATAAGATACACAGACTCAACCTGTGGATATTTAGCAATTTTCTCAGCAATTTCCTCAAAACCATATCCTGCTTTTGGGGTAACCTGAAGCTCGATTATGGCAGAAACCGAAGCGCTGTCAACGCTTTCCCAGTCAATAACTGCCTTGTAGCCTCTTATAAGGCCTGATTTTTCCATTTCTTTTATTTCCTTTGCGGTATCCTCTTCGCTAAGTCCCACAACTGTAGCAATATCCGCAACGGTCATTCTTGCATCCTTGTTAAGAAGCTTTAAAATCTTTTTGTTCATAATGGTCCTCCTAATCTAATTGATATACACCTGTATTCATAACTACAAAGCGTTTGCCGTCAACCTCTAAATATTGTTTTACGGGCTGAGTGAATTCTTCATATACCTCAAGGGAATAATTGTTAAGGTCTACCTTTAATATCTGAAGTGAACCAGGGTTACATATATAGGCAAAATCACCCTTAACAAAAATATCACAGGGCTGAGCAAAGGGGGAAGAGGTTCCTCCGCCGATTCTCAGCTCCTCACGCATTGTATTGATGTTGTAGCGTACAAGAACATTATGCTCAGGAAAGGTTGCCCACAGCTTGTTCTGGAAAAGAGCAAGACAGCTTGGGGGAGCATTTTTATAAAGGAGCTTTCCTGCCCAGAGGAATGATGCGTCGGTATCAAGAAGCTCTACGGTACCGTCAAGCTCTAAAACAAGCATTTTCTCACTTGGGAAAATAATCGTTTTACTCGTAAAATAGTTTTGTACCTGAATACAAAATGCCTTGTAATTTTCACCGAATTTATAGAGCTGATAAATATTCTTTGCTACATTAGTGATTTTCTCACTGTCAAAAGAAACCATTTTAAAGGCGGCAGTTATCTGTGAATCACTGCGTTCTTCAGCATAGGCTATAATTATTCCGTTTTCCATTGGAATAACATGAAGAATATCACCTTCAAAAACCTTAGTCATTTATATACACCATCTTCGTTTATATTATTACAAATTTTACTACAAATAAATTATATTGTCAACAAGCCTTTTTCCAGCATACTCTGGGCAGCAAGAAGAACGCCCATTTGTCCGCTGTGGAAGTTGAGTCCGCCTTGCATCCATGCAGCAAAGGGCTCTCTAAGCGGTGCATCGGCAGAAAGCTCAATAGAAGCACCGAGTGTAAAGCTACCTGCAGCCATAATAACCTCGTCATCATAGCCCGGCATAGCCCAAGGCTCAGGGGAAACAAAAGAATCCACAGGGGCGCCGCTTTGCATACCCTTGCAAAAAGCAATAAGGTTTTCTCTGTTGCCTAAAATTACCGACTGAATAATATCGGCACGGTCTTCATTTGCTTTTGGGGTTACAGTATAACCAAGCCTTGAGAAAAGTGCAGCGCAGTAAACAGCTGTTTTAAGAGCTTCGCCTACTGTATGTGGTGCGGCAAATACACCCATATAAAGCTCACGGTTGTGACCTAAGGTAGCGCCTACCTCTTTGCCGACACCAGGGGCTGTGAGGCGGAACGCACATTTTTCAATAAGCTCCTTTTTGCCTGCAATATAACCGCCTGTAGGGGCAATACCACCACCGGGGTTTTTAATAAGAGAACCTGCTATTAAATCAGCACCTACCTGTGTAGGCTCTTGCTTTTCAACAAATTCACCATAGCAATTGTCAACCATAATAATTGTGTCGGGAGAAGACTCTTTGACAATTTTACAAAGCTTTTCTATATCTTTAATGCTAAGGCTGGGACGAAGACTGTAGCCCCGGGAACGCTGAATGTAGGCTACCTTGTATGTATCTTTTTTTAGTGCTTTTTTTATGGCCTCTTCATCGGGAAGTCCGTTTTCGGTGAGCTCTACCTGATTATACTTTACACCGAAATCGGTGAGAGAGCCGTCGACATGCTTGTCAATACCAAGAACACCGATAAGTGTATCATAGGGTCTTCCCGTAAGACAAAGCATTTTATCGTTTGGACGCAGAATTCCAAAAAGGGCAACAGTAAGGGTATGGGTGCCAGACACAAAGTTGTGGCGAATAAGAGAATCCTCAGCTCCCATACAGTTAGCCCACAGCTTTTCTAAAGTTTCTCTGCCTATGTCGTCATAGCCATATCCTGTAGATATGCCTAAATGGGCTTCGCTCACTCTGTTGTTTATAAAGGCAGAAAGCACCTTTTGCTGATTATACTGAGCAATTTCATCTATTTGCTTAAACTGATTGGCTATTTCGTTTATAATTTCATTGTCAAGAGCTAACAGTTTATTATCAATATTAAAAAAACTATTTTCCATTATATTTCCTCACAGTATGCGGCTTTTCCTATATACGAAAAGCCGTTTTTGATATAAAATTCCTTGTTTTTTTCTATACAGCAGGCATAAACACTGCGGTTTTCTGCCTTGCTTAAAAGAAGCTTTAAAAGCTGACTGCCAAGACCTTTTCTTTGTGTGTTTTTATTAACGGCAATACCATTTATAATTGCAGTATCATCATTCATAAAAAGCAATGCTCCGCCACTATCTTGTGTAACATATTCTGCACATGAGTGATATTTACGAAATGTTACATCGGCAACAAAGCCGTCTCCGTCGGGGATTTGGAGTCCTTGACGTAAAATGCTAAGAAGCTGACGGGGAGTTTTGTTTTCACAATTTTCAGCCTTTTGAAAAGGCGGATGCTTTACAAAAGTAAGACATTCTTCGTTAATTTTAAATTTAAGGGTCTGTGCGGTTTCGAGATTTGTGAAAATACCTGTAGGTGATAAAAAATTAAAGAAAGAAACAAGCTCCTGCTTATCCTCGTTATTACACCATAAATTTGCATAAGAGTTTATACAGCTGATTATGGCGGTAATATTGCCAAGACTGTCGGTTCTGTGCCAGAACTGAGCAATATTCGGGTAATCTTTGTAGGCTGAATAGGCACACATTGTCTTTACAAAAGCGGGGTCGCTTATAGGGGTAAGAGCAGATGGCAGTCCTGATACTATCATTTTATTTCTCCCGAACAGATTTTTTCTATCATATATTCAGTTAGCTTCAGTGCGTTTTCGGCATCGGAAAAATCAGCAACACAAGAAGGGGAGTGAATATATCTGCAGGGAACCGAAACGGCAAGAGTTCTTACTCCTGTCTGACTTAAATGAATAGCACCTGAATTGTTTCCGCCCGTAACGGCAGATTTGCTCTGACAGGGTATTTTACTGTTTAAAGCGGTGTTGTAGAGTTCTCTGTCATAAAGTGTAGAACGGTCCATAAAAGAAACAGCAGGGCCTTTACCCAGTGAACATACAGTAGACTCTGCGGGAACACCGTCAATGTCGGCAGCCGTTGTAGCTTCAAGGCAAATACAGAAATCGGGCTCGACATTAAAGGCGGCTACTCTTGCGCCTCTGCAACCAAGTTCCTCCTGAACAGTGAAGGTTGCCCAGTAGTCGTATTCTGCTTCCTTTTTGAGAAGAGAAATAAGTATAGCACAGCCGATTCTGTCGTCAATAGCTTTTGCTTTAAAAATATTGTCGGAAAGAAGAGCAAAATCACTTACAAAGGTTGCAAGACTACCGAGTGTTACCGTTTTCTCGGCCTGTTCTTTGCTATCAGCTCCTATATCAATATAAAGTGAACTTTCGTCAGGTGCCTTTTCTTTTTCATCTCCCTTGCAAAGATGAATGGGCTTTGAGCCTATAACACCATATATTTTATTTTCAATAATAACCTTTCGGTTTATAAGAGAAGAAGGCTGAATACCGCCCACCGTTTCGAATTTTAAAAATCCGTCGCAGGTTATATTGGTGATTATCATACCAACCTCATCGGTATGAGCATCTATCATAAGCTTATTTACAGAAGGCTTTTTTCCTTTTTTGAAAACGATAAGATTTCCCATACCGTCTTCCTTTATTTCGGCATAGCCTTTAAGCTCTTCTTGTATAAAATCCGAAACAGGTCTTTCTGCACCCGATGGGCCGTTCAGAAGGCAAAGCTTTTTTATTAAATCACGCATTAATTTATACCTCCTGACATTATATAGCTTTCAAGAAGAGAGGCGGTGTTTTCTATATCGGTTAAATCAATAATTTCACAGTCGGTATGCATATTTCTCAGCGGTATTGAAACAAGTCCTGTTTTTATACCGCTTTTTGTAAGGGTGATGACATCGGCATTTGTTCCCGTAGTGCCTCCCATAATCTCACTCTGATATGGAATGTTATTTTCTTTTGCTATAGAAATAAGCTTTTCGGTTATAGTTTTATTAAGAATGGGAGAAATCCCTATCATAGCACCAAAGCCTAATTTGCCGCTTTTATCGGAGGGGACATCGGGAGCATTACCAAAAGAAACATCGGTAACAACCGCCTGACTGACATTAAGAGGATAAACGGCAGTTCTTGCACCTCTGAGTCCTAATTCTTCACCATCACTGAAAAGTAGAATAAGGTTTACAGGAAGCTCTTTATCTTTAAGCCTTTGAGCAAGGTAAATAAGCATAGCGCAGCTTGCTCTGTTATCCAGAGCCTTTGCACAAATTCTTTTGTCACCAAGCTTTAAAAATTCGTTTTTATAGGTAACAAAGTCACCAACACTGATTATATCCTTGGCTTTATCACCAAGACCTGTATCAATTTTAATTTCCTTTATGTCGGAAAGTTTTTTGTCATCTTTGCTCAGGTGAGGAGGGGTACTGATAAAAATACCGCTGACATCTTTTTTACCATGGATAATTACCTCTCTTGAGGGAAGCTGTTTTAAATCAATGCCTCCCGCATTGCTGATGGTAAGAAATCCTGTATCACTTATATGGGTAACGGTCATTCCGATTTCATCAATGTGGGCATCAAGTAATAAGGTGCTTTCCTTGCCAAAGTCAAGAGAAGCCAATATACCATTTGAACCGCAGTTCTTTATATCGCAGAAAGCAAGATAACGCCCGATTATTTCACGGGCGCCGTCTATATGTCCAATGGAAACGCAGTCTGTCAGTTCTTTAATAATATCTTCAAGTTTCATTACAGTTGATTTACCAATTCCTTAAAATATTTTCCTCTTGCTTCAAAATTCGGGAAGGCGTCGAAGGATGCACAGGCAGGAGAAAGGGTAACGATATCACCTTTTTGTGCCTTTTTGTGAATAATGGACACAGCCTCTTTAATATCCTTTACCTTTACGATTTCTGGAACGCCGTTATATTCCGGGTGGGACACAACAGCCTTTTCAATAGCGTCGGCGGTGGGTCCCGAAAGGGTCATAAATTTAACCTTTTCTATTATATATGGAGCCAGTGGCTCAAAGGGGATGTGTTTGTCATAACCGCCTGCAATAAGCATTACCTTTTGGTCAAAGGATTTAAGACCTGCAATAGTACGGGAGGGGCTGCTTGCAATAGAGTCATTATAGTAGCGTACACCGTCTACTTCTCTGACAAGCTCATTTCTGTGTTCAACACCCATAAAATCCTTTGCGACCTTACGAATGTTTTCAACACTTACATATCCCCAAACAGCAGAAATTGCCGCAAGATAGTTTTCTACATTATGGTCACCAATAATGGAAATGTCTTTTCTGTGAAGAACGGGAGCATCAATGCCTCTGTATGACATATGAAGTGTGCCGTCGGTATCAAGCCAGGCTCCGTTCTTTATTGGACGTTCCATACTGAACTGAAGCATCTGTCCTCTTGCAAAGCGGGAGAATTCACTTGTTATTTCATTGTCTCGGTTAAGTACGGTGCGGGAAAAAGCGTTCTGATGCATAAGAATATTTTTCTTTGCCTCAACATACTCATCCATATCCTTGTGAATATCAAGATGGTTTGGAGCAACATTGGTTACAACGGCAATGTTTGGACTTTTTCTCATAGAAATAAGCTGGAAGGAGGAAAGCTCTGCAACAACAAAATCATCGGCAGAAATTTCACTGATTCTCGGCAGTAAGGGTTTACCGATATTACCGCCAATATGCACATTTTTGCCCTCAGCCTCAAGCATTTTAGCTATAAGGGTGGTGGTAGTGGTTTTTCCGTCTGAACCTGTTACTGCAAAAATTGTGGCAGGGCACAGGTCGAAGAAGACCTCCATCTCACTGGTAACGGCAATTCCACGTTTTCTTGCCTGTTCCAGCTCGGGAAGATAAAAATTCATACCGGGGGTGCGGAAAATAATATCAACCTCAAGGTCATCAAGGTATCTTTCTCCAAGTCTTAACTCTACGCCTTTAGCCTCAAGCTCATCGGCGAGAGGACCTATAAGCTGTCTGCTTCTGCGGTCACAGGCAATAACTCTTGCTCCCTTTTCAACAAAATCGAGAATAAGGGGAGTGTTACTTATTCCTATACCGCATATAGCGATTTTTTTGCTGGAAATATGTTGCCAGAACTGTGTGCAATCCATAAACTTTAGTTCCTTCCGTAAAGTAAATATAATAATATATATTATTATACTTAAATTGTAAAGAAATATCAACAACAAATAAAAAAATAACCGATGTAGGATACATCGGTTATTTTGATAAACTTAGTTTTTATATGTTTGTGATCTCTGCGACACCGTTTTTAACAGCCTCGAAATCTTCTTCAATTTCTTTAGAAGGTTTCTTTGTGAGAAGAGAAGCGATTATTATGCAAATACTTGAGAAGATGAATGCGGGAAGTAATTCGTAAATTGCGAACACGCCACCTAATTCGCTGATAACGAGTTTCCAAAGGAATACCATACCTGCACCGCCTATCATACCTGCAACAGCACCGGCTCTTGTAGTACGCTTCCAGAAAAGTGAGAAGAGCATAAGAGGACCGAAGGTAGCACCAAAGCCTGCCCAAGCAAAAGAAACTATATTAAATATAACGCTGTTTTCATCTAAGGCGAACAGCATAGCAATAATGGCGATGGTGAGAAGTGTAATACGGGTTACAATCATAACCTGCTTGTCGGTTGCGTTTTTCTTCACAACACCTTGGAAAATGTTTTTAGCAAAGGCGGAAGCGGCAATAAGCAGATAAGAGTCGGAAGAACTGATTGTTGCTGCCAGAATACCTGCCATAACAAAGCCTGCTAAAAGGGGAGGTAGGAAGCTTGTGGAAAGATGAATGAAAATGCTTTCAGCTCCGCTCTTTGTAATAAGAGAAGTTTCGGTTGGGAAGAGCTGACGACCGATTATACCGATAAATACAGCTACAGCAAGAGAAATCACAACCCAAATCATAGCGATTCTTCTTGATAGTTTAAGCTCTTTTTCTTTGCGGATAGCCATAAAGCGAAGAAGTACCTGAGGCATACCGAAGTAACCGAGACCCCACGCCATCATAGAAGCAATTGTGAGCCAACCATAAGGTGTTGCATCGCCAAACAAAGCTGTTCCATTAGTAACCAACTGAACGCCGTTGTCATCGGTTAATGGGGTGGCAAGACCAAAGAAATCAAGGAAACCGGGTATGGCCTGTGCGTTTTCTATAACCGCACTTATACCACCCGCACTGATTGTTGAAATGGTTACAATTACAGAAAGAGCTATAATCATAACGATAGCCTGCATAAAGTCAGATGCACTTTCGGCAAGGAATCCACCAAGTATTGTATAAAGCAATACAAATGCTGCACCGATAAACATCATAATCTTATAATCAAGACCGAAAAGGGTGGAGAATAGTTTACCACAGGTTACAAAACAACTTGCGGCATAAACGGTAAAGAATACAAGGATGAAGAGAGCGGCAATGGTAAGAATAACCTTTTTCTTTTCTCTAAAACGATTGGAGAAGAATTCCGGCAGTGTGATAGCATTGTTTGCTCTTATACTGTAACGACGAAGCCTTTTGGAAACAATCAGCCAGTTGAGATATGTGCCGATTGCAAGACCGATTGCGGTCCAAACAGCATCAGCCAGACCACACCAGTAAGCAACGCCCGGAAGTCCCATAAGAAGCCATCCGCTCATATCGGAAGCCTCAGCACTCATAGCGGTTACCCAAGGTCCGAGGGAACGTCCACCAAGATAATAGTTTTCAGAATTTTTGTTTGCTTTTTTTGCGAATACAATACCGATAGCTATAACGGCAGCCATATAGACTATCATAGCTATAAGTATCTGAAGCGTATCCATAGTCATAAAAAACAACTCCTTTAAAAAATAATAACAGAAACAGTATAACACAAAATATAATATAATGCAATACAGAACAAGGTACAGACTAAAATCTGTACCTTGTTTTAAAAATCTATTTATAATAAAGGTAAATATAGTAGACTAAAGTATATACTAAAAATAATACGAAAAATAAACTTTAATTATTTTCGATTCTTCTTAGGAAAAATGGGAGCAGGGAAGCGGCTGAATCGCTTAAAGAATAGTCGCCGTTGCAAAGGCACCAATCATATATAATAGCTCTTTCGCAAAAGGCATAATATTTAACAATATCATTAACCGAAAGTTCTTTGGTGATTTCACCTTTTTGTTGACCGTTTAGTACAATTTTTCTAAGTAAACGATAGTAAACGCGGTTGTGGTCAAGAAGCTGCTTTTCGGTTTTTGTTATAAGTTGTGTTGAATAAAGTCTTTTTATAAGTTCGAGGTCAACGGTGTTTTCGATCATTTCAAAGAGCTGACGGTTGAGAAAAAGCAGAACATTTATACTGTTTGAGTTAGTATCTATGCTGCTCTCAAGCTCTTCATATTTTTCGTCAAAGAGATATGCAAGAGAACCGAGCAGAGCATCCTTGCTTTCAAAGTAGTGATAAAAGGAACCCTTGGAGGTGCCCGAAAGGGCGATTATTTCATCAACGGTGGTGTCGTCATAGCCCTGCTCATAAAAAAGTTTCCAAGCGGCAGAAACAATTTTGCTTTTTGTGTTTTTGGAATTTTTACTTATCATACCAAATCTCCTTGAGTAGTATACTATATATAAATCATACCACAGCAAAAAGAATTTTACAAGTTAAAACCAAAGGGATACTTATGGGACACGCCCCGTAATATAATAATACTTGCAAGGACGAGATGAAAATCTTTTCAAAAAAAGTGTTGACAAATCGAAATCCTTGATATATAATGAAAATACAGAAAAAGAACAAATGTTCTTTTGGGAGGAAAACCTTATGAATGCTTTGTTAATCAGTGCTTTAGAGATAATTGTTGTTGGATTTACTGTATGGTGTCTTTTTCACGAGGATACTCTTGTTAAGTTCGAAAAACGTATCGCAAGGGGAGTTCGCCGTCGTAAATTCAAGGTTATTAAGGGCGGTAAAAGTATCAGCAAATATTATGCTTAAGTACACATTGTGAATCCTATATTAAGAAAAAAGGCGAGAGCTTAAAACTCTCGCCTTTTTTCGTTTAACAATTGATTATTTGTTGTTTTCTATGTAGGAAACTACATCGCCTACAGTTTTCATTTTTTCAATTTCCTCATCAGGAATATCAACACCGAATTCATCTTCCAGTGACATAAGCATTTCTACGATGTCAAGGCTGTCGGCGTTAAGGTCTTCGCCAAGTCTGGTTTCCAGAGTTACTGTTTCGGCATCAATTTCCAATTGCTCGGAAATAATTTCTTTAAGTTTTTCAAAAATCATTGAAAATGCTCCTTTACGGTAATAATATGTCCTGTGCACTGTTGCACATACAACATCTATACAAATAATATTTAAAAAATTACGGTTTGTCAATAGTTTTTTGCAAAACCGCTTATTTTACGACTAAATAGTTGTTGCAAAATCTGTTGTTTTATAGTATTATATAAACAATATTTATTTTAGTATGGTGATATTGATGGCAAAAGAAAAACTTGTAAAAGAAATTACATCTATGGATGAGGATTTTGCAAAATGGTATACAGATGTTGTATCCAAGGCTGAATTGATGGATTACTCTTCTGTTAAGGGTTGTATGATAATACGCCCTTACGGTTGGGCTATCTGGGAAAATATTCAGAGAATAATGGATGGTATGTTCAAAGAAACTGGACATGAGAATGTGTCTATGCCTATGTTTATTCCCGAAAGTCTTCTTCAGATTGAAAAGGACCATGTTGAAGGTTTTGCTCCTGAGGCTGCGTGGGTTACCCATGGCGGTAATGATAAGCTGGAGGAGAGAATGTGTGTAAGACCTACTTCTGAAACTCTTTTCTGTGACCATTATAAAAACATTATTCATTCCTGGCGTGATTTGCCAAAGCTTTACAATCAGTGGTGCAGTGTTGTAAGATGGGAAAAGACTACCCGTCCTTTCCTGCGTTCCAGAGAATTTCATTGGCAGGAAGGACATACAATTCATGCTACTGCCCAGGAGGCTCAGGCTGAAACAATTCAGATGCTTAATATATATGCTGAGTTTGCTGAAAAATATCTTGCAATTCCTGTTATTAAAGGTGTAAAAACCGAAAAGGAGCGTTTTGCAGGTGCCGTTGACACCTATACAATAGAAGCAATGATGCACGACGGTAAGGCTCTTCAGAGTGGTACCTCTCATTTCTTCGGTGATGGCTTTGCGAAGGTGTTTGGTATTCAGTATGCTGATAAGGAAAACAAGTTGGCAACACCTTTCCAGACATCTTGGGGTGTTTCTACCCGTCTTATAGGTGCTATTATTATGACCCACGGAGATGACAGCGGTCTTGTTCTTCCTCCTGCGGTTGCACCTATTCAGTTGGTTATTGTTCCCATTGCTTCTCATAAGGAAGGGGTAACAGAGAAGGCAACGGAAATTTATGAAAACATGAAAAAGCTTTGCCGTGCTAAAATTGACCTTACTGAAAACTCACCCGGCTGGAAGTTTGCTGAATATGAAATGAAGGGTGTTCCCCTTCGTCTTGAAATTGGTCCCCGTGACATTGAAAATAATCAGTGTGTAATAGTTCGCAGAGATAACGGAGAAAAGATTACGATTGGACTTGATGAGCTTGAGGAGAAAATCCCGGAGCTTCTCGGTGCTGTTCATGACGGACTTTATGAAAAGGCGCTTGCTAACAGAAGTGAAAAAACCTATGTAGCAAAGACTATGGAAGAAATGATTGACATTGCGGAAAATAAGCCTGGCTTTATAAAAGCTATGTGGTGTGAGGATAGAGCCTGTGAGGATGCACTTAAAGAAAAGGCAGGCGTATCTTCTCGATGTATGCCTTTTGAACAAGAAAGTCTGTCAGATAAATGTGTTTGCTGCGGCAAACCTGCAAAGAAAATGGTTTATTGGGGAAAAGCGTATTGATTTAAAACCGCTATCGAGAGATAGCGGTTTTTTTCGGGCTATGGACAAGGAATTGTGGATTAGAAAATTCCTTACATTATATATACGCGTACGCGCGCGTAAGTGAGTCTAAATATCTCTTCGTCATTTTGCACAAATAAACGCATTGAAATTCTACAAACTTTGTCACAAAAAAATTTGAGAAAATTAAAAAAATACTTGCAATAAACGAAATGTTATGGTATCATATCAAGGTACGCGAGTGGCGTACTGTCATGCGATGATGTGGGAGGTGGCTGACCATAGTGTCAGGAAATTTCCACGGAGTATGTCCGATTTGAAACCGGGCGAACCAATAACCTCAGACGATAAAGCATAGTGGGATAACTTGCGAACCTGCTGTGTATCCGGATTCACCTCAACCCCAGTGATCCGGTTTTATAATGGACCGTGATGAAACACACGGCACAGTGTGAGGTAGCCCGCCAAACTAACAAGGAGGCGACAAAAATGGCAGTAAAAGAAAAGATTCGTATCAGAATCAAGGGTTACGACCACGCGCTTGTAGACCAGTCCGCAGAAAAGATTGTGGAAACCGCTAAACGTACAGGTGCAAGAGTATCGGGTCCTGTCCCGCTACCTACTGAAAAGGAAGTTGTAACCATTCTTCGTGCAGTTCACAAGTATAAGGATTCCCGTGAACAGTTCGAAACCAGAACTCACAAGAGACTCATTGACGTAATCAGACCTTCCAACAAAACTGTTGAGGCTCTGACAGGTCTTGAGCTTCCCGCCGGCGTTGAGATTGAAATTAAACTTTAATCTTTGCCGTCAGTGGTCATGTTGGGTAGACCCCAACCAATAACTACAAGGAGGAAAATAAAATGCAAAAAGCGATTGTTGGCAAGAAGCTTGGTATGACTCAGCTTTTTGACGCAAACGGTAATGTCATTCCCGTAACTGTTATTGAAGCAGGACCCTGTGTTATTGCTCAGAAGAAGACAGTTGAAAATGACGGTTATGAAGCTGTACAGTTCGGCTACGGCGATCTTAAGGCTTCTAAGGTAAACAAGCCTATGAAGGGTCACTTCGCAAAAGGTGACGTTGCTCCTAAGAAGGTTCTTAGAGAGTTCCGCTTTGAAGATATGAGCGCTATGAATGTTGGCGACATCATCAAGGCTGACGTTTTTGCTGAAGGTGACGCAGTAGATGTAAGAGGTACCTCTAAAGGTAAGGGCTATGCCGGCGTTGTAAAGCGTTGGAACTTCAGCCGTCTTAAAGAATCTCACGGTACCGGCCCTGTACATCGTCACGGCGGTTCTCTCGGTGTTATCGACCCCGCTCGTGTTTTCAAGGGTAAGAAAATGGCTGGCCACTTAGGTAATGAGCGTGTAACTGTTCAGAACCTTAGTGTAGTAAAAGTAGATGCTGAGAATAACATCATCGCAGTTAAGGGTGCCGTTCCCGGTCCCAAGGGCGGAATCGTTATTCTTTTCGACAGCGTGAAAGCCTAAGGGAAAGGAGATCTGAATTATGCCTAATATAGCAGTTTTGGACATGGCAGGTAAGAGTGTGGGCGAAATCACATTAAATGATGCCATCTTCGGAATCGAACCTAATGCTTCTGTTTTGCATCAGGTTGTTGTAAATTATCTCGCTAATCAGCGTCAGGGCACCCAGTCTACCTTAACCCGTACCGAAGTTTCCGGCGGCGGTAAAAAGCCTTGGAGACAGAAGGGTACAGGCCATGCTAGACAGGGCTCTACCAGAGCACCCCAGTGGACTCACGGTGGTATCGTTCATGCACCGAAGCCCCGCGACTATTCTTATGACTTAAATAAGAAGGTTAAAAGACTTGCATTAAAGTCTGCTCTTTCCGATAAAGTTATCAGCGGCGACCTTATCGTTCTTGATGAGTTCAAGGTTGAAACTTATAAGACAAAGACTGTTGTTGATTGCCTCGAGGCTATCAAGGCCGGTAAGAAAACTCTTATCGTTCTTGAAGATAACAACAACTTTGCTGTAAAGAGCTGTGCTAACATCCCCGGTGTTAAGACCGCACAGGTAAACACCATCAACACCTACGATATCCTTAATGCAGATACTTTGGTAATTGCTAAGGGTGCAGTAGGAAAAATTGAGGAGGTGTACGCATAATGAAAACCGCACAGGACATCATTATTGCTCCGGTTATTACCGAAAAAAGTATGTCAGGCATTGCCGACAAGAAATACACCTTCAAAGTAGCAAAGGATGCTAATAAGATTGAAATAGCAAAAGCTGTTGAAGAAATCTTTAAAGTTAAGGTTGCTAAGGTTAACACAATGAGCGTTCGTGGTCAGGCTCGTCGTATGGGCCGTTATGAAGGCTACACTGCTTCTTGGAAGAAAGCAATTGTTACTTTGAAAGAGGATTCCAAGACTATCGAATTCTTTGACGGTCTTATGTAATCCCAGTGCCTAGAAGCAAAATGCTTCAGGTGATGTATGAAGCCGTATAAACGGTTTCGCTAAGCCTAAATAGGAGAGTGAATTAAAAATGGCAATAAAGCATTATAAGCCGACTACTCCCGGCCGCCGCGGTATGACTAGTATGGATTATTCCGTACTTTCCGACGTGAAACCGGAGAGAAGCTTACTTGAGCCTTTAAAGAAAAATGCCGGTCGTAACAGCTATGGCCGCATTACCGTTCGTCACAGAGGCGGCGGAAACCGCAGAAAGTACAGAGTTATCGACTTCAAGAGAGATTTGATCGGTATACCCGCAACAGTTCTTACTCTTGAATACGATCCTAACCGTTCTGCATTTATCGCACTTGTACAGTACGATAACGAAAAGAAGGAAAAGCGCTACGTTATCGCACCTGTTGGTCTTAAAGTAGGTGACGTAATCGTAAGCGGTCCTGATGCCGATATTAAACCCGGTAACGCACTTCCTCTTACCAACATCCCTGTTGGTACCTTTATCCACAATGTTGAGCTTTATGCCGGTCGCGGTGCTCAGCTTGCGCGTTCTGCAGGTAATATGGCACAGCTTATGGCTAAAGAAAACGGAATGGCACTTCTTCGTCTGCCTTCCGGCGAACTCAGAAACGTACCTGTAAACTGTATGGCTACTGTTGGTCAGGTAAGTAATCCTGAGCACAGCAATATCAACTATGGTAAAGCCGGACGTAAGCGTCATATGGGTTGGCGTCCAACAGTTCGTGGTTCTGTAATGAACCCCTGCGACCATCCTCACGGTGGTGGTGAAGGTAGAGCTCCTATCGGACGTCCCGGTC
>CAJGBV010000012.1 GCA_904501755.1 Clostridiaceae bacterium | reverse complement strand
TGAGAATGAGTAAAGGATTTAAAAACAACGGAAAGCTAAAGCTTCTTATTATCGTGGGTACACGCCCTGAGATAATTCGTCTTGCGGCTGTTATTAATAAGTGCAGAGAGTATTTTGATACCATTCTTGCACATACAGGTCAGAATTACGATTATAATCTTAACGGTGTATTTTTCAAGGATTTAGGTATTTCAGACCCTGATGTTTATTTAGAAGCCGTTGGCAGTGACCTTGGCGAAACAATGGGTAATATTATTGCTAAATCATATCAGCTTATGGTAGAAATAAAGCCTGATGCAGTGCTTGTGCTTGGGGACACTAACTCCTGTCTTTCTGTAATAGGTGCAAAGCGTCTTCATATTCCTATTTTCCATATGGAAGCAGGTAACAGATGCAAGGATGAGTGTCTGCCTGAGGAAACTAATCGAAGAATAGTTGACATTATTTCTGATGTTAATTTAGCTTACAGCGAACACGCTCGCCGTTATCTTGCAGATTGCGGTTTGCCGAAAGAAAGAACCTATGTGACAGGCTCTCCAATGGCTGAGGTGCTTCACAATAATTTAAGCGAAATTGAAAATAGCGATATTCATGCTCGTTTAGGTCTTGAAAAAGGAAAGTATATACTTCTTTCAGCACATAGAGAAGAAAATATTGATACCGAGAAGAATTTTACTTCACTCTTTAACGCTATCAATAAAATGGCAGAAAAATATGATATGCCTATACTTTATTCCTGTCACCCCAGAAGTAAAAAGCGTCTTGCTGAGAGTGGATTTAAGCTTGATAAAAGGGTTATTCAGCATGAACCACTTGGTTTCCATGATTATAACTGTCTGCAGATGAATGCCTTTGCCGTTGTGTCCGATAGCGGTACATTGCCTGAGGAAAGCAGTTTCTTTACAAGTATAGGAAAATTATTCCCTGCAGTTTGTATTCGTACATCAACTGAACGTCCTGAGGCACTGGATAAGGCTTGTTTTATTCTTGCAGGCATTGACGAAAACAGTCTTTTACAGGCGGTGGAAACTGCAGTAGAAATGAATAAGAACGAGGACATAGGTATCCCTGTGCCTGATTATAAGGAAGAAAATGTCTCCACAAAGGTGGTTAAGATTATTCAGTCTTATACCGGTGTAGTAAACAAAATGGTTTGGAGAAAGTTTTAAAAGAGGGAAGTATAATGGATAAAAGAAACTTAAGTATGCTGATGGACCTTTATGAAATGACAATGGCCAACGGTATTCTTGATAGTGAAATGGAAGGTACTATAGCATATTTCGATATGTTTTTCCGCCGTGTGCCTGAAGAGGGCGGTTATGCTATTATGGCGGGACTTCATCAGCTTATTGAGTATTTTGAAAATCTATCCTTTGGGGATGATGATATAGAGTATCTTCGTGCTCTTAACCTTTTTGATGAGAGATATCTTGAATTTTTGCAGAATTTCAAGTTTGAGTGCGATGTCTGGGCTGTTCCCGAGGGAACTCCTATTTTTCCAAGGGAGCCAATTATTACGGTAAGAGGACCTATTATGCAGGCATTCCTGGTGGAAACAATGGTTCTTCTTACAATTAATCATCAGTCACTTATAGCAACTAAGGCTAATAGAATTGTCCGTGCGGCAGATGGCAGACCTGTACTTGAATTCGGTTCCCGCAGAGCTCATGGATATGATGCCGCCGTTCTTGGTGCAAGAGCAGCCATAATTGGCGGCTGTGTAGGTACTGCATGTGTGCTTACAGGCAAGGATTTTGGGGTAAATCCATCAGGAACTATGGCTCATAGCTGGGTTCAGCTTTTCGATAGTGAGTACGATGCCTTTAAAACCTATGCAAAGAAATATCCTGACAGTACAACCCTTCTTGTTGATACCTATAATGTGCTTAAAAGCGGTATTCCAAATGCTATAAAGGTTTTCGACGAGGTTTTAAAACCTATGGGAAAACGCCCTAAGGGTATACGAATTGACAGCGGTGATATTACATATATAACCAAAAAAGCAAGAAAAATGCTTGATGATGCAGGGTATGAGGACTGCAAGATAGTTGTTTCCAATTCACTTGATGAATATCTTATCAGAGATATGCTCATACAGGGTGCAAAGGTTGATATATTCGGTGTTGGTGAGCGTCTGATTACTGCTGCTAAAGAGCCTGTTTTTGGCGGGGTATATAAGCTTGTTGCGGTGGAAAAGGACGGAGAAATTGTTCCTAAAATCAAAATCAGTGAAAATACTGCAAAAATCACTATACCGGGTGTTAAAATTCCTTGGCGTCTTTATGACAGAGATACAGGAAAGTGTATTGCTGATGTAATGACTATGGGTTATGAAAAAATTGATGATACTAAGCCTTATGAGATTTTCCATCCCGAATATACCTGGAAGCGTAAAACAGTGGAAAATTTTGTTGCTAAGAAACTTCAGGTAAAGGTTTATGAAAAGGGCAAACTTGTTTATGAAAGCCCCTGTGTAAACGAAATTGCAAAGTATTGCAAGGAGCAGGTCGAACTTCTTTGGGATGAGGTTAAGCGTTTTGAAAAACCCCATACATATTATGTGGATTTATCACAAGACCTTTGGGATCAGAGAAGTGAACTGTTGCACAAACATTCTAAATAAGGAGTAAGTTATGAAAAAGATTATTGCTTTATTGCTTGTATTTTCTATAGCTTTTTGTTTTGTTGGCTGTAAGGAAAAAGAAGATAATAATTCCTCTGCCTATGAAATAGATATTAACTACTATGTAGGTGCAGGTATGATAAGTGAGGCTAAATACGCTCTTGGTCTTCATCCTGATGAAATTGAAAAAGAAGCCGAACAGGGTAATGATGGTCATAACCATGAGGGCGGCGACGGTCACGAGGATATTATTGAATTTCAGAAATTTGATAATAAAGATGTATATAGTGTAAACGGTTTTTATTATTGCTATAAAAGCGGAAAAGAAAGTGATGGTATTTCCTGTATTATCGGAACCGATACAGTTTTCGGCTTTACTGTAGGACTCAGCAGTAAGTATGAGGTTAGCTCTGCGATTTCTAATATGAAACCCGAAAGCAGTGTAGCTGATTCAAAGGATTTTTTCTATATGCCCTTTAAACTTGAAAATATGGAAAAGCTTTCTGTTAGTAGCGGTAAAAATGTTCTTAACTTCTATTTTGAAAATGATATTCTTATTGCAGTAAGTCTTTATAATAGCGATAAATGGGAGTATTAATGAATGAAGCTGACCTTTAGAAGAGGTGTAATTCATGGTTTTCCTATTTGTCTTGGCTATTTGTCGGTTTCCTTTGGGTTTGGTATTACTGCTGTAGCTAATGGGCTTACACCACTTCAGGCTACGCTTATATCTGCTTTTAATCTTACTTCTGCCGGACAAGCGGCGGGAGTGGGAATAATAGCAACTATGGGAAGCTATATCGAAATGGTGCTGAGTCAGTTTATAATAAATCTCAGATATGCACTTATGGGAATATCACTCACACAGAAGCTTGACAACTGCTTTATCACACCTCACAGAATGATTGCGGCATTCGGTATTACCGACGAAATATTTGCAGTGGCGTATTCTCAGGATGGTAAAATAAAACCCTGTTATATGTATGGTATGATTTTTATTTCCTGGCTTGGTTGGGTAGGAGGGACTCTGCTTGGTTCTCTTGCGGGTACCGTGCTTCCTGCTATTATAACGGGTGCGTTGGGGATAATGCTGTATGCTATGTTTATAGCTATAGTGGTTCCGCCTGCAAGACAAAACGGAAATATTCTGTTTGCTGTTTTAATTGCAACTGTACTTAGTATTGCTTGTTATTATTTAGCACCCTTTATTTCAAGCGGATTTGCTATAATAATTTGTGCTGTTATAGCGTCAACAATAGCCGCTATTGTCTTTCCTGTAAAGGAGGGCGAAGAATGAGTATAGCTGTTTATATTATTCTTATGGCTCTTGTTACATATCTTATAAGAATGTTACCTTTTACTCTTATGAGAAAACAGATTAAATCCCGTTTTTTAAAGAGCTTTTTATACTATGTTCCTTATGCCGTGCTTTCGGCAATGACAGTTCCTGCTATCTTTTATTCGACGGGAAATTATATAACCGCTGCTGTGGGTACAGCAACGGCACTTATACTGGCATATTTAAAAAAACCACTTATAGTTGTGGCGCTTTGTGCGGCGGCAACAGCCTTTTTAACAGCGTTATTTGTATAAAAAAACCGACTTTTTTAAGTCGGTTTTTAATATATTTAGAATTCGGCAGAGCCTGTGGTTCTTGGGAAGGGAAGAACATCACGGATATTTGCAATACCTGTAACATACATAATAAGTCTTTCAAAGCCAAGACCAAAGCCTGCGTGCTTAGCACCGCCGAAACGGCGAAGGTCAAGATACCAACCGTATTCTTCCTCGGTTCCACCGATTTCTTCAATACGCTTAAGCAGCAGGTCAAGGCGTTCTTCACGCTGACTTCCTCCTATAATTTCACCAATTCCGGGAACGAGACAGTCAACAGCGGCAACGGTTTTACCATCATCATTAAGGCGCATATAGAAAGCCTTTATCTCTTTGGGATAGTTTGTTACAAACAGCGGCTTTTTGAACACCTCTTCGGTGAGGTATCTCTCATGCTCACTCTGTAAATCGCAACCCCATTCAACCTTATATTCAAACTTGTGGCCGCTGTTCTTCAGTATTTCAACAGCCTCACTGTAGGTAACAGTGGCAAATTCAGAATCAATTACATTGCGAAGCTTATCTTTAAGTCCTTTTTCAAAATGAGTCTCAAAGAAATCAAGCTCGGCCTGACAGTTATCATAAATATAAGAAAGCACATATTTAAGCATATCACGGGCAAGATCCATATCGTCCTGAAGGTCAGCAAAAGCAATTTCAGGCTCTATCATCCAGAACTCAGCAGCGTGACGGGCGGTATAGGATTTTTCGGCTCTGAAGGTAGGTCCAAAGGTATATACTTTACCAAAAGCCATTGCCATAGCCTCAGCCTGAAGCTGTCCTGAAACGGTAAGGCTTGTGCCTTTGCCGAAAAAGTCCTGAGAATAATCAACTGCTCCGTTCTCAGTCAGTGGGGGATTGCCTACATCGAGGGTAGTAACTCTGAACATTTCGCCTGCACCTTCGGCATCGCTTGTAGTGATAAGGGGGGTGTGAGCATAAACGAAACCGCGTTCGTTAAAGAACTTATGAATTGCATAAGCGGCAACAGACCTAACTCTGAAAGCTGCAGAGAAGGTATTTGTACGGGGACGAAGATGCTGAATGGTGCGCAGGTATTCGAGAGAATGACGCTTTTTCTGAAGCGGATAATCAGGAGTAGAGGCACCCTCTACGGTAATCTCGGTTGCCTGAAGCTCAAAGGGCTGCTTCATTTCAGGGGTAGCAATAAGATTACCCTTGACACAAATAGCAGAGCCAACATTCAGTGCGGATATTTCAGCATAATTAGCAATATTCTGTTCTTCATATACTACCTGAAGGTTTTTAAAGGAAGAACCGTCATTAAGCTCAATAAAGCTTATGTTTTTAGATTGACGGGAGGTTTTTATCCAACCGCAAACAATTATTTCTTTTCCGATGTAGTTATCAGGTGCATTGAATAAAGTAACAATTTCGGTACGTTTCATATATACATCTCCTAAAACTTTACATATACGTGACTATTATACACTCTTTTTTCTCAAAGGTCAATTTTAACTTGATAAATTTATATATATATTTTATAATATTATATATTCAGTAAGTATTTAGGAGTAATTTTAATGACAGACCAGCAGTTTTTGTCTCTGAGAAGAAATATAATACGAAAAGAATTCGGTAATATGAATGACAGGCAGTTTGAAGCTGTCACTACCGCTAAAGGTCCTGTGCTTGTTCTTGCAGGTGCCGGAAGCGGTAAGACTACTGTGCTTGTAAACAGAATAGCTTATCTTGTTAAATACGGGGATGCTTATAACAGTGATATACTTCCGTTTTTCTCTGACGAAGAGGCACAGCTTCTTCAGCAGTATTATGACGGTCAAACCGACAGCTTCCCTAAATTTATTTTATCTGTTGAGCCTGTTTCTCCTTGGAATATTCTTGCAATTACCTTTACTAACAAGGCTGCAGGAGAACTAAAAGAGAGAATTGCCGCAAAGCTTGGTGAGGATGCAGACGGTATATGGGCGGGTACTTTTCATAGTGTGTGCGGTAAAATTCTTCGCCGTTATGCACAGCTTATAGGATACGATTCACATTTTACTGTTTATGATACAGACGACCAGAAGCGTCTTATCAAGGAAATTATAAAAGCTCAGAGAGTGGATGACAAAGCTTTTCCTGTTAAATTTATTTTAGGAGAAATTTCTTCTGCAAAGGATAAGCTTATAACCCCCGAGGAATATAAAGCTGAAGCGGGAATGGATTATCGCAGAAAGGTTATAGCTGAGATTTATAAGGAATACAATCATCTCCTTAAAGAAGCAAATGCTATGGACTTTGACGATATGATTGTAAATACAGTAAAACTACTTCGTGAAAATGATGATGTAGCAGAGTATTACAGAGCAAAATTCCGTTATGTTATGGTGGACGAGTATCAGGATACTAACTATGCTCAGTATGTTCTTGTCAAAACCTTGGCACAGGGTGAAAACAATATCTGTGTTGTGGGAGATGACGACCAGAGTATTTACCGCTTCAGAGGTGCAACCATCGAAAATATTCTTAATTTTGAGGATGAATATGAAAATGCAAAGGTTATAAGACTTGAGCAAAACTACCGTTCTACCTCACATATACTTGATGCGGCAAATGCGGTTATCAGCAATAATAAGGGGAGAAAGGGTAAAACTCTCTGGACTGATAACGGCGAAGGTGTTCCCATTGAGGTACATACTGCTGAAAATCAGGTTGAAGAGGCAAAATATGTTGCGGAGTGCGTTTTTGATGATATAAGAAAGGGCGGAAAGGCTTCCTCCCATGCAATTCTTTACAGAATGAATGCACAGTCTGCGGCTCTTGAAAATGTCTTTGCAAGAAGCGGTGTAGCATATTCTGTTATCGGCGGAACAAGGTTCTTCGACAGAAAAGAGGTTAAGGATATACTTGCTTATTTGCAGGTTATCAATAATCCCAGTGATGTTATTAGATTAAAAAGAATCATAAATGAGCCAAAACGAGGAATAGGCGATACCACAGTAAACGCTGCCGGTGAAATTGCAGATACGTTAGGTATTTCGCTTTTTGAGGTTCTTTGTAACGCTGATAATTATGCTGCTCTGAGCCGAAGCGCTGCAAAGCTAAAAGGCTTTACCGATATGATGAATTCCCTTATTCAGCTTAGTGAGCAGGTATCGATTCATGAGCTTTGCGAACAGGTTATAGAAAAAAGCGGTTATATGACCATGCTGATTATGGCGGGGCCATCTGAACAGGACAGAATAGAGAATATCAAGGAGCTTTCAAGCTCTATTGTTCAGTATGAAATGGAAAACGAAGAACCTACCCTTAGCGGTTTTCTTGAAGAGGTCGCTCTGGTCAGTGATATAGATTCTTTGGACAGCAGTGACGACAGGGTTGTTATGATGACTGTGCACAGTGCCAAGGGTCTTGAATTTGACAATGTTTATCTTGTTGGTTGGGAAGAGGGTGTTTTCCCCGGCAATCAGTCAATATTTGCGGGACAGGCTGAAATAGAGGAGGAAAGACGCCTTGCCTATGTAGCTATTACAAGAGCAAAGAAAAAGCTTCACATAACTAACGCTTATACCCGTATGCTTTACGGGCAGACTAACCGTAACGTTGCTTCTCGGTTTTTAAAGGAAGTCCCGAAGGAACTTTGCAATGAAAGTGGGATGATGAGGAATACTCAGGAGAGATTTGTGATTGAACCGCCTGTTGCATCCTCTGCTTTTGCTACTAAAACAAGCTTTTCTTCTGCTGTCAAACCCACTTCGTCTGTCTTAAAATCTCAGTATAGTGCGGGAATGAAGGTTGAACACAATACCTTTGGTGTGGGTAGTATTCTCAAAACCGTGCCTATGGGCAGTGATACCCTCCTTGAAATACAGTTTGAAAGAGTTGGCCTTAAAAAGCTTATGGCAGGTTTTGCAAAATTAAAAATTATTTAATATTTTTGCAGTGTACCGGGTGTATAATGTAGTTATAATAATATTTTAGGGTGATATATTAATGGCAACTTCTAAAGCGGTTAAAATGACGGCTCTTGCCACGCTTAAGGGAAATTGGGGAAATGCAGTAGCAATGGCAATGATTCCTTTTAGTGCTTCGGCGGTGTCCTATCTTATTAGTTCTATATTAAACTTGCCTCTTGGTAACTTTTCTGTTATAATAATGTTGGTACTCAGTGTTTTTGTTTGTTCGCCCTTGTGGTTGGGTGCTTTACACTGCTATTGGCGTATGGCAAATGGTTGTACCGACAGTGTATCTGAGGTATTTTGTTATTTTGCCGATTTTCGTGAATACAAAAGAGCGTTACTTTTTTCTTTAAGAATGTCTGTGCTTTTAATTGGCGGAATTTTTGTTTTAAATCTTCCTGCTATTGCGGTGGACTTTTTTACAAGTGAAGGTTTTTATGAGCTTGTTGGTATCGCAACACCTCTATGGGTGATTAATTTCAATTTCATTGCAGATATTCTTTCCTTTGTGGCTTTTGTAGCCGCTATTGCTTATGTTATGTGTCTCTATCTTCCTGCTTTTGTTTTTGTTACAAGGCAGGATTTGGGTGAGCGTAGCTGTGTTACTGAGGGACTTCGAATAGGAAAATATTCAAAAAACAATTTTTCTTCTTATGTATTTTCTTTTTTAGGGTGGATATTTTTATCAATGCTGTTTATTCCTGTGATTTTTACAGTGCCTTATATGCTGATGTCTTATATGGTTGCCTGTCGTTTTGGTGTTGCGGGATATAATAAAATTATAGAGGAAAGTGTGAAAATACCGACTCATGAGGTTGAATTTTAGGTGGTAAGAAAATGAAAGAAAAGGTTAAATACATAGTGTATTACTGTGTTGTGTTTGCTGTTTTTATGATTAATATTGTCTTTTTTGTAAAAGACCAGCTTTTTTTCAGTCTTAATGATTTACCGAAAGCTCAGGAGGGTGAAGCTGCTGTTTATTCGGCATTTTCGCCTGACCTTAATAAAGTTGCTGAGTGTTATACTGTAAATACTCCCGAGGGGGTTGCAGTAAGGGTTGAGCTTGTTACCTATGACGAAAACGTGAATATTACCGACAGAGAAAATATTTATTGGGAGGTCGGTAAGGATAAGGTTATAATAGGCTGGATAGATTCGGATATTATTACCATTGACTCACGTACCCTTGACCTGAGCAAAAACGAAACTTATGACTCAAGAAGAATATCTTCTTTAATACAGAGATGGTGATTTTATAGAGGAATAGTTTTTTCTATTCCTCTTTTTTACAGGAGTTTTTTATGTGCAAAAATGATGAAATAATTATAGATATAACAGATGTTACTGCACAGGGAAGCGGTGTGGGAAAATATGAAGGAATAGCTGTTTTCGTTCCTGAGGCAGCAGTAGGAGACAGAGTGCTGGTACATATCGTAAAGGTTAATAAAAATTACTGCTTTGGAAAAATAGTTGAAATTATAGAACCGTCAGAAAGTCGCTGTGAAATAGACTGTGATTCCTTTTCAAAGTGCGGCGGCTGTGTTTACCGCCATATAAACTATAGCAGTGAAGCACAGCTAAAGCAAAAAAGGGTAGAGCAGACTATGAAACGCATCGGGAATATAGCTGCACCCTGTAAGGAGATTATTGTCGGAGAACCTTTAAGATACAGAAACAAAGCACAGTTTCCGATTAATGAGAACGGTCATGTTGGCTTTTTTGCTACACATTCCCATCGTATAATTCCCTGTGAGGACTGTTTGCTTCAGCCTGTAAATTTTTATGAAATTTCCAAGGTGTTTGAAAAATTCATAAACGACTTTTCGCTGTCTTGTTATAACGAAGAAACAGGAAAAGGTCTTATCCGTCATTTGTATATAAGAAGAGCTTCAGCTACAAAGGAAATAATGGTGTGTGTAGTAATAAATGCAGATGCTCTTCCTCATAACGAAGTTTTGGTGGAAACACTTGAAAATTTGTGCGGTAATGACCTTAAAACCGTTGTGCTTAATGTAAACAAGGATAAAACCAATGTGATTTTAGGTAAGGAAAATAAGATTATTTACGGAGAGGGTTACATAACGGATATTCTGTGCTCGAATAAAATAAGAATTAATCCACTTTCTTTTTATCAGGTTAACAGGGATATGGCCGAGTGTCTATATAAAAAGGCTGAGGAATATGCTGAGCCCCAGTGTAAAACTGTTCTTGACCTTTACTGCGGTGCGGGAACTATAGGTCTTTCTTTTGCAGATAAAGCCAAAGAAATTATCGGTGTAGAGATAATTGAACAGGCGGTTGAGGACGCAAAGTACAATGCCCTTATAAATGGTATTAAAAATGCAAGATTTTTGTGTGCGGATGCCTGTGAGGCTGCCAAGAAGTTTCGTGATGAAGGCTTAAAGGCTGATGTTGTGGTATTAGACCCGCCAAGAAAGGGCTGTGATAGTGAGCTTTTAAGCATTGTTGCTGAAAGCTTTTCGCCCGAGAGAATAGTATATGTTTCCTGTGACTGTGCTACCTTAGCAAGAGATTGTAATATACTTGAAGAAAAAGGCTATAAGGTTATTGAATATACCCCTGTGGATTTATTTCCAAGAACAAGCCATGTAGAAACGGTAGCATTATTACGTCGGCAAAAAACAGAAATTTGAACCTACAAAACAAGGAGTTTGTTATGTATAATCACGGAAAAAATCCGTTTTTGAACAATCAAGAAGCAAAAAAAGTAGAGCGTGTTGGTAAGGGTAACGGCTGTCCGCACTATAAAAAGTGCGGCGGTTGTCATTTGCAGAATATGACTTATAGTGAACAACTTAGGTATAAGCAGGTTAATGTTATCAAGCTTCTTGGTAGATTTTGCCGTATTAATGAAATTATAGGAATGGAAAACCCGCTGCATTACAGATGTAAGGTTCAGGCGGCATTCGGTAAAGATAAAAGCGGAATTATTTCAGGAGTATATCAATCCTCTACCCATAAAATAGTCCCCATAGACTTATGTATGATTGAGGATGAAAAGGCTGATGAAATTATTGTTACGGTAAGAAAGCTTTTGAAATCCTTTAAACTAAAGCCCTTTGATGAAAACAATATGACAGGCTTTTTGCGTCATGTTCTTATTAGAAAAGGTTTTTATACCGGACAGATTATGGTGGTATTGGTTACAGGTACTTCTATTTTTCCGTCATCAAGGTCGTTTATAAATGCACTTGTTGGAAGACATCCCGAAATAACTACAATTGTACAGAATGTCAATAATAAGTTTACAAGTCTTGTTTTAGGCGATAAAACAGTTACGCTTTACGGAGAGGGGTATATAGAGGATACTATTTTAGATTGTACCTTTCGTATTTCTCCACGTTCTTTTTATCAGATTAATCCTGTTATGACAACAAAGCTTTACAGTAAAGCTATTGAATATATGGAGCTTACAGGCAGTGAAACAGCAATTGATGCATACTGCGGTACAGGTACCATTGGTATTTTAGCTTCTGCAAAGGCGGGAAAGGTTATAGGCGTAGAGCTTAATGGGGATGCTGTATATGATGCGAAATTCAATGCAAAGAGAAACAATATAGAAAATATTGAATTTTATACAGCTGACGCAAGTGACTTTATGGTGGAAATGGCAAAGCTTGGGCAAAGAGCAGATGTTGTTATTATGGACCCTCCCCGAGCAGGTAGCGACCAACGGTTTATGAGTTCGGTGGTTACACTTTCCCCTGAAAAAATTGTTTATGTTTCTTGCAATCCCGAAACTTTAGCAAGAGATTTAAGTTACTTTGTGAAAAACGCATATCACGTTCGTCGTATTCAACCTGTGGATATGTTTCCTCATACAAATCATGTTGAGGTCTGTTGTTGTTTAGTTAAAGCGAAAACTTGAAATAAACTATAAAAAGCTGAGCAATTGCTCAGCTTTTCGTTTGTTTTTGCTTATTCTTCTACAGGTGTAATAATCGGCTTACCGTCTTTATCCAACAAAACAGTCATTCCACCTGCATATCCACTTTGACGATATAAATAATTAACGCCTGTTTCCTTGTCTACCCAGATTTCCATAGAGCCCATACTTTGACTATAGGTTTTTTCAAATCTTTTATCTTTAGCCATTATAATAACCTCCGCTAATTTTCGATTGTTTAGATTATAACATAAGTATGTGTATTATTCAATCTATGTGAAGTAGTTTATTAACTCACTTCTTGAACTTTTTCCCCTTTGACCACGGATTATATTGAGGAAAACATTTTAAATAATAATCGCACTCATCACAACAGCGCTCATGGTTGATATAATTAGCAATAATGTTTTGGTGTAAGAAATATGGTTTTTAACTTACTGTTTTCTTGTATTTCCCCATTTATCTACTGAAAGAACGGTGTATTTAGCTTTAGGATCTGTAATTTCGGTATATAAAGCTACTGTAGAGGCGATTTGTTCTCCGTTTTTAAATATACGGTAATAACAATGTTCTTTATCTTTGCAAGGGCTAAATTCAAGTTTATCTTTTCTTATTTTTAAGTGTCGTATCTTTGACGGAATTCTATTTACATAATCTGTTGTAAGTAAAACGAAAGATTTAGGCGGTAAAGAAAGAGTAAGATTTTCGTCATTGAGGTCAACAAGGGTGCTGTAGGGCTGTAAATCGTTGAATTTGTTATAAGGAACATTATCGGCTTCGTAAATATACATTCTTGCATTTTGATTGCAGTTATACTCCATAGAAAACTGTGTATCTACTTTTTCGTCCTTTAAGTTTATTATAGCTATACTAACATTGCCTTGATCGTCTGAAACCGCAGAACAGCGTAAATATTCGTTATCCCATTTGCTATCAAAAACTCTGCTGCCCTTTTTAAAATATTTAGCAAGATAACCTAATGTGTATAATGGGGCGCGTGAGCTATAGTCTTTTTCTTCGTCACACCAACGGATAAGACCGTTTTTATTATAGCGTATTTCAAGTCCGTGTCCTGAAAAACGGACTGCATCATAACGAGCTTTGCCCTCTACTGTGTCAAAGTTTTCTCTGATAATAGGGTCAGGATAATCAAGCATTGTCCAATAAGCAGCAGCAAAACATCCACTGTTAATTGCGGCTAAGGTCATTTCTGCAAGGGAGAGTGCATAAATTCCTTCCATTTCAGGATAGTCAACCGCAAACTGTGAATCGTTACGCATAGGGTAATTGCATAGCATTTTTTGAGTTTTATCGCCAAACTCGCCCAAAATAAATCGCTTTTCTTTTTTGTGTGCTGTTTTTACTGCTGACTCAAAAAGATTGTAACAGTAATCGTATGTGTTTAGTGAGCCGGGGGGAGTATTGCTGTTCCAATTATATAGATGGGCGCAATAAGTATGGGTGATTTCATCCATATTCTGTACCGCCCAGTCTATTTGATTGAATTTATCTGCACCTGAAACATCGGTAGCAAGAAGACCTATATCTAAGTTGTGACGGCGAAATGCTTTATATAGTCCTTCGTGATATTTTTTAAAAAGCTCTAAGTTTTTGTCAAACCAACAATATGTGTTGCCCACTGATAATTCATTGGTAACACAGTAATATCTGATTTTAACACAATTGCGGATATTAATTAAATAGTCCAGCTTCTCTGCTATTTTTTCACAGTATTCATCTATATTTTCTTCATCGGTAATATAAGGCAGTCTACCGGGGACAGCATAAATAAGAGTATCTGCTTTTCGGAAGGTAAGGTCATAATAGTCTGCGAATGCGTCCATTGCTTCCTTTGTCCAGTCGGCATAGACCGCAAAAACACGGGAAAAGGTAGGGCAGATTTCGTTAAATGTTTTTATTGCGATTTCATTTTTAAATTTATCGCTCATAAGCGCAGGCATAGTTGCTTCGCTGTTATGAAAACCAAATCCGCCAAAAAGCCATCTGAGAGGTGGTTTTGTAATAGTAATTTTACTCATTTTTATCTCCTTAGAAACTTGCGTTTAAATGCTTTAGCTATCTATTCTGTAAAAATCAAAATCCATAATTTTTGCAAATAATTCAAGCTCGTCTAATAGGTTTCCTGAAGTAATTCCGAAATGTTGATTTACTCCTGCAGATGCAATTTTTTTGAATAACTCTTCTAAATTAAGAGTTTTATGTGTGAAATCAGCGTGTGAATAACTGGCAAGATAATGTTTTGTGGATAAACATTCAACCAATGTTGCAACAAGTTTCATTCTTCCGTTTTCTTCGGAAATGTGAAGCATTGTCTTTTCACCTTCGGGGAAAACATACCAAGCAAAAGGCGCACCGGCATATTTCCACTTGCTCTTAGCAAAGCGTTCATCTCTTGCAATTATAACATTTTCTGATTTTTCGGTGTAATCGTTAGGACCTGCGTGACCTGCTGCAAAGGTGTTTGTAGTTTTGTTTATATAAAAAGGCTCAATAAAATTAGCGTGGGAACCGCTTAGGATTTTTAGAATATATACTGCAAGTCCGCCACCAATATCGCCCTCAGGTACGGTTACTGTTTCGTTTTTAGGGTCGCATGGAGTGAAACCCGGACGCAATCCGATATGCTTAAATAGGGTTGTATCTATGTCATTAAGCACCAGTAAATCGGTGTCTGCATCAGCGGCAAGTTTTTCCATAGCCAAGGTTGCGCGTACCGAAGCGAAAAATTTTTCGGGATCTACACTCTGTGAGATTTTATATTTATTTGATAACTCTTCAATAACGGAATTTGTATGGCTATCGGGTATGTTACTTACCTCTTCTGCTAAATCGGCAACCGACAAAAATTTCAGTCGTGCGCCTATTTTCATATACACATTATATGGGTCAACATAGGTTGAGTACATAGCTTCATTGTAACAGGATAGCAAACTTATGTTGGTTTTTCGTAAAATTGCTCTTGCTTTAGAGGCACTTGAAAAAACTTTGATTTTTTCGGCAATTACATCAAGGGTGCCAATTTCTATTTGTACTTTTTCTTTTTTGAATCTTTTAACCGAGCCTGAAGCTTCCAAAAAACCTACAAGAGCTCCTGCGGATAAAAAGTCTATAAACTGATTTTCATCATTTGTGTCTTGTATATTTATTTCATCTCTTACAACTGAGGCTAACATAAGGGGTAAATCATTAGGGATTTCTTTCAAAAAACTTATCCATGCATAATCTTCAGCCCATGACATAAAAATGGCAACAACACAATCCACATCATTTTGGTTAAATAACCGTAATGTATCTTCTGCTTGTTGGCGAGTGTACACCATACCATTATGAACAATTTCGCCATATTCCTTAATTTTGTTTATGTAGTCTTGATATTCTTTTTCTTTTCTTTCGAGATAAGTTCCATCGTGTGTGCCTTGCCCTAATGGACAAAATCTTTCAGCACCGATAAATAACAGACCTATTTTTGCTTTTCTTGTTAATTTCACTTTATATCACCTCTATAATGCTATTAAAACATACAACTAAAATCATAACAAGCGATTATTATGACAATTAATAACAGTATTTTGACTTTTTTAAGAAATTGTGTTAAACTCTTAAAGAGGTGAAAAAGATGGATATTAATGTTCTTGAATGCAGAAGATTTATTGCTCCGTCTGCAAAATCTATAATTAAGCGTATTGTTACTGACTATGAACTTGATTTTCATATTAAAGGGGAACGAATTATAAATATTGATAAGCGTGAATGTAAGGTGAAGGCAGGGGATATTTGTTTTCGTAGACCCGGGCAAGAAGTATATAGCTTTGGTGATTACGATTGCTATTTATTAACCCTTGATTTTTCGGGGAAAGAGCTATCCAATCAGTACAGCCGTAATGCTGTAAATCCTATGCAACCAATTTGCAACGATAGTATTGTAGCTTTTCTTCCTGATATAATATCACCTGATTGTATAAATGAATTTGACCTGCTTTTTACAGAATTATCTCAGCAGACCGATTTGAGCAGTGAATATTCAAAGAATGTTGCAAAACAAATTCTGTTTCTTTTAAATACTCAAGTTTTAAGACAAAAAATCGAAAAACAGACAGATACTGAACTGTCGGTTGACAGAATATATAAATATATAAACGAAAATTTTTTAAAAACAATAACCTTAAATCAGCTTTCTCAGTTTGTCCATCTTGATAAAACTTATTTAAGCAGATTGTTTAAAAATAAATTTGGAGTATCTCCTATTGATTATGTAATATATTTGCGACTTGATCATGCAAGAAATCTTTTGCTCAGCACTAATATGACGGTAGCCGATATATCTGCCTGTTGTGCCTATAAGAACATATCGTTTTTTATTTCCTGTTACAAAAAGAAATATGGATTGACCCCTGCGGAACATCGTAAACAAATGTGGCGAAAAAATAAATAAACTAAAAAATCAGACATTCTAATGAATGTCTGATTTAATTATACAGATGTTTTCACTGCTGATTTTAAGCCGATTGTTTTCCGGTGCGTTACCGTATAAAACGGTGGCATTTTGGAAGCCGTCAGGTAAATCTATAAAAGCATCATCACACCAACGATTTACTGCAATAAGCAGTGCGTTGGTTTTATCTTCACTTTCGCGAATATAGGCTATATGTCCCATATTGGCGTATACAGGGATAAATCTGCCACCTGCAAAGCAACTGTTTTCTCGCCTGATTTTGCCGAGAATTTTATAAAACTCTAAAAGCTCTTTGTTTTCCTTACCCCAAGGGTATGTCTTTCTGCAGAACGGGTCGCCGTAGCCCTCTATACCTGCTTCGTCACCGTAATAAAGAGAGGGTACACCGGGTAAGGTATACTGAAGTGTAGCGGCAAGCTTTAAGAATTTAACAGCGTGAGCATATTGCTTTTCATCAAGCCTTTGTGTAGATTGCCACTGTCTGTCCCCGTTTGAATTGGGGTTTGCACCCAGCCGTGTTAAAATTCTAATAGTATCGTGTGTGCCAATATGGTTCATAAGGAGATTAACGCTTTGTGGAGGGTAGTTTTCGGTAATATCTAAAACAGCATCAATAAGTTTTCTTGAGGACTCGCCGTTTAAAAACTCTATTATAGCCTCAGCAAAGGGATAATTCATTACCGAGTCAAGTTGTTTTCCTCTTAAAAAGCGTCTTCTTCCTCCGTGACTTACTTTATTGGTAGCATCCTCCCAGACCTCGCCTAATAAATAAGCATCAGGGTTTTCGGTTTTTATAGCTTTTCTTATGTTGTCAAGAAATTTATCGGGAAGTTCATCTGCTACATCAAGACGCCAACCCTTTATTCCTGCCCTTATCCAGTGACGAAGTACACCGTTTTTGCCTGTTATAAACTCGGTGAAAGAACTGTCGTTTTCATTTGTTTCGGGAAGCGTAGTGATACCCCACCAGCTATTGTACGAATCGGGAAAACTTTTAAAGGTGTACCAGGTTGAAAACTCACTGTTTTGACTGTTATAAGCTCCAAGACAGTTGTACCTGTTGCGTTTATTAAAATAAACACTGTCATCTCCGGTATGAGAGAACACACCGTCAAGAATAACCGAAATACCGTAGCTTTCAGCTTTTTTACATAACTCTTTAAGGTCTTCTTCATCCCCAAGTAAACAGTCGATTTTCATATAATCTGCTGTATTATATCGGTGGTTACTGTGAGCTTCAAATATAGGGTTAAGATATATTGCCGAAACACCAAGAGAGGCAATGTAATCGAGCTTTTCTATTATTCCCTGAATATCACCACCGAAATAATCGTTGCCGAGATATTTAATATTATCAGATTGCCTGTGTTCAGGAAGAGCCTCCCAGTCCTCTTGAATAAAGCGGTCGGCAGGTACCCGAGTTTTTGGATTTTCGCTTTTATAAAAACGGTCAGGGAATATCTGATAAATTATACCGCCCTTAAGCCAGTCGGGAGTCTTATATTCTTTGTCATATACTGTTAACTGCCACATAGCATTATCTTGAGAAACAATTCCCAGAGAATGTTCAGACTTTGTTATTTTAAATTCACCGTAATCGCTTGCGTATCTGAAATTATACCAATAAAGCCCTTCGTTAAAAGGGAGGGTGATTTGGTAAAAACGATAATCCTCAAGCCAAGTATCAGGCGTAAGGGGGTATTCGCAGATACTGTCGGAAGTGTCATTTTTTATACACAACCATACGTTATGTACCCTTGCTTCCTTATGCAAGAGGACACGAAGCCTCAGAGGAGTATCTGAGGCTATCGCACCGTAATGTGATTTATAAAGACTGCTTCGCGAATCAAAAGGATAATACTGCATATACGGGTTCCTTACTTAATTGGTTTAATGTTCCATATATTCTTTGCATAGTCATCAATGGAACGGTCGGCTGCAAAAATTCCTGAGTTTGCAATGTTAACAAGTGACATTCTGTTCCACTTATCTTTATCATTATAAAGAGCAGAGGCCTTGTTTTGAGCGTTACAGTAGTCATTGAAGTCTGCAAGAGCCATATAGGTATCTACATTTGTAATGGTCTTGAATATATTATCAAATTGTTGTCCGCCTATTCCTTTTTCAATAAAGCTTAAAGCTTCTTTAAGCTTTTCGTTGTTGGCATAATACTGGAATGGACTGTAGCCTTGCTTTTGAAGAGCTAAAACCTCAGGTGTGTGCATACCGAAAATGATAATGTTATCGTCGCCCACGGCTTCGTGAATTTCAACATTAGCGCCGTCCTCGGTTCCAAGGGTAACAGCACCATTCATCATAAACTTCATGTTACCCGTACCGCTGGCTTCTGTAGAAGCAAGAGAAATCTGTTCACTGATTTCTGCGGCAGGAATCATAAGCTCAGCTAAAGTTACCTTATAATCCTCGAGGAACAAGACCTTAAGTTTATCATTAACAGTTCTGTCGTTTTCGATTTCTTTTGCAAGACGGCAGATTAAACTGATAATCTGCTTTGCAAGAAGATAACCGGGGGCAGCCTTTGCACCGAAAATATAGGTTTTAGGTGTAAACTCTGCATTAGGATTGTTTTTAAGATACAGGTAATCAGAAATGATATGAAGTGCATTAAGGTGTTGGCGTTTATATTCGTGCAGACGTTTAACCTGCATATCAAAAATGGACTCGGGGTCTAAAGAAGTGCCTATATTTTCCTTAACATAATTTGAAAGACGAACCTTATTGCTGTGTTTGATTTCACCAAGTTTATTAAGAACGGTCTTATCATCGGCAAACTTCATAAGCTCAGAAAGTTGTGACGCATCTTTAACAAATCCGTCACCGATAAGTTCGGTAAGATAAGAGGTGAGCAGGGGGTTTGCTTGACATAGCCATCTTCTGTGGGCAATACCATTGGTAACGTTGGTGAACTTCTTAGGTGTAAGCATATAATAATCGTTAAACAGGGAATCGGTGAGAATGTTGCTGTGCAGACGGGAAACGCCGTTAACCTTGTGAGAGGCTACAACGCTTAGATTTGCCATTCTTATAACGCCACCTGAAATAACGGCGGTATCTTCAACAAGTCGGCTATCTCCTGTTTCTTCCCAGATGTGCAAACGGAAGCGGTTGTCAATTTCTTTAACAATCTGATAAATTCGGGGAAGTCTGTGACGGAACATATCCTCCTGCCAACACTCAAGAGCCTCTTTCATTATAGTGTGATTGGTGTAAGCAACTGTTCCCTGAACAATTTTCCACGCCTTATCCCAGTCATAGCCACATTCGTCAAGCAAAAATCTCATAAGCTCGGGTACGGTAAGGGCAGGGTGAGTATCGTTGATGTGGATAGCTACCTTTTCAGCAAGATTATCAAGGGTATTATAGGTGCGAAGATGACGATTGAGTATATCCTGAATAGATGCAGAAACAAGGAAATACTGCTGACGAAGACGAAGGGATTTACCCTCGGCATGATTATCTTCAGGATATAGCACCTTGCTGATAACCTCTGCCATAGCCTTTTGCTCCATCGCACGAACGTAATCTCCCTGATTAAAGGCTGACATATTAATATCCTGACACTCGGCACTCCAAAGCCTTAACGCATTGACGGTTTTGCCGTCCTTACCTGCAACCATAAGGTCATAGGGCATAGCGTGAACGGTGGTATAATCAACGTGCTCTACGTGATGGAAGTGATTATCCCAACTCTCTTTTATTTTGCCGTCGAAATGAACATCCACTGCAGAAGCGGGGCGGGGTTCTAACCATATTTCACCGCCGGGGAGCCAGAAATCAGGCATTTCGGTCTGCCAACCCTCTACGATTTTCTGACGGAAAATGCCGTATTCGTATCTTATGCAGTATCCCATAGCGGGATAACCGCCTGTAGAAAGACCATCAAGGAAACAGGCGGCAAGTCTTCCCAGACCTCCGTTGCCAAGTCCTGCATCAGGCTCTAATTTAAAAAGTGCATCCAGCTTTACCTTGAATTTAGAAAGAGCCTTTCTCATCTCATCTGTAAGGTCGAGATTAAAAAGAGTATTCTTAAAGGAACGACCCATAAGAAATTCCATACTCAGATAATAAACGGTTTTTGCTTGTTGCTTTTTGGTTTCTTCTTTAAACTTTGTTCTCTTTTCACTCATAATATCGCGTAGAACCAAGGCACAGGCTTTATAGAATAACTCGTCAGATGCTTGTGTAGGAGTAACACCAAAATTGTGTGATAATTTTTTTTCAATCATTTCAGCCAGTGTTTTAGAGTTGTATTGACTCATAACCGACATCGTCCTTTCGTCATAATTAATGTATATTTATAGTATGCCATTTTTTCTTAATATTATATTACTCTATTTAAGGTGAAAATGCAATAGTTATTATAACTGTAAAATAGGTTGTTTTTTATGCAATTTAAATAAAATTCTTTAAAAAAAGCGTAAAAGAATAAAAAAATAAGGCAAAATGCACAAAAAAGCGACCGTTAACTTAATGTAACGGTCGTAAAAATTTACATAAGTGGCGAAAAAATATGAAGTATCCACTGTTTGAATTTTATCCACGCACCTCGTTTTTCCCAATCTGACTGTTTGATTTGTTGTGATTGGCTCAGAAGTTCTTCAAAATGGGATTTCATAGGCTTGATAGTATCTTCATCGGTAAACCATACACCACATTCAAAGTGGAAGAAAAAGCTTCTATAGTCCATATTTACCGTTCCCGCAGTAGCAGAACTGTCGTCTGAGATAAAAAGCTTGGAATGGATAAAACCGGGTGTATATTCATAAATTTTCACTCCTGCCTCAAGGAGTTCGCTGTAGTAATACTGAGTAACAGGATGTACATATTTCTTGTCGGGAATAAAGGGGGTTATTATTCTTATTCTTACCCCTGATTTAGCGGCAAGAATAATAGCGTTTTTCATTTTATCGTCAAGTATAAGATAGGGGGTGGCTATATCTACATATTTATGGGCGGTATTGAGTATCTGCAGATAAATGCCCTCTGCGGTTGATTTTGTATCCATCGGGCTGTCGCAGTAGGGAATTACATAGCTTTCTTTCTGTACGGGAAGACTAATAAGCTTATCTTTTATATCTATTGACTTGCCTGTGGTGTATTCCCACATTGAACAGAACATTACAACAAAGCTATCAACCGCTTTGCCTTTAACCATAACCGCACAGTCCATCCAGTATCCGAAACGCTCGAACTGATTAATATATTCATCAGCAATATTGATACCGCCGGTAAAGGCAATGTTTCCGTCAATAACAATAATTTTGCGGTGGTTTCGGTTGTTCATTACTATATTAAGTGACGGCTTTATAGGGCAGAAAATCGAAACCTCAATTCCGCTTTCTTCCATTCTTGAAACAAAGTCACGATATTGTCTTTTTATAGAGCCGAAGTCGTCAAACATAACCTTAACTTCAATGCCGTCTTTGGCTTTTTGTGATAGAACTTTAAAAATTTCATCCCACATTTTGCCGTCTGCAATTATAAAGTATTCAAGGTAAATATATTTTTCAGCTTTTAAAAGCTCCTGAACAAGTCTTTTTAGAAATTTATCGCCGGGGGAAAGATATTCCACAGATGTATCCTTATAAACAGGAAAGCCGGATTCGTTGCAAAGATAGGATGCTTGTCTTGTTTGGGGAGAGTTTTCATACTGAAGCAGACGCGGTATTGCAGGGTCTTGCTCTAAATATTTTTCATATTTATCACAGCAAGCCATCATTCTTTTTTTTAGATGAGGAAAAGTTCTCTGACCTCCCCACATCATATAAACAACGAGTCCGAAAACAGGAAGAGTAAGTATGAATACTATCCAAGCAATTTTATAGCTTGGATTATCCCGTTTATTTATTATGTATATGGCGGTAATAATTCCAATAAGCTCAAGTATTGAATAAACAGGCAAAAAGTTGTGCTGGAGCTCAATAACGCCAACAAGAATAGAAGCCAATGCCAGAATAAGACCAAGGACTGTAAGTATTACTCGTGATTTAATTCGTATACCGCGTTTGCGCTCTTTCATATAAGTCACCATATATATTATATGCTACCAAATGTTAATGTTTTGTGTTTTTTATTGCAACAATTTGTTAATTTTACTTGAAAAATAAATCTGTTAAGGGTAAAATGAAGAAAAATACGGAGGTGCGTACCATGATATACAGTGTGTCCACAGCAAATCTTATTATAGATAAAGAATCAGCAGAAAAGAATTTTCCTCTTCTTAAAAAAGCAGGTTTTGGTGCTATTGACCTTAATTTTGATAATATATTTTACGCCAATGGCGGAAGTGTTTATGCAAAACAAGGAAAACCTTGGCTTAAGAGCGAATTTTATGAATTGCCCGAAGAAGAGTTTTATGATTATTTAAAAGGCATAAAGGATGAGGCGGAAAAAAACGGTATTGCCATAGGGCAGAGCCATGCTCCTTTTCCGTCTTATGTTTTCGGCAGAGAAGACGGAATCAATGAATATATGATTAAGTGTATAAAAAGAAGCATTGCCGCAGCAGGTTATCTTAACTGTCACTATATTGTTGTACATCCGATAACCCCACCTTATGGTAGTACAATGACAAAAAAAGAAATTTTTGATATGAACATAGAATTTTACAGTCAGTTTATTGATGACCTTAAAAAACATAATGTTGTTTGCTGTCTTGAAAATATGTGGGTGCAGTATAAAAACAAAATTTTCGAGTCTACCTGTAATGATTTTGATGAGGTAAACCGCTATATTGATGAGCTTAATAAAAGGGCAGGTAAAGACTTATATGCCTTTTGTCTTGATACGGGACATATGGTGCTTACAAGCGGTAATATAAGGTTTGCTATAAAAACTTTAGGTAAAAAACTTAAGGTTCTTCATCTTCATGAGGTTGATGGAATAAATGACAACCATGCAATGCCTTTTACTCTCGGTGCGGTTGACTGGGAAATGATAATGACCGAGCTTAATGCTTCTCAGTATAGCGGTACCCTTAATTTTGAGGTTGCAAGAGCGTGGATGTATTTCCCGAAACCTCTTTGGAATGATGCGGTTATAATGCTTGGTAAGATAGGCAAATATTTTGTTGATACCTATTTTATTTGATACAAAAAGTAATCTATAATTCCCTTTACGGTAGCTTTGGCACAGGCAAGCTGATGTTCAGAATTATACATATCAGCTAAATCATCAGAGTTGGAAATAAATCCGTTTTCGGTTAATACCGAGGGACATATACCCACTCTGTTTAGATAAAAATAGTGCCAGGCAGAGCCGTTTGTTTTGCGGTACAGACCTGTTTCCTCCATTCTGTTGTGAATGAATTTCGAGGCAGGTGCAGAAAAAGGATTATAGTAAAAGGCTTCGAAACCGTAATAGCTTTGTGAATTACGTGAGTCGCGGTGAACCGATAAAAGAAAATCAGGTTCAAGTTTATATACCTCAACTACTCTTTGGTCCGATGACAGATAGCTGTCGTCGGACCTTGTCATTATTACTTTTGCACCGATTGAAACAAGCTCATTTTTTATAAGATTTGCAAGGGTTAAATTAAGATGTGATTCATAGTCGCCTCCGGGAGCTATCGCACCGGGGTCACGACCTCCATGGCCTACGTCTATAACTATGGTTTTATCGTAAAGAGCATAGCCGTATTCGTTGTCCTCTTGCTGTATGTTTGTTGGCTCAAGAAATTTAAGTACAAGGCAGTCATATTCATCATATTCTGCTTTAAAGCCATAGAAACCACCTTGTTTTTTCAGATATATCCTTAAAGTAGTGTTCTTTCCATCAGGTATTATTTCACAGCTTGAAAATAATGGATTGTCCTCAGGAATTTCAATGGTGTCTGTAAAATTGTTGCAGTAAGCAAACTTGATTTCAACATAGGTGAAATCTGCTGTTTCTACATTCCAGTTGTTCTTGTAGTTTTTGTAGGTTTGATTTTTCAGTTCGAGATTAAAAGGGGCTTTCCAGTCTGTAAACAGGGACATTACGGTGTATTTGCCCTCACTGGAAAAGCGGTCAAGAGAAAGTGTGTTCGTTTCGGGAAGAGTACCCTCATAAACCGTGATATTTTTTTCGTAAACACGTTTTCCGCATCTTAATAATCGGTAGCTCTTACCAACCTTTTTGTTTTCTATAACAGCACCGCTGCACTGGTCAACCGTACCTACGGGAAGATAGCTGTTATATGGACGGGAGGTATCGTCTACAGTGTCGCCGTTAAAGGTTTCTGCAGGCATATAAATCATTTCTGCAATATAAGTTCTATTATCTACTACCGGGGAGCTTTGGGGACGGGATGGGGTAGTGCTTTCTACCGGTTCTGACTGTTCTTCTGCCAGTACGGTTATATTTGAGCTTTGGAAGCTTTGTTCTATATCGCCGTTTCGGCAAATAAACTGAATTACACCAAGGTCTGTGTCCTCTTTAACTTCGGGAAGTGTAAAGCTTCCGCTATATGTAAAAGAAACATCTGTCTGGTCAGCTTCATTGAGGCTAAGAGTTGTGCTTTCTTCGTTAAAGATTGCGGTGACAGATAAGCTGTTTAAAGACGAGGTGAGATAAACCTCCATAATCGCACCGCTTTCATAAGAGGAGGCTTCATTTGGATTAAAAGTCTGAGCAAATACTATTTCTTTTTCAGGCAAAGATGAGGCTTCGGGCGTATCCTGAACAACAGGTGCTTTTGATTTACAACCTGAAAATATCATCATTATTATTATGGCTAAGGATAAAATTCGTTTAATGGGTGTTTGCATTTTCTATTACTCCAATTATTATTATAATTAATATAATAATACAAAATAAAGCACAAATCAACAATTGTCTTGCTTTTTTCTGCTATTTATATTATAATTCATAAGGTGATAGACTTGAAAGAACTTATGTTTCTTTATATCTGTGTTATTCAGCTCATAGCTGTGATTATTACCGTAATCGACAAGAAGAATTCTGTTAAGGGCAAATGGCGTGTCAGGGAAAAGACTCTTTTGCTTACAGCTTTATTTGGCGGAGCTTCTTCAATGTATATTGCAATGCTTATTATAAGGCATAAAACAAAGCATATTAAATTTATGCTTTTGCTGCCTTTAATGATAGTGTTGCACACTATAGTCCTATACATAATATTAAAATAGATTAAGGTGATGTTATAGGGAATAGGGGGATATGTATGAAAAAAATTACGCTTAGAAATCTTTGTGTTACCGCTATTATGGGTGCTGTGGGAACTGTACTTATGTATCTTGAATTTGCCGTTCCTTTTATGCCGTCCTTTATTAAGGTTGATTTTTCAGAGCTTCCTGCATTAATCACAGCTTTTTCTTTAGGCCCTGCTTATGGAATTCTTGTGTGTCTTGTTAAAAATTTGCTCCATCTGTTTGTAAGTGATTCGATGTGGACAGGTGAGCTTTCAAACTTTATATTAGGTGCTGTTTTTGTTGGTGTGGCAGGTCTTATTTATAAACACAAAAAAACAAGAAACTGTGCGCTTTTGTCCTGTCTTGCAGGTGCGCTTGTTATGGCGTTAATCAGTTTACCGTCTAATTACTATATTGTTTATCCCTTTTACGGCGAAGCCTTTGGCCTTACTGCCGAAACCATCGTAAGTATGTATAAGAGTATTTTCAGCGGTGTAAACAATCTGTGGGAATGTCTTATTATATTTAATCTTCCGTTTAATTTCTTAAAAGGTATTGTTAATGCCTTTATATGCTTTGTTATTTATAAAAAAATTTCCCCTATTTTACAGGGTAAATTGCGTTGACAAAGGTAAGCTTTGGTGCTATAATAACTTAGCAAACTGAATATTTCCTTATCAAGAGTGGCGGAGGGACAGGCCCTTTGATGCCCGGCAACCTGTATATACAAGGTGCTAAATCCTGCGGTGATACCGAGAGATGAGGCTTTTATACCGCTTCTTATCGGAGGCGGTTTTATTTTGAATATTTTGTCGAAGGAGAAAAATATATGTCAAAACTACTTTTTACCAGTGAATCTGTTACTGAGGGTCATCCTGATAAAGTCTGTGACCAGATAAGTGATGCTGTGCTTGATGCAATTCTCGCACAGGATAAAAATGCCCGTGTTGCCTGTGAAACCTTTGCTACTACAGGTGTTGTTACTGTTATGGGTGAAATTACCACAACTGCAAATGTGGATATTCCTTCTATTGTAAGGGAAGTGGTAAATGATATTGGTTATACTTCTAACGATGCGGGATTTAGCGGAGATACATGTGCTGTTTTGACCTCTATTGATAAGCAGTCTTCCGATATAGCTATGGGTGTTGATAAATCACTTGAGCTTAAAGAGGGTGATGAAGATGCCTATAATCTTCACGGCGCTGGGGACCAGGGTATGATGTTCGGTTATGCAAGTGACGAAACCGATACCCTTATGCCGCTGCCTATTTATCTTGCTCACGAAATGGCACAAAAACTGACTCAGGTGAGAAAGGATGGCACCCTTTCATATCTTCGTCCCGACGGTAAAACTCAGGTTACGGTTGAGTACGACGACTCAAAGCCTGTAAGAATTGAGGCGGTTGTTGTTTCCAGTCAGCACAGTGCAGAAATTTCTCTTGAAACCTTGAGAGAGGATATATTAAGAGAAGTAATTAAGCCTACTGTTCCTCAGAATCTTATGGACGAAAATACAAAGATTTTCATTAATCCTACAGGTAGATTTGTTATAGGAGGCCCACAGGGTGACACCGGTCTTACAGGCAGAAAAATTATAGTAGATACCTACGGCGGAATGGCACGTCACGGTGGCGGTGCATTCTCAGGAAAGGACCCCACAAAAGTGGATAGAAGTGCTGCCTATGCCGCTCGTTATGTTGCAAAGAATATTGTTGCTGCCGGTCTTGCCCATAAATGTGAAATTCAGCTTGCCTATGCAATAGGTGTAGCAAAGCCTGTTTCGGTTATGGTTGATACCTTTGGAACAGGTAAATACAGTGACGAAAGATTAGCCGAGGCTGTGAAGACTGTGTTCGACCTTCGTCCTGCGGCAATTATCGATAAGCTGTGTCTTAGAAAGCCTATTTACAGAAAAACAGCCGCTTACGGTCATTTCGGCAGAAAAGACGTAGAGTTTAGCTGGGAGAAAATAGATAAAACGGATGAGCTTCTTGCTTGTTTTCAGTAACTAAATAAATCCTATGGCGACTGCCATAGGATTTATTATTTTCGGTATGGTCTTTATGGATATTGTGTAGGGGGGATTCTCCCTTGGGACAGACTCCGTCGAAGACGGTGGTGAGGGGTGACTTTACTCCCGCACGGTGAACGTTAGTAAAACCGATGAAAAAACACACGGTGCGTTGCACCTAAATCTTACTACCGATAACCTTTGTTCTTTGACATTCCTTTTAATTGTCAGATACTACTTGAGGAAGCCCAAACGCAGAAGATTTAATTTTTATATCGGCATTTCTTATTAATTCGTTTTTATATTTTTCGTACTCTTCTGTTTTTAAATCATTACCGTTTTCTTTATAGAAATTTTCCATAAGCTTTGCTTTTAAAAGAGCGCGGTAATGTGATTCGGTAGCCAATTGCAAATATTCATTTTCCGATAACTCGGAATTAATAAGATATTCCTTTAAAAAAATCGTGTTTTCATCATTTGCTTCCATAATCATATCATAAGAATCTTTTATGTAATTTTTTGCTTCTTTATAGTCACATTTAATACCTTGTCTTTTGGCTTCGTTTACTAACACAATGCTTTCAATACGATTTTCTAAAATTTCCTGCGCAGTATATTCCTTTACACTGTCTTTTTCATCATCCGGTAAATTGGCCCTTTGCATCTGTGTAAATATTAAATGCGCATCAATTTCGTACTGGTAAATTTTTTCTCCATCAACAGTCGCAACTATAGATTCATCTTTTTTATCTGAACTGATTGCAGACATAAACATATTTTTGAGATTTTGAGAATTGGTTACAATAGTAATTCCCGTCATTAAAACAGCCATAAGAACAAACGCGATAACAATTCGTATTTTTTTCATTTTATTCACCTCAAAAAACAAATTCATTTTCGACACTACGATAACCATATAATGCGGAAGGAAGCATCAAAGCGGCAATGCTACTAAAACTCGCATTATCACCTACTATCATATTGGGTTTGCAATTTTTATTATCCCATACCCAATCCAACTGTATTAAAGCATTGGAATCATATGCCATTTGTAGTTCAACACCATTGACAGAAGTCTCTCCTATTGTTAAATCAGGGTTTAAATACTCTGGATTTACGTGCTTTACATATTTGGCAAAACATGAAACATCTGTTACAACACGTTCGGTATATTCATCAACAGTGACAAAACTATTAAAAGTAACGCGACAACTATTAGGAACTATTACAATCTCTTCAAAAGTCAACCAAGCAAACCCTTTTTCTTCCGTGTTAGAGTAAACATTTGTGACTTTATTTGCATAATATTTCGGTGATAAAGCAAGTTCTGTACTCGTATTATTTGCGCCTATTCCGTACGCTCTAACGGTATAGTCACCAGTAGGATATATTGACCAATCTATATTATAACTAAACCCATGATATCCATTACCATAACCTGTATTATAAATAGTGCTGTTATATTCATTTGCGGAAACGGTGGTATTGAGATATGTAATACCATTACTTCCAATAACCTGTATGTTTACATTTATGGGTGAATTAGGTAAATCGCTTCTCCAAGCCCAACCGCTTATTACGTTGGCGTTTACCACATCCAAGCTACCTGTAGGTGTTGCAGGTTCTGGCTCAGGTGTAGCATTCCCAAGATATTCAAACGCCCACTGCTGATTAAGATTAACGTCAAAGCTGTTAATATGAACATTTCCCGCAGATGTTGCTGAAGTACCTGCTTTTGTTCCGTTTGAACTGTCTCTTGTTGTTAAATATAGTCCTGTGTTTGCTTTCATGCTTATATGATAGATGTTGTATGTAAGATAGGTTATTTCCAATCTTTGCGCTGTATGGTCAACAGGAGTCCATATATCTACATTCTGTCCTGAGGCAAGTGCCGCACCGCCACGCTTAACATCAATAACTCGGTTATTGCCGTTAGAACTGCACATAGCATAAAGCTTATAGCTGTCTGTTGATGAGTCGTATACCACTTTGAACTTTTGCTCTACAGAGCCGTCCTTTGTATACTGATACACGTTTGTTCCGTTAGCATCAGTTCCATAGCAAACGTTAAGATATTTTCCCGAAAAATAGTTTTTAATATTGTAAATACCGCCGTCTATAAGCCCTGATGCCTGACTTCTCGGTATGGATACCGTTTCGCCACTGGCTCTCATATGGGCATGGATTTTCTCAATAGCTTGGGCTTCAGGACTGTTCGCAGGATATAGAGTCTCTGACTCGGCTGTCAGTTCTGTTTGCTCATTTGTCGCTACCGTTCCTAAAACTTGTGGGCAGTCCAACGCAACTACTTTCATCGGTAACACAAAAATACATAAACAAAGTATTATTGCTAAAAATTTTTTCATTTATTTTTCCTCCGTTTTTTAGAAAATTATTAAAACTTTCTTCTATTGCCATTGGACTCACCTCTTTCTTTTTTTGTTAATTTTATATTACCATAAAATTCCTCTAAAATCAACGGGTGTTACAGTAATGTAACCTGATGTAAAAAAATGTAATATAGAATAGAGTTGTCATTTCACAGCTCTTTTGTTATTTCTCAAGGTTTAAAAGCATATACTTTCTTGTGACAAATGCTCGGCTGTGTGAAGTATTGCACAGCCGATTGCCACGCGAAGAGGAGAATGAAGCTTGTTAAAACACAAAAGTACACTTTATATTTTTATACTACAGACGGTTTTTCTTATATTGACCGTTGCCGTTCTTTTTATAATTAAAACCTTTTTTGCTGATTTGTTTTCGGTAACCAAAGAAAATTATTATGAATATTTTGGAGATGAAACTGTAACTGAGCCTGAAATGGTAGGTGCCAAGGTAAACTCCTTTGTTGCTCCTGTAGCAAACGGTATAGTGACCTCAAATTACGGAATAAGACAGTCGCCCTTTTCTACTGATAAGGAAAAGCATTACGGAACCGATATAGCGGCAGAGAAGGGAACCGAAGTTCTGGCAGTTAAAGAAGGTAAAGTGAGCTTTGTGGGGTATGACCCGAACGGCTATGGCAACTATCTTAAAATAGAGCATACCGATTCGCTGCAGACACTTTACGGACATTGCAGTGAAATTCTCGTTAAAGAGGGAGATTATGTGCTTGCGGGACAGCCTGTGGCTACGGTAGGAAGTACAGGCAGGTCAACAGGAAACCATCTGCATTTTGAAATAATTATAAATGGTGAGCCTGTGAACGCTATGTGGTATATGGAGTTTTGATATGAGCTTTAGATTGTTTTCTACTAAGGTAACGGTATCCTTTTTGTTTACTTCGGTGGTAAGTGTGGTTCTTTTGTTTGATAAAACGGGATTTGCCTTTCCTATGCTGTGCAGTGTTGTTTTTCATGAGGCAGGGCATCTTGCAGCTATGTATATATGCGGTTGTGCACCTTCGGAAATACGGCTTATACCCGGTTTGGTTCAGATTTGTATGCCTGCGGTAAGCCTCAGGCATGAGGCGTTTATTCTTGTGTGCGGACCTCTTGTTAATTTGCTTTTGTTTTCTTTACTTTTTATTAATTGCTATGTTTTTTCAAATATATGGTTTTTGGATTTTTCGGTTATAAATCTGATTTATGGTGTCTTTAATATGCTTCCTGTAAAGGGTGTTGACGGAGGGAGTCTTCTTCATATTTTTTTATCCCGAATTTTTGGTACTATCAAGGCTGACAGGGTACTTAATACAATAACGGTTATTGCAGCGGTGCTTGTTTTTTTAGGTGCGGTTTTTCTTACGGTGAAGGGAAATGCAAATTATTCGGCATATATTATGGCTGTATATTTAATTTTGTCGGTTTTTCTCAAGTTTTAGTTGAAACATACGGGTAAATATTGTATCATATTATCGGTGATTGATAATGGATAACAAAAAGCTTGAAGAACTTTTTCTTACTGTTCAAAAGCCGGGAAGATATTGCGGCGGTGAACAGGGAAGCGTAGTAAAAGATAAAGAGAAGGTGGATGTTCGTTTTGCATTCTGTTTTCCTGATACCTATGAGGTAGGAATGTCACATCTGGGTATGAAAATTCTTTACTCTCAGTTTAATGAGAGGGAGGATATCTGGTGCGAAAGAGTTTTTGCACCCTGGAATGACTTTGCACAGGTTATGAGGGAGAATGATATTCCGCTTTTCGCACTTGAAAGCCGTGACCCTGTTAAAGATTTTGATTTTGTCGGCTTTACACTTCAGTATGAAATGAGCTATACCAATGTTCTTTCTATGCTTGACCTTGCTGGAATTCCTTTACGCAGTAAGGACAGAAAAGAGCTTTCTCCTTTAGTTGTGGCAGGAGGACCCTGCGTTTGTAATGCAGAACCTTTGGCTGATTTTATTGACCTTTTCTTTTTAGGCGAGGGCGAGGAAGTGGACCTTGAGGTTATAGACCTGTATAAAGAATGTAAAAACAACGGGGATAGCAAGGAAGAGTTTCTGAAGAAGGCTTCTCAAATAGAGGGTGTGTATGTTCCGTCCCTTTACGAAGTTAAATATGACGGACAAGAAATAAAAAGCATTACCCCAAAGGATAATGCTCCTGCTACTGTTAAAAAACGCATTATAAAGGATATGGACAAGTCCTTTTATCCTAAGGAATTTGTTGTTCCCTATATTGAAATTGTTCACGACAGAGCTGTTCAGGAAATATACAGAGGTTGTATACGTGGTTGCCGTTTTTGTCAGGCGGGTTTTATTTACCGTCCCGTAAGAGAAAAGTCTGCCGAGGTTATTAGTAAACAGGCAAAGGATTTATGCGACTTTACAGGTTATGATGAAATTTCTCTTTCCTCACTTTCAACGAGTGATTATACCCGTCTTGAGCCTCTTTTAGAAAAGCTTCTTGACTGGACAGACAAGGATAAGGTAAGCCTTTCTTTGCCTTCGCTGAGGATTGATAACTTTTCACCTGAGCTTCTTAAAAAAATTAATCACATAAGAAAAAGCGGTCTGACCTTTGCTCCCGAAGCGGGTACACAGCGACTTCGTGATGTTATTAATAAGAATATTACCGAAAAGGAAATTCTTGATACCTGCAGGGTTGCTTTTATGGGGGGACATACCTCTGTAAAGCTTTATTTTATGATAGGACTTCCTACCGAAACAGATGAGGATATAGTAGGTATTGCTCAGCTTGCTCAAAAAATTGTTGATATGTATTACTCTATGGATGAGCGTCCCAAGGGAAGAAGCGTGGATGTTGGGGTAAGTGTATCCACCTTTGTGCCCAAAGCCTTTACGCCATTCCAGTTTGAGCCTCAGATAACAAGAGAGGAAATTCTCAGAAGACAGTCTTTGCTTAGAAGTGCGATTACCACAAAGAAAATTTCTCTTTCCTGGCACGACAGTGCTACCAGCTTTCTTGAGGGTGTTTTTGCCCGCGGTGACAGAAGACTGTCAGATGTTATTGAAACCGCCTATAAAATGGGTTGTGTTTTTGACGGCTGGAGTGAATGCTTTGACCTTGACAAGTGGCTTTGTGCTTTTGAAAAATGCAATATAAACCCAGAGGACTATAGCGAAAGAAAGTTTTCCTATGACGAAATTCTTCCTTGGGAGCATCTCGATTATGCGGTTACAAAGAAGTTTTTTATAGCACAAAATAAACTTGCTAAACAGGAAACCACTACGCCTAACTGCCGTATTTCCTGTGCGGGATGCGGTGCAAACTGTTATGGGGAGGGTGTTTGTTTTGAAAAATGTTAGAGTGTTTTTTGCGAAGACGGGAACGCTTAGATTTGTTTCACATCTTGATATGAACAGATTTTTTACCAGAATACTAAGAAAAAGCGGATTGCCTATCTGGTATACCGAGGGCTTTAATCCTCACCCTTACCTTACCTTTGCTCTTCCGCTTTCCCTTGGCTTTGAGAGTCAGTATGAAATACTTGATTTCCGCCTTGTTGACGATACAGTTACCTTTGAAACTGTTGAAGAAAAGCTGACTGTTGTTTTGCCTGAGTATATTAAAATCATCCGTGTGGACGAGCCTGTTATGAAGGTTGGAAAAATTACTTCTGCGGGGTTTGAAATTGCTTTTTCAGAGGAAAAAATTGCTACAGAGTTTTTTGATTATTTAAACAGTGGTAATGTGGTTATTGAGAAGAAAACCAAGAAGGGCGAAATTAAGGTGGATGAGGTATCCTCAAAAATAGAAGAGAAAAAGATAAATGGAAGTAAAGTTTCTTTTATTCTCCCTGCAGGTAACGATAATATTAACCCTTCTCTTATTGTTGCTTCTTATAACGAAAGGGAAGGCAAACAGATAAACGTTTCTTATACCCGTACGGCTGTATATGGTGAAAGCCGGAAGCTTTTCGTTTGATTTATAAGGAAAATTCACAAATTGTTGTACTGAAATTTGTCGAATCTTATAAAAAGCAATATTTGTCTATATTTTTTGTTTTTTTGTCTTTACTATTTCGTTTGATTTTGTTATTATATCCTTAAAGCTATCTGTTTGATTGCTTGAATTTTTTAGATACGGGGGTTAATTTATTATGAGTAAATTACCTGTAGGCATTCAGCTTTATTCTGTAAGAGATGCTATGGAAGCTGATTTTGCCGGAACACTTAAAGAAATTAAAAAAATGGGTTACGATGCCGTTGAGTTTGCAGGTCTTTTCGACCACAGTGCAGACGAGGTTAAGGCTCTGTGCGAAGAAATCGGTATTATTCCGATTTCAGCTCACGTAGGCAGAGGCGTTATTATGGCTGATGTTGAAAAGGTAATCGGCGATTACGCTAAGATAGGCTGTAAGTACATAGCTATTCCTTGGGCTTCTGCAGATAATGACCTTGTTGGTTCAAATGGATATGACTCTTTCCTTGCTGACCTTAAGGTTATTGCAGCAGAGTGTGCTAAATACGGTATGAAGCTTCTTTATCATAATCATGATTTTGAATTTGTAAAATATGATGGTAAAAATAAGCTTGATATTCTTTATGCCGATACCACTCCCGATGTTCTCCAGACTCAGATTGATACCTGTTGGGCAAAGGTTGGCGGTGAGGACCCTGCAAAATATGTTATGAAATATGCAGGCAGAGCTCCTCTTGTTCATCTTAAGGATTTTGTTGGTGCTAAGAGCGCCAATATGTATGCTCTTATTGACGGCGGAGAGGTAGAGGAGAAGGATGCTGAGGTTGTTCCTTTTGAGCTTCGTCCTGTAGGCTATGGTATTCAGGATGTTCTCTCTATCATTAAAGCTGCTGAAAATGCAGGGGCTGAAATGTTTATTGTTGAGCAGGATAATTGGTCCTTGGGCAAAACCTCTATGGAAAGCGCAAAGCTCAGCATTGATTACATAAAGAATATTTATAACTAAGAAATAATAACACAAAGGAGTGTTTTAATTATGTCAGATAACGTTTTAGACAGATTTGACGGTAACTTCTCTGAGGAAGCTGCTGTCGATGCAAGCAGAAAGGTTAAGGTTGGTATTATCGGTACCGGTTGGATTGCTGAAGCTCATATTCAGCAGTATCTTGCTATGGAAGATGTAGAGGTTGTTGCTCTCGCAGATATCGTTCCCGGTAAGGCTGAAGCTTTTGCTAAAAAGTTCGGTGTTGTTGGTGCTAAATACTATCCTTCACACAAAGAGCTTATTGATGCAGGTGAGGTAGAAGCTGTTTCTATCTGTACCTACAACTGTCAGCATGCCGAGCCCGCTATTTATGCCCTTAATCACGGCGTAAATGTAATGCTCGAAAAGCCTTTCACAGTTACTCTTGAAGAGGCTGTTGAGGTTATGAAGGCTGAAAAGGCAAGCGGAAAGCTTCTCACTATCGGCTTCCAGCCCAGAATGAGTGAGAATATGAAGATGATTAAAAAGATAGTTGAGTCAGGCGAGCTTGGTAAGATTTACTATCTTAAGGCAGGCGGCGGACGCCGTCACGGTATTCCTACACCTTACGGCACCACCTTCATTGAGAAGGATACAGGAGGTATCGGTGCTATGGGTGATATCGGTTGTTATTCTCTCGATATGCTTCTTAATGCTGTTGGTTATCCCAAGCCTTTAACCGTAACAGGTTATACCTCTGACTTCTTCGGTACCAATCCTGAGTATTACACCCAGGATGATAAACCCGCTGAATATGCAGAGAAGTTCGGCGTAGATGACTTCGCTGCAGGCTTTATCCGTCTTGAAGGCGGCATTATGCTTGACTTTATGATTTCTTGGGCTATGCATATGGATACTATCGGTGATGCTATCATCCTCGGTACTAAGGGTGGTCTTAGAATTCCTTCTACTGATTGTTGGAATGGCGAATTCTCTACTCCTCTTACCATCTATAAGGATGTTGCAGGTAAGCGCGTAGAGTATAAGATTCCTCATCAGGCTCCTACCAAAAACGGAAAAGGCTTGTTCTTTAATAAACTTCGTGAGTTCGTTGATGCTGTTAAGAACGGCGGAGAGCCTACCGTACCTTCCAGCCAGATTATCTACAATCAGGCTATTATCGACGGTATTATCAAGTCTAATGCTATCGGTAAGGAAATCGAAATCGAAATTCCTGAAATCTAATTTTAAGATTACATTTAACTGCTGTTCTTTTGAACAGCAGTTTTTTGCATTTTTATGCAAAAAAATCGGCTTTTGCCTTGACGAAAAAATACAGTTGTTATATAATAAATGATGTATAATTATTAAAAATGGGTGAATTTTATGCTAAATAAAAAAATGCTTGAGCTTGGTACCGCAAGCTCGGCTATCAGACAATTGTTTGAATACGGAAAGGCAAGAAAAACTGAAATAGGCGATGATAAGGTTTTTGATTTTAGTATTGGAAATCCTAGTGTTCCTGCGCCAAAAATTGTTGATGATACTATAAAAAAGCTTATTGACAACGAGGACAGTGTTTTGCTTCACGGCTATACTTCAGCTCCGGGAGATTTGAATGTAAGAATTAAAATAGCTGAGTATATCGGTCAAACTTCAGGAGTAGAGGCGTCTGCTTCAAATATTTATATGACCTGCGGTGCAGCAGCATCTCTGACAATAACCCTTAACGCTATTGCTAATGAGGGTGATGAGGTTATTCTTCTTGCACCCTTTTTCCCCGAGTACAGAGTTTTTGCTGAAAAAGCAGGTTTAAATTGTGTTGTTGTAAACTGCCGTGAGCCTGATTTTCAGATAGATATATCTGCTCTTGAAAAGGCTATAAATAAAAACACCAAGGCCGTTATTATAAATTCACCTAATAATCCGACAGGCGTTGTATTCAGCGAGGAAACTATAATCGAGCTTTCTTCTTTGCTTAACAAAAAACAGCAGGAATATTCTAAAGAAATATTCCTTATTTCCGATGAGCCCTACAGAGAACTTGTTTACGGCGATGTTACTGTTCCTTTCCCTGCAAAATATTATAATAATACAATTGTTTGTTATTCTTTCAGTAAATCTCTTTCTCTCCCCGGTGAGAGAATTGGATATGTTTTCGTATCTCCAAATTGCAAGGATACTCAACTTGTTTTTGCTGCTGTTTGCGGTGCAGGCAGAGCCTTAGGTTTTGTTTGTGCTCCAAGTATGCTTCAAAGGGTTGTTGCCGAAAATTTGGGAAAGACTGCTGACGTGAGTATTTATAATAAAAACAGAGAACTGCTTTATAATGAGCTTACATCTTATGGTTACACTGCGGTTAAGCCTGACGGTGCATTTTATCTTTTTGTAAAATCGCCCGAAGCAGATGCCGCAGCCTTTGCCGAAAAAGCAAAGAAGTATGAGCTTTTGCTTGTTCCAAGTGATTCTTTTGGAATGGGAGGTTATGTAAGAATTTCGTACTGTGTTTCCACAAAACAGATTGAAAATTCTCTTCCTGCTTTTAAAAAGCTAATTGAGGAGTATAAATAATGGATAAGTTAGATATAGCAAGACAGGAAATAAATAGAATAGATAAGGAAATGGCAAAGCTTTTTTGTGAGCGTATGGAAGCCGCAGAAAATGTTGCCGAGTATAAAAAGGAGAGAGGCCTTCCTGTTCTTGATGCAACAAGGGAGGAAGAGGTAATAAGTCGCAACTCAGCTCTTGTTGAGGACGAGGTTCTTCGCTCTTATTACATTAACTTTCTTCGCAACAATATGGCAATTTCCCGAAGCTATCAGTCAAGACTTAACAGCGGTATGAGGGTAGCTTTTGCAGGTGTTCCCGGTGCTTTTGCACAGGTAGCGGCGGAAAAAATATTCAGTAAGTGTAATGCAGTGCCATATGATAGCTTTAAAAATGCCTATGAGGCAACTGTAAAGGGCGAATGTGACTGTGTCCTTTTGCCTATTGAAAATAGTTATAACGGAGATGTAGGTCAGGTCATGGACCTTGCTTTCTTCGGTTCACTTTACATAAGCGGAGTTTATGATATAGGTGTTACCCAGCATCTTCTTGCCAAAAAAGGCACTAAACTTAGTGAAATCAAAGAGGTTATAAGTCATCCTCAGGCACTGGGACAGTGTGCCACATTTATAAAAAATCACGGTTTTGCTACTACAGAATGTTCGAATACTGCTGTGGCAGCTCAGCTTGTAGCCACTTCTGACAGAACCGATATAGCCGCTATTGCGAGTGAAGAAGCTGCTAATATTTACGGACTTGATGTTCTGGAAAACAGTATAAATGATAGTAGTAGTAATACTACACGCTTTGCGGTGTTTTCTCCTGTTAAGAAAAACGACTGTAGCAAGGACAAGCAGTTTATAATGCTGTTTACGGTTAAAAACGAAAGTGGTTGTCTTGGTAAGGCACTTTCCGTTATTGGTGATAACGGCTTTAATCTGAGAGCTCTTAAAAGCCGTCCTACCAAGGAACTTATCTGGGATTATTATTTCTATGCTGAGGGTGAGGGCAATATAAACACTCCCGCAGGAGAAAAAATGCTGAAAGAATTAGAAGCTGTTTGCAGTCATATTAAAGTGGTTGGAAGCTTTGAAAAAGAAATTGCATTGTAATGAGGTTTTATAAATGATTATTCCTGTATCCTGTAAAACAGGTAGCTATGATATTATATTGGAGCAGGGTGCTCTTTCAAGGGCAGGGGAGCTGTTAAAACTTGACAGAAAGGTGCTTATTGTAACTGATGACGGTGTGCCCTATGAATATGCCGAGAGTGTAGCGCAGCAATGTAAAACTGCCGTTATAGAGGTTTTGCCGCAAGGTGAAGCAACAAAATGCTTTGATTCATATAAGCTTTTGCTCTCAAAAATGGTGGAAAACGGATTTACAAGAACCGATTGTGTTGTTGCTGTGGGCGGCGGTGTTATGGGTGACCTTGCAGGTTTTGTTGCGGCAAGTTTTATGAGAGGTGTGGATTTTTACAATATTCCCACAACCGTGCTTTCTCAGGTAGATTCTTCAATTGGCGGTAAGGTTGCAATAGATTTTGAGGGTTATAAAAATATAGTAGGTGCTTTTTATCAGCCCAAAAGGGTGATTATTGATTCGAATGTGCTGAATACCTTACCCAAAAGACAAGTTGCAAACGGACTTGCAGAAGCGGTTAAAATGTCCCTTACAAGCGATAAGGAGTTGTTCAGGCTGTTCGAAACACAGGATATATATGAGAATATTGATAAAATAATCGAAGCCTGTCTGCGTATTAAAAAGGCTGTGGTTGAGGAAGATGAAAAGGAAGCAGGTCTTCGCAAAATTCTGAATTTCGGTCATACAGTAGCTCACGGAATCGAAAGTGATAACCAAATGAGTAACTGGTATCATGGTGAGTGTGTTGCTGTGGGTATGCTTCCTATGTGTAGTGATAGGGTAAGAAGCCGTCTTATAAAGGTTTTAAATAAAATCGGACTGCCTACAAAAATACAGTGCAGTGCTGACAGGGTAATTGAGGCAATGAGCCACGATAAGAAAAAACTTGGTGATAGCATAACGGTTATAACCGTTGAAGATGTTGGACAGTTTAAAATGACCGATATGCCTTTCAGTGAACTTAAAGATAAAATGAAAGAAGTTTTATAAATGAAAAATGTATTTGGTAATAACATTACCTTAACTCTTTTTGGTGAGAGCCACGGTGAAGCGATTGGAGCTGTTATTGACGGAATTGCACCTGGTATAGAAGTTAATGAAGATTTTATACGTCATCAGCTTTCTTTGCGTCGTCCTGTTGGTGCTATTTCCACTGCCAGAAGCGAAGCTGACCTTTTCAGTATAAAAAGCGGTGTGGTTAATGGTAGAACTACAGGAACACCGATTTGCATTATAATTGAAAATGAAAATAAAATAAGTAAGGACTATAGTGCGCTTGATGGAAAAGCACGTCCCGGTCACGCTGACTTTGCGGCTTACTGTAAGTATCGCGGCTTTGAGGACAGACGCGGAGGTGGACATTTCAGCGGAAGAATCACCGCTGCTCTTGTTGCCGCGGCTGCTATAGTTATATATGCTTTAAAACAAAAGGGTATTTTTATAGGCACTCATATACTTGAATGTGCGGGTGTAGCAGATAGAACCTTCGATAATCTTAAAGAGGATATCTTTGCTCTTGAAGATAAGCTTTTTGCCTCATTAAGTGAAGAGCAAGGGGAAAAAATGCAGGAAAATATATTGAAAGCTAAGGAAAACCTTGACAGTGTAGGCGGTATACTTCAAACTGCAGTAATAGGTATGCCTGCAGGAGTAGGTGAGCCTTGGTTTGATACGGTTGAGGGCGTACTGGCTCACGGACTTTTTAGTATTCCTGCTATAAAGGGTGTTGAATTCGGTTCGGGCTTTGCTTTTGCTGATATGAAGGGAAGCGAGGCAAATGACTGTTTTAAAATGGAAAACGGACAGGCTGTGACTATAACCAACAATAACGGGGGAATAAACGGCGGAATTACCAACGGTATGCCGATAGTTTTCTCCTGTGCAGTAAAGCCGACTCCTTCTATTGCAAAGGAACAGCAGACTGTGGATTTTACAAAGAATGAAGATATTAAGCTTAAAATAAACGGCAGACATGACCCCTGTATTGTACATAGAGCAAGAGTTGTTGTGGATAGCGTTACTGCCCTTGTTCTTGCAGATTTTCTGACGGGCAGATTTGGCACGGATTGGCTCAGAGGTTAAAATGGAATACGGATTAATTGCACAAAGGCTGTCCCACAGCTTTTCAAAGGAACTACACGCCCGTCTTGCTGACTATGATTACGAGCTTAAAGAGTTAAGTACCCAAGAACTTGATGCCTTTATGATAAAAAAAGATTTTAAGGCAATTAATGTTACCATTCCTTATAAAAGTCAGGTAATGCCTTATCTTGACAGTATTGACAGTGTAGCCGAAAAAATAGGTGCTGTTAATACCATTGTTAATAAGGACGGTAAGCTTTACGGCTATAATACCGATTATTTAGGTATGAAGGCGCTTATAGAAAAAAACGGCATCGAAATAAAGAATAAAAAGGTGCTGATACTGGGAAGCGGCGGAACAAGCAAAACCGCCTTTGCAGTGGTAAGTGATATGGGTGCAAAAAGCGTTTATACAGTTTCCCGTAAAAATGGGGATGGCTGTATAACCTATAGCGATGCTTATGAAATGCAAAGGGATGCTCAGATTATAATAAACACTACCCCTTGCGGTATGTTCCCAAATATCAGCGGATGTGCTATTGATATTTCGGCTTTTTCTGAACTTGAAGGGGTTGTTGATGCGGTATATAACCCACTTTCTACCGATTTGGTATTAAATGCCAAAGATGCAGGTGCTAAGGCGGTAGGCGGTCTTTATATGCTGGTTGCTCAGGCTGTTTTTGCCTGTGAAAAATTCCTTAACAAAGAATTTAGTGACCAAGTGTGTGATAGAGTGTATGAGGAAATATTATCGTCTAAACAAAACATCGTTCTTATCGGTATGCCATCAAGTGGAAAAACAACTGTTGGTAAAGGTCTTGCAGAAAGCTTAAACAGAAAGTTTTATGACACAGACGTGCTGATTGAAGAAAAAACAGGACTTCATCCATCGGTTATTATAAAAGAACAGGGCGAAGAGTCTTTCAGAAATATTGAAGCAGAGGTTGTAGCTGAGATAAGCTCTGTTTCGGGTGCTGTTATTGCTACAGGCGGAGGCGCAGTGCTTAGAAAGGAAAACAGAACTAATCTTTCTAAAAACGGTGTTATATGTTTTTTGGACAGACCTCTTGATAGCCTGATTACTACCTCTGACAGACCGCTTTCCAGTGACAGACTTTCTCTTGAAAAACGATATAAGGAACGTTATCCTATATATACTTCTTTTGCCGATTTTAAGGTGAGCGGTGAAAAGAGTGTAGAGGAAACAGTAAGCTTTATAAAAAAGGAAATGAATTTATGAAAATACTTGTTATTAACGGACCAAATATAAATATGCTGGGAATAAGAGAGCCCCACATATATGGAAAGACAGGCTTTGCTGACCTTATAAATACCGTAACTGAGTATGCAAAAGAAAAGAATGTGGACATAGAATGTTATCAGTCAAATCATGAGGGTGACCTTGTAGATAAAATTCAGTGGGCTTACGAAAAAATTGATGGTATAGTTATAAATCCCGGTGCATACACCCATACAAGCATTGCAATTCTTGATGCGGTTAAGGCGGTAGGTATCCCTACTGTCGAGGTGCATATTTCCGATGTTAGTGCAAGAGAGGATTTTAGACAGATTAGCTATATAAGAAATGCTTGTATAAAAACAATTGCAGGACACGGAATTAAGGGTTATACCGAGGCGATTGATGTCCTAATGGAGTATATAAAAAAATGAAAGTAACCATAGAAAAAGGTGTTGCAAAAGGTACGGTTTTTGCACCGCCATCAAAAAGTATGGCACACAGAAACCTTATTTGCGGTGCCTTGTCTGACTCAAGTATTATATATAACCTTGCTTCTTCACAGGATATTCTTGCTACTACAGAGTGCCTTGAAAGGCTTGGTGCTAAAATCCAAAGGATTGAAAAAGGTATTAAAATAGGGGGATTAAATCCCGAAAATGCTCAGAGCGTTACTATTGACTGCAGAGAAAGCGGAAGCACCCTTAGATTTTTGTTGCCGTTATGCCTTTTGTGTGATAAAGAAATTACACTCGTGGGTAGCACGCGGCTTCTCCAGCGCCCTATGACTGTATATGAAAATCTGTGCAAAGAAAAAGGCATTTATTTTTATCAGGACAGTAAATGTATTAAGGTTAAAGGTAAGCTTAAAGGCGGAATATATACAGTTGACGGAGCAGTTAGCAGTCAGTTTATATCGGGGCTTATGTTTTCCTTGCCTCTTTTAGAGGAGGACAGTGTTATAAAAATAGTAGGAGAGCTTCAAAGTGAGTCCTATTTAAAACTTACGATTTCTTCCTTAAAGGAATTTGGAATAGATATTGATGCTACCGATATAAGAAACATTAAGATATGGGGAAATCAGAAATACGTATCAAAAGAAATGACGGTGGAGGGTGATTATTCCAATGCTGCGTTTTTTGAGGCGTTTAATCTGTTAAACGGAGAGGTTTTCGTTCGGGGATTAAATGAAAACAGTTTACAGGGTGATAAGGTATATAGAGAACTTTTTGATAAACTGCAAAATGAAAATGCGGTTATTTCTCTTGCTGACTGTCCTGATTTGGGACCAATTCTTTTTGCCCTTTCCGCCGCAAATAAAGGCGCTTATTTTACAGATACTGCCCGACTTCGTATTAAGGAAAGCGATAGGGTTGGCTGTATGGAAAAAGAACTTAAAAAATTCGGTGTAAAGATGGATGTGGAACAAAACAGCGTACGGGTTTATCCGTCTGTAAAACCGCCCTGTGAGGCTCTTTTCGGTCATAATGACCATAGAATAGTGATGGCACTGTCTGTACTTGCTACTCTTACAGGTGGAATTATAGAGGATGCTCAGGCTGTAAGCAAAAGCTTTCCTGACTTTTTTGAACGGCTGTGTGATTTAGGAGTTAGGGTGAAAAAAAGTGAAGCTTAATAAGGATATGAATATACTTATAGTGGGTCTTGGACTTCTTGGAGGAAGCTATGCCAAAGCGCTTACCGATAAGGGTTATAACATAAGTGCTATAACCAAGCTTCAGGATTCTATAGACTTTGCTATAGAAAATAGTGTAATAACAGACGGTACTACCGCCGTCAGTAAAGAAACGGTGGGGAAAGCCGATCTTATAATTTTTGCACTATATCCTACAGTGCTTATAAAATGGATTTAAGAAAATCAAAAATTCATCAAAAAGGGCGCAATAATTACCGATGTAACAGGTGTAAAGGGAACCGCTATTAAAGGAAATTGATGGCTTCGAAAAAAGCCTTGCCGAAATGAAAAAGGCTTTGACTGAGGGTAACAGAGAAAAAATGCGGGAAATGATGCGGGTTTCTACACAAAGAAGAAAACGCTTTGATAAGAGAGGTTAATTAAAATGGGAATGGATTTTAAAAGAAAACTGCCGATACCTATGGATATAAAAAATCAGTATCCTGTGGGACAGGCACAGCAAAAGATAAAACAAGAAAGAGATGCAGAAATTAAAAAAATATTCACAGGGGAAAGTGATAAATTTTTGCTTATAATCGGACCCTGTTCTGCAGATTATCCTGAGAGTGTACTTGAGTATATAGAAAGACTGAGAAAAATTCAGGATGAAGTAAAGGACAGAGTGTTTATCATTCCAAGAATTTACACAAACAAGCCTCGTACTACAGGCGCGGGTTATAAGGGTATGCTTCATCAGCCTGACCCCGACAAAAATCCCGATATGTTAAATGGTATAATTGCTATAAGAGAACTTCATATGAGGGCGCTTAAGGATTACGGCTTTACCTGTGCCGATGAAATGCTTTATCCCTCTAACCACCGTTATCTTAGTGATCTTCTTTCCTATGTTGCAGTAGGTGCACGTTCGGTTGAAAATCAGGAACACCGTCTTGTTTCAAGCGGTATGGATACACCTGTGGGTATGAAAAACCCCACAGGCGGCGACCTTACAGTTATGATGAATGCTATTTCTGCCGCACAGCACAGCCACACCTTTATCTATAGAGGATGGGAGGTAAAGAGTGAGGGTAACCCTCTTGCTCATGCAATACTTAGAGGTTATACAGGACCTAACGGAAGCAGTATTTCAAACTATCATTATGAAACTCTGGCTGAGATTTGTGAACTTTATAAAAAATCAGGGCTTCTCAATCCATCGGTTATTATTGATACCAATCACGCCAACTCTGCAAAGAAATACGGAGAACAGCCGAGAATTGCAAAGGATGTAATTTATAGCTGTACCCACAATGATGAAATCAAAAAGCTTGTTAAGGGACTTATGATTGAAAGCTATCTTGAGGATGGCTGTCAGAAGATAGGAGAGCATATTTACGGAAAGTCGATTACCGACCCTTGCATTGGATGGAAAAAGACAGAAAAGCTTATTTATAACATAGCCGACAGTATTTGACAAAGGTTGTACAAAATTAAAAAATCCCGAAGTTTTAAACTTCGGGATTTTTGTTATTCGTCATCTTCATTTACAGGCTTTTCTCTGCCTGAAGTATTAACCGTAACCTCTTGAGCCATCATATCGTCAGCCTTGGTAACAGTAATGGAAAGTCCGTTTACCTCAAAGGTATCTCCCTGTGCAGGAATACCTTCAGCAAGCTGTGTAAGCCAACCGTTTACTGTAGCGGCTTCATATTCTTCTTCGGTTTCAAGAGAGAAATATTCGAAAAAGTCTTCTATAGATACACTGCAAAGAACTCTGAAATTTTCTTCATCAATTTGAGTGAAGTCCTCAATCGCTTCGTCGCTTTCATCCCAGATTTCTCCCACGATTTCCTCGAGAATATCCTCCATAGTAACGATACCTGATGTTTCGCCGTATTCGTTGACTACAAGAACTATATGATTGTGGTCGGTCTGCATATCCTTGAAAAGAGTGTCAAGGTGAATGGACTCAGGAACAAAAACAGGTGGCTGTATAGCCATATCAATAGTAAAATTGTCATCGTTTTTGCGTAAAAGGTAATCTTTTGTATAAAGTATACCTTCAATGTTGTTGTGTGATTCGTTGAAAACGGGGATTCTTGAGTAGCCTTCGTTTTCAATAACCGAAACAATTTCCTCATCTGTGGCATCCTTAGAAATGAAAGCTACGGATTTTCGTGGTGTCATTACGTCCTCAGCAGTCATTTTGTCAAGCTTGAACACATTTTTTATGTATTCAATATCATCTTGCTTTAATGAGCCTTCATCCGCACCTGCATCAAGCATAAGCACAATATCCTCTTCCGATACAGTTTCTTCCTTTTCGTTTGGGTCAATTCCCAACAGACGAAGAGTTCCGTTTGTTGAAACAGTAAGGAACCAGATAATAGGGTGGAGCAAACAGGTTAGAAAAGAAATGATTCCGCAAAAGCTGGAAGAAAGCTTTTCCTTGTGATGCATTGCAATTCTTTTGGGTACAAGCTCACCGAGTACAAGGGTAAAGAATGAAAGCAAAAGTGTGATAACAACAACCGAGATGTTGTTTACAAGCTCACCGTGATTTGCAAAAAAAGTAATCTTTCGTGTAAGAAAGATTGATAGTCTTTCGGCAAAGTTATCGGCAGCAAACGCAGAACCTAAAAATCCTGCAAGGGTAATTCCTATCTGAATGGTTGAAAGAAAACGTGTTGGATCTTCAATCATTTTAAGCATTTTAACGGCATTTTTATCGCCGTCCTCAGCCTGTGCCTCAACCTTTTTTGGATTGAGAGAAATTACAGCAATTTCGGTTGCTGCAAAAAAAGCGTTAAGTAAAATCAGTACTAACTGTAGCAGTAGCTGTTTAATCATATGACTTATTGTCCTCCAATTTTTTGTTAAATGTTATTTTTTAATATGACCGACTAATTACGGTTATAGGCAATAATGCTTACCGTATAGTCAGCTAAATAACATTTAACGGTGTCTTTAGTGACAACTAAGTCGAAGCAACTACTTCGGGGTAGCGGATCCACAAAACCAACTCCATTTCTATAATAGTAATTAGATTATACTATATAAGCAAACAATAGTCAAGAAATACCATTTTAAATTGTTGTGGAAAAGTGTAGGCAAATGTGTTAGAATATAAATGGTGATGAAAATGGCAGTAAAATTAAATGAAAATAAAGAAATAGTCAAGGCTATTAAAGAAGGCCTTGAAGCCAAAGATGGTTACTGTCCTTGCCGTCTTGAAAAAACACAGGACAATAAATGTATTTGTAGGGAATTCAGAGAACAGATAGCCGACCCGAATTTTGAAGGCTATTGCCATTGTATGCTGTATTACAAAAGTAAAGATTAACAAAAACCCGTCGAAGTTCAAAACTTCGACGGGTTTAATTTTACGGGTTTATTCCAAGTGCCAAAGCAATATAGAAAATAGCAACTGTAACAAGAGTGTATATAATCATAGGGATCGCGTTGGTTTTTATAAGCTTTCCTTCTTTGCCTGTAGTACCTATTGTAGCACTTGCGGCAACGGCATTGTTTATACATACCATATTACCTACAGCGGCACCTACACATTGCATTGAAATTATAAACACTGCAGGAAGGTCAAGCACATTTGCTGTGTTGTACTGAAGATTGGTAAAAAGATTCATAGATACTGTTGCCGAGCCTGAAACGAAGGCACCGAGAACGCCTATAAAGGGAGAGATAAGTACATAAAGCTTTTCTCCTACCATAGCAAGAGCATTTGCCATAGTGTCCATCATACTCAGTCCGTCAGCGTTTTTAAACTTCATAATTTCAACAAGAGCAAGTCCGAATAGTAACGCCAGAGCAGCACCAGAAACCTGTTTTAATGTAGCTTTCCAGGACTCTTTTATCTGCTCTTTATTCATTTTATGAATGAAGTTTGTAATAAGAGCAACAATTATGAAGAATGTTCCGGGAAGATATGCCCATTTAAGACTCCAGTCAAGATTATCAAAACCTAAAATATTGTTAATTTTCAGCACAAAGGGAGCGCCGCTTGTCAGTAGAGCCTTTATCTGCAACTGAGGGATACGGGTTATAACCAATATAGCGGCAATAAGAAGATATGGAACCCAAGCCTTTATAAGTGACATATTAGATTCTTTTACAGGCGAAACCTTTGTTGTTGCAAGCCAATCCTTATCCCACTCATTAGGATTTCCAAAATCCCAAGTTGTTTTTGGAGTGAGGAAATTATTTTTTGCAGCTATAACCGTTAATGCGATGGAAACAAGTGCGGCAATAAGAGAAGCAAATTCATAGCCGATGAAAATAGAAGTAAGCAGTAGCGGCACTGCAAAGGTTAATCCCGTGAAAATTGCAAAGGGAGCAGCTTTCAGTGCAGGCTTAAAGGATTTTTCCTTTCCGAATATTTTGGTTGTCATTAAAAGAACAATAAGAGGAAGGAAAATAGCCATAACAGCGTGGGGAAGAGCAGTCCAGAAAGCGAAGCCTGATACAAATTCTTCGTTACCACCAAGACCGAGTACAGAAAGCGCGGCGGTTACGGGAGTTCCTACAGCGCCAAAGGAAACGGCAGTGGAGTCGAAAATAAGGGCTATCATAGCTGCGGCTAAGGGTGGGAAGCCAAGGCTTACCATAAGCGGTCCTGCAAGTGCGGCAGGTGTGCCGAAGCCTGCGGCGGCTTCAATAAATGAACAAAAGGAAAAACCAATAATACAGGCCTGTACACGCTTGTCAGGGCTTATGTTCATAAATCCTCTGTTTATGGCTGAGGTAGCACCGGAAGCCTTTAAGGTGTTCATTACAAGTATTGCACCGGCAATAATTATAAGCACATCAAAAGAGCTGAGCATACCGTAAAGAGAACTTCCGAGAAGTGACATTACATCAATGTCCCAAAAGAAAAAATCAAAAATTCCTGCAGCTATCCAAGAAATAAGCAGACAACGGCGGGCAGGCCAGTTAAATACCATCATAAGAATAAGTGTTGCCAATATAGGCAAAAAGGCTAAGAGTGCTAACATTTTTATAACCTCCAAAAACTCAATCCAAAAATGTTCAAATCCTTAAAAAATTCCAAAGGCATTATACCTTTGGAATAAGACTATATTAATATTATTATAGACATAAACATTTGTCAATATGAAAAAGACTGTAGAATTTACTGAAATTTTTAGATAATTTGTTTGAGCATTTGTTGTAACATTCCATTTATTTATTATTTCTGTATTCTTTTAGTTTAACATCGGAAGAAATTATATAAACTTAAAGCTTTTTGAAGTTTTTAGGTGAAACGCCGTAGAACCTGCTGAACTCACGGGAAAAGTGACAAGGCTCAAAGTATCCGCATATCTGAGCAATTTGATTTATACTGAATTGACCGCTTTCCAGAAGATTTTTTGCATAGTCCATTCTGAGCTTTATTATGTATTCCTTGGGACTTAAAGAAAATTTATCAATAAATATACGTCGGAGATAGGCTTCACTTATTCCGCAAAGCTCAGAAAGTTCTTTTACCGATAAATTATTTCTTGTGAATTCGCGGGTTATAGTATCAACGGCAGGTTTGATAAGCAACTCTTTTTCGCTGGGCAAGTAGTTCTGCTGTTGACTCTTTCTCACTTTTACAATTATTTCGTATATACATTTTTTAATTAAAGCGTTGTGAAAATCCTTTTTCTCTTTCCATGCTAAAGCTGCATCCTTAAAAATATTTACAACTGTTTCATGATTTTTAAAGGAAATTTTAAATGGCTTTTGGTCAATATCATTGAGCAGGTCGAAATTTATTGCCCAACAACCTCCACTATTAAGTGTTTCCACACGGTAACTTGAACCTTTGGGTAAAAAGTGAAATTCATTTGGCCCTGTGCGTAAAGAGATACCGTCGGAAAAATGTATAATTTTCTCTGCTTGGCTGTCGTTTATTACGAAGCCGTAAAACTGTCGGTTGGTATGAACTGTTTTTCCCGTATTCTTCGCTACATAAAGGGCTATATTAATATCTGTTACAACTGCATCATTCCAAATTTTAAGCACAATATCACCTCATATATAAAATTAACATATTGTATCGATTTCGTCAAGTTGTTTCGTTTTGTGAATTTACAAATCCGACGATTTGTCATAAAATTATTTTATAAAGACGAAATGATTGGGTGATTTTATGAAATATATTAAAGACGCTGATTACGATTATATTATGAATAAGTATCACAGTCAAAGTGAGCCTTTTAATTCATTTGATCGGTTTATAAGATATGATGCGATTTTTGATGAAAATACAGGTTTAGCAGGTGAAGAAATCATCAATGGTATAAAGTCTAATGATAAACTTCTTGAGGAGATTTCCCATCCGGTTCGTAAAGCTAAAGCTTTCGAGTATATACTTAAAAACACTCGCATTAACTGTGATAAGCGGGATATTTTTCCTGCAATTAATATGATTGACAGGCCTTTGAATAAGACTATTGTATCTAAATGGCGTAATGAAGCGTTTAACGGCAAAATTCCTGATGTCGAAAAACAGAGGAACTTTTTATGTAATAACGGAATAGCTACTGTTTGGCCTGATTATGATCATTCTGTTCCTGTGTGGGACAGGGTGTTTGACTTAGGTTTTTTGGGACTTCTTGAAGAAAGCGAAAAGAGTCGCAAAAATATAGAAGATATTTCGGCCGAACAGAGTGATTTTTTTGATGGCATTAAGATTACTTATGAAGCGATAATAATGTTTCTTAAACGTCTTAAGGTACAGGCTGAAAAACAAGAAAATTTCCGTTTGGCTGATGCTCTTTTAAATTTAACAGTATCTTCTCCTAAAAGCTTTTACGAGGCTTTGTTGTTAGATTATATTTATTTTATGCTTTGTGAACATATTGAGGGTCTTCAGGTGCGTTCTCTGTCAAACTTTGATCGAAATTTTTATATCTTCTATAAAAATGACTTGGCTAACGGAATAAGTGAAGAGCAAATAAGAAAAGATTTAGCATACTTTTTCTTGCAGTTTACAGCAATAGGCAACTATTGGGGTCAGCCTGTATATCTTGGTGGATGTAAAGAGGATGAGTCAACTGTAATAAACGAACTGTCCTATTTGTTCCTTGACGTATATGACAAAATGGGAATTTATAATCCTAAAGTTCAGATAAAAATTGCCGAGAGCACCCCTAAAGAGTTTATCTTAAAGGCTCTTGATATGATTCGTCGCGGAAATAACAGTATAGTATTTATTGGTGATGCGACCATAAGAGAGGCTCTTGAACGCTGTGGCTTTACTGTCGAACAGGCAAGAACCTGTGACATAACGGGCTGTTACGAGTATTCTGTTCAAGGTGCATATAATTCAGCAGCGATGAATTATGTGAATCTTCTTAAGCCCCTTGAATATGTATTGCACGAAGGCTGCGATGGTGTTAAAGGGGATTTTTCAGGTGTAAAAAGTCCAGAAGTTCAAAAATACAACACTTTTGAAGAATTTTTTGATGAATACAAAAAACAGCTTCTTGCTGTAATTAATCAGGTTATTAACGTTACTAATTCTTTCGAAATTTATCTTTCGGAAATAAATCCTCAGTCCATGCTTTCCGCAACAATACCATCTTGTATTGAAAAGGGCAGAGATGCGATGAATGGGGGAGCATCAACCAACGGAAACTGTATGATGTTTGGATTTATGGCAGATATTGCTGATTCCCTTACTGTGATTAAAAAGTATGTTTTTGATAAAAAAATGCTTTCATTAAGCGAACTTAGAGATATACTGGACAATAATTTTGAAGGCAATGAAAAATTAAGAATTAAATTTATGAATGATGTAGATAAGTACGGAAATAACAGAGAGCTTCCCGATTCTATTGCTGTCGAAATTGCAGACTTCCTTACATCAAATGTTTGCGCAAGACCTACTTCGGCTGTGCGTGGCGGAAAATGGAATTTAGGTTTCCACGTTGCTCGTCAATCCTATGAGCAAGCGCCTCATACTGCCGCATCGCCTAACGGACGTTTAAGAGGTGATGAGCTTTCCAAAAACTTATCGGCTTCTATGGGAATGAATAAAGAAGGTGCAACTGCAGCAATTCTTTCAACAACCAAAATAGATGCTACCAAGTTCACAAGTGATGCCTGTCTTGATTTAGGACTTTTACCGTCTGCCGTTAAAGGTGATGATGGGCTTGAGGCAATGTATGGTCTGCTTATGACGTTTTTAAAGCGCAAAGGTCATGCAATGCACATAAATGTTTTTGATGCCGATACGTTACGTGCCGCTCAAAAAGAGCCTGATAAGTATAGGGATTTACAAATTCGTGTTTGCGGATGGAACGTTTTATGGAACAATATTAGCAAGGTTGAGCAGGATGGTTTTATCCGTCAGGCAGAGGTGCTGTTATAGTAATGAAAATATTATCCGATAAAAGATGTGTTATAGGCGAAGGTCCTGTTTGGAATGAGTTTAATAAAAAACTTTATCAAGTAAATGGATTTGCTAAAGAAATTCTCGAAATAAATATTTGCACTAATGAGGTTAAAACTCGCAAACTTCCATTCGGGGTGTCTGCAATTGCCTTTTCTAAGACAGGCGAAATGCTTATTTCTTGTATGGATGGTGCGTTTATTTTAAACGATGATAATACCCACTTACCTTTGTATGACAGAGAAAAATATGATATTAAATACTGTAACGATGCAAAGGTTGGGCCTGACGGCAAATTTTATGTTGGTACACAAAGCAGTAAGCGTTTTGGTACGGGTGACAAAATAGACGGCAAATTGTATTCTATAGGCAAAAATGGCGAGGTTGAAGTATTGCTTGACGGTCTTATTCTGTCGAATGGTTTTGATTGGTCTATGGATGAAAAACGATTTTACCATACAGACAGTGATACCGGCATTATAAAAGAGTATGATTTTGATAAAGAAAATGGAATCCTTACTTTTACAGGCAGAAAAGTTGAAGTTGGTGGTGTTGACGGATTTACTATTGACCAAAACGATTTTCTTTACGTTGCTTGTTGGGGGAGTGGACATATAGCGATGGTTGATACTGCCGATATGCAGATAAAAAACTATATTGATGTACCCGCAAAAATTCCCGCAAGTTGTTGCTTTGCGGGAAATGATATGGATAAATTTATAGTTGTAACTGCAAGTTACTCAATTGATATAAAAAACGATGCAAATGCGGGTTATACGTTTATGTGTGAAAATATATCTAAGGGTAGAAAACCTTTTTTGTTTGGATGAAACCCACAATTTGAATTTTTGCGAAGAACTATTTACAGGAATTAATTTGTATGATATTATGTTAAAAGTGTTTTTTGGTATTTTATGTAGAAGTTCAAATTACATCTGATAAAACAATAGAGGCGTGTATAATGATGAAAAATAATTTAAAAACAATTTTGCTGTCGTTATTAGTAATGGCGTTATGGGGCTCACTTTTCCCAATGATTAAAATTGGTTATAGTGCTTTTAATATTAATTCGGGCTCTATTCCTGATATTATTATGTTTGCAGGTGTAAGATTTTTATTTTGTGGCCTTGTAGTAAGCGCATTCAGTTTCTTTAAAAAAGAAAAAATTTCCACACCAAAAGGGAAAAACGTTTTTTATATTTTTGTAATGGGTTTGTTTTCCATAGTTCTTCACTATACCTTTACATATATAGGACTTAGCACTACTGACAGTTCAAAAACTGCACTTATAAAACAACTTGGTGTATTGATTTACGTGTGTTTTGCCTTTTTGTTCTTTAAGAACGAAAAGTTTAGCGTTTTGAAGATTGTGGGCGCAATTGTGGGATTTTGCGGAATAATTGCCATTAACTACAATCATAGTGGCATTTCTTTCTCTCTTGGTGATATTCTTATAATCTGTGCTTCTATTTGTACCGTAGTTTCAAGTGTTATAAGCAAAAAATCAGTAGAGGGGAATTCTCCTTTTTGGATAACAGGTATCAGTCAGCTTACAGGTGGATTTATACTTTTAATTGCCGCTGTTATTATGGGCGCAGATATGATAACGTTCAGCACAAAATCAATTCTTGTTTTTTCTTATATATGTTTAGCGTCTATTTCATCTTATACTTTATGGTATTATATACTTAAAACCAACAGTCTTTCCAAAATGTTTATTATTAAGTTTGCAGAGCCGTTATTCGCCTGTGTTTTCGGTGCGATTTTGCTTGGTGAAAATATTTTTAAATTGCAGTATCTTGCTGCGTTTCTGCTCATTTCTTTTGGTATAATTCTTGGCAATATAAGCGAGGCAAAGGAATGAAAGCAATAATTTCAGATATAAAAAGATTTGCTGTTCACGATGGTGACGGTATTAGGACCACAGTGTTTTTCAAGGGTTGTCCGCTTAAGTGTATTTGGTGTCATAATCCCGAGAGTATTTCCTTTGAACCTCAAGTTGCATTTTATGAAAATAAGTGTATTGGTTGTGGTGAGTGCAGACAGGCCGATTTTACGCAGGATAACTGTCTTGGAGAAGCAAGGGTGTTGTATGGCAAAGAAATGACGGTAGAGCATCTTTTGCCGCTTTTGCTTGAGGACAGAGATTTTTACGAAACGAGTGGCGGGGGAGTTACTCTTTCGGGCGGGGAATGTCTTTGTCAGGCTGATTTTTGCGCTGAACTACTAAAAAGATTAAAAGAAAAAGGAATAAATACAGCAGTAGACACCTGCGGTTTTGTTTCAAAGGAAGCGATTGACAAGGTACTTCCATATACGGATGTTTTTCTTTATGATATAAAGGCTATTGATGAAGAAATACATATAAGATGCACAGGTCAAAAAAACGCTCTTATCCTTGAAAATTTGAAGTATATTGATTCCTGCGGTAAGAAAACCGAAGTGAGAATCCCTTTTGTTCCACTGTACAATGACGGTGAAATCCAAAGAATAGGGGAGTTTTTAAAAGAACTTAAGAATCTTGTGGGAGTGAGAATACTTCCGTATCATAATTATGCAGGCTCAAAATATTCTGCACTGAATATGGAAAACACATTACCTAAAGTTTTACCTGATGCTGAGCAATTAAAAAAAGCAGAAGAAATACTTAGTAATATGAATATCAGAGTTATATAAAAAAGCTGTTTTGCAAAATTGCAAAACAGCTTTTTGTTTTTTATGCCTTGCCGTTGCTGCCGAAAAGCATTATCTTTTCTTTAACAACTTCTTTTATAGCGGCAACCTTCATATCTCTTATAGCAAGATAGGAAATGTCTTTCTTTGTGCCTTCTATCATAGCAGAAATACCTGCTGTGCAAAGGTCGGTGTAAATGTTTACTTTAGCAATACCTTCTCTTATGGTATTTCTGAAGTCATCATCACTGAGTCCTGAACCGCCGTGAAGTACCAGAGGAGTATCAACGGTATTTCTTATTTCTTTAAGACGGTTTATATCAAGACAGGGTTTTTCTTTATAAGCTCCGTGAGCTGTACCAATAGCAATTGCAAGAGCATCAACCCCTGTGGCTTTAATGAATTCTTCAGCCTCTTCTTTGGTAGTATAGCTGTCGGTAACTGTGTTGTCGCCTGTGTTAGCCTGACCTACGTGACCGATTTCACCCTCAACGGTTGCACCGAAGCTGTGAGCGATTTTTACGATTTCAGCGGTATCCTTTATGTTCTCTTCTGCATCTCCCGCACTTCCGTCAAACATAATGCTTGTGAAACCTAATTTTAAAGCCTGTATACATCTGTCAAAGGTAAGTCCGTGGTCATAGTGGACTACTACAGGAACCTTTGCTCTCTGAGCGGCGGCTACTATGGAGGGAGCAATTAAATCAAGCTCACCGGAGGGGAGAAGAACCTCTGCTGTACCTATAATAATAGGGGAGTTAAGCTCTTCAGCAGCTTCTATTGCAGCCTGAAGCATATCGGTATCGGTAGTGTTGAAAAGACCAACTCCGTAATGCTCTTTTTGTGCTTTTTTTAGTACGTCATTAAGATTTGCTAACATAATTATTCCTCAATTCTTCCTTCTCTTATAAGAGATTTATCGGTAAATACATCTGTTTCGTCGGTACTGCGTGTAGAAAATTCTGAAATTACAGCACCGTTTGGACCGCCCTGGAACCAATGCTTAACCTCGGGCATTATGGTATACTGTTCACCGGGTTTGAGTATTACCTCATGGAAAACAGATACATCGCTTTCGGGAAGCTTTGCCTTGATTTTATCGGTATTTTTTTCGCCCTCTACATAAAGATAAACTTCACCGTAGCGGCAACGGAAGGTTTCCTCTTTGCCCTCCTGACCGTTTGTAGGTACATGCCAATGCTCAGCACAGGTCTGACCGGGGGTAAGCACCATTTCCTTTGCACATACTCGCTCTGTATTAACATAAACAAGAAGCTGTAATCCAAACTCTTTTACTTTACCCTTGTTAAAGTCAATAACCTCAATAGACTGTTTTTCTTTTTCGGTTAAAACAATTCCTGCTTTTTCGTAATATTCGAGAGATAATTTAACCTGCTCATCATATTCTTTTTTTGTCATAATATCTTCCTTCCGTATTTTTCTTCAAATGCCCATACATCTTCCTTGCTTAAGATGGAATCGGTGGAATTTTCGGCAAATAAATTGCTCGCCGCTATTGCAGAAGCAAGTTTGAGGGTTTCTTCATCGCTGTAATTATTATATAGACCGTAAAGACTGCCTGCGCAAAAAGCATCTCCTGCACCGACGCTTCCCTTGATTTCCTCAGGCGGAATTTCCAAAGAGGGAACAATGGTGAATTCTCCTGATTTTACATCAAGGCAAAAACCTGCATTTTTGCAGTGTATGATTATCTTTTCTTTAACACCTTTTTCAGCCATAAACACCATTGTCTTTTTTATGTTGTCTGTGTTTAATCTGCCGTTTTCATCATAAGGTGCTAAATCTGTCAGCATACAGCATTCCACTTCATTCATAATTGCATAGCTGCAAAACCTTAAAACAGGAATTATTATTTCCTTATACTTGCCACTACTGTCGCTTACAACGTCAATAGAAGTTTTAATACCTTTTTCCTGTATTTCTTTTAATGTTCTTGCGAGAACACTACCATGCTGAGCATCGCTTTTTTCAAATTGGTCTAAAAGAAAAATGTAGCCAATGTGAAAAATATCACAGTTTAGGTTGGAAATGTTAAGGTCGGCGGGGGAAAACTCCGCATTAGCTCCTTTTGCATGGAAAAAGGTTCTCTCGCCTGAGGGCTGACTCATAACATCACAAAAGCTTGTAGTCAGACTCTCTGAGATTTTAACATTATTGCAGTCAACACCATGACGCTCAAGTTCGGTTTTTATAAACCTACCATGTTCATCGGTGCCTATTTTTCCTATTGCCGAAACGGGTATGCTGCTGTCAATTTTTTTAAGGGAAATTGCGGTGTTTGGTACACAGCCTCCCACCGCTTTTTTTACATCTGTAATATACGCCATCATACCGCGTTTTGGATAGCAATCAGTGGTTTTTACTACGTCGGCAATAAAGCTTCCTGCTATAGTAATACCTTTATTATTCATAAAATCGCCTTACTCTTTATCTATGTAGTAAATTGCACAATCGCATTTACCAATGCTATCGGTAGTGCCTCTGATACAGGAAAGCTTGTAACCATCTTTAAGGTTAAAGTCGCATTTCTGCTCTGTATCGCAGTAGTTAAGAGCAAAAGCAACATATCTGTCGCCGTCCTTGTGAAGAGTTGTGCAAATCTGTGGGTTAGAGGAGGAGAAAATCTTATCTTCAAGCACCTCTTTGCCTGCTAAAGCGTAAATTTTGTGGAAAAGAGTACCGTTATAAGCATCAGCCACGTCAAGAAGACTTGCTTCCAAAGGCATATTCAGGAAATATACATAGCCTTTACCAAACTTATAACGTGAAAGTACAATATTACCTTCCTCGTTTCTTGCAAGAACCTCAGCACCGATAGACTCAAGACGTACCTCTTTGGTTTCGTGGTAGGTTACGTCACCAAAACTGAACTTAGCTGTGTGGTACTTCTTGCTCTTTATAATACCGTTGGAACGCAGTCCCGTAGTTTCCTCGAATTCGGAAAGATGTCCGCCGTTAAAGGAAATAAGCATACTTGCGCCTTCCTTTTCTACCTTATCGCGCATACCCCACCAGGTTCTCTGATTCATAACAGACCAACCCATAATGCAGGGAACTATATACAGACGGCTGTCGGGAAGTGGTTCATTGCTTACGGCAAAGGACATATCAAGTCCTGCCTGCTTGCAAAGGGTATAAGCAGAAAGACCGATTTTAACCTTATCGATAGAGTCAGTAAGCATAATAACACCATCGGTTTCTCTCTTTTCAAGGTTGTTAAAGGGAAGTGTAGCAATAAAGTCCTGTGCCTTCTTTATTTCTCTACCAACAGGCTTTGGAGTGTTGTCGCAGTTGAGCATACCTAAATCTCTTTCCATCATACACCAGGTATAAGGAGGATTGGGAAGGTCAACGTGATTCATACCGCACCACCAGAAATAACCGGGCATATCATGAGCTAAAGCAGAGAATATGTTGATTCTTACAAAGTCTGCTGCGAATTCTTCGTTACCTAAAACGTCGGAGAAAGTGCCTTGTTCCTGTACAATACATGGTCTTTTTGAAACGTCTGAATAAAGAATGGACTGTGCTGTAGGATAAATGGTAGCACGCATATTATTGATAACGTCAATATCATTGTTTACAGAAGGTGAAACATAAGGATGTGTGCAGATATAATCGGTAAGCTCACCCTGGTCTAAAAGATTCCAGTTAATAGGATCTGCCGAAAGACCGTGCATACCACTGGAAATAGGACGAGTGGGGTCTGCACTTCTGATAGCATCGCTGACAAAAGCAGTCCATACATAAGCTTCATAACGGGAATTAACGATACCGAGGCAGTTGCACTCATTACCTAAATCCCACATAACAATGTTTTTGCAATCCTTAATTCCATTTACAAATCCGTTAATAAAACGGCGCATCCACATCATTGCCTCAGGATTGGTAATTGGGTTTTTGTCCTCAAGTGCGGGTGGAACAAACTGTCTGCCGCTCATCCAACCTGTAACAACTGCAACACAAAGCTTAATGCCGTATTTGTCGCAAATGTTAGCGAAGGTTCTGAAATTTTCCATCTGTTCTTCCTTAATGCCGTTGTAGTCGTCAATAAGCTGTTCTTTGTCGTCTACATAGCACTTGAAATTTCCTGCCCACTCACGAAGCTTGTAAACAGGCTGAAAATCTCTCCAGTTAGGAAAAACACGCATAAACTTAATGCCGTTTTCACTAAGCGCTTTTACATCGCTTTCAACAAGCTTAGCATCAAAATATTTCCACATATCTGTGCCGTGCTTACTGTCCCAATAATTACATCCTAACATAAAATCCATAATATACGCCTCCAAGCATAATTTTATAAGTATATATTAACTTTTTAAGGCTATATGATATAGTAATAATATTACTGAAAAATAGAAAAATCTTCCCTTGAGTCAGGAAGAAATTATTGCAAATTGTTTTAGTGTAATGTATAATTATATCGGTGATATAAATGCTGTATAATTTTAACAAGGAAAAGCTTGATAAGCTTCTTTATGATTTTTATTCTCTTACCGGACTGGCTACATCTGTGTGGGATTCTCAGGTGAATTTACTTAGTTTTCAGCCTCGTGATATGTGTCGCTTCTGTTCGCTTGTGAAAACCTCTGCTGAGGGAAGACAAAGATGTATGGAGAGTGACCGTGCAATATGTATGGAATGTGCGGCAACGGGAAAACCTGCAACCCACTACTGCCACGCAGGACTTGTAGATACCGCTGTTCCCATAAAATATAAGGACTCTGTTATGGGGTATATTATTTTCGGTCAGGTAGTAGATAATGCTGAAAAGATAACAGATATAAAGTTAAAAAAACTTAGCGATGAATTGGAACTTAATTATAAAGAGCTACTTGCTTCTTATAGTGAGCTTGACAGTTATGATAAAGAAAAGATAAGCTCTGCCGCAAGTGTAATGAAAACAGTAACGGCACATCTGTGGCTTTCGGAATATATTGAAATAGGATATAGTGCTATAGCATCTGAAATTGATAACTACATAAGAGAAAATTTGAAAGAGGATATAAGTATTAAGGGTATATGTGAAAGATTCTCTATTTCGAAAAATAAGCTATACGAAATATCTCATCAATGGTTTAAAATGACAGTGGGGGAGTATGTAACCCTTGTAAGAATCGAAGAAGCAAAAAAATTGCTTAATTCTACCGATATTCCCGTGCACGAAGTGAGCAGTGAGGTTGGTATAAACGATTATAATTATTTTACAAAGGTTTTTAAAAGCAATGTTGGTGTTCCGCCTCTTAAATATCGTAAAAATTTCCCCTTTAGCATAGGATAAAAAATCACCGAGTCTGTATTAAACAAACTCGGTGATTTATTTTTTATTATCGTTCTTTTTTAGCACATTCGGCACATATTTGACCGCAGCCTACCACATAATTTTCCCGTAATTTAATCGGCATAGAAATAGGAATAAAGGTCAAACCTCCGCATATCACACAACGCTCAAATTCTTCTGTTGCTGAAATTTTTGCTATATTGTTACTTTTCTTATCAGAATGTTGACAAACAATAGATTTTTTAAAGAAATTCAGTAATTTATTAATCATTATTATTCCTCGCTTATTAAAGGGGTGGATTTATGTGCGTGTATATCTCTTGTCGAGAATAACGAGTACTATACATGCCGTACCGCTGATAATCATCATAATGAACCATAGGGCGATATTACTGTTATCACGGGTAGAGGGTAGAGAAGAGTCAGCCGAATTATAGGTGTTTTCAAACCCGGCAATTACATCTTTGGTAATTTCACCATCCACCGTAATTGTTGAAATAAGCTTATCTTCACCATCTAAAGTTATGTTGATAGAAATATCATACACTTTGGTATCATAGGTAACACCTTGCATACCATCATTAGTTTCGGATAATTTATATGTATATGTTTTTCCAACATCCATTGCGGTGAATGGTAGCGCAAAGACTGCCTCGCCGTTTTTATCCGATTTGAGTGCAAAGCTTTCACCGCTAACAGTGTTTTTCAAAACAAACTCAAATCCATCAGGACCGATGGATGCATCACCTGTATTTTTAATTTTTTTATTTACGCCGATATTAACCACAATATCATCAGGTGTAGAAATAACAGGGATAAAAGTGTTGTTGAAAGTGACATCAACCGTATATTCTCCGTTAACTTCGGTTACTGTTGTGTTTTGTGCGGCGTCCACAGAGGATATTTCTAATTTTCCGTCCATATCTACATCCGTAACTTTAATTGCAAAAGTGTTTACAGTCTTGTCGTAATCTACATTATCAAGATTACCGATTACCTCAGTTATTCGGAATTTATATGTGCCGACCTTGTCGAATGTGAGCGCCTGTAATAAGTCGCTGAAATCAAAGCGGTTAAAGGCGGTGTTTTCTGTATCATAGGTAACAGATTTTGTGCCAATATCTATCCAGGTTTCATCACTGAGCTGTTGTTCCAATTTAAACGAGAAAGTGTCACCGCTTTGCCACTCGCGCCCTTCGAGAGTTTTTGTGCCTTCTACAGTTACATTGGTGGGTTTGATGCTTGCCGGATTATAAATGTTTACATAATCAAACTTTAAACTTCCGTCTTCTGCTACAACGCCCTCCATGGTAGCAGAGCCGTTTTTGACTGTAAACCCGCTGCCTTTTTTCTGCATTTCTGTAACGGTTACCTTTGTCCCTGCCTTAACACTTTCAACTATAAAAGATTTTCCGGGTTTTACAGTAATTAAAATACAACCATTTTCATCAGTAATAATATCTCCGTTTGAAGTTCTTATGGTTGTGTTCGCGTAAAGGGAACCGAAATTAACCTTAAAATCAAAGGTGATATTATCGGGTATAACGTACTCGTCACCAAAGGGATGTTCCACATTCTTGCTTATCAAGAGGTTTCTTATAACGCTATCAAAGGGAACGAAAGTGTTTACTAAACTATCTGTCTTTGTCACGATAAAACCAAACGTGGTATTTACTGTAGATGTAAAAAGAATTATTAGAGAAACGAGTAAAGCTAATCGTCGAAAAATTTTGTTTCGTAACAATTTATTTGCCTCCTTGCAAAAAGGGAAAACATCAGCTATCAAAAGGTACAACGATTACTTTAAGTTGTGCCTTTTGGCTGCTGCCCATTGGAGAGTAATGGGCAGCCAGGGTAAAAAAATGAAGACAAGACACATTTTATTACCACGCTTACATTAACAGAGAAACTCTGTAGTAAGTGAATTAATACTTCATAAACGGAATTAAGGATAGCCAAAGCTTTCGTCTTTTGCGTATCCAATATTTACGTTCGTTTCCTGAACTGCGTTCGATTTCGCAGTTTATGTATTTGAGCTCTCGGGAAAAATCGTTTATAAAAGAACTAAATACATACAAAACTAAAATTAAAAAAATAGCAGCAACAATGCCAATAAGTACATAAACTGCTATATTAAGGTTATGTTCCTCATACATTTTTATCTCCTGATTCTTTATTAAGAAAATTTTTTTACGGTCTTTTGTCAGCAATCAAAAGACACAAGAAATTCCCTTATGTCCTTTGATTGCTGCCTATCCCCGAGGGGATAGGACAGCATTTTATGAAAAAAGTCAGAATTATTTGTTGTTGTAAACAACTTTTACGCCATCGTGGGTTTTTCCACCATATACACCGACATCGCCGCCAAAGAGCTGGTCGAATGTAATCGGAAGATTGTGATCCTCGCCTGTAGCATGAACGTGGTTGTCATTGACAACCTTGTTACCATTTAGATCGTTTGCAACGCCGTATCTTGCGTTTGTATAAGCGCTGGAACTACCGGCCTGTACTCTACAATGAGGCCAAGAGGTGCTCATATTGTTGAACTCACAGTAGGTGTAATTTGCCCAATCACTGTAGGTTACGGTGCAATTTTTAGCGGTAAGGTAAGAAGCACTTGCAATGGATATGCCGTTGTCAGAAATGGTCTCCTCGGAGTTACCAATCAGCATGCCTGCTCTGCGGTACGCATACCACTGTCTTGCGGGAGTGGCGGTAATATCGTTGTATGAGTCGATCTGACATGCTACATCGCAATCTTCAAAGGTGAGGGTTGCGTCGCCCCATTTACCGCCGACAATGCCACCAACCGCGGTGTCAAAGCTTCCCCAAAGTGTATTAACCGAGCAAGAGGAATCAATATCAACGTTTTTAAAGGTCTGGATTCCGTTGACCTCACCAACAACACCGCCAGTATATCTGTTGTAGTTGGAGATGGATGAGTTTGTGATAGAAATATTTTCATAGGTGCATTTACCATAGGAATAGCCAACAACTGTTCCCATATCAATGCATTCCATAACAATTTCTGCGCCATCAATTGTGAGGTTTTTAATGGTAGCATCAACTACGGAAGCAAAAAGTCCGCCGCCTTCGGTGCTATAGTCATAACCAAGTGCCCAACCATTTTGGTAAAGGTTAGAGATGGTGTGATAATTACCGTCAAAAGTACCCTTGAATACGGTATTATAGCCGTAGCCAATGGGGTTGAAGGATACAGGTTCGCCGTCATTGCCGAGTACATAAAGGTCAACATTTCTATCGAGTTTGATTGTCTTACCCTCAAATGTATTACCATCGTCAACCAATTTTCCAAAACCGGCGAGCTGCTCAGCAGAGGTTAAAGCAAAGGTTGCATCGGTGTCGTTATACCAAGAGGTATCTGTTGTACCGTCCCAGGTATCAACACTGAATGCTTCATATTCTTCACCAAGCCACTCAGCGCAAAGGGGAGCACCGGTTTCTGCGTTGGTTTCTTCAGGTATACCGAAGCCGGTGTCGAGGGCTATCTCTGCAGGGTACTTAACTGTAGTGGTTTCATCGTCTTCAAAGCCTGCAGCCTGAATAGCCTGAGAAAGAACGATAATATCTAATTGACCATTGTCGTTACCATCGATAGCATCGCAGTCCTCGTTGGTAGCTGTGGAGTCAATGTAAACCTGACAAAGACTGGGATAGGTAGTTTCACCTGCAGGAAGAACGCCGTTTGCGTGTCTCCAGCTTCCATCACCAAGTTTTGCTCCGAGATATAAAAATTCAACAACTACGTAGCGATTGTTATCAAATTCGAATACGCCGAGATCGGTTTTAAGCCAGGGTTGAGAACCATCGTGGGTCTCAGCAGCACGAGCCCCAGTTTTAACTAAAGCACCATTGGTATCTCCGCACTCGATTGCAACGAAAGTACGAACGAAAGCATCGGTTGTGCCTTTATTTTCAACGGTAACAATCTTATCCTGTGCGTTTTTACCTGCGAAAACCTCTACGCCGCCGTAGGAATCAACCTGAGACATACGAACGGTGGTGGAATCATAGCCGGCATATTCAGGATTATCACCGGGTAAAGAGGGGTTGCCAACAATAGGAAGTAAGGGTTTATCCTGGGAGAAATCCTTAAGCACATAGCTTGTTCTGTTATCAATGTTTGCAGTAGCATAAGTTCCGTCTGCATTTACAACACGCTCATATTCGTGCTGTTCGATGTTAACGTTACCCATTGTCATAACGTTAACATCGCTATCTTTGCTTGTAAGGTAAGCAAAGGTTCCGCCGATAGCAATCACAGCTACCAATACATAAGCGGTACACATTAAAAGTATCTTTTTTAGTTTAGACATATTGCACACTCTCCTTTTAAATTTATTTTTAATTTATAATTTTACTTAAAGATAACGCAGTCTGTAAGAGATCTGCCACTTGGTAATTCAATGAAGATGCAAGATGCGTAGTTGCTTGCGGTAATTTTTGTACCATTGGTGGTGCAATTATCAAGAGTCACCTTGCAATCTGCGCCAAGTGCGCTTAAATCAATATAAAAATCCTGCTCAAATTCGCAAGAATTGAATTCAGTGCTAATATAAGGTCTTATTAAGCGGTCATAATCCTTATCGTAGCCCATATTCTGCCAATATTTTGCAGTATTTTCGCCGAAGGAACAGTTGTTAAATGTTGCAGAATCAAGACCTGCAAGGCTAGACCAACCGTTAAAAGTAGAATTGCTTACAACAAGATTTTTGCCGTTATGCTCGGTTGTGTTGATTGCATAGCCAGGTCCGTCAACTATAACGTTAGAAATATAAATATCGGATTTTGGAGAAGAAATAACAATTCCGCGACCCAAAGCGGTTTTTATAGAAAGGTTCTTAATTGTTCCGCCCCAAGTTTCCATAGCATAAGCGTTGTATGCGTTGGACTCAACGATTAACTCGTTGCCGTTACCGTCAATAACGCCACTATTCTTCTGTACAACAGCGGTAGGAGTGCCATAAATCGCGCTTTTTTCTACAGGAGCGGAAATATCATCTGCAAAATATATGGTTTTGCCATCTTCTAATGCAGCGTTAAGAGCACCGGCTTCTCTAACTACTGCGGGATTTTCAAACTCGTCACCGCCGAACCATTCAGCAGCCTTGTCAGCAGACTTGCCAAAAGCGGTATAAAGTGCGGTCTCGGCATTAGCAAAGCCTTCTGCCTGAACTGCCTGGGAAAGAACGAGGATATCGTATGTACCGTTCTTGTTACCATCAAGGGCTTCGCAGTCCTCATTGGTTGCGTTAGATTTTATATAAACCTGGCATAGACTGGGATAAGAGGTTTCACCTGCAGGGAGAACTCCTTTTTCGTGAACGCCACCAAGATGCTTGCCGCCGTTGTAGATGAATTCTACGACTACATAATTATTGCTATCAATCTCTATAATTCCAATAGTGCTTTTTGTCCAAACCTCGCCGGAATTTGTCATAAACTCAGATGTGCTAACTAACTCATTAAAATCATCAACGGTGTTAATGCTACCACATTCGTAAGCGATCAGAGTGCGAACGTATGCATCGGTTTTACCGGTGTTCTCAATGGTAACTAACTTATCCTGAGCGTTTTTGCCGGCAAAAACCCAAGCGGAACCATAGGAGTCAACCTGAGACATGCGAACAACGGTATCATCATAGCCGGCATATTCAGGGTTGTCACCTGGTAAAGAGGGGTCGCCAACAATGGGCAGCAGGGGCTTAGCCTGAGCGAATTTCTCAAGCACATAGCTTGTTTGATTGTCAATAGTTGCAGTAGCATAAGTTCCGTCTGCATTTACAACGCGCTGATACTCGTGCTGTTCGATAGATACATCTCCAAGTGTCATAACGTTAACGTCACTATCCTTGCTGGTGAGGTAAGCTAAGGTTCCGCCGATAGCAACTGCTGCTACGAGAACAAAGCTTAAACCTGTGAGTAAAATACCTTTAAGTTTCATAGTGTTCTTTCCTTTCAATTAAAAATTTTTTATTATGTAACGGTTTGACCGTTCATATCAAGGATTTACGGGCTGAGTTTTTGCCCACGCATCTGCAGCGGTTGCGATATTGCTGTCACGCTGTACTGCATAAGCGGTAACTGTGAGTTTTGGATAGTTGCTTTCGCCGTTTACATCTAAGGCGTTGAGCATTTCCTTTGTAACTTCACCCTTTACGCTAACGGTATTGTCCTTAATTACAGTGAATTCGGCATCGGTATCAGCCTTAGATACTTCTCTGTAATATACACCGTCCACACCTTGAAGTGCGGTCCATCCATCAGCCATCTCATAGGTCATAAAATCATCAAAGTTTGCGGTCTTTTCAAGTTTTACAAACAACCAAGCGTTTTCGCTATTCGCCTTGAAAGTAACCATGGGGTCTTTTTCAATAGTATGACCGGGGATCATCGGGTAGGTGTTGGTGCTGGGGTCGTTATCACTGTCTTTGTTAGTGTCGGTTTCCTCGAGTGTGATATTAATATCACCATAGGTAAAGGTGTTAACAACAGGTTTTGTTTCGGTAACGAGCCAAGCTAAAGTGCCACCGATAACAGTGCAAAGGA
>CAJGBV010000011.1 GCA_904501755.1 Clostridiaceae bacterium | reverse complement strand
CGCATTTGAGTTTGCTTCTTACGGCGATGAAACTATGATGGATGTTCTTGTTAGAAAGCTTGACCCGAAAAACGCCTCCTTCGTGCTTGATACACATTGGCTTCAAAAGGGCGGTGTGAATATTATCGAGTGGCTTAAAAAACTCGAGGGCAGAGTTAAGATTCTTCATCTTAAGGATTACGCAGTTAATTTTGGTGAGAACAACGGCGTTATAACCGAGCTTGGAAGCGGTAATATCAATTTCAAAGAGGTTATTAAGGTTGCAGAAAATACAGGTGTTGAGCATCTTTGCTATGAGCAGGATAATGCCGTAAACGGTGATTCACTTGCAAGTGCAAAGCAGTCAGCAGAGTATTTCTATTCAATTATTTAATAAAACAAAAGGTATTCCGTTTATTTTTTGGAATACCTTTTAATTTTGTTTGGTGTAATGCCGAATCTTTGAAAAAAGTGACGGTAAAAGAGAGATGGTGAATTATAACCAACCGTATTTATTATTTCACCTATTGAAAGGTTAGTAGTTTTTAAAAGCAATATGCTTTGTTCCATTCTCACATTAATGATATGCCGGAAAAGTGATATTCCTGTTACGTCTTTAAAAATTTTGCTTAAGTGATTTTGGGAAAAGTGAAACTCCTCTGCCAAAAAATCGCGAGTGAGATTTTTGTTATAATTTTCTTTTATATAAGCGATAATATGTTGAACATTTTTTACCTTAGAATTTGAATTTAAAGGCTCGGCGTTTTGAACAGTATTATTGTTTTTGAGTTCATATATACAAGAAGAAATTATAAGCAAGGCGGAAAGCTTTGCAGAGGGTATATCTCCGCTATTATAAGACTGTAAGAAAAGTTCATAGATATTTTTGAATCTTTCTATTGCTTCATCAGATAGTTTTATAATATACGGAGGCGGATATAGCTTTAACAATTTAATTAAATCCGAGGTGAGTTCATCTTCTTTTATGCAACACACAGACAGTTTGAGAGGTGTATTATCTTTTGAAGAGAGGCTATGAAAATCATCAGGAGAAAGAAGAGTAATTGTACCTTTATCTATAGTATAGTTTATACCGTTAACCGATTGAATGGCACTGCCGTCGGTTAAAAATTCTATTTCAAAATAGCTGTGCCAATGAGCAGGAGAAATAATTGATTCTCTTTTATTTCCCCAACATATATTTTCGGTTTCTATAAAGCGTTTTAGCATAGGGTTTATCCCTCCCTTTTTAAATTATACCAATTAGCAACCTCATAATCAAGATACAATAGTGAAGTTTTTGTTGTGTTTTATGCTTGAAATGTATGTAAATAAAGTATATTCTTGTTTATGAAGTAAAAGAGAGGTGTGTAATTATGAACATAACTATACCTGATATAATTTGCGATAACAAAACCATTGAAAAGGCGTATAATATAGCAATAGGCGACTTGGTCGGCAATATTAAGAATTATAAGGCAGGACTTCTAAATGAAGAAAAACCCTGTCTTATGGCAGGTATGGATTACGTTACGCCTTGGACAAGGGATACCGCTATAAATGTATGGAACAGTATTGGTATATTGTGTCCTCAAATAGCTAAGAATACATTGCTTTCAGTGTGCGATAAAGATAGTGACGGAAAAGCCGTTATCGGTATAGGCTTTGGGCAGTATTGGGACTCAATTATATGGACAATGGGTGCTTATGAGTATGCTACTATAAATAACGATACAGAGTTTTTGAAGCTTATATATGAGGTTACAACAAATTCTCTTGCAAAATATGAGGCAGATGAATTTGATGAAGAAAAGAATTTGTTTTATGGCCCGGCGGTGTATGGCGACGGAATAGCTTCATATCCCGATAAATATGCTGATGTGCAGTGTCGTTATTCAGGTATTCTTGAGTGGCCGAAATTTTATCCTGAGCTTAAAAGAAATAAGGGTTCAGGACAGACGATGTACGCTTTGTCTACTAATTGTGTATACTATATGGCATATAATATATGTGCGGATATTGGCGAAAAGCTATCTATGGAAAGTAAAATATTTAAAGAAAAAGCCGATAAACTGAAGGAAGCGGTTAATAAGCATTTTTGGAATGAAAAAAATGGAAGATATGATTATCTTGCCTTTGAATGTGACCATCAGGAAGGGGTAGGGCTTAGTCTTGTTATACTTTTCGGTATAGCCGATGAAGAAAAGGCAAGGAAAACTATAGAAAATACCTATGTGTCCGAACATTCAATAGCTTGCGTGTGGCCTGCTTTTGAGCGTTATTTAAAGATGGGGGATTTAGGTCGTCACTGTGGTACTGTGTGGCCCTTTATACAGGGAATGTGGGGCAGAGCACTGTTAAAATGCGGTTTTACGGAAAAATTTGATAATAACCTTGAGGTTATGGCTGAAAAGGCTGCAAGAGATGGTCAGTTCTATGAAATATATCACAGTGTTACAGGCGAAATTTACGGCGGTCTGCAGGAAAGAGTAGGTAAGGGTATAGATATGTGGAAATCTATGCGCCGACAGTCCTGGAGTGCTTCGGCATATATTTCCCTTATTTATTATGGCGTTTTGGGTCTTGAATATAGCGATGAGGGGCTGAAAATCAAGCCATATCTGCCGTCTTTCTGTAATGAAATTACAGTCAAAGACATACCTTGTAATAACCGGAAGCTGACTATAACGGTGAAAAGAAATACAGCCTATCCAAAAGAAATATTTATTGATAAAAATACATTTGAAAATAAAGAAATTATTCTTTGCGGATAGACAAAACCCTGAAGCTTAAAGCTTCAGGGTTTAATTTTTTATTTGCTTCTTTCAAGCCAAACTGATGCAAGGTCAAGGGCTTCGTAAAAGCCGTGCTTTTCGCTGGTCTTTTTAATACGGTCCTTTTCTTTAACGCCCATATCACTGAGCATAAGCTCAATTTTAATTGTATCGGCAATATCATTTTGTTCTGAAAGGACAGTAAGGCGAACTATATGTGCATCACTCATATCTCCGTAGTAAACGGTATTTCCTTTTCTCACAAGGGGTTTGCCCTTATATGTTAAAAAATCAGCCACAGTATAACAACTCCAGTTTTAATTATTTGATTCCTCGGGAATCTCTCCGTAAAGATTGAAACGGAAAAGAAGTGTTTCATCTTCAGGTAAAGCACAACGGATACGCGCCTCTGTAACGGTAGCGTTTTTTAGAATGTTAGCAATACCCATTATCTGACAGAGCTTTGACTTCAGGTTTAAAATGTCGCCCTCTTCGGTTTCTAAGAACACATCACCCTTGCAGGAATCAAGTGCTTTGATAAATTCATTGAAGTCTAAATCGTGTAATTTCAAAATTCCTGGCATTAAAACCACTCCTTCGTTTATTTTACTTAAAAAGTATAACTTATTTAAGCTTATAAGTCAAGAATGAGTTGACAATATTTAGCTTTGATAGTAAAATATAAGAGTATATAATGAAATATTATGCGCCGTTTTCAAGGCGTTATTCAGAAAGAGGTATAAAAATGAAAGCAACCGAAAAAACAATGGAAAAAATCGTTTCTCTTGCCAAGGGCAGAGGCTTTGTCTATCCCGGCAGTGAAATTTACGGCGGCCTTGCAAACTCCTGGGACTACGGCCCCTTGGGAGTAGAGCTTAAAAACAATGTTAAAAAGGCTTGGTGGAAGAAATTCGTTCAGGAATCTCCCCTTAATGTAGGTCTTGATTCTGCTATACTTATGAACCCTGAAACATGGGTGGCTTCCGGTCATCTTGGCGGTTTTTCCGATCCCTTAATGGACTGTAAGCAGTGTAAGAGCCGTCATAGAGCAGATAAGCTTATTGAAGACTATGTTGCAGAAAATAATCTTGACCTTAACCCTGCCGGCTGGTCTGATGAGGAAATGATGAACTATATCAAAGAAAATCATATTGCTTGTCCTTCCTGCGGTTCTATGGATTATACCGATATAAGAAAGTTTAATCTTATGTTTAAGACATTTCAGGGCGTAACCGAGGATTCCACCTCTACTCTTTATCTTCGTCCCGAAACTGCACAGGGTATTTTTGTAAACTTCAAGAATATCTGCCGTACAAGTAGAAAAAAGGTGCCTTTTGGTGTTTGTCAGATTGGTAAATCTTTCCGTAACGAAATTACCCCCGGTAACTTTACATTCCGTACCAGAGAATTTGAACAGATGGAGCTTGAGTTCTTCTGTAAGCCCGATACCGACCTTGAGTGGTTTGCATACTGGAGAGCGTTCTGTAAGAAATGGCTTCTTGATTTAGGTATGGAGGAGGAGAGTCTTCGTCTTCGCGACCACGACCCTGAGGAATTATCCTTCTATTCTAAGGCTACTACCGACTTTGAGTTTATGTTCCCATTCGGTTGGGGTGAGCTTTGGGGTATTGCCGACAGAACCGATTATGACCTTACTCAGCACGCTAACCACAGCGGTGAAAATCTTGAGTATTTTGACCAGGAGGCTAATGAAAAATATATTCCTTATGTTGTTGAGCCTTCCCTCGGTGCAGATAGAGTAACCCTTGCATTCCTTTGCAATGCTTATGATGAGGAAACAAAGGATAACGGTGAAACAAGAACCGTTCTTCATTTCCATCCTGCACTTGCTCCTATTAAGTGTGCCGTGCTTCCTCTTTCAAAGAAGCTTAGTGAAAAGGCTCAGGAGATTTATGCTGACCTTGCTAAAACCTTTATGGCTGATTATGATGATGCAGGCTCAATAGGTAAGCGTTATGCAAGACAGGATGAAATCGGTACTCCTTTCTGTGTTGTATATGACTTTGATTCTGAAAATGACGGCTGTGTAACCGTTCGTGACAGAGATACTATGGAATCTGTTCGTATGCCTATAGGCGAGGTTAAGGACTATATTGCTAACAAGATTGAGTTTTAATTGATGCTAAACGAAGGAGATATACGGAGATGATTTTGAGTTCAGTGTTATTAATGCTTGCGGGTCTTGCCTTTTTCCTTTTCGGAATGAACACTATGTCGGGAAGTCTTGAAAAAATGGCAGGCGGTAAGCTTGAAACAACCTTAAAACAGGTTACTTCAAAGCCGCTTATGGGCTTTTTACTTGGTGCGGGTATAACCATTGCTATGCAGTCCTCTTCTGCAATGACGGTTATGCTTGTGGGTCTTGTAAACTCGGGTATTATGGATTTTACCCAGACAATAGCCGCTATACTCGGCTCTAATGTTGGTACCACCTTTACTGCATGGATACTCTCTTTAATGGGTGTTGAGGGGGATGGCTTCAGCCTTATTATGCTGCTTAGCCCCGATTATCTCTCCCCCATAGCAGCATTTATTGGTATTGTTGTATTTATGCTTGCTAAAAAGAGTAAGCATAAGCACCTCGGTACAATTCTTTTGGGATTTGCAATACTTATGTACGGTATGGAGTTTATGGGAAATTCTGTTGATGCTATAAAGAATATGAGCGGTTTTGAACGCTTTATAGACTTTATGCGTAATCCTTTTGTTGCTCTTATTGTTTCAACCTTGTTTACAGGCGTGATTCAGTCCTCTGCCGCAACCGTAGGTATTGTTCAAACCCTTACACTTACAGGACTTATCAACTATGAAATGGCAATACCTCTTGTGCTTGGAGCGAATATCGGTACCTGCGTAACTGCACTTCTTTCTTCTATAGGTACAAATAAAAACGCTAAGCGTGTGGTAGTAGTGCATCTGTATGTAAATACTGTAGGCTCTGTTATAACAATGATACTTATGACGGTACTGTCACCATTTATAAGAGGCGCACTGCTTACTGTTGTTACACCCTTTGCGGTTTCTATTATACACACTGTATTTAATGTTTCTATCAGTATTATTATGGGACTCACCTATAAGTTTCTTGTTAAGGTTGTTATGTGGATTGTTCCTGATAAGAAGGATGATAAAGAGAAAACAGTATTTCTTGATGAAAGACTTCTTCTTACTCCCGGTCTTGCTATTGACCAGTGTAAAACACTTGCAAATGAAATGGCAGAGTATTCCCGTCAGGCAATCGAAAAGGCAATATACTCTATTGATAACTATAGCGACGGGCTGTATGAGGAAATAGAAGAGCTTGAAACACTCACCGACAGATATGAGGATAAGCTGGGAACATTCCTTGTGCGTCTTTCGGCAAAGAATTTAAATAGCAAAGAAAGTCATATTATCGGCAGAATGTTGCATACTATCGGTGACCTTGAAAGAATCGGCGACCATGCCGAAAACATTGCAACGGTGGCTCAGGAGCTTTATGAAAAGAAAATTGAATTTTCTCCTAAGGCTAAGGAGGAAATCAAGGTTATTACCGAAGCACTTGTAGAAATAGTTGAAATTACTACCAAGTCGTTTATTCACGATAATATGGAAGAGGCAAGCTTTGTTGAGCCTCTTGAACAGGTTATTGACGCACTTCGTTCACAGATACAGTCCCGTCATATAATGCGTGTTCAAAAGGGTGAATGTACTGTTGAACTGGGCTTCATCCTTTCTGATTTGCTTAATAATTACGAGCGTGTATCCGACCATTGCTCTAATATAGCAGTTTATACTGTTCAGCTTCAGTCTAAAAAGCTGGATGCTCATAAATATCTGCGAGATATTAAAACAGGGGATAATGAAGAATTTGTTTCCCGCTTTGCAGAGTATGAGAATAAATATGTTCTCAAAGGCGAGGCATAAAGCAAATAAATTTATTTTAAACGGGGATTTTTATGTTAGAACTTATAAACATCGGCTTTGATGTTGAAGAAGACGGTGTTAAAAAAACAATACTCAACGACATCAATTTAAAAATAGACGAAGGTTTTATTGCCCTTACCGGTCCAAACGGCGGTGGTAAGTCTACCCTCGCAAAAATAATTGCAGGTATTTATACAGCCACCCGCGGACAGATACTCTTTAACGGACAGGATATTACAAATCTGTCCATTACACAGCGTGCGCAAATGGGCATAAGCTTTGCTTTTCAGCAGCCTGTACGCTTTAAAGGTATTACCGTTAAGGACCTTATAAGTATGGCTAAGGGCAAGGATATTTCTGTCAGCGAAGCCTGTGGATATTTGTCTGAAGTAGGACTTTGTGCAAAGGACTATATAAACAGAGAGATAAATGCAAGTCTTTCCGGCGGTGAGCTAAAACGAATTGAAATAGCTACCGTTATGGCAAGAGGGACAAGCCTTTCTATTTTTGATGAGCCTGAGGCGGGTATTGACCTTTGGAGCTTTAATAATCTTATTAAGGTTTTTGAAAATATGAGGGACAAAATCGGCGGTTCTATAATGATTATTTCCCATCAGGAAAGAATTTTAAATATTGCTGATAAAATTATTGTTATTGCAGATGGAAAGGTTTCCAAAATAGGAAATAAAAACGAAATTCTGCCTGAGCTTCTTTTCTCAAGCGGTTCTGTCTGCAAAACTTTAACTGACAAGCTTTAAGGAGGTAGCCTATGGACGCATTACAGAAAAATTTACTCAGCGAGGTTGCCGACCTTCACGAAATACCAAGCGGTGCTTATAATATCCGTACAAACGGAGCAGCAATGGGGCGAAACTCTACAGAGAATATTCAGATTATATCTAAAGAGGATAAACCCGGTATTGATATTATCATAAAACCCGGCACAAAGAACGAGAGCGTTCATATCCCTGTGGTTATAAGCGAGTCTGGACTAAAGGACCTTGTTTATAATGACTTTTATATCGGTGATGACAGCGATGTTTTGGTTATTGCAGGCTGCGGTATTCATAATACAGGGGATAAAGAGTCCTCCCACGACGGTATTCATACATTTCATATTGGAAAAAATGCCCGTCTTCGCTATGTTGAAAAGCATTATGGAGTAGGGGATGGAAACGGCGAAAATGTCATGAATCCCACCACCGTTATCGAAATTGACGAGGGCGGAAGTATGGAAATGGAAACAACGCAGATAAAGGGTATTGATTCCACCATACGCGATACCTCTGCCACACTTAAGGCGGGGGCAAGCCTTGTGGTTAAAGAGAAAATAATGACACATGGCAGACAAAAAGCCGAAACAAACTTTATTGTTAATCTTGACGGAGAGGATAGCTCTGCCCACCTTGTGTCCCGTTCTGTTGCTAAAGAAAATTCCTATCAGGTTTTCAAATCTGAGGTAAACGGCAATGCAAAATGTATGAGCCATACAGAGTGTGACGCTATTATTATGGATGAAGCCTCTGTCAGCGCTATACCCGAGGTTACCGCAAACCATATTGATGCTCAGCTTATTCACGAAGCGGCTATCGGCAAAATTGCAGGTGAACAGCTTATGAAGTTGATGACACTTGGACTTTCTGAAAAGGAAGCAGAAGAGCAAATTGTAAACGGATTTTTGAAATAATAAGAAAAGCAGTAGTATCGAACTACTGCTTTTCTAAACAAAGACGGTGATAATATGAGAACAGTGATAAAGGTAGGAACCTCTACCCTTACATACGGAAACGGAAATCTTAATATAAGAGGAATTGAAAATCTCTGCAAGGTTATTTCCGACCTTAAAAATGCAGGAAATGAAATTATACTCGTTTCCTCAGGTGCTATAGGTATGGGTGTAGGTAAGCTGGGTCTTAAGGAAAAGCCAAAGGATATACCTACAAAACAGGCGGCTGCCGCGGTTGGACAGTGTGAGCTTATGTATGTTTATGACAAGCTTTTTTCAGAGTATAATCATACAGTTGCACAAATCCTTATGACAGGGGACGACTTTTCTCATTCTGACAGATATGACAACTTCCGTAATACTCTTGATCGTCTTTTAGAGCTTGATGTTTTGCCTGTAGTTAACGAAAACGATACCATTGCAACAAATGAAATAAAGGTTGGAGATAATGACACTTTATCTGCTATGACGGCTGTGGGCGCTTCTGCAGATTTGCTTATTCTTCTTTCGGATATTGACGGGCTTTATACCGCCGACCCAAAAACTGATGAAAAGGCTACTCTTATTAAAGAGGTTAAATCCATTGATGAAAATATAATCGCCCTTGCAGGCGGAAGCGGCAGTGAGCTTGGCACAGGGGGAATGGTTACTAAAATACACGCGGCACAGATTTGTGGACAGGCAGGTATTGATATGATTATTGCAAACGGTGCGCATGCGGCTGTGCTTTACGATATTTTCGACGGCAAGTCAGTGGGTACATATTTCAGAGGAAAATAAAATGAATGTAAAAGAAATTTTAGAGGTTGCTGTAAAATTAAAGCCTGTGGCCGCCTCTCTGACTGACGAGCAAAAAAATACAGCCCTTAAATATATGGCTGAAAGCCTTATAGAACGAAAGGCTGAAATTTTAAAGGCCAACAGTCAGGATTTAAAAAATTACGGTGACGGTGTTATGGCTGACCGACTCCGCCTTGACGAAAAAAGAATAGAGGCAATGTCACAGGGGATTTTGGATGTTATAGATTTACCTGACCCTGTTGGCAGAGTATTGGAGGAGCGTACTCTTTATAATGGACTTGTTCTCAAAAAGGTTTCGGTGCCTATTGGAGTTGTTGCGGTTATTTATGAAAGCCGTCCCAATGTAACAAGCGATGCGGCGGCGCTGCTTATTAAAAGCGGAAATGTCTGTGTACTGCGTGGCGGTAAGGAGGCGTTTGAGTCCTCTATGGCTATTATTAAGGCACTAAAAGAGGGACTTAAAAAGGCAGGGCTCAGTGAAAATCTTGTTAATATGCCCGATTCTGCCGACAGAAGTCAGGCAGAAGAGCTGATGACTGCAACAGGCAAGGTGAATCTTCTTATTCCACGAGGCGGTGCAGGACTTATAAGTGCTTGTGTAGAAAACGCAACTGTTCCCTGTATTGAAACAGGAACGGGTATTTGTCATATTTATGTTGATGAATATGCTGATATAAATAAGGCACTAAGTATCGTAGAAAATGCGAAAATGAGTCGTCCGTCAGTGTGCAACGCGGCAGAGGTGTGTCTTGTGCACAGTGCTGTTGCAAAGGACTTTTTACCTAAGCTTAAAGAAGAAATAGGTGAAAAATGCAAACTTATTCTTTGTAATAGAGCAATTAATATTATTTCGGGTGAAAAGGCTGATGAAAAATCTTTTGACACCGAATTTTTAGATTATATTTTAGCCGTAAAGATAGTGGACAGTGTTGAGGAAGCAACCGAGCATATTGCAGTTCACTCAACTCAGCATAGCGAAGCAATAATTACCGAAAATAAAGAAAATGCCGATTACTTTACCTCTCGCGTGGACAGTGCAGCAGTGTATGTAAATGCCTCTACCCGTTTTACCGACGGCGGAGAGTTTGGACTTGGCTGTGAAATAGGTATTTCCACACAGCGACTTCACGCCAGAGGACCTATGGGACTTGAAGCTATGAATACGTACAAATATATTATAAACGGAAATGGGGAAGTCAGATAAATGAACTTTAAATTCGGCTTTATAGGAATCGGCAATATGGGCGGAATCATTCTTGATACCGTGCTTAAAAAGGTGCAGGGTGAAGAAATTTGCGTCTGTGACAGTAACAAGGAAAAAATACAGCGAGTAGCAAATAGCGGTGTTACTGAAGTTTCGGCAGAATATGCCGCAGAAAACAGTAAATACCTTTTTATCGGAATAAAGCCACAAGGCTTTGAAGCTCTTTTTGAGAATATAAAGGATTATATAAACTCCGATACCGTTATAGTAAGTATGGCGGCGGGAAAGGATATATGGACTATCCAAAGACTTTGCGAAAATCAAACAAAGATTATCAGAATTATGCCTAATACTTCTGCTGCTGTTTCTGAGGGAGTTATTCTTTATACAGCAAACGAAAATGTAACAAAGGAAGAACTCAGTCAGGTTGTAGATGCCCTTTCCCTTGCGGGTCTTGTTGATGAAATAGAGGAAAGCAAAATTGATGCGGCAGCAGCTCTTTCCGGCTGTGGTCCTGCCTTTGTTGATTTGTTTATCGAGGCTCTTGCCGATGGTGCTGTGTCCTGTGGGCTTAGCAGAGATAAGGCACTTCTTTATGCGGCAAAAACAGTTATGGGTGCGGCAAAAACTGTTATAGAAACCGGTAAAAGTCCCGCGGAACTTAAAGATATGGTGTGCTCTCCCGGAGGAACTACCATTCAAGGCGTCAGGGCTCTTGAAAAAGGTAAATTCAGAAGTGCAACAATGGAGGCTGTGATTGCCGCTTATAATAAAACAAAGGAACTGAAATAATGGAAGTTTTGTATTTTTTAGAGGCAGTAAGAAATTCTTTTTTTGATGCTATAGTTTCTTTTGTCACTATTTTTGGTGAGGAAACAATATTTATGGCAATTTGTATGATGATATTCTGGTGCGTGGATAAATGGCAGGGATATTATCTGCTTCTTACAGGCTTTGCAGGAACGGTTATAAATCAAACCCTTAAAATGACCTTTAAAATACCAAGACCTTGGGTAAAAGACCCAAATTTCACTATTGTGGAATCGGCGAGGGAGGCGGCAACAGGCTATTCCTTTCCAAGCGGTCATACTCAGTCCTCGGTTGGTATGTTTGGTGGTATAGCGAGGGCCAATAAAAACAAAGCGCTTCGCATTATCTGCATAATTATGTGTGTGCTGGTACCCTTTTCCCGTCTTTATCTTGGGGTTCATACCCCACTTGATGTAGGTGTTTCTGTGGTTATTGCCTTGCTTCTTGTTTTTGCAGGTTACCCCTTATTCATTAAAGCAAAGGAAAAACCCGCTGTGATGTACGGTATCCTTGCTTTTATGACCGCTATTGTAATAGGAGCACTGATATACTTTCTTCTTGGAAAACACGAGGTGAATGAAAATCTCACCTCAGCAATAAAAAATGCCTGTACTCTTCTTGGATGTATACTGGGTCTAATAGTTGTATATACCGTTGACAGCAGAGTAACAAACTTTTCTACCGAGGCGGTTTGGTGGGTGCAGATTATTAAGGTGCTGGGCGGTCTTGTTTTGGTATTATGTGTAAAAGAGGGACTTCGTACACCCTTTGAACTTATATTTGTTAATGAATATGTTGCCCGTGCCGCGCGATACTTTATGATAGTAATTGCAGGTGGCGTTATATGGCCGCTGACATTCCCTTACCTTTCGAGAATTTCTAAAAAATAACCAATATAGCTTTTTATGGTTACATTGTAGGTGAGGATAAATTATCCTCCCGTTTTATTACATAAAAAATCGGTTCACTTTAGTGAACCGATTTTTGATTTTTATAAATTAGCAGCAGCCCTGCCACTTCATTGCTTCGGCAACCTTTAAGAAGCCTGCAATGTTAGCACCTGCGCAAAGGTCGCCTTCAAGACCATAAGCCTTTGCAGCATCATAGGAGCTCTTATAGATATTGCTCATAATCTGCTTCAACTTTGCATCTACTTCTTCGGCAGTCCAGCTATATCTCATTGAGTTCTGGCTCATCTCAAGACCAGAAACAGCAACACCGCCGGCATTAACAGCCTTAGAAGGAGCAATAACTACGCCGTTTGCTTTAAGATACTCGAATGCTTCCTCGGTGGTAGGCATATTAGCAACTTCCATATAGTACTTAACGCCGTTAGCAACGATGTTCTTAGCATCCTCAATACCAACCTCGTTCTGAGTAGCACAAGGCATAACAACGTCAACCTTAACCTCCCAAGGACGCTTACCTGCATAGAAGGGAACACCGAACTTGTCAGCGTAATCCTGAACCTTATCGCGACAGGATGCACGCATTTCAAGCATAAAGTTAATCTTTTCTTCAGAGGTGATACCCTCTTCATCATATATGTAACCGTCAGGACCGGAAATAGTAACTACCTTACCGCCAAGCTCAGTAATCTTCTTAACAGTACCCCAGGCAACGTTACCAAAGCCTGATACAGCAAAGGTTTTGCCCTTGATGTCCTCACCGAAGGACTTAAGAACCTCATGGGTATAGTAAACAGCACCAAAGCCTGTAGCTTCAGGACGGATAAGAGAACCGCCGGAGGGAACAGCTTTACCTGTAAGAACACCTGTAAACTCGTTGCAAATTCTCTTGTACTGACCGAAGAGATAGCCAACCTCTCTTGCGCCAACACCGATGTCACCTGCAGGAACGTCGGTATCAGGGCCAATGTGTCTGTACAGCTCGGTCATAAAGCTCTGGCAGAAACGCATAACTTCGGCGTCACTCTTTCCTCTGGGGTCAAAGTCGGCACCGCCCTTGCCGCCGCCCATAGGAAGACTGGTAAGGCTGTTCTTAAAGGTCTGCTCGAAGCCTAAGAACTTAATAATGGAAGCGTTAACGGAGGGATGGAAACGAAGTCCACCCTTGTAGGGGCCGATAGCGGAGTTAAACTGCACACGGAAGCCACGGTTAACCTGAGTTTTGCCGTTATCGTCAATCCACGGAACGCGGAAAACAATCTGACGCTCAGGCTCTACCATACGCTCGATAACACCTGACTCGATAAAGTCGGGACGCTGTTCAACAACAGGCTCAAGACTTGCGAGAACTTCAGTTACAGCCTGAATAAATTCGGGCTCTCCTGCGTTACGCTTTTTAACATTTTCAAGTACGGAAATTAAATACTCGTTTTTCATTAGTATCACACCTTTAATAAATTTATTTTATAATTATATTTTATTGGACTAAAGTTGTCAATAAGCTATATAAAAAATTTATATTACTTACGATTTTTTATATCGTCAATAAGATTTTTTATGAAATCTGCACTCTGCATTTCGGTGGTTTCAAGGGTGTCGCGGTTTCTTACAGAAACAGTGCCGCTTTCGGCCTCTTTCGCACCGAGAATAAGCATATAAGGAACGCGGTCCACAGCCTGAGCCTCTCTGATTTTATAACCGATTTTCTCGTTTCTGTCATCAAGCTGACAGCGAATACCTGCACTTCTGAGTTGTTCATAAATTTCCTTTGCATAATCGGCGGTCTTTTCGGATACAGGAAGAACCTTAACCTGAACAGGAGCAAGCCAAGCAGGGAATTTACCTGCAAAATGCTCGGTTATAATACCGATAAAGCGTTCGATTGAGCCGAAGCATACGCGGTGAATCATAATAGGACGCTGTTTTTCGCCGTTTTCATCGGTATATTCAAGCTGGAAGTTTATAGGCATCTGGAAGTCAAGCTGAATTGTACCGCACTGCCATGTTCTGCCAAGACTGTCTTCGAGATGGAAGTCAATCTTTGGACCGTAGAAAGCACCGTCGCCCTCGTTAATGGTATAGGGAAGACCTAATTTCTCAAGTGCACCCTTAAGTCCGTTTGTAGCTGCCTCCCAATCCTCATCACTTCCCATACTGTCCTCGGGTCTTGTGGAAAGCTCGATAAAATACTTAAAGCCGAACTTTTCGTAAACCTCATTAATAAGGTGAACAACGTTCATTATTTCGTCAGTAATCTGGTCTTTTGTCATAAAGATATGAGCGTCGTCCTGAGTAAAGCAACGAACTCTGAAAAGGCCGTGAAGAGCGCCCTTTAATTCGTGACGGTGAACAAGGCCGAGTTCGCCAACTCTCAGAGGTAAATCTCTGTAGGAATGGAGCTGACTTCTGTATACCATAACGCCGCCGGGGCAATTCATAGGCTTAATGCAATAGGTTTCCTCGTCAATGGTGGTAGAATACATATTGTCTTTATAGTGGTCCCAGTGACCGCTTGTTTCCCAAAGACGTCTGTTCATAATAAGGGGGGTAGAAACCTCTACATAATTATCTCTGTAGTGAATATCTCTCCAGTAATCAATAAGAGCGTTTTTAAGAGCCATACCATTTGGCAGGAAGAATGGGAAACCCGGACCCTCATCGCTCATCATAAAGAGGTTCATTTCCTTGCCGATTTTACGATGGTCGCGTCGCTCAGCCTCCTCGAGAAGAGTCAGATAATCATCAAGCTCAGCTTGTGAAGGGAAGGCTATACCGTAAATACGGGTAAGCATCTTATTGTTTTTGTCGTTTTTCCAGTAAGCACCGCTTGTTTTGGTAAGCTTAAAGGCTTTCAGTGCCTTAGTATATGTTATATGAGGGCCAACGCACATATCAATATACTCGCCCTGCTGATAAAAGCTTATTACAGCATCTTCACTAAGGTCGCCGATATGCTCTACCTTGTAGCTTTCCTTTCTTTCTTCCATTAAAGCAATAGCTTCTTTTCTGTCAAGAACAAAGGGCTTAATGGGAAGATTTTCTTTAACGATTTTCTTCATTTCGGCTTCGATTTTTGCAAGGTCCTCTTCACCTATTGTCTGGTCGCCAAGGTCAACATCATAGTAAAATCCCTTGTCGGTAGCAGGACCGTAAGCAAAATCTGCCTGTGGGTACAGACGCTTTATTGCCTGTGCCATAATGTGTGCTGCGGAATGGCGGAGTATGTGAAGCTGTTCCTCTTTTTCTTCAACTTCTTTTACTACTCCATCGCTAAAAATTGCTTTCATTATGATTTCTCCTTTAGAGTATTTTAAAATATAAAAACCCTTAATGCCAAAATGGGCATTAAGGGTGCATAGCACGGTTCCACCTTAAAGTTTAACTCGAATTTCCTTAACGCAGAAAACGGTACTGCTTTTTACCGCAGTACAGCTCGGGAGTGGTCTTCGCCTGAATTTAAAGGAAGCACTTTCACCAAACGGCTCCTCTCTGAACTTTGCTTTCGGGCTACTCTTTCCGTCAACGCTTTTATATATAATAAGTTTATCACTATATTAAGCTTTTGTCAATCAGTTTATTTCTTCAATAGCGGTAATTTTATCAACACGGGTAGCGTGTCTGCCGCCTTCAAACTCTGTATCAACAAATAGGTCAACAAGCTCAAGGGCAGTTCCTACACCAATAACTCTGCCGCCAAGACATAATATATTTGAGTTGTTGTGAAGTCGGGTATATTTAGCTGAGAAATGCTCACTGACTGCGGCGGCACGAATACCCTTTACCTTGTTAGCAGCAAGGGACATACCGATTCCTGTTCCGCAAACAAGAATACCAAGCTCACATTCTTTATTTTTAATAGCACCTGCAACCTTTACGGCAATATCGGGATAATCAACCGATACCTGCTCATAAATACCGAAATCGCAAACCTCAAAGCCCCTGCTACTGAGATGCTCCTTAATGGCATTTTTGTGTTCGAGACCACCGTGGTCACAACCGATAGCAATTTTCATTTTTCATTACTCCTTATTTTGTTTTGCTTTAAGCTCTCGCTCTGCCTGAGGCAGTCTGAGATAAATTGGTAAAAGTTTTTCGGGGGAGGTGACTTCACCCTTTATAAAGCTTTCTGTTCCTGCGAAAGCAACACCTATAGCGTTTTGGTAGCGAAGTGCTTCGTCGGCAAGAACGGTGTTTTTCTTGTGTTCTACAGCACTGTAGAAAAGCTTTGCACCGTCACCTGCAATAATAATCGGACAGGTCACTCTGCTTTTTATAATTTCCTTTGCAAAGTCTTCAATTTTAACTGCCTTATCCTCGAACAGTCTTTTGATTTTTCCTCTCTTTACCCTGAACAGTGCGCCGTACACCTGACTGCACCTTGCATCCATAACCGCACAGACAAGAGCATCTCTGTCTTTAAAATTCTGAGCTATAGCATAAAGGGTGGAAACGGAAATACATGGGGTGTTTTTTGCCAGTGCCATACCCTTTATGGCGGAAATGCCGATTCTCACTCCCGTAAATGAACCGGGACCTGCAGAAATAGCAAAGGCATCTATTTCATCAATATTGGTTTTTGAGTTATTCAGCAAATCGCTTATCATAGGCATAAGTGTCTGAGAATGAGTTAAATTAACATTAACAAAAGAGGAAGCAATAATTTTTTCGTCCTGTGTTATTGCACAGGATGCAGATTTTGCCGAACAGTCAACCGATAAAAGCTTCATTAAAATCCGCCTCCCTCAATAGTGATTTTTCTGCCGTTTTCACTTAGCTTTTCAATATTTATATAAATGGTGCCGTCTTCAAGGGCGGAGTCAATATTCTCGCTCCACTCAACAACCATAACACCCTTTTCCTCCATATAATCGAAGAATCCACAGGAGTCAAGGTCCTCCCAAGTTTCAATTCTGAACATATCAAAATGAAAAACAGGAAGTTTACCACCGCGGTATTCGTTAACAATAGCAAAGGTAGGGGAGGAAACAGCACCCTCAAAGCCCAAAGCTTTGGCAAGAGCAGAAGTAAAAAGGGTTTTACCCATACCCATACCGCCCATAAAGGCGATAACCTCACCGCCGTGAAGCGTTTTTGCAAAATCTGATGCTATTTTTCTTGTATCCTCTATTGAGTGTGAAATAAACTCTGTCATAAAAACGCTCCTTTCGGTGAATTCTATATTATTATAACATCATAAATATTTAGTTGCAACTAAAATATATAGTTGAAAAAGAGGGAAATTTATTATAGAATATAAATATACGTCGAAAGGAAGTGAAAGATATGAGAGGACTCTGGGCGCGAATTGCCGACTATATACGCGAAGTGGATAAAATTATGTTCCTTTTGTGTCTTTTTACTACCGGTTTTGGTTGTATGGCGGTGTTTTCCGCTACCCATTATACACAAAGTGCAAGACAGTTTATAATGCAGGTTGTGGCTATGTTTATCGGTGCCGCCGCTGCAGTATTTATTTCTCTTTTTGATTTTGAAACCTTTATTAAAAGGTGGTATATATTTGCAGTTATAGGTGCTGTACCTGTTTTGCTTACCTTTATTATAGGCGTTGGCCCTGCGGGAACCGACGATAAGGCGTGGCTTGACCTTGGCATAACCACCTTTCAGCCCTCTGAGCTTCTTAAAGCCTGTTTTATAATTACCTTTACTATGCATTTGACAAAAGTTAAGGAAAGCATAAACAAATTAAGATCCCTTATTCCTGTCTGTATTCACGGCGGTCTGCCTGTAATTCTCATTCATTTACAGGGTGACGACGGTACCGCACTTGTATTTGCCGTTATGGTTATATGTATGCTATGGGCAGCAGGACTGCACATTAAATATTTTATTATATTTCTATGTGCAATAGTTGTTGCAGCGCCTCTTATATATTTCTTTGTTATGAATCCTGACCAGCAGACACGTATACAGACTATGTTTGATATAGAGGGCGATTTGCAGGGAGCAGGTTGGCAGCAGTGGCGTGGAAGAACCGCCCTTGCCGGTGGCGGTATATGGGGACAAGGTTATTTAAAAGGCAGTCTTACCCAAATGGGAAAGGCGGGTGTGCCTGAGGGTTATAACGATTTTATATTCGTTACAATAGGCGAAGAGTTGGGCTTTGCAGGCGCTTTTCTTTCGGTTGTTCTTTTATGTTCGATATGCTTTAGATGTTTAAAGGTAGCAAAGCTTACAAACAATTTTTCGGGAAAGCTTATCTGTGTAGGCTTTTTCTCATGGATGATGGCACAGGTTGTTATTAATCTTGGAATGTGCCTTTCGGTGCTTCCCGTTATCGGTATAACACTTCCGTTTTTCTCAGCAGGCGGAACATCTCTTTCCTGTCTTTATCTTGGCGTGGGACTTGTACTCAGCGTTTATATGCACCGAAATTCCCGAACAGTTTATTTGCACGAACTGAAATAGGGTTTAGGAACTAGGGTCTAGGATTTAGGGACTAGGGTCTAGGGTTTAGGATTTAGGAATTAGGAATTAGGATTTAGGGCGGGGTTTACTCCCGCCGTTTCGTAGGGGAGGATAAATTATCCTCCCGTATATTTAGCGTATAGTCAATAGGGAGTAGCAAAAAATTAAGCGTTGTGTTCTTTTGAACACAACGCTTTTATAATCCCTTATTAGTCGTTAGCGTAGGGGAGAATAGCTACCTGACGAGCACGCTTGATAGCGATGGTCAGTTTGCGCTGATGAGCAGCACAGGTGCCGGTAGCGCGGCGGGGAAGAATTTTAGCACGTTCGGAAACGAACTTACGAAGACGAGCTATGTCCTTGTAATCAATTTCTTCTACGCGGTCTGCACAGAAATGACAAATCTTTTTTCTTGGTTTTCTATGTGCAGGTCTTTCCATCTTTTCCATTTTTAAAGACCTCCTATTTTAAATTAGAACGGTAAATCTTCGTCAGATTCGCCGGGAACCTCGGTAAACTCGTTTACAGAGGCATTGCTGAAGGATGCAGGAGCTTCTCCTACACCTGCGGCAGAGTCACGCTTGGATTCAACAAACTGAACATTGTTAGCAATAACCTCAAATACTGTACGGTTTTTGCCTTCCTTGTCAGTATAACGACGGGTCTGAATAGAACCCTCAATACCAATCATGCTGCCTTTGTTAAAGTATTTAGTAATAAATTCTGCGGTCTGTCTCCAGGCAACGATATTAATAAAATCAGCCTGTGTTTCTTCTCCTGCCTTATAGCGACGGGAAACCGCGATTGAGAAGGTGGTTACAGACACACCGCTGGGTGTGGTTTTGAGTTCGGGATCGGCAGTAAGTCTACCGGTAAGAACAACAAGGTTAAACATTTAAACGCATCCTCTCTTTTAATTACTTTTTAATAACCATTGCACGAAGAACGCCGTCGGTAATACCGGCTCTACGCTCTAATTCAGCAGGGAACTGAGGCTCTGCTGTGAAGGTTGTGAAAACATAGTAGCCCTCTGCCTCGTCGTCGATAAGATAAGCAAGTCTGCGCTTACCCCAATCGTCAACATTTTCGATGGTACCGTTTTCAGCAATAATGGCACCGAACTTTTCTGCAAGAGCTTTTGCAGCTTCTTCGCCATTTGCTACGGAATAAACCATAGCTGCTTCATACTTATTAGTCATCGTGTTGCACCTCCTTATGGACATTCGTCCGAGCATCTCGCTCGGCAAGGAGCTATTATAAGGCATACTGCCACCAATAGCCTATCTATTATACAGGGTCAAAATGAATTTGTCAAGCAGAAATAATCTTATTTCAGATTAGTGCCAATAAATCCGACCTTTCTGAAGTCGTCGGGGTTATGGCGTATAATATAGTCAATATAGGAGTCAACCATATTTGCAGTGAAGATATAACCGCTTGCATTCATATGTCCATATAAATAATATCTTCTGCGGAATTCCTCGTCATAGACGGGAGCGTATTTATAAAGATCGATTACATAACAGTTGTCAAAATACTCTGCAAGGCTGTAGAGAAGCTGTGCATGTTTTCCGGAAAGCTCGTTTCGTTTTTCATCTATACCTCTGGGCATTGTAACAAGGAAAAATTTTGCTCTTGGCTGAAGTTCTTTGTACCTCATTATAATCGCCGAATAATATCCTGCAAAGGTTTCTTTGTTATCCTGCCAGTTTTCAGCAATATCGTCGGTACTTCCGATTTCCTGTCCACAATTTAAAATGTCGTTTACGCCGAGAGCCATAACATAAGCCTGACAAGCAAGGTCCTTGTCCCAAAAGTCTTTTTCCTGTGCAAAGGTTTTTATATATGTATCAGCTCTCATTCCGCCCTTTGAAAAATTATAGGCGGTAAGACCGTTTTTACGGGCAATATACTGTCCCCAGGAGTATTCATAGTAATCGTGCCAACCGGGGTTGCCGTTATCATCACGGGACTCAAATTCGCCGGAAGACAGACTGTCGCCGATAAAAGCAATTTTTCTAAAAATTGCAGTATTGCTTATACCCTCAACAAAACGGTCAAGGGGCTGTTCATTTTCAATATCAAAATATTTTTGCCAATCCATAACTGCTCTCCTTGCATTAATTTATAAATATGTGATTTACAGAAGATCCTCCGCTAAAGGATGCTCAGAAAGGGTTTTCTTTTGACGCTCGGTCAACAGGTTCTGAACAAAAACAAGTCTTTCAAGTTGTTCGCTTTTAAGCAGATAACTTTCCAGTTCCCTTTCCAAAAGCTTATATTCCTGTGATATTTCTTCAGAGGATTTGTGGTTCATAAGACTGTGAGAATTGATTTCTTCAATTTTACAAATAAAATATTCGTATGAAAGGGCGCTACGTATGACCTGATTAAAACTGCCTTGCTTTAGCCAGGATTTGCGGATGACACTGGCAACGGAGAAATATTTCTGTGCATTTTTTGCATCTTCGGTATTTGACAAAATACCATACTGAAGCAGATAACAACGGGCAAGATTATAGCTGATAAAGCCCGACCAAATCCGTAATCCCAAATCTGTATAATCCGCATATTCCTCTAAAACTTTCTTGAAACAGCTTATAGCTTCTTTTAAATGTTCTTCATCCTTTTTGGTTTCATAAAGGTGCAAATGTAACAGACCGAGATAATCATAATATACCGTTAGAGCTAAAGGATTTTTAACGCCGCTTGTTTCTGCAGAGTGGAGCGTAAGCATATTGAGAAGTTCATCATATTCTGTACTGTCTGTACTTTCGTTTTTGATTTTAGATTGCACATACTCACGTACTACACCGGAAAGATTATGTATGAAAGAGATGCTTTTTTTGCCACAGTATGCCACATCTTGCTGACGGTAATTGGCGGTCAATGCTTTGATGTTTTCCAAGAAATCATATACCCAGTCGTGTCTGCCGAACATTGAGATAAAGCCGATTCGTTCTAAAAAGTAAAGGCAACGCTCTTCTAAATGTTCGAAACTTGCACATTCCTCTAACCAGTAATTCAGAACAGATTTTAAATATGTATCCTCTTTTGATTCCAAATTAGAGCAGGAAGAGAATAATTCTCCGTAGTTCACATAATGCTCTGTGCGTTCCAAAAGATGATCATATTGAGGAATATCTCCGTTGTTATCTTTGGAGCTGAGCTGAAGAATTTTTTCAAGAACATCTCCGAATACCTGGTTCATATTATCGGGAGAAAAGTACTTGATGTCAATTCCCTTTAAATCTGATGGAAGGTCTACTTCGTGCTTCGTTGGATCAAAATCACTCAGCAAAATACAGCGTTCTCTGCCCAATCGAAAAATTGCCATACCTAATTCGAAAACAACGTTCTGGCGAAGACGATAAACCTGTTCGCCGTCTTTGATACAGCAATCATCTGCAGTAAGGAATGCTAAACAGTATTCTGTTTGTGTGAACAAATTGGTGATGTTAGACAACAAATCACCTGTAAGTACGCTTTCCATTACGATTTTAGAGGTGATAGGATAACGCTCGTGTTCTGAACAATGTGAAATCAATTTATTCATTATATCAGCATATTTAGCAAATTCCCCGAAACAAGTTCGAGGAATTTTTTTGGCTGGGGAATAGGGATTCGAACCCCAACAAACAGAGTCAGAGTCTGTCGTGCTACCGTTACACAATTCCCCAATGTTTTGCTGACAACGATTATTATATTATTTGTCGCTGATTTTGTCAAGAGTTATTTTATCCATTTTTTAAAAAAATACTTGAAATATAATAAAATGTATGCTATCATATATGGGAATTCGGGGTTATAGCGCAGTTGGTAGCGCACCACACTGGCAGTGTGGGGGTCAGGGGTTCGAATCCCCTTAGCTCCACCAAAAAATCGACAAGTCAAAACTTGTCGATTTTTTTATCCAAAGTGAAAGTTTTGCATGTAATCCGCATTAGTGTAATTAAAAAACTTTGCATATTTTCCTGTTTTTATAAAACACTATTATCGGTGATTTTATGTGTACGGCGGTTACTTACAAAACTAAGGATTTTTATTTTGGTAGAACCTTGGATTATGAGTTTTCTTACAAAGAGGAGATTACCGTAACACCGCGTAATTTTCCCCTTTCTTTTCGTTATCTTGGCACCTGTACCAATCATTATGCTATCATCGGTATGGCGTATGTGGTGGACGGCTACCCACTATACTACGATGGGGCTAACGAAAAGGGACTTTGTATAGCGGGACTTAATTTTGTGGGCAATGCTGTTTACGGCGAATATAAAGCGGATAAAGAAAATGTTGCACAGTATGAATTTATACCCTATCTGCTTTGTAGATGCGCAACGGTTGATGAAGTTTATAGTAACCTTGAAAATATAAATATAATAGGCACTTGCTTTAATGATGAATTGCCTGTCGCCTCTCTTCACTGGATAATTGCAGATAATGATAAATGTATTACGGTAGAAGCGGTATCTGACGGACTTAAAATATATGAAAATCCTGTAGGTGTGCTGACTAATAATCCGCCTTTTAATGAGCAGATGTTTTCCCTTAATGATTATATTCATTTGTCTGCAAAACAACCGAAAAATTTATTCAGCAAAAAAATAAAGCCTGACTATTACAGCAGGGGAATGGGTGCTATAGGACTTCCCGGGGATTTATCCTCTAAATCCCGATTTATAAGAGCCTGCTTTGTAAAGCTTAACAGCGTGTCGGGACAGGGAGAAGAGCAAAGCGTTAATCAGTTTTTTCATATTCTTGGCTCTGTAGAGCAACAGCGAGGGTGCTGTGAGGTGGAAAAAGGTAAATACGAAATAACCATTTATACCTCATGTATTAATGCAGACAAAGGAATTTATTATTATACCACCTATAATAATCGTAAGATAAATGCAGTATCGCTGTACAATGAAGATTTAGAAAGCGATATTTTGAGAAGTTATCCCCTTATATTAAGCGAAAAAATAACCCTACAAAACTGAGTTTTGTAGGGTTTTGTCTTTTATTACTTTTTGATTTTAGCAAGAATCATATTAGCACAATCTATCTGATTGGGGATATTGCCCTGCTCATCTCTTATTCTCCAGATGTCAGGAGTGATTTCATCAGCAACGAAAATCTTGCCTGTTTCATCATAGCCGACCTCGATTTTAAAGTCGATAAGCTTTAAATTCATAGAAGCAAGCTCTACCTTTAAAACCTCGCCAACCTTTTTAACAATATTGATAGCTTCGTCATACTGACCGGGGCGAAGGATGTCTTTCATAACACAGATTCTCTCGGAAATAAGAGGGTCGCCCTGCTCGTCATCCTTAAGAGTAACCTCAGCATAAGGCGGGTCGAAAACGATGCCCTCGGGAAGAGAGAAACGACGGCACATACTGCCTGCGGTTTCGTAACGAACAATGAATTCAAGTCTTGGAACGGTAAGATTTCTAACCTTCATAAGACCCTTTTCGATGTCAGAACCGAGATAATGGGTAGGGATACCGTTTTTCTCCATAAGCTCAAAGAAATAAGCGGATACGGCAAGACCAACCTTGCCCTTACCCTCAACGCTTCCGCCAACTGTGTTGGATCCGGGGTCGAAAACACCGTTTTCACCGGTAGCACTGTCTTTAAAGAAAAGATGTACAATGCCGGTTTCTTCGTCTAACATAACGTTTTTGGTTTTACCTTCGTAAAGCTGTTTCATATTTATTGCTCCTTTTATTGTTAAAAGTCCAATTCTTACTGAAGTATTATACCATAGATATTTTGTTCATTGCAATAAAAAAATGTTGATATTATACGATTTTACATAAAAAACAAAAAATTTATATATAAGCATTAATTTTCTGTGAAAATTTTCACTACTCAATTGTATTTTTGTATTCGGCCTGTTTTTTCTTTTCCCGTTTGCGTTTTTCTTCTTCAGCTCGTGGGTCATAATTTGAGAGAAATTCTTCCCACTCTTCCTCACTAAGCTCGTTGCCGCCATACTGCTGATAAATACTGTTTACCATATTGTTATAAGCGGTTTTAAAAAGATGCTGGGCACGAATTTTTATTATCAAAAGCCAAACAATAAAGAACACTGCTAATATAAAGGGAATAAAATGGCGAAGCCAGAAATTAGTATTAATGCCTTCGTTAAACTGAGATGTGTTTTGTGAAGCGTTAATCAGTGTGGCACAAGAAACAATTCCCGGTACAAGAGTTAGTATAAAGGCAATGATTTCTTTTTTCAGTTTTATGAAAATAAAGGAAATAAGCCATAAGGCACATACCGCTGCGATAATAAAGATACTCTGCTTTGTTTTTTCAATATCGGCGGTGCTTAGCACATCAAGATTTAGTGCCGTTACTTCGAAAATGCGGGAGGCTCTGCCACCTATATAAAGCAGGGACATAATTATAGCAACAGAAAGACTAACAGAGTATAAAGCCTTAATCCATTTGTAAAGCTTTCCATCTTCCTTGGCGTAAATTATAGCCGCTCTTTCCTCGGCTTTTTTTACACGTTGACTTATGTTTTCTATGTATTTCATTTAAATCACCACGAAGTATTATACAATATTATATATTTATTGACAAGTAAAAAATATAATTGTATAATGCGGGTGGTGATAAATATGGCAAATATCAATATAGTTATGGTGGAACCCGAGATTCCGCAGAACACAGGCAACGTTGCCCGTACCTGTGCGGCAACGGGTGCGTCCTTGCATCTTGTGGGACCTATGGGTTTTACCATTGACGATAAAAAGCTTAAAAGAGCGGGTCTTGATTATTGGCAATATCTTGATATTCATTATTATGAAAATCTTAATGAGTTTTTTGAGAAAAATCCTGAGGGTGAGTTTGTTTATTTTACCACAAAGGCTCAGAAAAATCATAGTGACAGACAGTACAGTGATAACTGTTATTTGATGTTCGGAAAGGAAACCAAGGGACTACCTGAAGAACTACTAATCGAAAATCCTGAAAGATGTGCAAGAATTCCTATGGCAACCGATATAAGAAGTTTAAATCTTTCAAACAGCGTTGCAATAGGGGTATATGAAGTGCTGCGACAGTGGGGTTATCCTGCACTTGAGGGTGTTGGTGAGCTTCATAAATATAAATGGAATGAGGAGTAGTATATGGCTTATTTTAAATTGACGACTAACAAACCCGCACTTAGTTATAAGTGTAATGAGATAATGGAGTTTTCTGTTCAGGCAAGAAGTAACTGCACAGATATAGCGTGTCGTTTTATTAAATGGGAAATCCGTACCGATGACGGAAAGTATGAAACAGGTTTTGGCTCTTGTGAAGAGGGTAAACCGTTAAAACTTACCGCAAGTCTTTCAAGACCCGGATTTGTTCGTATAACCTGCACAGCTTTCAATGGTGAATATGCGGCTGACTCGTCTTTTGATGTTCTTGAAGCGGGGGCAGGTGCAGAAATTGAAAAACTAACCTATTGCGACACCGTTCCCGAAGATTTTGATGAATATTGGCAAGATATTGAGAAATTGGTGGAGAACTTTGATTGTCAGGCTACTATGTGGAATGACATATCATATAACGCAAAGAAAGGCTTTAAGGCATACGACGTAAGGATTAGTACGCCCGAGGGCAGACCGGCTTCGGCAATAGTTTCTATACCTGATAAAGAGGGCACATTCCCCATAAAAATGGTGTTTAACGGATATTCGGTTGAGGGAAGCCGACTTATTATGTATGCCGATGATACCATAGTTGCTTTTGTAAATGCTCATGGAATCGAAAATGATATAACAAAAACCGAGTGTATACTTAAATATACCGACCTTTCGGGATATGGCTTTAATGAAACCGAAAATGAGAGTAATATGACAACCTATTGGCGCGGTATGATGATACGTGACCTTATTGCTACAAAGTATATGAAAACTTTGCCTCAGTGGGATAAGAAAAATCTTACTGTCTCGGGGGGCAGTCAGGCGGCGTTGCAGTCTACAACTGTTGCGGCACACGATAAGGACGTAACATTCCTTGATATTTATATTCCTTGGTTTTGTAATCTTGCGGCTGAAAATAACGGATATATGGGCGGTTGGCGTCCAAAGTTTAAAGAGGGACTCAGATATTTTGATACTGTAGCACAAGCAACAAGGGTTAAGTGTCCCGTTAAAATGGAAGTAAGACTGGGAGATTATTGTTGCCCACCATCTACTACGGTAACGCTCTATAATGCATTTGATTGTTATAAGCATATGACAGTAGTACAATCGGGTACACACTCTTATGTTCCGCCCGAGAGGGAGGAGTTCCATTTCGTATATGACCCGCAAAATCCTGACGGACAGGTGAAAAAAGGAAAATATCGTCATTTTAAAGGTAATGAATATGAGGTTATATATATAGGATTCGATAGTGAAAGCTGCGAAAATGTGGTTGTGTATAAGGCTCTTTACGGACAGAATGATATATGGGTAAGACCTGAATATATGTTCCGTGAAAAAATCTTTAAAAACGGGGAATTTATAAGCCGTTTTGAATATATAGATTAACTGCACAATTAATAGTGTTTGACAGTCTTTTAAATTTGTTACTTTTTTGTCAAATTTATCGTTGAAAATTTTGCGAAAAAGTGGTAAAATAATGATGTATGAAAAAACATCCTGAAAGGAAGTAAAGTAAATGAACGCATTAAACAAAAAAACTGTAGATGACATTAATGTAAAAGGTCAGAAGGTACTTGTTCGTTGCGACTTTAACGTTCCGCTTAAAAACGGCGTTATCACCGACGAAAACCGTATCAATGCAGCTCTCCCCACAATTGAGAAGCTTATCAAAGATGGCGGAAAGGTAATCCTTTGTTCTCACCTTGGCAAACCGAAGGGTGAGCCAAAGCCTGAACTCAGCCTTGCTCCCGTAGCTGAGGCTCTTTCCAAGAAGCTTGGAAAAGAAGTAGTATTTGCTGCTGATGATAATGTAGTTGGCGAAAACGCAAAGGCTGCTGTTGAAGCTATGAAGGACGGCGATGTTGTTCTTCTTCAGAACACCCGTTACAGAGCTGAGGAAACCAAGAATGGCGAAGCTTTCTCTAAAGAACTCGGAAGCCTTGCAGATATTTTTGTAAACGATGCTTTCGGTACTGCTCACAGAGCACACTGCTCAACCGTTGGTGTTGTTGATTACGTTAAGGAAGCTGTTGCAGGTTACCTTATCGGTAAAGAGCTTAAGTACCTCGGTGCTGCTGTTGAAAATCCTGTTCGCCCCTTTGTTTGTATCCTTGGCGGTGCTAAGGTTGACAGTAAGCTTCCTGTTATCGAAAATCTTCTTACCAAGGCTGATACCCTTATTATCGGCGGCGGTATGTCCTATACCTTCCTTGCTGCAAAGGGCTATGGTGTTGGTACATCCCTTATTGATGAAACCAAGATTGATTATTGCCGTGATATGATGGCTAAGGCTGAGGAAAAGGGCGTTAAGATTCTTCTTCCTATCGACTGTACCGTTACTAAGGATTTCCCCGACCCAATTGATGCAGAGCTTGACGTAACTATTGTTGATGCTGACAAGATTCCTGCTGATATGATGAGCCTTGATATCGGTCCTAAGACCGCAGAGCTTTATGCAGAAGAGGTTAAGAACGCTAAGACTGTTGTTTGGAACGGACCTATGGGTGTATTCGAGAACCCAATTCTTGCAAAGGGTACCTTTGCTGTAGCTCAGGCTCTTGCTGATACCGATGCTGTTACTGTTATCGGCGGCGGCGACTCTGCAGCAGCAGCTAACAACCTTGGCTTCGGCGATAAGATGACCCACATTTCTACCGGCGGCGGCGCTTCTCTTGAATTCCTTGAGGGTAAAGAACTTCCCGGTATCGCAGCAATGAATGATAAATAATAAAAAACAGGGGCGGAGTTAACATCCGCCCTCTATTGTGTTAAAGGAGTAATAATTATGAATAAAGCTAAAAGAACTGCAGTTATTGCAGGTAACTGGAAAATGAACAACACCCCTGCTCAGACAACTGCTCTTATTAACGAAATGAAGCCTCTTGTAAAAGATGCTGATTGCAAGGTTGTTCTTTGCGTACCTTTTGTTGATATCCCTGCTGCTGTTGAGGCTGCAAAGGGCTCTAATATTGAAATCGGTGCTGAGAACGTACACTTTAAGGCAAGTGGCGCTTATACAGGCGAGATTTCTGCAGAAATGCTTAATGAGTGCGGAGTTAAATATGTTGTTGTAGGTCATAGCGAGAGAAGACAGTATTTCGGTGAAACCGACCAGACTGTTAATCTTCGTACACTTGCTGCTGTAAATGCAGGACTTACAGCTATTGTTTGTGTTGGCGAAACTCTTGAGCAGAGAGAACTCGGTTATACCGAAACTCTTCTTAAGTTCCAGACCAAGATGGCTCTTACAAATGTTAGCAAGGAACAGCTTAAGAACATCATTATTGCTTATGAGCCTGTATGGGCTATTGGTACAGGCGTTACCGCTACCGCTGACCAGGCTGATGAGGGTAATGGTTATGTCAGAGAGGCTATTGCTGAGGTTTATGGTAAGGATGTTGCCGAAACCGTTACTGTTCAGTACGGTGGTTCTATGAATGCAAAGAATGCCGACGAGCTTGTTGCTAAGGTAAACGTTGACGGCGGTCTTATCGGCGGTGCTTCCCTTAAGGCAGAGGATTTCTCTGTAATCGTAAAGGCTGCAAGTAAATAATTTTTTTAGGTGAAACGAATGAAAAAACCTGTTGTTTTATGTATAATGGACGGCTTTGGTATCCGCGAAACCAAGGATGGCAACGCAATATTAAATGCCGCAACCCCTAATCTAACAAAGCTTTTCGCTGAAAATCCCTTTACAACCATTGGTGCTTCGGGACTTGATGTTGGTCTTCCCGACGGACAGATGGGTAACAGTGAGGTAGGTCACACTAATATCGGTGCAGGCAGAGTTGTTTATCAGATGCTTGTTAAAATCTCGAAGTCCATAAAGGATGGTAAATTTTTCGAGATTGAGGCTATGAAAAATGCTATGGAGAACTGTGTAAAAAATGACAGCGCTCTTCATATGATAGGTCTGCTTTCCGACGGCGGTGTGCACAGCCATATTGAGCATCTCTATGGTATTTTAGAGATGGCTAAGCAGTATGGTCTTAAAAAGGTGTATGTTCACTGTCTTTTAGACGGACGTGACGTTTCTACCACTTCAGGCGCAGGCTTTATCCGCGACCTTGAAAATAAAATGGCTTCTCTTGGTGTTGGTAAGGTGGCTTCCCTTATGGGTAGATACTATGCTATGGACAGAGATTTTGCCTGGGATAGAGTTGAAAAGGCTTATGCCGCTATGGTTTACGGCGAGGGCGTAGAGGCTACTGATGCCGCTGCTGCAGTTGAAGAGTCTTATAAGAATGATGTAACCGATGAATTCGTTCTTCCTACTGTTATTGATAAAGACGGTATGATTAAATCGGGTGACAGTGTTATTTCCTTTAACTTCCGTCCCGATAGAGCAAGACAGTTTACCCGTGCTTTCGTTGACGAGGCTTTTGACGGCTTTGAAAGAAAAATGGGTTATATGCCGCTTACCTATGTTTGTATGACTCAGTATGACGAAACAATGCCTAATGTAAGTGTTGCTTTCCCACCCGAAGAGCTTAAAATGACCTTTGGTGAGTATCTTGCAAGTAAAAATATGACCCAGCTTCGTATAGCAGAAACTCAGAAATATGCTCATGTTACCTTCTTCTTTAACGGCGGTGAAGAAAAAACATTTGAGGGAGAAGACAGAATTCTTATTCAGTCCCCCGATGTTCCCACCTTTGACCTTATGCCTGAAATGAGCGCATATCCTGTTTGTGATGCCGTTTGTGAGCAGATACTTTCGGGTAAATATGACGCTGTTATCCTTAACTTTGCCAACTGTGATATGGTTGGACATACAGGTATATTTGATGCCGCAGTTAAGGCTGTTGAAGCAGTTGATAGCTGTGTGGGCAGAGTCGTTAAGGCAACTAAGGAAATGGGCGGTGTTGTATTTATTACAGCCGACCACGGAAACGCTGACTGTATGGTAGGAGAGGACGGAAATCCATTTACTCCTCATACAACAAATCCTGTTCCTTTCTGTGTTGTAGGTTATGACTGTAAGTTGAAAGAGGGCGGCAGACTTGCCGATATTATTCCCTCTATGCTAACTGTACTCGGTCTTGAAAAACCTGCTGAAATGGATGGCGAAAGTCTTATTATTAAATAAAAAATAATACAACAAAAAAATCCCGCACAGTTTTTACCGTGCGGGATTTTTTTATCTGTTTGTGTTACCTTGATTATTTGTGGTGTTACCTGTTGTACCTGCAGGGGTATCAGGTGTCTTTTGTACATTGCTGTAGTAAATTTTTAAGGTTGCTTCAGGATTTATTGTTGAACCAACAGCGGGGTCGGTTTTTACAATGCAGTTGAAGTCAACCGAGCTATCTTCAATTGGCACCTCGTAAATGTTGTGGTAAAGGAAGCCTTTTTTATAAAGTTCAAGAATTGCTTCGTCACGGGTTTTGCCTTTAAGCTCGGGAACAGTAAGGGTTTCGGGACCAAGACTTACTGTCAGATAAATAGTGGTATCACGCTTTACCTGACTGCCTACCTTTATATCCTGAGCCACAACAATTCCCGCACTCTTAGAAGAATATTTTTTGCCAAGTACAACATATTTGAAATCGGGATATTCGTTGCTGATTTCCTCAAAACTTAAATTAAGTGCGGTAAAATCGGGAACGGTAAGCAGCTTTTCACCTGTACTTGCAGGAACCGAGGAGCTTTCAACCTCACTTATAATACTGCTTGAGCTGGAGGGGGTTTCAGTTTGAGGGTCTTTTGCAAAGGGTTTGCCGATAATTAACCAGAAAATAAGAGCAATAATAAGGAAAATACCTGCTGTAATGGAGGCGGCTATAATTGCGTACTTGCGTGCAGAGGTGTCCTTTTTTGCTTTGCTTGTTTCCTTTTTGGTAATGGATTTTTCTGCGTTTTTATCTTTTGCCTGTGCCTTATCTACCACAAATCCGGCAGTGGAATCAATAGCAGGGGCTATATCTAATTTAAAGTCCTCCATAGTCTTTGTTCTGTTTTCATAGAGAATCTGCAGTGCATCGGCAAGGCAGACAAGAACAGACTGAGGAAGTGATTGAGCGATTTTTGAGGGAATGGACATCTTGTCGTCGGTAATACGCTCGTTAGCTTCCGGAAGGGTAGAACCCATAAGTACTCTGAAAAGGGTAGCGGCAAAGCCGTATACATCGGTAGCCTCGGTAATGCCCTGTTCTGTGCTTTCGTATTGCTCAATAGCTGCATAGCCCGGGAAAATCTGAGAGTTTATGGGGCTGCTTGATTTTCTGAGCTGACTAATAGCAAAGCCTGTAAGACGAAGCTTTCCGTCCCTACCTACCACAATGGTTTCAGGAGAAATGCCGCCGTGAATTATGCCCTTGCTGTGAAGAGAAATAAGAGCAGACAAAAAGGGCATGAAAAGAGGACGAGCCTGTTCCCAGGAAAGAGTCGAGCCGTTTCGCAGTAAAAATTCACGAAGTGTTATTCCTGCAATAGATTTGGTTATAATATAAGCGGTGCTGTTGCACTCTATAATATCGCAAACCTGAGGAATAGCAGGAATGGAAATTTCCCTTAGATTTTTGCCAAGCTCTATAAAATCGAGAAGTGCGGCATTGTAAAAATATTCATTGCCCTCAACTATTCCTACCGAAAGATCGTCATTTCGTTTGCTTAAGGGTACAGGGAAAAACTCACGGATGTTTACAATGGTGCTGGTATCGTTATCCCAGCCTATATAGGTGATGCCTTCACCGTTGATTTCGGTGGCTTTTCCTAAAATATATCTGCCGTGAATACGGGTTTTTACAGGCATTGCACCTTCGGGATTAGGTGTATCGGCAACATAGCCGCAAATAGGGCAGGTGGCTTCACCGCCATTATCATTCATACAACCCATACAAAGTTTATCGAAAGTAAGCATAAAAGGTATCCTTTCTCTGTTAATTACAATACTATTATATCACACCTGTCAAGTCCTGTTTTCAAGAGGTATAAGTTTCTTGAAAACACAGGTATGCTTAGGGGTAATCATACGGTCCTCGTGGAGAGAGCCAAAGTACCAGTGTTTAAAATTGCACAGACGGCTTATGCGGTCAAAATAACCATTGGTTTTGGTAATAAGCTCAACCTCGCCTCTACGTAACTGCATTGCACTTTTTACAGGCGCAGGGGGTTCGTGAGTGAGAATATAGTCAACGGTTCTGCCTGCTTCATCCAGCGTTTTTGCGCCTTGAGTCATCTCGGCGGGGGTGGCGATTTCCTGGCGCCACCAGTTGCCCTGTTCCACGCGCATATCCTTATCTACGCTCTCTCCTCCGCCAAAGGCAAAAATTGACATACCGTCTATTTTATAAATCTGACCTCTGCAAAGGTGATAAAGGTTGTCGCCTATTCGGTGAACAAGACCACCCTTCCATACTGTTTGACGGCATTTATAAATTGCATCAAAATTATCGTGGGTTCCGTCAAGAAAAGCAACGGTGTATTTACGGGTGGAAAGATATTTGATAACATCCTTTTCCTGCTTGGAACCATTCCACAAAAAGCCGAAATCACCGCAGACAATTATAATGTCACCGGCTTTAAGCTTACTCCACTGACGGTCAAACAGACGGTCAATATCACCATGCATATCACCTGTAATATAAACCATAGCCCTTCCTCCTTTTTTATAAAATAAAACACTTTAACTTTAATGAAATATATAGTATAATCATAGTATACTATATTTTAGGGGAATTTTCTATGAAAAAAAGAATTTTTTCATTAATTTTAACAATTTTTTTAATTTTCAGCCTTGGTATCGGTGTAAACGCTTATGAAATAAGCACTTTTGAGGTTCCTGCAAAGTCTGCGGCACTCTATAGCCTTGATACCGGTGAGCTTATTTACGGAAAAAATATAGATGAAAAGGTATATCCCGCCTCTATGACACAGATAATGGCGGCTGTTGTTATAATGGATAAGGTAAGCGACCTTGAGGGTTTTACCGTCACTATGACCGAAAGTGCCTATAAAAAGAATTTGGGTACAGGTGTTCCTCAGCTTCAGCTTAAAATCGGCGAAACCCTTAACGGTAAGGACGCCCTTGCGGCTATGCTGGTGTCCTCGGCGGGTGATGCTATTTATTCCTACTGTGAGGCGGTAGCGGGAAGCGTTGAAGCTTTTGTAGAACTTATGAATAAAAAGGCTCAGGAACTGGGACTTGGCGGAACACATTATACCGACCCTATCGGTCTTCACAGTGAACAGAACTATACCACAGTAAGAGATATAGTTACACTTACCGAGTATGCTATAAATAAATATCCTGTATTTGCTGAAATAACGGGCAAGTCCAGATATACAATGAAAGCAACCAATATGCGTAATGAAAGAACTATAGTTACCACAAACTATATGATTGACTCCAACACTAACTATTTTTATGCTTACTGCACAGGTACTAAAACAGGAAAAACCGATGAAGCAGGAAGATGCCTTACTGCAACGGCTCAGTACAAGGGCTATAGATACATTGCGGTGCTTATGGGCTGTCCCAATGAAACCGAAACAAGATTTCAGACCGCAAGGGAAATGTTTCGATGGGCATTTAATAATTTTGAATACAAGGCGGTTTTAGATATATCGGTACCTGTTACCGAGATGACTGTACGCCTTTCTACAGATTATGATTATGTTTCTCTTTATCCGGAAAAACAACTCACATCAATTCTTCCTAAAGAAGCGGATAACTCCACCCTTATTATTAAACCAAAGCTTAACGGAGAAACGGTAGATGCGCCTGTTAAAAAGGGCGATATACTCGGTACTGCAGATGTGGTTTATGCCGAAACGGTTATAGGAACTGTAAATCTTGTGGCAGGTAACAGTATAGAGGCTAACGGATTTTTGGTGTTTTTTGATTTTATCAGAAAAATTCTTATTTCAACCGCCTTTAAGATAATTTCGATAATAGCAATTATTATAATAATCGCAGTTGTAGGGTATATTATAGTTATAAATTCCTCGGGAAAAAAGAAACGCCGTAAGATGAAGTATATTCCTTATGATGAGGAAAAAGAGCTTCTTAAAAAGGAAAAAATGAAGCAAAAGAGAAAAAAAGCGGGCAGACCTGAATATAATAATGAAGAAAACGGAGGATTTGATGAAGAATGAAAAAATTTACACTGGCTATTATAAAAATATTGCTTAGTGCGGTGGTTCTTTTTGCGGGCTACTGGTTTATGCTGCCACCCCTTAATTTAAGAAGTCCGCAGTTTTATTCCTATCTTATTTTTGCTGTCATTGCGGTATTGGTGATTTGTGCCTTTTCCGATATTTTCTCTGTCTTTAAGGGAACAAAGGTAGTGGTTGATAATGAAAAAATCACTACAAGGTTTATAAAGAAATTTAAAGCCTTTAAGCTTCCTGTTAAAATCGGTTGCGGTATTTTAGCCGTTGTAGCCATATTTTTCTTGGTGGGCAATGTTATCGGTGCGCAGTTTTTTAATGCTTCAAGATATAATGAGCTAATCACTATGCAGGATGGGGATTTTATAGCCGAAGTCAGCGAAATCAGCCGTGAACAGATTCCCGTTGTTGACAAGGATACCGCCTCCCGTTTGGGACAAAGAAAATTAGGCGAAATGTCTGACCTTGTTTCTCAGTTTGAAATTGAAGAGATTTACACCCAGATAAACTATAACGGCAGACCTGTAAGGGTTACTCCTCTGCGTTATGGTGATGCTATTAAATGGCTTAACAATCAAAAAGAGGGTATTCCTGCTTATATAATGGTAGATATGACAACACAGGATACAAGTCTTATTCGTCTTGAAAATGGTATTAAATACTCCGAAAGCGAATATTTTATGCGCAATATAAGAAGAAAACTCCGTTTTGAGTATCCTACAAAAATTTTCGGTGACATTTCCTTTGAAATAGATGATAATGGCACACCTTACTGGGTAGCCTCTACCGTTGAATATAAAATAGGTCTTTTCAGCGGTGAGGATATAGGCGGTGCGGTGCTGTTTGACGCTCAGACAGGCGAGAGCAAATATTACGATGTAGCAGATGTTCCTACTTGGGTTGATCAGGTGTATGAATCTGATATGGTTTTACAACAGCTTGTCTATAACGGAAAATACCGTTCGGGTTGGCTTAATTCTATTTTCGGTCAAAAGGGTGTTCTACAGCCAACCGATGGCTATAATTACCTTGCTATAAATGACGATGTATGGCTTTACACAGGAATAACCTCGGTAACAAGCGATGAATCCAATGTGGGCTTTGTACTGACAAATCTCAGAACAAAGGAAACAAGATACTATGCCGTACCCGGAGCCGAGGAATATTCGGCAATGAGCTCTGCTCAGGGTCAGGTACAGCATTTAGGATATAGAGCAACATTTCCGCTTCTTCTTAACGTTGCTGACCGTCCCACCTATTTTATGGCACTTAAGGATTCTGCAGGACTGGTAAAAATGTATGCTTTTGTTGATGTTCAGCAGTATCAGATAGTAGGAACGGGAAACACCGTTGAGGAAAGCAGAATAAATTATCTTTCAAAGCTTAAAACTGAGGATGTGCAGCTTTCCGACAAGGCACAGCAAAATATCAGCGGTGTTGTTGATAAGATAGAAAGTGCAGTAGTAGAGGGTAATACCTGCTATTATATTAAACTGACAGACAGTGATAAAATTTTCATTGTAGAGGTTAATATGAATGACAAATTACCATTTTTAAATGTGGGTAATGAGATTGAAATTGCCTACAGTGAGGAAAATGGAAAAATAACTGTAAATGATATAGCTATAAAATAAATAATTCACCAAAACCGAAACATACTATTTCGGGGTGAACCGATTGATACTGGTGAATGTAATATCGGCGGCGGTTCCGGCAGTAATTCTTATTACCGTCCGCCGCCTTTTGTTTGTGCCTGAAAGGGTAAAACGCAGAGTTCTTAATGCCTTTTGCGTTCTGCTTCTTGCCTTTAATATAATACGCTATACTTTTGAGTCGGTAACTAACGACAGAGTACGTATACCTGTTGAGTTCTCGGCAGTGACCTATTTTGTTTTGCCCATAATAGTTTTGTTAAGACTTAATTTTATTCGCTCCTGGGGAGCCTATGCGGGAGTATTGGCAGGTGCCTGTTATTTTTTAAACGGAATTTTTCTTGGGGCAAAGGTATATGCGGGTTACAGTGTTTTCAGTATTGCCGCCTCGGTAATATGTCACGGGGCATTGCTGTTTTGTGGGCTTTTGCTTATAAGTGAAAAAAGGTACAAAAAACATACGGGCTGGGTTATTGTAGGCGGTCTTATACTATCTGGTGTGAGGGTATTACTGCTTAGAAACTGGTTTTACGGCGGTAAAGGTATTTTTATTTATGAACTGCTATTTGCATATATTCCCTCTGCTCTTTTTGGAAAAGAAATAATTCCTCTTTATTATGTGATTCTTTTTGTTCTTGTGGTTATATCAATAAGGCTATTTTATATGCTCAATGAAAAAATGGCAAAAGAAGAGCCGTAGATTTTTCTACGGCTCAAACTTTATACTTTAACAATTCCAAAGGCTTCAAGAACAGAGAAACCTAAAATAAGAATTATGCATATAGGCGCGATATACTTGATTATTACGCTGAAAAGCTTTTTCTCTTTAAATTGTGCAGAAGCTTCTGCTTCTTCAATAAGAGTTTTAGGCTTGATAACGTAGCCTATGAAAATACAGGTAAGCAGAGCAACTATTGGCATAAGCACACTGTTACTAATAAAGTCGAAGAAGTCCAGGAAGGCAAAGCCGAAGATTTTTATGTTTGCCCATATACCGTTACCAAGTGAGGACGGAATACCTAAAATAACACTTCCTGCGAATACTATAAGACAGGTGATTTTGCGGTTTAATTTAAATTTATCCTGTACTACCGAAACAACCGTTTCCATAAGAGAAATTGAAGAGGTGAGGGCTGCGAAAAGCACCATAAGGAAGAATATGATACCTATAACCGTACCGCCGGGCATACTTTCGAAAACCTTAGGCAAGGTTATAAACATAAGAGATGGACCTTTGCTCAGCGCTTCCTCGCTTCCACCGGAGAAAGAAAATACGGCAGGAACAACCATAAGACCTGCAAGGAAAGCAATACCCGTATCAAAAATCTCAACCTGATGAACGGAGGAAGAAACGTTTACGTCCTTTTTCATATATGAGCCGTAGGTTATCATAATACCCATTGCAAGACTCATAGAATAGAAAAGCTGTCCCATTGCCGCAAGAACGGTGGTAACCGAGAAATGACTGAAGTCGGGTGTGATGTAATAGAGAACACCCTCCCATGCGCCAGGCATACAGGCGGAGTAAACCGCGATAACGAGAGTCAGTACCACAAGTACGGGCATCATTATTTTACTTGCCTTTTCAATACCCTTTTCAACACCGAAAAGAACGATAAGGGCGGTAATGCCTATAAAGAGCAAAAACCAACCTAAAGGTGAGCCTACCTTACCGATAAAGTCAACAAAATATCCGTCATCGGCGGTGGCTGTTGCCTGTCCGCTTATAAAGGCGAATAAATACTTGAAAATCCAACCGCCTATTACAGAATAATAGGGAAGAATTATAACAGGCACAAGAGCTGCAAACCAACCTACGAAGCCCCATTTTTTGCTCAGCGTACTAAAAGCGTTGATGGCGCTCTGCCCTGTTTTTCTGCCTATTAAAATTTCAGCGCATGCAAGGGCGAAGCCGAAGGTGATAACAAGAATAAGATATGTAAGAAGAAACATACCGCCGCCGTGCTTTGCCGCAAGATAAGGGAAACGCCAGATGTTACCGAGACCTACCGCGCTTCCTGCTGTAGCAAGAACAAAACCCAGTTTGCTGGAAAAATTACTGCGAGAGTTACTCATAATCTCAAACCTTTCAAAGTTATATACACCTATTATTACATATTTCTCCATAAAATACAAGAAAAACCTTCGTGTTACGAAGGTTTTTCTGCTACTTACAGCTTATCTACGTCTTTGTCCGTAATAATGTGGAAGTCTGCTTTCTCCAGCGCCTTTTCTGCCTTTTGGTTATCGGCAACGCGGAGCACCACGTAGGCGTGTTTTTCGGTGCGGGTCATAAAGGCGTAAAGATATTCCATATTAATTGAGTTTTCGTCAAGGACTCTCAGCGCCTCGGAAAGCTTACCCGGCGCATCACCTATTTTAACGCCCACGACGTCGGTGGTTTTTATGAGATAACCATCGCTTGTAAGGGTGTCAAGTGCAGTTTTTGTATCGTTTACTATAAGACGGAGGATTCCGAAATCCTCTGTATCTGCAATAGACAGTGCGCGGATGTTAACGTTATGCTTTGCAAGTGTTTCAGTTATGGATACCAAAGAGCCCTGATGATTCTGTACGAAAACGGTAAGTTGTTTTAAAGACATAAAAATCCTCCTTTTTTAGTGAAGCTTACGCTTGTCGATTACGCGCACAGCCTTGCCTTCACTTCTTGCAATGCTCTTAGGCGGAACAAGGTGTACGGCAGGATTAATACCCAGCATAAGCTTCATAGCGTTTGACAGCTTCTTTTCAAGGGAAGTGATACCGCTGACGGTATCGGTAAACTGGTCGGGATTCATCTCAACGTTTACGTCAAAGGTGTCGTTATTGCCTACTCTGTCAACGATAATCTGATAGTTGGGCTGATAACCCTCGTTTAAAAGCACCGTTTCTATCTGGCTTGGGAACACGTTTACACCGCGGATGATAAGCATATCGTCGGTTCTTCCCATAGGCTTAGCCATTTTTATAAGGGTTCTTCCGCAGGAGCATTTTTTACGGGAAAGTACACAGATATCGCGTGTGCGGTAACGAAGCAGAGGGAACGCCTCTTTGTCAAGGGCGGTGAAAACAAGCTCACCCTTTTCACCCTCGGGCAGAACTTCGCCTGTGTCGGGGTCAATGATTTCAGCAAGGAAGTGGTCCTCGTTGATGTGCATACCCTTCTGCTCACTGCACTCAAAGGCAACGCCGGGACCTGTAGTTTCGGTGAGTCCGTAAATATCATAGGCTTTGATGCCAAGGTCTCTTTCTATACCTCTGCGCATTTCCTCCGTCCAAGGCTCAGCGCCGAAAATACCTGCTTTAAGAGGAATATTATCGGGTGTATAGCCCTGTTCCTTTAAGCTTTCGGCAATATAAGCGGCGTATGACGGGGTACAGCAAAGAATGGTTGCGTTAAGGTCGGTCATAAACTGAATTTGTCTTTCGGTAAAGCCTGAGGACATAGGCAGGGTAAGACAGCCTACCTTATGAGAACCGCCGTGGAGACCCAAACCGCCAGTAAACAGACCATAGCCGTAAGCTACCTGACAAATATCCTCGTCAGTTCCTCCTGCGGCAACAATGGCTCTTGCACAACAGTCATCCCATAAATCAATATCGTTTTGTGTGTAGAAAGCCACTACACGTTTGCCTGTTGTACCGGAAGTGGAGTGAATTCGTACGCAGTCCTTAATAGGAGTTGCCAAAAGTCCGTAAGGGTAGGCATCTCTTAAATCTGCTTTTGATAAAAAGGGGAGTTTGTGTAAATCCTCGATGCCCTTTATATCATCAGGACTTACACCTTTTTTGTCCATAAGGTCACGATAATAAGCCACGTTTTCGTATACGTGCTTTACCTGTTTTATCAGTTTTTCAGATTGGAGTTCTTTAATCTTATCAACCGGCATTGTTTCAATTTCTTTTTGATAATAGTTTTGTTCCATTATAACCATCCTTTCTGTTTTTTTGTATGGTACAAAATTTCGGAAAGAGGGGAATTAAAAATAAAAAATCCTCTGCATTCCGATAAAGAATACAGAGGACGAGAAAATTGAAAATCCCGTGGTACCACCTCAGTTCGCCGCTATCTCACGGTAACGGCCTTGTCAGGTACTAACATACCTTAGTTCTATTACGGGAACACCCGTTGCATCCTACTTAAAGATAAACCTTGTTCAGTGCACTGCTAACAGAATGAATTCAAAAAGGTCTTCCTCATTGTCTTGCACCAACCGACAACTCTCTCCCGAGTCCTACCCAATTTACTTGTTTCTGCTCACCGCATTTAAAACGCTATCAAGCGTTGACTTATTTTAACACGGCAGATAAAAAAAGTCAATAAATATTTAAGAATTATAACCTAAATCAAAGGCTTTTTTATTCATCTCTATGAATTTTGGAGCAACAGTGCTTTCGATAGCTGTTATCCATTTTTCATAAGGGATGCCGAAATATTTAGCAGCTTTTCCCATAAGCACGATATTTACCGCCTTGCTGGAGCCTGCCTGTTGTGCTAAAGAAAGAGCATCAAGTGCTTCTACGCTGACACCCTTGTCGGTAAGCTCGCTGAGTACGTTTTCAGGATACTGAGCTGCACCGATAATAACGGGCATGGGGTCGATTTGCTGAGTATTAACAATGATTTTGCCGTCTTTTTTAAGGAAAGAGGCATAACGGGCAGCTTCTAATTTTTCGAATGAAATAATAATGTCTGCTTCACCCTGAGAAATGATAGGGGAGAAAACCTGCTCGCCAAAGCGCACATAGGTAACAACGCTACCTCCACGCTGACTCATTCCGTGAACCTCGCTAACCTTAACATCAAAGCCCTCGCTCATAAGGAGATTGCCAAGAAGCTTTGAGGCAAGCAGACTACCCTGTCCACCAACGCCTACTATCATAACACTTTTTGTCATTTTGGTTTCCTCCTTAATTTATAGCATCAAATGCGCAAAGCTGTTTACAAACGCCACAGCCAACGCAAAGAGTATTATCAATTTTTGCTTTGCCGTCCTTAAGGCTTATAGCGGGACAGCCGAGGCCCATACAGCGTTTACAGGATTTACATTTGTCGCTGTCCACTGTAAGAGGGGCTTCGTGTTTAACGGATTTTAGCAGTACACAAGGACGTCTTGAAATAATAACAGAGGGTTCCTGTGCTGCAAGCTCTTCCTTAATGGCGGTATCACAAGCTTTAAGGTCATAAGGGTCAACCACCCTTACTCTGTTTATTCCCAGTGCTTTACAAAGAGCTTCAAGGTCAACCTTTGCGGCAGGGTCACCCTTAATATTAAAGCCTGTGGTGGGGTTCTGCTGATGTCCTGTCATACCCGTAATAGAGTTATCAAGGATAATAACGGTGGAATTAGTTGCATTATAAGCAACGTTTACAAGACCTGTCATACCTGAATGCATAAAGGTGGAGTCACCGATTACGGCAACGCTCTTCCTTTCTGCGCTCTCGCCTCTTGCCGCATTAAAGCCGTGAAGTCCAGAAACAGAAGCACCCATACAAAGTGTTGAATCAAGGGCGTTAAGGGGAGCAACTGCGCCCAGAGTATAACAGCCGATATCACCCATAACGGTGATTTTATTTTTGGAAAGGGTATAGAACATACCTCTGTGAGGACAGCCTGCGCACATCATAGGAGGACGGGGAGGAATAACGCTGTCGGCAGATACGCTGTATTTGTCCTCTTTGCCGAAAGCCTTGGCGATGGTGCTTTGAGAGAATTCTCCAAGAATAGAGAACAGCTCTTTTCCTACGCATTCAATGCCTAAAGCCTTTACGTGAGTTTCAATAACGGGGTCAAGCTCTTCGATAACGTAAAGCTTTTTAACCTTACTTGCGAATTCTTTAATAAGAGTATCGGGCAGAGGATGAGGCATACCGATTTTAAGAATATTAGCGCTGTCACCCAAAACCTCTTTAACGTAAAGGTAAGAACAGCCTGAAGTAATAATACCGATATCACTGCCGTTGTATTCCGCCTTGTTGTACATACAGTCGTTGGCAAAGTCGCTAAGAGCTTTTGTTCTGTCTTCGACTATTGGGTGACGCTTGATAGCGTTACCAGGCATCATTATAAATTTCTGAGGATTTTTTTCATAGTCTTTAAGTACGGTGGGAATAACCTCGCCTGTTTCTACAACCGACTGACTGTGAGCAATACGGGTACACATACGAATCAGAACGGGTGTATCAAATTTCTCAGAAAGCTCAAAAGCGCTCTTTGCAAAATCATAGGCTTCCTGTGAGTCACTGGGCTCGAGCATAGGAATTTTGGAAGCGATAGCGTAGTGGCGGGAGTCCTGTTCGTTCTGAGAAGAGTGCATTGCGGGGTCGTCGGCAACGCAGATAACCATACCGCCGTTTACACCTGTATAGGAAAGAGTGAAAAGGGGGTCTGCGGCAACGTTAAGACCAACGTGCTTCATAGCGCAGGCGCTTCTTGCTCCCGCAAGACTTGCTCCGAAGGCTACTTCACAGGCAACCTTTTCATTAGGCGCCCATTCAGAGTGCAAATCGTCATATTTGGATAAAAATTCGGTAATTTCGGTAGATGGAGTGCCGGGATAACTGGATACAACGCCAAGTCCGCCATCGTGCAGACCTGCGGCAACCGCCATATTTCCTATCATTAGTTTTTTCATAATATATAAACCTCGCATTTATGATTTGTTTTGGGATGCTACAAGACCTTCAGCGCCGTACATTTTACGAAGCTTAGGTTTTTCAATTTTTCCTGTGGGATTTCGAGGAACATCAGCGAAAATAATCTTTCGCGGACGCTTATAACGGGGAAGAGCCATACAGAATTCGTTAACTTCTTCTTCACTGCATGTCGTATCCTTTTTAAGCTCGATAATGGCGGTAGCTATTTCGCCAAGTCGTGTATCGGGCAGACCGATAACAGCCACATCTTTGATTTTTTCAAAGGAAGAAAGGAAATTTTCTATCTGTACAGGATACAGGTTTTCACCGCCTGTAATAATAACATCTTTCTTACGGTCAACAAGGTAGATAAAGCCGTCCTCGTCCTGCATAGCCATATCTCCTGTATAGAGCCAGCCGTCCTTTAATGAGTCGGCAGTGGCTTTTTCATCCCTGTAATAACAGGTCATTACACCGGGGCCCTTAAGACAAAGCTCACCAACCTCGCCCTGCTTTACGGTTTCGCCGTCGGGAGAAACAATTTTAACCTCCCAACCGTAGCCTGCAACACCGATAGCACCAACCTTGTGAACATTTTCTACACCAAGGTGAACGGCGCCGGGTCCGATTGATTCGCTAAGGCCGTAGTTTGTATCGTACTGATGGTTTGGGAATATCTCAAGCCAACGCTTGATAAGACTCTGAGGAACAGGCTGAGCACCTATGTGCATAAGACGCCAGTTAGAAAGGTCATAGTCCTTAAGGTCAATATCTCCGCGTTCAATGGCATTTAAAATATCCTGTGCCCAGGGAACAAGAAGCCATACAATAGAGCATTTTTCACTGCTTGCGGCTTCAAGAATACTCTTTGAAGCGGTACCCTTAAGAATAACCGCCTTACCACCTACAAGCAGACTGCCGAACCAGTGCATTTTAGCACCTGTGTGATAAAGAGGGGGGATACAAAGGAAGCAGTCGTCCTTTGTCTGTCCGTGATGTGCCTGCTCAACTCTGCAGGAATGAATAAGACTTCTGTGCTTATGTAAAATAGCCTTTGGAAAGCCTGTTGTGCCTGATGAAAAATAAATCGCTGCGTCATCCTCTTCGGTAAGAGTGCACTCAGGAAAGCTGCTTGAAAATTCGCTGATAAGGTCATTGTAATCATCAGCAAAGGCAGGACAGCCGCTACCTAAATATATAAGGGTACATTTTTTGCTTATTTTTTCGGCTACAGCCTCAACTCGTCCTACAAATTCATTACCGAAAATCAGCACATCAGCCTCGGCTAGTTCGAGACAGTAATCAATTTCGTCCGAGGAATAACGGAAATTAAGGGGAACGGCAAGGGCACCTGTTTTAAGGATACCGAAGTAAATAGGAAGCCAGTCTATACAGTTCATAAGAAGTATAGCAACCTTTTTGCCTTTTCCTATACCATTTGCAAGAAGCATATTCGCAAGGCGGTTTGCCTTTTCGTTGAATACTTCCCAGGTTATTTCTCTCCTGTAGTGCTTTTTGTTTGTGGGCTGAACCAACTCATATTCGTGCCAGGTTAATTTTCTGGTTTCGGGCTGGTCGGGATTTATCTCAATAAGTGCCGTATCGTTTGCAAAATCCTTTGCATTTCTTTCTAATAAATGAACAATAGTCATAGTAAAGCAACCTCAATTTTAATGATAATAATACTTTAACACTTTAAAGCGAAAATGTCAATAATAAATAACAGGTTTGCCATTAAAAACCTGAAAAAATGGGATGTGGACGTATGATAAACTTGATTTTGTGTTATTTCCATTTGCTTGGAGGGATTCCATAGGTTTGCTTGAAAACCTTGCTAAAGTAATAAATATCAGAAAATCCACACTTTTCTGCAATTTGAGAAATAGTAAATTTGTTTGTTAAAAGTAACTCACAGGAGTGCTTAATTTTTAGATTTTTTACATATTCGGATGGTAGCATACCATACCGCATTCTAAAAAGGGTTTTGAAATAGGTGTACCCGATTCCGCAAAGGGTTGGAAGAATAGAGTAGTTGAAATTATGCTCGGTATAATGAAGATGTATGTAATCTATTGCAGGATTTAACTTTTCGATTTTGCTATATGGCAGATATGTGTTGTTGTGAATTTCAAGGTTAGAAATAATTTCGAAGAAAAGTGACATTGTTTTATTATAATATCCGGTTTCTTTTTTTGTCCAGATGTTATAAAGCTTTGAAACGGTTTTTTCTATAGCTTTGTTTTCGCTTAAATTAAAGCAGAAGGCATTATCACAAAGTGTCGACTTGGTGTCAAAAAATATATCAACACATTCCCCGCTATCCAACAAATTTGCAAAATAGTTTTTATGTGAACCTTTTGGAAGATAAATTAATTTTCCTGCATTAAAACTAAAATCAGTGTCATCAAAAACAAAATTTCCGTTACCCGAAAAATGATATATAAGTTCGTGGTAAGGAAGGTGAGTATTATATGAAATTTGTGTATTATTAATTGTTTGATTGTGCTCTTTAATTACTGATATAATATTAAGATTTTCAAGTTTAAAATTAATCATTTTTATCTCACTTACTGTATTTTTTATCATTGTAACATGACTTGAACTTATTGTCAATGAATGGTTGTTATATTAAAAAAATGTGCTATAAAACACAAAATCAAATGGATTACATTTACTTTTTCACAGATAAATCATAGAATGATTAAAATGATATATTTTAGGAGGACACTATGAAGCCGATAATTGCCGCGTCACCACGAATTTCAAAACTTAAAAATATGTATTACAACGGACCTGTTTTTAAAGAAAACCTATACTACTATAAGATACGTAGACAGCAGCTTAACTATATGCGGGAGTATATAAACAGTAATGCTTACACAACAAGATTGCGCAAGGCTTACGCTGAGGCAGCTGTGCTTGAAAAGATGACTCCTGTTATTGAAGATGATGAATTGATAGTGGGAAAGTGTGATTTTTCACCTCTTTCGGCTGAAGAACAGGAGGAGTTTGACTTATTAAGTGCTCAAATGAATGCGGCACCTCGAGAAAGAGGCCTTGGGGGACATATGGTGCCTGATTATCCAAAGCTGCTTCGTATAGGTGTAGTTGGTATTCTTGAGGAAATTAAAGAGTATCGTCAAAAACTTGATATTGATACTTGTCCCGAAACCGATCTTTCAAAGGATGAATTTTACGAGGCATGCGAGGTTGAATTAAAAGCGTTTATTAGACTTCAAGAAAAATATTCTAAATATGCGTTGGAACTTGCCGAAAAACAAGTGGATGAGAAAAGAAAAGCAGAACTCTTGGAAATTTCAAAAATATTGGAGCGTGTACCGAAGTATCCCGCAAAAACTTTTAAAGAGGCTTTGCAAAGTATTCATTTTTATCATTTTTCACTTTGGACAGGGCTTCATTTTGGAAGAGTTGATCAATACTTGCTTCCTTTTTATTTAAGAGATATTGAAGAAGGGCGTTTAACGCGGGAAGAAGCTCAGGAATGGATAGATTGTTTTAGACTAATTGCTGTTGGATATATGCATCCTGATACGGCAATTAATGTTATGGTGGGAGGCAGGGATCCTGAGGGAAATCTTGTTGAAAATGAGTTAACCGAGATGTTTCTAACAAGTCTTGAACACATCAAAACAATGCACAAGGTAGAGTTTGCAATTTGTAAGGAAACAGATGATGAACTTATCAAATATGCGATAAAACTTAATGCTCAGGGACTAACATTACCATCACTTCTTAATGATGATGCTATCACAGAGGCAATGCGTGGTTTCGGCTATCCGGAAAATGTGGCTCATAACTGGGCAACAACAGGATGTGTGGAGATTACACCTATTGCAAAATCAGGAATCTTGGTTGTTTCGCCATATCACAACATGCCGAAAATGCTTTTGGAAGCTATGAACAGAGATTGTGATAGCTTTGAAGAGTTATTTGCAGAGTTTGAAAAAATACTTCGCAGAGAGGTAGTGCAAGGGCTAAGAACACAAAACAGATTTCTTATGGAACGCAGCAGAAATGGCATGGAAATTATGCGACTTAGCTGTCTTGTGGATGATTGTCTTAAAAGAGGAAAGTCGATTGACGAGGGTGGTGCTTGTTATAACCACATTCAGCCGGACTTTTTAGGTCTTGCAAATGTAGCCGATTCATTCACGGTTTTAAATGAGCTTGTATTTAAAACCGGAAAATATACTTTGCCGCAAATGCGCGAAATCGTTTCACAAAACTTTGCAAACAATGAGGAATTGAGAAAGATGATAATTAATGAAATCGCTCATTACGGCAATGATGATAGAATTGCAGATGCTATGGTTTCAAAGGTGACAGATGCAATACAAAAGGCTTGTAAAGGACTTAAAACCTATAGAGGAGATTTGTTGCAACCGGGTACATTTTCCTATCTCGAACATGCACGTCATGGAAAGGAAACAGGAGCAACTCCTGATGGAAGACTTGCAAACTATCCATTATCTTCCGGTTCCGGTCCGGCACAAGGCAGAGAGGTTTCCGGAATTACCGCCGTTCTTAATTCATCAACCTCATGGGATCATAAGCCTTTTCTTGGAGGTGTGGCAGTTAATATTAAGTTTGCTTCCCAGGATATTCAAAATGAGGGCTTAGAAAAAATGCTTGCTATTGTCAGAACATTTTTTCAGCGCGGAGGTTTTCAGCTACAAATAAATGCGGTTTCGAGTAAAACCATGTGTGATGCGATGGAAAATCCTGAACAGTACCGCGACCTTATAGTAAGGGTTGGAGGCTTTAGCGCAAACTTTGTTACTCTTACAAAAGAGATGCAACAAGAGCTTATTGACCGCAATGAGCATAGTATATAATGATATAAAAGGTTGTTTAAATAGTTCTAAAAATCCGAGGCGCTCTCGCCTCGGATTTTTATGATAATAAGACCTTGATACTTTAAAGTGAAAATATCAATATCAAATAGCATTTTTAATCAAAAAAGCCGTCTTATTGCTCTGAATTTACAAAAAATGAAAATTTAAAAAAAAGGTTGACAAACACGCTTTAAAGTGCTAAAGTATACACATACGGTTTATCGCTTTAAACCACTAAACTACAGAGAGGTTGGTTTTTATGACAACTACAATGATGATAACAATACCTATGCTTCTATGCTTTTTCGGTCTTATGATAGGCGTAGGACTTTATTGCAGAAAACATTCCACAAATGTTGAAGGCTTCGTTCTTGGTGGCAGAAGCGTAGGTCCTTGGCTTACCGCCTTTGCTTTCGGAACATCTTATTTTTCGGCTGTAATTTTTGTTGGCTATGCAGGTCAGTTTGGTTGGAACTTCGGTCTTGCTTCGACCTGGATTGGTCTTGGGAATGCCTTTATCGGTTCACTTCTTGCCTGGTCTATATTGGGTAGAAGAACAAGGGTTATGACACAGCATCTCGGCAGCAAAACAATGCCTGACTTTTTTGAAAAGAGATATGACAGTAAAACGCTTAAGGTTATAGCTTCATTTATTGTATTTATATTCCTTATTCCTTACACCGCTTCTCTCTATAACGGTCTTTCATCCCTCTTTAATAATGTATTTGCTATTGATTACTGGGTAATCGTTGTAGTTATGTCTGTGCTTACAGGTGTTTATGTTATTTTTGGCGGATATATGGCAACTGCTATTAATGACTTTATTCAGGGTATTATAATGCTTGCGGGAATTGTTGCAGTTATCACCTCTGTGCTTATGAAAAACGGCGGATTTAATGTAGCGGTGGATGCTCTTGGCGTGAAAGCAGGAGCTCAGCACATTTCACTGTTAGGTCCTAAGCCCGAATTTTTATTGTTTGTAGTTCTCCTTACCTCTCTTGGTACTTGGGGACTTCCTCAGATGGTTGGTAAATTCTATTCCATTAAGGATGAAGGTTCCATTAAAAAAGGCACTATTATTTCTACCGTATTTGCTATTATCGTTGCGGGAGGTTGTTACTTCCTCGGCGGTTTCGGAAGACTTTATGAAGATAAAATGATTGAAAGCGGATTTGCCGCTGGCGGTAAGGTGCTTTTCGACAAGGTTGTTCCTACCATGCTTAGCGACCTTCAGCCCGTAATTGTTGCTCTGGTTATTGTACTTGTGCTTTCTGCTTCTATGTCTACGCTTTCCTCTCTTGTGCTGACCTCGGCTTCTACTATTACCCTTGATGTAGTAAAGCCTGCCGCTAAAAAAGAGTTGAGCGAAAAGAAGAGTGTATTTATAATGCGACTCTTTATCGTATTCTTCATTGTTATTTCTGCCGTTATTGCAATTCTTAAAGACTCTATCTGGGCAGACAATATGTTTATCGCACAGATGATGGGTGTTTCCTGGGGTGCTTTGGCAGGTGCCTTCCTTGCTCCATTTATGTATGGTCTTTACTGGAAAAAGACCACTAAGGCAGGAGTTGTTGCAAGCTTTATTTTCGGCGTAGGTCTTGAGCTTGTACAACTTTGTATCAGCGTTGGATGGTTAAGCGTAGCAAACAGTACTGTACTTAGCTTTGTGTTTACAAATTCTCTCTACTCAGGTGTATTTGCTATGGTAGGCGGACTTATTCTTGTTCCTGTTGTCAGCCTGTTTACACAGAAGACACTTCCTGAAAATATAAATGAAAAATTCAGTTGTTATGATGAAAAGGTTGTTACAAATAAAAAAGCTTCATTAGGATAAAATAAATAGCCGAGGATATCCTCGGCTTTTATTTTGTAATTGTTATTATATAGTCGTCTTCATAGAAATGCTGACCGTTAATATCGAAGTAGGAAACACTTTTAAGGTCCGTTATGCCTGTTCCGAGCATTTTGAAATAGGCTTCCTTTGTTGTCCAGATTTTATAAAATTCTTTAAGTGCATTAGTGCTGTTTTTTATAATTTCCTCTTCTTTTTCGGTACAAGCCTTACGGCAGAGTTTTAAATCTCTGTCCTTTATTCTTTCGGTATCGATCCCTATTGGAGTATGGCTCACCACTGCTGCAACAAGGTTTTCTGAATGACTGATACTTATATGGAAGGGCAAATCCTTTAAATAGGGTTTGCCTTTTTCATTTCTGAGAATCGTTATGTCCTCAATTTTCACATCGGCAAAATCACTTACCAGCTCTTTTATGCACCACTCAGCGCAAACAGAGGAAAGCTTTCTCTCTTTACTGTTTACGGTATCAAGATACGCCTTTCGGTCCTGTGTCATAAGAGAAACACATTTATTGTACTGTTCGGGGGTAAAATCACTGATTTTTTTTGTTATCCACTTCATAAAGCTACCTCACAATAAACATAACGGTAAGGAGTATGAAAAGAAAGTCAAAATTAAAAATAGAAAAAAGCTTTAAATAATATCCTGTTTTTTCGGGCTGATGCTTTGTATATTCGCGGTAGGTTATAAGACTGGCAAGAGAGGCAATAAGGGTACCTGTACCGCCGATATTTACACCTATAAGTAAATCACTGTAATTATCAGTGAACTGGGATAAAAGAATTGCAGACGGCACATTGCTAATGCACTGACAGGAAAGTGCACTGAAAAGCAGAGTGCTTTTGTTTAAAAGGAAGGAAAGACTATTTCGAACAAAACCAATTCTTGCCATATTTCCCGAAAAAATAAAGAAGAAAACAAAGGTTAAGAGCAGGGGATAGTCAACCTTTTTAAGAGCCGATTTATCGGCGAATAGTAAACAAAGCGGAATAACTATAAGTCCTGTCCAGTAGGGAATAAAACGAAAGACAATAATAATTGAAAAAGCGAATAAAAGCAGATATAAAATGGTTTTTTTAATGGGGAGCTTGATTTCTTTGTGAGAAACTATAATTCTTTCGGGCTTTACAAAAATCACACAACAGAGAGTTATAATGGTAACCGACAACAGAAAGGGAAGAAGCATTATCTGCATAAACTCTCCTGTGGGAATACCAAATTTTGTGTAAAGATAAAGGTTTTGAGGGTTTCCGAAAGGGGTGAGCATACCGCCTAAATTAGCGGCAATGTTCTGCATAATAAAGGTGAAAGCCATATACTTTTCTTTTTTTGCAGTGGTAAGAACAAAATAACCAAGAGGTAAAAAGGTTATAAGTGCCATATCGTTTGCAATAAGCATAGAGCCGATGAAGGTTATATAAACCAAAGCAATAATACTTGAACGGGTGTTGCAAAAGCATACTATTATTTTTTGGGCAAGTGTGTAGAAAAAGCGAATATTCTTAAGCGCACAGACAACCGCAAGTACACAAAACAGACAGGTAAGGGTTTTAAAATCAAAATAATCCGCATACTGTTCATCGGGAGGTACGGCAATAGCGGTGGCAAGGGCGGCAATAAGTGCTATAAACATAACAATGTTCTTTTTTATAAAAGCATATATGCGGTTTATAAAGGTGTGATGATACCATAGAACCTTTGTTGCCATAACTATACCTCCTTTTTATTATACAAGCGTGATTATATCATACAAAGCAAAAATTTGCTACTGTAAAAAATGACAAAATTCAAAAAGAAACAGGAGAACTTTTTGTTCTCCTGTTAAATGTTATAAATCTTATTTACTGAGCCAAAGTTCTGTATTTTTTCTTGGTTAAAAGCTCAATTACAAGAACCGTTCCCACAAGAGCAAGACCGATAACGTCGGTCAGCAGTCCCGGATAAATGAGAAGCAGTCCGCCAACAGCGCTTATAATTCGCTCATACCACGTCATACGGTGCATAAAATAGCCTTCAAGTGAAGTCGAAACACCGAAAATACCAATAAGAGAGGTTATGCAGATAAGGATGACTTCTCCAATAGAAGTGTCGATGAACAGCATAGCAGGGTTAAGTGCAAATACGTAAGGAACGATAAAAGCACCTATAGCAAGTTTGGTAGAGGTGAGAGCTGTCTTCATCGGGTTTGCCTGAGCAATTGCGGCACCTGCATAGGCGGCAAGAGCAACAGGGGGAGTAAGGTCAGCAACAATACCAAAGTAGAATACAAAGAAGTGTGCGGCTATCATAGGTACACCCATCTGAACAAGAATGGGAGCACAGGTAGCAGCCATAATACAATAGTTTGCGGTGGTTGGAACACCCATACCAAGTATGATACAGCAAAGCATAGTCAGGAACAGGGCAACAATAACCTGATTTCCGGCAAGTGCAACAATTCCGTTAAATAACATATAAGCAAGGCCTGTAACACCGATAATACCCGCAACAATACCTGCAACACCGCAAGCGGAGGCAACGGTAATCATACCCTGACCGCCTGCCGCAAGTGCCTCTAAAATACGCTTAGGTGTAATGCGATGCTCTTTATTGAAAAGACTTACAACAATTGCTACAACAATAGCAATAGCGGCAGCATAAGCAATAGAACGTTTGCTTGTACCTACAAGGTAAACGAGGAGAATAAGGGGAAGGAGTAAATAGGTCTTCTTGAGTAATGGTTTGAGTCTTGGAAGCTCTTCCTTTGTAAGACCGCGAAGTCCTTCTTTTTTAGCTTCAAGGTGAACTGTAATGAATACACCTGCAAAGTAAAGTACAGCAGGTAGTATAGCCTTAACAACTATGTTTGAATATGGAACGCCAACGGTTTCAGCCATAAGGAAAGCGGCAGCACCCATAATGGGAGGCATTATCTGACCACCTGTGGAAGCCGAAGCTTCAGCAGCGGCGGCAAATTCGGGCTTGTAGCCTGTCTTTTTCATAAGAGGAATTGTAACAGCACCGCTACCTACAGTATTAGCAACAGAGGAGCCTGATACCATACCTTCAAGAGCAGAAGCAACAACAGCCACCTTTGCGGGTCCGCCTGAAAAACGGCCAACGAGAGCATTTGCTATCTGAATAAAGAAGTCTGCAATGCCTGTCCTTTCAAGAAATGCACCGAAAATAATAAACATAACTATGTATTTCGAGCAAACATTAATAGGTGTGGAAAGGATACCTTCCTTTGAGTAGAAAAGAACACGGACATTTTCGGTGATGCGGGCAAAAATATCAGGGTTTGTTGAACCCCAGATAAGCGCGTAAACAAGCAGAGCGCCTGCGACGCAAAGAATGGGAAGTCCCACACTTCTTCTGCAAAGCTCGGCAAGACAGAGTATACCTACAATACCGATAACTACCTCGATTGAGGAAATTTTAAAGCGAGATACGATTTCGGTAGCATTTACTGTATAGTAAAGGAAAGAACCGGTACCTGCAGTCATTAACAAAATATCGTACCACGGCATATAATTGGTTTTTTGTTTACCTTTTTTTGCAGGGAAAACAAGAAAGCCGATAAACATAATGAAAGCCATAAAAGAGGTCAGTCTTATTTCATCAAGCCATGTTGCAAAAAGAGTAACATATATGCAGAAAACAGAGAAAGTAGCAAGTATACAGTTGACAATGATTTTGGGAACACCCTCCCATATACGTGTGTTGGATTCTCTGTCAAATTTTTTCATTACCGAGTCAAGATCCATTGGCTCATTTACCTCGGGTGCAGCTTTTTTCTTAAAAAGTGCCATATAATCATCCTTTGAAATAAACAATAAGAATGGCTGCAGAAAGTTTGACTGCAGCCAATCGGGAACTAATAATCTGAGAAACTTATTTTGTTTCTACAGTGAAACCCTTTTCAGCATAGTACTTAGCTGCACCTGCATGGAAAGGAGCGGTCATACCGCTTGTAGCGTTTTCGATAGAAAGCTCAGCACCCTTAGCGTGTGCAGAAGTAATGGTATCGATGTTATCAAAAATAGACTTTGTGATGTTATATACGTCGTCCTCACTTGCAGAGGTGCTTACGATAAGGGTTGCCTTAACGGTAACAGTGGTAACATCTTCTGCCTGTCCATCATAAGTTCCTGCAGGAATCTTATAGGTGGTGTAGTAAGGGGAATTCTTCATAAGAGTTTCAGCTACTGCACCGTCAATAGGAACGAGATAAGCCTTTGCAGTGGTGCAAAGCTCCTGAATAGCGGGTGTGGGAGCACCTGCTACGATAAATGCGGCATCAATCTTGCCGTCTTTAAGAGCGTCTGCAGAATCAGCAAAGGACTGATACTGAGGCTGAATGTCAGATTCTTTAAGATCTGCGGCACCGAGAATGTCGATAGCATTAAAGTAAACACCGCTACCTGCAGCGCCGATAGAAACCTTCTTACCTGCAAGGTCAGCTACAGACTTGATAGCAGGGTCCATTGTGATAAGCTGAACAGCCTCTGCATAAAGACCGCCGATAACACGGAAGGAATCAATCTTGCCCTCTTTCTCGAAAGAACGGGAGCCTTCATAAGCATAAGCCATAACATCGGACTGAACAGTGCCAAGCTGATAGTTGCCGGCTTCGATTCCGAGAATGTTAGCCTTACTTCCGTCGGTGGAAACAACGTTTACGGTGATACCGGAAGAGGTTTTAATCTGATTACCTAAAATTCCGCCGTAGCCGTAATATGTACCTGCAGTACCGCCGGTACCCATAGTCATAGTAGTGCTTTCACCGCAAGCGGCAAGAACAAATACCATAGCCAGAGCTAAAACAATTGCTAAAATACGTTTCATAAAAAATCCTCCTAAATTCCAAAAAAACGGAAAAATATTATGTTAGTTTACATTATATACAAAAATCAGGCAATTTGCAAGTAAAATTTGAAATGGCGTCATTTTTTAATAAAAATAACAATGCGTTTTTTTATAATCAATATAACGAGGTCTATTCCAAGGGTTTTAATCAATAGACCGAGAAAAGAACTTATAAAGATATAAGCTCCTGATAAAAGGCCACCGACTATTACTATAAGAACATCGGTTATAAGAAGAGATTTGCCGATGTCAAAGCTTGAATATTTTTTTACTATAAGCGCAATAATGTCGGTACCACCTGAGCTTGAATCAACATAAAACATAACAGCACTGGCGCAGGCAAGAACGGTAGCGCCTATTACTGAAGAAAGCAAGGTGTTTTGTATAACAGGGCTATCAAAGCTTAGAAGCTTTTCAAAAAGTCCGATAAAAATAGTGGTAAGTGTAGAGCCTACAAGTGTTTTTACCGCCATATCTTTTCCCAGTATAACAAAGGCAAGTATTATAAGGGCGAAGTTTATCACCACAAGAATTGAGCCTGGTGAAAAATGCAGAAAAGATTCAAGAATTACCGAGATGCCGCTTGTTCCTCCAAGTAAAAGCATGTGGGGGAAAATAAAAAGCACGGTACTTAAAGCGTAGAGAACGCTTCCTGTTAAAATAAGAAAATAATCCCTGATAATATTTTTCATAACATACACCCCTCTCTAATAAATATTTGCCGAAAAGGGAAGGTATGCTATATAAGCGGGTTTTTTGAAATATATTTAAGGATGGTGATTTTGTTTTCAAATGGGTCTGTAGCCGAGTATGTTTCAAATCTTTCGGGGTGGATAAGATAAACCACTGCAGTAAGGTCGTATACACTACAGATTTCTTCTTTTCTGTCACGGGACATCTGATGATAGCGCTCAAGCATTTTACAGAGAAGTCCCTGAGCCTTGAATTGAGTTTTGTTTAAATCACAAGCATTACAGTGACAGGTATCAAGAGTTGCGCAAACATGGGGGTATTTTACACACTGTGCAAAGCTGTCGGCATCCATACCATGATTAAATTCATATCCGTTATAGTTGGGTGGTTCGTTTATATTACCACACATCATAATAAGATCTAACTTGCCTTTGTTTTTCAGAATATCCAGCGTTACAGTACAGGGTCCAAGACTCACCAGTGTATAACTGTCGTCAACCTCACAGAGCCAGTCCTTATAATCTATAACAGGCACCTTTTCTTCAAAGGCAGAGGGCAAAACATCTCCCATACCGTCATTTCCGTGAATGTCATAAAGACATTCTCCGTTCTGAAGTATACAAGAGGTATCTACAATGCGTACGTTTGATGGAAGATTGTCGGCGTGTGTCGTTATTCTTTTGGCATTTATGAATGTCTGTTCTAAGGGCATATTACCTGCAATAGCTATAATATCTATTTTGCCGAATTTATCTGCATTTTCAAACAGATAAAGTGTGGCAATAATATCGTCAAGTCCATAGTCGCATAACAGTGCAACATTTTTTATAGTTTTCATAAAGACACCCTAACTTAAAAAATTGGTTTTCTTGGCTTTTACGGTTTCTAAAATCATATTCTGAATTTTCGCGCGGTCAACAAGCTTATCATGGATTTTCTTTGCTGTCTGCTTTATCTTCTTTTTCTCTGTAAAGCTTTCCTCAAATTCATATTGCTCTACAAGGGCAATAAAATATTCCTGAGAAACGAGGTCCATAGCGCGAGAATTCTCTCTTGCTGAGCTTTTGTAGAAATTGTAAAGCTCTTTTCTGTTAATAAAAGTTTCTTTGCAATATTTTTTCTGCTCTGCTAAATGTTCATCAGCCTTATCGGGTTCAAGCTCAATAAGAATTTTATGTATTTGCGAAATATTGCGATTAGCAAAGGCTTTATAAAGAAGCGCGTAGTTTTCGTCACCTTTGCCGGAAGAGTCCACATCTTCGCTATTTAGGTGAGTATCTATCTGTTCAAGGATTTTATGGCTTAGCTTTAATGCTTCTCGATACAGCTCGGCTTTTTCTTCTATATCCTCTTGGCCGCGTGCACAAAGCTCATAACAAAGCTCTAATTTATCTGTTCTGAAAATAGAACACCAGGCTTTAAGGTCCTTATCTGTAATATCCTTTTCGTACTCTGTTTCAAGGTCATCGCATAGTTCACTGAACTGAGAATCCGTTAACGGCTGACTTAGTCTTCGTGAGTCAACAAAAACCTTGAGAACCGCCATAGCACATGCTACAGCACCATAATCTTTAAAGCGGTCAATTTTTGTAAGTTTTTCCTTTACGGTTTCAAGGGTTTTATATAGCTCATCAAATTCACCTGAGTAAATTGCCGCTTGCATACCATAAATAAGCTTGTCGGCAATTCTTACATCGCCTTCAAAATCAAAAATGTCAAGCTTGTTTTCTTCCCAATTATCAAAGTAGTCAAGCTTGTCTGTAGGCTTAAAGGTTTTTATGTAGGTGAGGAAATTCCGTGCTATTTCGTCTGCAGCTTTATTAATGGAAACTTCTCTTGCCTGCCTGTCATCTTTATCATAGCTATCTTTTTTTATTTCATCCGTCCAGGTTCCTTGCAGATCAGATGGCAATTCGTGGGGAAGGGCATTAATAAGGATACGGCGGACACATCCCGGGTCGGAAATTTTATGAAGCATATATCCAAGCTCCATCATTACATTAGGATTAAAGCCCATACTTATTATTTCGTCATCTTCATTTTTGCGTACTTCCTTTTCTATAAGGAAAATAGCAAAGTCACAACCATTCATCTGATGAATGATTTCCTCGCTGACAGTAAAGGAATTTCTCCATTCTCCACCGATAATGGAAGAAAAACCATTTTCGGTAAGCATGTTAGAAATTATTCGAGCTATTTCGCGGTTATCGTTACCACTCCAACCAATAAAAACACGTTTGTTTCTCATAAATTAAACCTTCCCATGAAAACCATTAATAATAATTATTATACACCTACAAAGGCAAAAAAGCAACATATTAAAAAAGCGGCACCCGATTAAGAAAATCAGGTGCCTGATGTTTTAATTGTGGAATTATTCGTAAATTCTGACTTCGGTTATATGAGCAGCATTGTCTGCTATGGTTTTATTTATAGTGATTTTTACTTCTTCGGCTAAAGCAGGTGCAAATCTTGCTGTTATTTGTTTTTGAATGTTGTCTTTTATCTGAGCAACCTCTGTCCAGCTTCCACCATTTCCAACTTCGATGGTAATATCACTGGCTGTACCAACGGAAATGGTATTTGGGTGAAAACACCATCGAGGATAAGATAAGTCAACCTGAGTAGTTATTCTTACCTCACTAATAGTTTTGGGTTCAGACAACTTTAATGTCAGACTTGCGGGTAACCCTCTTTTTGAAGCCCATCCGTTAAGGTTAAAATCTAATGGGCGGTTGATGCCGTTTATAACATTTTCGGGGGAGCAGTCTGCTAACATATTGATTTCACTGTTATAGTAAATCTCCATACCCTTGAATTCCTGATATTTAAATTCTCCGTCTTCAAGATAATATGTTGCTAAAGAATTTTCTATATAGGAACGACTTCTCCAGTAAATGTTATCATTAGCTTCAAATGAGATTGCGAAATTCTGCGCAGTTGGTTTTTTGTTGAAGGGAAGAGTTACAACGCAGTCGCAATTAGGTTCAAGAGTAACGGTACAACTGTCGATTTTTTCGGCAGTATCGTTTATATTATCTATGTTTTCGTATTGCCATAGATTTGCTGTAACTTTAACGGTTTTGTCAGAAACGTTCATTAGTTCGGCTTTATAAAACTCGGGGATTTTTGTAAAATTATCTCCAATAGGACCTGATAAAATTTCACAACTTAAAGGAACCCAAACGTCTTTTGTTCCTGCTGTGCGATTTATAAACACGTCATCTGCTACACTGGACGCGCTGACTTTAGCGGTTCTTGCCAGATCTTTTTCGTCTGTGTTAAAAACACCGGGTATGGTAAGGTCGTGGCGAAGTAAAAGCTGTTGAAGTTCACTAATGTAGCTTTCGTAAATACCGCGAGGAGTAGTGCCGTATTTTTTACAAAGAGCGGCGGCAGCACCGGTAGCCTGACCTAAGGTAGCGAGGGTGGATTCTACACGAACGGTACCAAGACCTATGTGAGAAACAGAACAGCATCTACCTGCCATAAAAAGATTATCAATATTTTTGGAATATATTATTCTATATGGAAGCGGTGAGCAAGGTATGGTCATATTTGAATGGAAAGCGCCTTCTGCCCCTGAATAGATTCCTTTAGGATGGTGAACGTCAATGCTCCATCCACAGTAGCTTATGGTGTCAGGATAGGTTTTATCAGCAACGCAATCATTTTGATTAAATACGTAATCACCTATAAGACGGCGGTTCTCTCTTTTGGAGTTGTGCATAGCAAGACCGCAAAGTTCATAGTATTTAATTTCTTTGCTTTGCTTTTCATTAAGGGGAGCAGAATTTTTAAGCCAATGAAAATAACCTAAAGCCAGTCGTACCATTTCATCACGGGAGAATTCGTCATCCCAAAGGTCATCGTGGTCATTGGAATTTTCCAGCCACCACGCAGCACATCTGAGAACAGGAGGCTTACGATGTAGAGCTTCGCCTTCGGGCAGCTTTATTGCCCAATCGGGAGCCGTAAATGGTACCTCTTTATCTGTAAGAACCGCCTGATAAATTCTCATATGTTTCATCTCGCCTTGTTCATCACAAAGACAACCGCTCATAGTAAGTGTATCGGGGGTTTCGGGTGCGAATTTTTCGTCATATTCCCATTTAGCTTCACGACCTACTCGATAAGCTGCACCTGCATAGTAACCAAGCCAACCGTCACCACTGCAGTCGCAGAAGAAGTCGGCAAAAAACTTGGTTTTTTTAAGTGTTTTGGTATTAACGGTAGTGGCAGAAATAATATGACCGTTTTCGCTTTCTGCATCAATACAAAGTTCACTTGTGAATACAGTAAGATTTTCTTCGGCTTCGCAAAGAGTTTCCATACAGCACTGCCAGGAAAGATCTTTGGTCATATGTAAATTTCGTATTTCGTTTGCAATACCGCCCTCCCAAGCTCCTCTGTTACGGGAAGCGGCACCGTCAAGACCTACTGTGCCTTCGTTACTTGCATTTCCACCAATGGTTGGACGTCCTGAAACAAGAGCAACCTTTAGTCCGTTTCGGGCGGCTTCAATAGCGGCAGGAACTCCTGCAGGACCTGCGCCTATAACAACGTAATCGAAATGTAGTTCTTCTTCCTTTAAAGATATACCCTTAATTTCAGCTCTTTGGCGTAAAAATCTGTCTATTTCGGGGGAGGGGGTGAAATCCATATCACTTGTTATAACTACGCTTGCAAAACGAGCGAGCCAACCTGTTTTATCAATTGCAGAAAGTGTGTGAGTGCCCTTTTTAAGATAAAGGTCACCTGCAATTTCCCAGTACCATTTATGTGTGGGCATTTTGCCTAATATGTTTGGTAATTCCTCACCGTCTGCGGCAAGAGTGAATTGACCGGGAGCCTCGGGGAATTTCCAGTTTTTAGTGCGAACAAATAAGCGATAATATCCGTCTTCTTCTATTTTAAATGTTGTGTTGGCGTTTTCTACAGGTACACCGGGTTTGTTTATTCCTAAAAGGTAAGAAGCACCAACACTTCTTACAAATTGGCTTTCTAACTTCCACTGACCTTTATTTTCGAATTCTGCAGCATCAATCCAGATCGTTTGCATAATTTTAATCTCCTTTATGTTTATTCATAAATTCTCACTTCGGTAATGTGCGCCGCATCGTCTAATATAGATTTATTTACGGTGATTTTAACTTCTTCGGCAAGAGTGGGATCGAATTGCGCCAACATCTGCTTTTGAATGTTATCCTTTATATGCGCAACCTCGGTCCAGGTATTGCCGTTTCTTACACTAATGATAACGTCACTTGCAGTACCTACCGAAGAGGTAAAGCGGTGGAAGTTATACATAGGATAAGAAAGTTCGATTTGTGTAGTAACTCTGACTTCACTTATTTCTTTAGGTTCTTTGAGTTTAAGATTTAAGGAAGCAGGAAGTCCTTTTTTGGAAGCCCAACCGTTAAGTTTTTTGTCTAAAGGACGGTTTATGCCGTTAATAACGTTTTCGGGAGAGGCGTCAACCGCAAAGTGTAACGCGCTGCTAAAGAACAGTTCCATAGTTTCGTCGGGAGACTGAACGATTTTGCCGTCTTTGAGGAAGTAAACAACCCCCGAAGAAAATGGGTGAATACGTCTTCTCCAAGCGATATCTTTGTTAGCATCAAAGGAAACAACAAAGTTTTCCTTTTTTGACTGAGCGTTAAACGGTAAGTCAACCAATGCTTCGCTGTTACCCTTTAGAGTAACAGAGCACTCGTCAATTTTTTCGATAGTTTCGTTTATGTCTAATCTATCGTTATACTGCCATAAATATGCTTTAATGGTAACGTCTTTGTTTGATAAATTTTTAAGTTCTGCTTTATAAAATTCGGCAGGACGTTTTGCTGCGTCACAGTATGGACCTGCGAAAACTTCTGTTTCAAAAGGAATCCATATATCTTTTGTTCCGTGATTATGGGAGAAATAAACATCGTCGGCAACGCTTGAAGCAGAAATGATTGAGGTTCTTGCCAAATCCTTTTCATCTTCGTTTATAACACCGGGGATAGTAAGGTCGTGGCGGAGAAGAAGTTGCTGAAGTTCTTTAATGTGCTTTTCGTAAATTCCTCGTGGGGTAGTGTCGTACTTTTTGCAAAGATATGCTGCGCAACCCGTAACTTGACCGAGGGTTGCAAGAGTAGCTTCTACACGAACAGTACCAAGACCTAAGTGAGAAACGGAACAACATCTTCCGGCAATAAACAGATTTTCTATGTTTTTAGAATAAAGAATTCTATATGGTAGCGGACATACGGGTATGGTTGTATTAGAGTGGAAAACTCCTTCTGCACCTGAATAGATTCCTCTTGGATGATGAATGTCAATACTCCATCCACAGTAGCTTATGGTGTCGGGATACTGTCTGTCGGATATACAGTCATTCTGATTAAATACGTAATCACCTATAAGACGGCGTGTTTCTCTTTTTGAGTTATGAAGAGCAATGGCTTTAAGCTCATAATAATCAATTTCTTTTGCCAATTCGGGTTTTAAAGGCGCTGAATTTTTAAGCCAATGGAAATAACCTACAGTCAGGCGAATCATTTCGTCTCTGGAAAACTCGTCATCCCACAGGTCATCGTGGTCATTAGAATTTTCAAGCCACCAAGAAGCAGAATGAATTTGAACGGGTTCACGATGAAGTTTTTTACCCTCGGCAAGTTTGATAGCCCAATCGGGCGCGGTAAAGGTAACTTTATGATCGGTTTTTACCGCTTTATAACTTCTCATTTTTGGCAAATCTTCCTGCCAACCGCAAATGCAACCACTCATGGTTAGTGTGTCGGGAATCTGAGGAGCAAGTTGTTCGTTATATTCCCATTTTGCCTCTCTGCCAAAACGATAAGCTGCACCTGCATAATAACCAAGCCAACCATCACCTGTGCTGTCACAGAAATAATCGGCGGTGAATCTTGTCTTTTTAAGAGTAATGTTATTTATGGTAGTGGCGGAAATTAAATGTCCGTTTTGGGCATCGGCATCAATACAAAGCTCGTTAAGAAAGACTGTGAGGTTTTTCTCTTTTTCACAAAGCGTTTCAAAGGAAGCCTGATAGGTGAGTCCGTTAGTCATATGTAAAGCTCTGATTTCTCCAAAAATGCCACCCTCCCAAGCGCCTATGTTGCGGGAAGCCGCGCCTTCCATACCGATAGTGCCTTCGTCACTTGCATTACCGCCTATAGCAGGTCTGCCCGAAACAAGAGCAACTTTAAGTCCGTTTCTTGCGGCTTCAATGGCAGCGGGAATACCTGCAGGACCGGCACCCACTACTACGTAATCGAAATGAAGCTCTTCCGGCTTTAAAGATATTCCCTTAATTTCAGCTCTTTGTTTTATAAAACGCTCGATTTCGGGGGAGGGGGTGAAATCCATATCACTTGTTATAACTATACTTGAAAAACGGGCGAGCCAACCTGTTTTGTCAATTGCAGAAAGTGTGTGAGTGCCCTTTTTAAGATAAAGGTCACCTGCAATTTCCCAGTACCATTTATGTGTGGGCATTTTGCCTAATATGTTTGGTAATTCCTCGCCATCTGCGGCAAGAGTAAATTGACCGGGAGCCTCAGGGAATTTCCAGTTTTTAGTGCGAACAAAGAAACGATAATATCCGTCTTCTTCTATTTTAAATGTTGTGTTGGTGTTTTCTACAGGTACACCGGGTTTGTTTATTCCTAAAAGGTAAGAAGCACCAACACTTCTGACAAACTGGCTTTCTAATTTCCACTGGCCTTTGTTTTCAAATTCAGCAGCATCAATCCATATAGTTTGCATAAAACTTCCTCCAAACAAAAAATTAAAGATGTTTTAAATAAAAACTTGATTTTCTTCTATTATAAGGTTAAAATTAAAGAAAAAACTTTAAATTTGTGCTTTTTATCATTGAAAGCCTGTCGGAGAAAAATGGAAAACAAAATAGCTCAGCTTAAAGAATATTTAATTCAGCTTGAAAAGGATACAGGTTGGCATATAATAATTGAGGATTATTACGGAGTGTTGCGTTCTTATACCGGTATTGAAGATTTTCTGTCTGATAAAAAATGGCATACCAATCCATACTGTATGGAAATAAAGAAAAATCCGCGTTTATGGAAAAGGTGCGTAGGTCTTAAACGAGCTACCCGACGAAGCATACGAAGGCGGGGAAATGCGGACTTCAAAGTGTGCTATTGCGGTGTGGCTGAATATACCATTCCTATTTTTGCGGGAGGGATTCATATTGCAAATATTTGTGCTGCCGGATTTTATTCTGCATTAAGCGAAAAAATGCTGTCAGTACTGTCTGCAAGAACGAATAAAACCCCTGAACAGCTTGAAAAAATAAGGAAAGAAAATCTGAGAGAAAATAACAGTTGTGTAGAAAATAAACTTAAAGCTTATCTGACCATAGCAGCAGATATAATAAAAGAGGTGTGCAATGACAGTCCTCTTATACATACAAGGGGTAATAGCATAGATCGTCAGCAGCAGTATGTACTGAATGCTATTGACCATATTGAAAAGCACTATAGTGAAAATATAACACCCGAGAGTGTTGCCCGACGTTTCCATTTAAGCCTTTCCTATTTACAGCATCTGTTTATTAGTCTTAAGGGAGAGGGCATAGCGGCAGTTATAAGAAAAAAAAGACTTCAAAGTGCCTGTGAGCTTCTTGTAGGTACCAACAGAAGCATAAGAGATATTGCGCTTTCTTGCGGTTTTTATGATACCGACTATTTTTCGGTACTTTTTAAAAGAGTTTTTGGTATAACACCCCTTAAATACAGAAAAGAAAACCGCGTTGACAAATAGCCCAAAATAAGTATAATTTATTTGGAGGAAAAAGAAATGTTTAATGTGATTTTATATGTACTTTTTGCTGTTCTTGCTTGTGTTTGTGCTGTGGCACCTACGATTTATCTAAAACGAAAATTTGGCGGCAGTGTGAAAAATGTCCGTCATGGTGTGGCAGTGTATGTAATATTTGCGAGTGTTCTCAGCGCTGTTATATACACGGTTTTTGCAGTAGGTTTTGAGCTTGTTAATATAATAGAAAAAAACGAGTGGACCTCTGTTATTATTAATTCCGCACTTATTAGCGTTTGTGCCTTTGCAGGACATTTTATCTGGCTTAAGGGCATCGTGAAAAAAGAGGGTGAAAAAGGGGATGCACTTCTTTACGGTGCAGGTTATACCGCCGCATATATGGTGCTTTCCTATCTGCTTTCTTCTGTTGCTAACGCTATAATCAGTATTATGGTGTATATTGATGAAAATGCACCAATTTCAAATGTTTTTACTTCGAATATAACACAGGTAGCAAATGCCGATACATATACACTTTTTCTTGAAATTCTGCAGATGCTTTTAACCATTGTTTTCGAGGGGGCTGTATGTGTAATTGTATACAGAGTGTTGCTCTGTAAGGATAAAAAACGCTGGCTAGCGGCGGCATTTTTGCTTCATTTTCTCGGCAATGGCGTAATAAGATGCCACGGAATTGACAGAGGCTATATAATGCTTATACATTTAGCAATTGCAATAATTGCTTCAGGTGCCGCTTACGCCCTGTTGTTCCCTGCGAAAAAGAAAACTCAGGAATAAACTAAAAGCAGTATGCCGAAGCATACTGCTTTTAGTTTAGTAGATATATTGCAAAATTTAGGTATCCCGCAAAGGTTACCCATATAATATATGGAATTAAAAGATAGCCTGCAGACTTGGAAATTCTGTAAAATTTTATGGCAGTAATGATTATAAGAATCCATAATGCGACCAGCCATATAAAAGCAAAAAGATAGGCTTCAAGATTAAAAAACAGAAGCGACCATACAAAGTTAAAGAAGAGCTGTATACCGTAAAGGGTGAGAGCCGATTTGCGATCATAACTTCTCGGGGATACATATACAAGGTACGAGGCAATCCCCATAAGGATAAAAAGCACCGACCATACCACAGGAAACAGCCAACCCGGCGGAGATAAAGGAGGTTTATTAAGAGTTTCAAAGCTCTCCATACTTCCCATTGTAAAAAGGGCAGAAAGTCCGCCGACTGCCAGTGGAATTAAAATACCGACAATAAGATTTTTTAACTGTATTTTCACATAAATCATCTCCCATTATAATCTATGCAAAAAATTGGTTTTTATTAATAAAAAGAATATCGTAGAGGCATATACAACACAAAATTCTGAAGTTGTGTTATTATTTGAGATTAGGGGAATTTATACTGTTTCGATTTACTTTTTAATGAAGTTATGGTATAATTAAAAAAATACTTTTGGAGTTAAAAATATGAGTTGTGATGTTTTTATTAGTTACCGCCGAAAAGATGGTTCTTATCCAACAATGTTTTTATATCATGATTTAATCGAAGCAGGATATAATGTTTTCTATGATGTTGCTAACATTCGTAATGGTGAATTTCCTAAGCTAATTGAGGAAAATTTAATTTCATGCACCGATTTTTTGCTTGTTGTTACAGAAAGTACATTTTCCGAAAAAATATTTGATGAGAATGATTGGGTACACAAAGAAATAAAACTTGCTCTTGAACTTAATAAAAATATTGTACCTATATTTGTTGGCGGAACAATTATCCCTGATAACATTCCTGAGGATATATCTAAAGTGTGTGATTATAACGGCGTTAATCAATTTGACCCTCAAATGATTCATGATATAAACAAAAAAATATTTAAAGAGTATTTGAGGGCTCCGTTTCATTCATTGGATTTAATGGGAAAGGCACGTTTAAGATGTTCTATATACGATGCTACATACGGTGATGAATTTAAAAGATTAAGAATACAAGCAGAAAATGCTTTTTCCAGTGATATGGATGTGCTGAATAGATATATTCATAAGGATAAGAAATACAATGTGCTTGATGTGGGATGTGCTTATGGTTTTGTTGGAGCGTCGAGATTTAATGGTGAGCCATTCTCTAATATAGTGGGTATAGACAAAAATGAAAAATGTATTCTAAAAGCAAAAGAAATTAATACGGATTCTCGTTTTAGTTATTATGTTTCTGATATAGAAGCAAATGATTTTGATGAAAAAATAAAGTCTATTATGACCGAGAATCAAATAGAAGAATTTGATGTGATATATATTGCTTTAGTTATACATCATTTGAAAGAACCTGTCAGTTTTTTGAAAAATGTGCGAAAACTGCTTTCTCAAAATGGAATTATAATTATCAGAGGCTCTGATGACGGTAGCAAGTTGGCATATAATGATGATGGGCTGATGAAAAGCATTATTGAGTTAACTTTAGGCGTATCAGATGTTTCGGATAGATATAACGGTAGGAAAATATTTTCTCAATTAAAAAAAGCCGGCTTTGCAGATGTTGAAATTTTTAGCTATATGCGTGATATTTCTTCAATGGATTTTGATGATAGAGAGAATTTATTCAATGAAAGTTTTTCGTATAGGATAAATTATGTGCGAAGAGAGTATGAAGCTGACCCAAATTCACTACAAAAAAGGAATAATTTTCTTGAAATGGAAGAGCTTCTCGCAAAATTTCAAGAAAGATTTTATGATTCAACCTTTTGGTATTGTGAATATGACTACATTGGTGTAGCTAAGAAATGAGCAATTTAAACTAATGAAAAATAACATTGTAAGTATAGGTGATAAAATTTTTATTTAAAATTTGCCTCAAAGCCTCAGTGTTTGTGCGGGTTATTGCGGCGGCACGAATTAATACATTAATTATTCAGTTAAAAGAAGGTGAAATGCACACCATTATAGGAGTTGCAAATCCCGAACGGTTTTGAAGCATTGATTGACATAACCGAAAAAGTGTTACATTAACCAAAAAGCGAGGTGAATTTCACCTCGCTTTTTGATATGTACAGGAAAAATTTTTACGATACTTTCTGTGTTTTTTGCGGATATATTGAAGCTGTTTTTATTTAAACATTATTTCATTGACGATACTTTGCAGATATTCTTGTTTGCCACTCAAGGGTAATTCTGGTGCACCTATATCTTCGGCGATTTTTGCAAGTTCAGCTAACGAAGTGCTACCTTCAACTATTTTTTTACCGATACCGTTTTTAAAGCTTGAGTATCGCTCTTCAACAAAGTTATTTATTCTGCCGTCCTCAATTATTTCCGCTGCCTTAATAAGACCGAGCGCAAAGGTATCCATACCAAGAATAAAGGCGTGGAACATATCTTCGGCGGTGTAACTTGGTCTACGTGTTTTGGAGTCGAAATTCAGTCCTCCGGTAAGTCCGCCTGCCTTTAAGACCTCATACATACACATTGTTGCTTCG
>CAJGBV010000010.1 GCA_904501755.1 Clostridiaceae bacterium | reverse complement strand
TCGCATCTGTAAGGCCGAGGGTTCGAACCCCTTCGGGTCCACCAAAAAAGACAGTCTTTGTGGCATCCTCCGTAAGGAAGGTGCCACAGTTATATTCGCCAAAGGCGAGTTATATTGCTTCGCAGTTATATTTGGACTACGCCCAAGTTATATTCGCTTCGCGAGTTTTTAGGGCGAATATAATATCACTGAAACTGCAAGTTTCAATATCACTCTTTTGGAAATATCTCGCCGTTGGCGAGGTATTCCAAAGGAATATCACTGTGAGACCTGTCTCACAATATCACTTAATATTCTTATTTTTGAGATAGGTTAGTTTGAAAAATATGTACTCCCGTTACGCACATTTTGAAAGTGCGTAACCCACTATGACACTTTCAAATAGAAAGTGTCAATTTTTATATAAAAAAGCAGGGAGAACACTTCTTTACGAAGCGTCTCCCTTCGGACTGTTTTTTATTTTTTAGGTTTTTTAATTTTATTAAGCTTTGCGTTTAAATCAAGGAGCTGTTCTTTGGTAAGGTTTATACCTATAGTTCCTATCATTCCCGAAAGTCTTAGAACCGTAAATCCGCCAAGCATTGACATCATACCCTCGTTCATTTCAAAGCCTCCGGCAACCTTATCGCCTTTTTTGGGTAACAGCTTTGCAAGAAGTCCCATAAAAAGCATTTTTCCCTGAAGAGTTGCTAAAATATCACCTATTTTATCGTTAAGGGAGAAACGTCCCTCAACCTCGGTAATATCAAACCAGTTAAGGATTGCATTTTTTTCTTTAAGGCGGTAATCTTCGTTAAAAACCTCAACCTTTCTTATACTTCCATAATCCTTAAAATCACCAGCAACGGCAATAAGCTGGGTTTCGCCCTTGTTCTCTACTTCAAAATAGAAGAAATGGTCCTCGGCGGTTTTCTTTCCAAGAGAAACCCCGTTTGCAAAAAGCTCAACCTCGGGAAGATTGGAGTAAACTGTTACCTTTGTAACATCTTCGACTCTGTCAACATAACGTTTGCCGCATAGGTGAACAAAGGGGTCGTCGGAAAGCCATGCCTTGTAGGCATAGAAGGAGTCCTTTTTATACTTTCTGTCAAAGGTAACAAGACCCTTGTGGTTCTGTCCGTTTTCGCCGCCCTCGCTTCTGGCATCCGCACCAAAATCAAACATATTCCAAACGTGAGTTGCCCACATATATTTTCTTGTGAAAAGCTGTTTTATAAGCTCTTCGTGGTAATATGCCTGATATTCCTCGGTATAGTCGCCCTGTACGGGATTAGAGGTGTGCCAGTTAAGAGCCTCACAGCCGTATTCACTGCAGCCGATAGGAATGTCGGGGTGTGTTTCGTGGAATTTGTCAAACCACGGGCCGTTCATAGAGGTGTCGCCACCGTACCAACCGAAATAGTGGTTATAGGAAACGGCATCGGGAATTTTAATATAAGGACTGTTAATAGGACAGGGAGAAACCGCCGCAATGGTGGTGGGTCTTGTTTTGTCCATAAGATGACAAAGGTCGTTTAAAACGGTGTGGTTTTCAAGCAAATCGGGGTCGGTGTCGCCCTTCATTGTGATTTCGTTAGAAAGACCCCATACGACAATACAGGGATGGTTATAGTTCTGGGTAATAAGCTCCTTCATCTGAGAAATCGTGTTATCTCTTGCTGTCGGCATATGCTGAGAAATATAGGGAATTTCAGCCCAGATGACCAAACCTCTCTCGTCGCATAAATCATAGAAGAACTGGTCGTGCTGATAGTGAGCAAGACGGATAGTGGTAGCACCCACCTCACAAATAAGGTCCATATCTTCTATATGATGTTCAGGAAGAAGAGCATTACCGATACCCCATCTGTCCTGATGGCGAGAAACGCCGCGCAGAGGATATTCCTCACCGTTTAAGATAAAGCCACGTTGTGCATCTATCTTAAAGGTACGGCAACCGAAACGGGTGCAGACATTATCAAGAACCTTGCCGTCCTCAACAATTTCAGCCTCCATACAGTAAAGATACGGATCCCGTCTGCCGTGCCATAAATGAACATTTTCAATATCGAAAGATACTTTTTTATCCGTGCTTTCGATTTTCTCAATTTCGTTTTCCTCTTTATCATAAAGCGTATAAACAATTTTTTGGTCGGCTGTTAGGTCGGTGGTATAAACCTCAACATTAACCCTTGCGTTTTTACCCTCAATCTCGGGAGTAACCTTTATTCCCGGCGTGCCGAAATAATCGAGCTCAAAATGGGTGTTGTTTACACAGATAATGTTTACATCTCTGTATAGACCGCCGTAAAAGGTAAAGTCGGCAACCTGTGGATAAACCTTGTCATTTGCAGAGTTATCTACCGCAATAACAAAAAGATTATCACGAGAAAGAGTGTCGGTAATATTAACTCTCCAGGTGGAATAACCGCCGTCGTGGTGGGCAAGGTGTTTGCTGTTTAAATAAACATCGGCACTGGAATTTGCACCCTTTATTTCAAGATAATAATTATCAGCCTCAGGCAAATCCATTTTATCAAGAGCCTTTGCATAATAGGCAGTACCTCTATAGTAGTCGTTACCGCCGTCCTGTCCGTCAATAGCGTTCCACGAGTGAGGAAGATTAACAAAATCCCATTTGTTATCAATAGTTGTGGGCAGTTCTGTTGCCATCTTTGAAAAAGCCCACTTTGCATTGAAATTAATAATTTTTCTCATAAAAATCTCCTGTAAGATTTACTTTTTTATATGCCTGTTTCTTCGCGGCCTAATTCCTTATTCATTTGAGCAAGGGTTTTCTTGTCAAGGTTGTAGATAACGGCAAGACCCACAAACTGCATAATTGCAGAAATCATATAAGTACCGGCAACAACATAACGCATATTAATAGCAACCTGCCAAAGCTGATTACCCTCATTTTCGCCAACGTAACCAAGCGCTACCATTATTATAAGCACAAGAGAGGGTCCTATACCTTGAGCAAGTTTTCTAAAGAATGAATGGAGAGAATAAACCGTACCTTCTTCACGGGTTCCTGTTTTCCATTCGTTATAGTCAATCGCATCACCCATCATAGCCCAGGAAACTGTAGAATAGATACCAAGACCAAGTGAGAATACAAGCTGACAAAGAATATAGATAATAAGGTCAAGACCTGTGTTCTGAGGAAGAACAATAAAAAGACCCAAACCTGCTATCATAGAAACGATAGAACCAAAGGTAGCGAGTTCTTTCTTGCCGAAACGAGCAACGGCGGGACGGGCAAGGGGGGTAAACACAACAATAGGAATCATTGCGAAAAGCTGAACCACACCGGAAATCTTAACATTGTTATAATAAGACTGGAATATAACGGTTACGGCGGTGGCAGCACCCTGCATACCGATAAACATACCCATAGCGGCAACGGTTGCACCAACAGCCGCACGGTTTTTAATAAAGTTGCCAAACGCCCTGAAAACATTGAACTTCGGAGCTTCCTCTTTAAGTTCAACGTCGGTATCAACGCGGATTTCGGTGTTTCTTATCATAAACTGGAAGCAGATAAAACCAAGAGCTCCCATTATAAGAGCAGCAATGAAAACACGCTCACCGATAAGGTTATCGTTCTCGTCATAAATAATGAAAGGGAGAATAACCATAGGAAGCATATTTCCAAAAATGGAACCAACACTTCTCCAAGCAGAAAGGGAGGCTCTGTCCTTAACATCATTGGAAATCAGAGAAAGAAGAGAGCCGTAAGGAACGTTTGCAACGGTGTAGAAGGCATCCCACACAACATAACCTGCAATAAAGATTATTGCTTTAGCCCAAACAGGTGCATTTGGGAAAGGGAGGAAGCAACAGGCTCCGCCGACAATAAGACCTATAGACCCAAACCATATATAAGTAAGAAATTTATTTTTCTTATATTTGTGTTTGTCAGCGTCAACAATAGAGCCAATAAGCGGGTCGTTAATAGCATCCCACACCTGAACAACAATAAGAAGAAGCGCGTACCACAAATCCATTCCCATAAACTGTGTCCAGAAAATAGACATAGTGGATTTAAGAGCGAAGCTCATATTACAGCCTAAATCTCCGGCTGCATAAGCTACACTGTCGCGGATGCCAAACTTACGATATCCGTTGGCATCCAAATTTGGTTGCTTTGACATAAAACATCCTCCTTTGTTCTATGATTACATCATAGTTAAGGTTATTGTAACATATAGTCATATAAAAAGTCAACTGTTTAAATAAATTGGTATTAATGCACAAAAAACAGCGATTAACGGAATTTCCGTTAATCGCTGTTTAAGTAATTACTGAGCCGTAGCAGAGCTATCGGGGGTTGGAGCTTCAAAGGATGGTGAAAACTCCTTGTTATGTAGACAAACATAGCTGTTACCTGCATTTACCTTAAGCTCACTGCCATCAGAAGCAAAGAACTTAAAGGAGGCACTTCCCTCACCCTTTTGCCAGGTTATTGCCTGATAACCTCCCTCGGACACATAATAACCCGAGCCGGAATTAAGAGCTATCTTGCGGTGCTTGTTATCAGGATAATAGCTTATTGTTGTGGCAAGAACGAAAACATTTTTGAAATCGTAAGCTTCGCCTGATTTATAGTCCTTATTGGTTTTGCCCTTGGTATTTTTTGTATAAAGACCTGTCTGAGCGTTATAGGTAAAGATGCTGGTTGCATAGCTGGAAAACTTGACGGTTGCCGTTACCGCACCGCCGTCAGCGGGAACAATCGTTTCATCCCCTGTAGTAAAGTTAGCAAAGTTATCGCTTTTTGTTGTAGTGTTTGTGAATTTTTTAGCTTCAATAGCCGACACGATTTTTTCCGAATCGGAATAAAGAGTGTGCTCGGAGGCAAGTCCGTTTTTCTCTCTGTAAGCATAGGGAGAACCGATGTTAATGGCAGCAACACCGCTTGAGGAAAGATAGGGTTTAGCATAAGTGTAGTCCATACCGTGATGAATGTATACCGCATCGTGACCAAGAGCAAGTTCGATATAAGGGTATCTTGCAGAACGAATAGTACCAACGGCATCAATAGTGGAAATATCCTTATATACTGCAAGCAGACGGGTTATACCGCCCTCAACCTCTGTTTCATAAACAATGTCAGCCTTTTGAACGCCTGTTTGAACGCCCTGAGCAACATTGATATTGTTAATCATTATAGCAACGGGGCGAAGGTCTTTTTGTTCTTCGCTGAGATTTTTAACACCTGTAAGGGAATTTACATAATATGTAGGCTCAGGGGGAGCAGAGGAAGAAGGCTCGGGATTTGAAACCTCTTCAACAGTAGGGTCTTTACCGCCGCAAGCCGAAAGGCAAAGAATCAAGGCAATACATAATATAACAGAACAGATTTTTTTAAACATTTTAAAATTCCTCCGAAATTTTCACTATATACATTATATTACTATATAAATATTAATGCAACCGAAAATTTTGGATTGGAAAAAATTATTTTTGAAAAATAATACTTGATTTTTAGTTTATGTTATGTTATTATACTATGGCGACATAAATGAATGCGCTGTTAGCTCAGCTGGATAGAGCGTTTGGCTACGGACCAAAAGGTCAGGAGTTCGAATCTCTTACAGCGCGCCAAAAAGAACACTCCGTAGGGGTGTTCTTTTTTTGCGATGTAGATGAGAACAGGACAATTGCGAAGCAATATAAACAGTCCAGTGGACTGTTTAGGTGTCCGCGTGCGTGCCGAGAAGCGCAGAAGCTTCTCGGGCGAATCTCTTACAGCGCGCCAAAAAGACACTTCTAAAGAAGTGTCTTTTTTTTTGCACTGTATTTGTTTTTTGTGGCTATTCCACCCCGTATATGACGCTCTTCCTTGTTTATATCCAATATTTTTCTTACCTGCTTATAAAGCGCGGGATTTTCATACCTTAGCTTTTGAGCAACGTCCTTGTGTACTGTGGACTTGCTGACATTAAATACTGCGGCGGTGGCTCTTACAGTTGCTCCTGTGCTTAGTATGTATTCACCGAGCATAACCGCTCTTGTGTTATTGCTTTTCATACAATCAACTCCTATAAGGACTATTTAATTATATGAAATTAAAATACTAATTATACCTTTATAAAAACATCAACATTTATCCCTAATCCCTAATCCCTAGTGCCTAAAAAACCCTCCGCCCCTCAAAAGAGGAGGGCGGAGGTTTTTTACGCTATTATCCAGCTATCGTTTAAACCTTTTTTTATTTTTTGGTTTTCCTGCGCTTTAAGGATAGCCTCGCTAAACAAGGCATTAACATCCTCTGTGATACGGGTATATCCCATAAGCTTTGCAGCCTCATTTATAAGATCGGTTTGCTTAAGGCTTACCTGATTTTCAAGGATATAGCAAATCGCATTTATCCTTTCGCACAGCGAAGTGTCATTTATATCACGCTTGTTTTTGCTTTCATTATTTGTGCGTATAAAAGGATATTCACCTTGCTCACCAAAATAGAAGCGCTGTCCGTTTTCTTCGGTAAATACAGGACCCACGGCAGAAATTATTTTTTCAAGATGGGCGTGAATACGGTTTCCTGCTCTTATAATACCAAAGCTGTTGATAACTCTCTTTGTCAGCAAGGAATGGCTGATAGGCGCTTCACAGTCAATAACCGACAGAACGGTGTGTATTATGGCGGTATCATAAGCACCCGAAACAAAGTCATCACCGCTTATGGTGGGATTATCGCCTACAAAGGCAGTATAGGGAATAACAAGCTCATTAACCTCATCATTAACAGGCTCTTCGGCTTCTTCGGTTAAGCTTTCCTCTTCTTCAGACTCGATAATCGGTAGGGGCTCTTCCTTTATTTCTTCCTTGTCTGCTTTTATATCGGCAATTTTAGCAAGAATACGGGAGATTTCCTTTTGACTGTTATCCCACCAGTCCATAGTCCAAATACGCATAATATCCCAGCCAAGAGAATTAAGCACATTTATCTGAGCGATTTCGCGGTCGCGTGTAGATTTTGAATTACCATAGCATGAGCCGTCAAGGAGAATACCTAAAATATAATTTTCTGTATTTTCAGGGTCTATAACACCAATATCAATGCGGTACTGTGAATTACCTACCAAAAGATCGGTGTCAAAGCCATTTTCCTTAAGGGCGGTACAAATAGCTTTTGCAATACCGTCGGCGTTGTTTTTATAAGCACTTGTGCTGTTGCCGTCGAGGGTAAGACGATTGGTATCTGCATATTCAAGGAAGGCTTTCAGTGCGGCTACACCCTTTGCGCTTGTGGCAGAAAGGTTAATCTGCTCAGGGGTAAGGGTGGAGAATACCATCATTTCGTTTCTCGCTCTGGAAACGGCAACATTGAGTCTGCGCCAGCCGCCGTCGCGGTTAAGAGGACCGAAATTCATATAAACCTTACCGCTTGAGTCTGGACCGTATCCAATGGAGAAGAGAATTACATCCCTTTCATCACCCTGAACATTTTCAAGGTTTTTAACAAAGAGCGGCTCCTCTGCTTCATAAATCCATTTTTCCAAATTCTCATCCTTTGCACAGGCATCTGTTAAAAGGTCGTCAATAAGATGTTGTTGTGCAATATTAAAGGTAACAACACCAAGACTCTGCTTTGATAGCTCTTTGTCTTGACTGCGGCGGATAATTTCTTCAACCACAGCCTGAGCCTCTTCCTTGTTGGTGCGAGATTTACTACGTTCAAAAACACCATCAATATGAACAAGAGAAACCTTTGACTGTCTGTCGTTGACAGAGGGGAAGGTAAACAGCTTGTTCTCATAGAAATGACTGTTGCTGAATGCAATAAGGCTTTCGTGACGGCTTCTGTAATGCCACAAAAGATGTGTCTGAGGCATATTAAGGGCAAGACAGTCGTCCAAAATACTTTCAAGGTCTTCAATGTCAAGATTGTCTTCGTCCACAGTGTTTGTAGCAAAGAAGGCGGTAGGGGGCATTTGATTGGGGTCGCCAACGATAACCGCATCCTTACCTCTTGCTAAAACGCCCACTGCTTTACAGGTGGGAAGCTGAGAGGCTTCGTCAAATACCACAATATCAAATGCTTCGTGATTTACATCAAGATACTGCGCCGCAGAAATGGGACTCATAAGCATACAGGGGCAAAGTCGGGGGAGAAGATTTGCAATATCCTCAAAGAGCTTTCTTATACTTGTGCCTCTGCCGCCGCTTTTTATGTTTTTCTGTAAAATTCCAAGCTCGGAGCTTTGAGCTGCCGCTGCAACAAAGTTGGGCACTCTGCTTGCAAGACGGCAGTATATTTCCTGTCTTGAAAGCTCTGTAAGCTCTTTATCTATTCTTCTGAACTGTTCAACCTTTTCATTAAAGACAGCACCCGAGAAGCAGTTGAGAGAAGGTCTATTGTCAATAGCCTCTGTAATAAGACGGTATAAAACAGCCTTTTTATATGTGGGAATAATTTCGGTGTGTGAAAGGCTTGTTTTATAAGCACAAACAAGAGCGTAAAGCCCTGTATTTTCCACCTCTTTTGCAACGCTGTTAAAGGCTATCCATTCCTTAAGACAATCGGCATTTGCAAGAATATCGTCGCAAATTTTTATCTGGTTTTCACACCAGTTTTCCTGTGCGTCTTCGGTAATGCAAAGCAGAGAATAACAGCTATCCTTTGCGGTTTTGAATATCGGATATTTTTTGGAGATGGCGTCTATAAGCTCTCTGCAGTTTTCACATTCGTCAAGTCTTGTACGTACAGAGTCTTCATTAAGAAGCTCGATGAGTTTGGCTCGGCTTTCTTCTGCACATTTAGCAAGGTCTAAAATACCCTGCCAGTCGGTAGCATCTGAAAGATAAAGAGTTCCAAGACTATCACCCTGCTCCCTGAAAAGTTCTTCAAAGGAGGTTTTTGAAGTCTGATATTCATAAAGCTTAGAAACAGCATAGCCAAGTTTGTTTGCATCAAGCTTTGTTTTAGAATATATCGACAACCTTTTACAAAGCTTAGCCATACCTGTCATTTTCGGAACAATCCATTTTTGTGCAATGGTATTATATTCGCTAAGCAATGCTTTTGCGTCAAGGTTTAAAAAGTCCTCATTCCAACCCTCAAGAATAGAAGTCTTGAGAGAATCTGCCTTTATAAAGCGGTTACACAGCTCCTTTGTCTGAGAAAGCAAACCGATAATACTGTCGCTGTTTCTCCATTGCTCAGGAAGGCTGAGCCAAAGGCGTAACTCCTTTGAAACCTCATAGATTTTTTCTATGGCAAAGGAAGAATCTATCTGTATTTTTACTGTTTCGGCCAGAGAAGAAACAATATCCTTAATATCGTCAAGGGCAGTTTTGTATGTACCGATAAGAAGCGGCATACTCTTTCTGAGCTGTTGAGAATATTCACTCAGAGTAATGGGAGAAAGTGGGTGTACCTTTATATCTCCTGCTGCCTTTGCGGCGGCAATAAGTCTTTCGAGAAGAACAATATGCTCCTCTATATCGCCCTTTGACAGTGAGAAGACATAATCCTCAGGGAAAAGCTCAATATCATAAGCGTTTCTGTACTCCTCATATTCGTTTATAAGGTGGTGCAGCGAATAACCGCAGGGCTGTAGGCTGTGAAGGAGAACAGCATAGTCATCAAGCTCTTTTCTCATAGCCGAAATTTTCTCAGCCTTTTGCTCATATTCCTCTGCAGTGTGGTTTTTTGTTACCTCGGTTACCTTACGCAGTTGTTCAAGAACATCTCTCTTTTTTGATTTGTTGGAGTGAAGCTCAAGACAGAATGGACCGATACCGATATTTTCAAGTCGCTTTTGCACTACCTGAAGCGCCGCCATTTTTTCGGCAACGAAAAGCACCGTTTTGCCCTGTGCCAAGGCGTTTGCTATAAGGGAGGTAATGGTCTGTGATTTACCTGTTCCGGGAGGGCCGTGAAGCACAAAGCTCTGATTTGAACAGGCGGCATTAATTGCATAAAGCTGAGAAGCATCGGCAGACATAGGAAGCAAAACGCTGTCCTCGTCAACCTTTTCGCCGATTTCCATAGGAGATGCCTCAAAGCAAAGCTTTCCTTCCACAAGGCTTTTAACGATTTTATTGTTTAACAGTTCGTCTGCACGGCTGTGCAGGTCATTCCACATTACAAACTGAGAGAAGGAGAAAATACCTAAATATGCTGATTCAAGCACATCCCAACGGGGCTGGTCCATAACCGACTTTCTTATAAGTGTGAAAACCTTGCGTAAATCCACACCCTTTTCATCATAGGGCAAAGGCTCAAGACCTGTAACCGAAATACCGAAATCCTGTTTGATTTTTTCTAAAATTGTAATATTCATCTGAGGTTCATCATCACGAACTCTGAGAGTAAAGCCCTTATTTGATGCCTTTCTGATTATTTCAACAGGAAGAAGAACAAGGGGTGCATAACGGGGCTTTTTGCTTTTTTGTGTTTCGTACCAACGAAGAATTCCAAAGCAAAGATAAAGGGTATTGGCACCGTTTTCTTCAAGAGAGGATTTAGCGGTGCGGTAAAGACCCTTTATAATACGGGTAAGCTCAGCTTCGGTATAAACCGAACGAAGCCGATTGTTTGCAAATTCCGATTTTATTACATTTATATAATCCCCTAAATCGTGATTGGTTTCAAAACCCTCTTGCTCTTCGCTTTGCCAGTCGGCAGGTCGGGGAAGTACCGTAAATTCACTGCCTGAGGAAAGAGCATCCTCAAGGTCATCAAGGCTTGTAGTGAGAATAGGCACAATGGTTTTGCTATAGCGTAAATTAATAAGATTGTTACGAAGCCCAAGGTCAAGAAGCTTTCTTTCCCACTGTATAAGTTTTTTGTTATTTTGAGGGGAAAGTCCCGAATTTACATCCACAATACCGTCAATTGCTTTTGGTGCGGTATTGCTTTCCTCTTTTTCAAAGCAGTCATGCTCAACAGTCCAGCCACTCTCCCCATGAACACGCTGGGGCAGAGGGGAAATTCCGCTGAGTCTTGTGCGGAAAACATCTATAATACATTCGATAGGCTCTGTTCCCACAAGAGAATGTTCGGCAGACTGTCTTGCATCATCAAAGGTAGAAGAACCTTTGCCGTTTACTGCAAGGGTGGTTTCAATAACAGCTATTTCATTAACACCGTTTGCAAGACGCTTAGTTATAAGAGAGGGGTCGTCCTGAACCGATTCGGGAAAGGATAATTCATCAAGCCATACACCGCTGAAAATATGTCCTGTCTGTAAAATCATTAATGGGTGAAGACCTATTGCTTCAAGACAGGAAACATAAAGAAGTGTAAGGTCAAGACAGGTGCCCATTTTCTGCTTTAATACTGCATCACAAAGACGCACTCTCTGTCCTGCCTTTTCAAAGCTTGCAGGAGGTACACAGTAAACAAGATTTTCCTCTTTTATGGCACTGAAAATAGCTGCCGCCTGATTAAGAACGCGGTTTATATCCTTTGAAAAATATGCATCCATAGAGGGATCCCCTGTCCACTCCTTTAAAATCTCGGCTGCTCTGCCGATAATCTTAACTATAGCAGGGTGATTTGGGGTAACAAAGGCGGCAAGAAGCTCTGGATAATAACCGCTTCCGTGCCACTCATCAAAGGCAAGGGCAGTCAGCTCAACCGTTTCTTTTGCCAATTCCTCGCCGTCTTTAGAGAGGGTAAAGGTAAGCACACCCTTGATTTTTTCGGTAAGTCCTGCAAGAAAAGCGGCGTTAAGGGTTACCTCTACCTCTTTTAACACAAAGCTTTTGTTGGCGGGAACAAACTCAATAACGGTGGAAAAAGGCAGAATAACCTCGGTATCAGAGCAAATTGAAAGCTCGGCTTTATTGAGGTCTGCATCGGTATTGTTGTGTATAACAACGCTCTGTACGGCAGGGATTTTATTTTGCTGTAATGCATAATTTATTACCGAAACGGCATTAACAGATATATTTATGTTGTTTTGCGTCTTTTCCATTACTTAAAACCTCTAAACTAATCTGAATTTTTTGGTAACAAGGAAGCAAGTGTATTTGCAACCGCGGCGGGAAGAACCTCGCCTGAGTGCCAGTCCTCAACAACAATGTAAAATGCGGTATCGGCTTCCTCAATAACGCCTACAAGGGTTTTGTTGACAGAGCCTTTTGAGTTGGTTTCGGCTGTACCTGTTTTTGCATAATCTATAAGGGTGCTGTATCCATTTGGGTGATAATTTTGCTTTACTGCATTACCCCAGAAAAGCTGCATTTTTTCAGCACCGTTTTCTGACATATATTCCTTTGACTGTGTTTTTGCTTCGTATATTATCTTGTCTTTTTTATTTACATTTGTAACAGAGCTTACGATATAGGGTGTAGCTGCCTTACCGTCGTTTGCTACAGCACCTGCAATAACCGCCATATCAACGGCATTAACCTGAGAAGAACCCTGACCGATAAGACTCCATACATTTTTAAAGGAGGCTGTGTTGGTTATATTAAGTCGTGATGTTTCCTTGCTGAGTCGGTCGATTTTTCCTGCCTGTGCTTTATCCTCATTTACCGAAAAGCCCATTTTCTTCATACTTTCAATAGCTTTATCAAGGTCAAGCTTCATAATAATACTTGCAAAAAAACAGTTACAGCTGTTTCCCAGACCGTCAACAAATTTCTGCTTACCGTGAGCGCCGGGGCAGTTGATTTTTGTGCCGTCGGGAAGTGTCAGACTTCCTGTGCAGGTATAGGAAAGCTTTGTCATATCCATATTCTGTTCAATTGCAAGAACGCTTGTAACAAACTTCATAGTAGAGCCGGGGATATACACTGAGGAAAAACAACGGTTTATATATGAAGAATCAGAGGAGGAAGAATAACCCGGAAGAGAAATAGCGGTATAAACCTCACCTGTTTTATAGTTATAGGAAAAGCAACAGCCCGATTTATTTCCGAAGAGATTTACAAGTTGTTTTTGGGATTCCTCTGAAAGCAGTGTTGTTTTAAGAACGCGGGGTTTTTCTTCAAGGGTGCGATGTCCTAAAAGATAGCCAACCTTACCGGGAGTGAGAAGGTCTTTGTATTTAGCGGTTATAACATTTTCCATCATTTTACCGCCGTAAATAACACTGCCGAAGATTTTTTCGTTTTTGTTATCTCCGTCATAAAGGGTCTGTCCAAATCGGTCGGTAACGGTGCCGTAAATACCTGCCATTTCCTGTACCGAGCTATTTGAGAGATGTTTACTCGCAAGAAAAACACGGATAACAGCAACGGGAACCGACAACACCAGAATAAAGGACAAAAGCCTTATAAGAGCGTTTTTGGAAAGATTTATTGAAACCTTTTTGGAAAACAGTTTTTTTAACCGTCTTTTAAATTTCATTTTCATATAGCAATCCCCCTGAATTTTTTAAGCGACGGATTAATTGCCGCAAGGACAAGTCCCATAAGCAGTGAGAAAGAGAGCATTGCACTTCCGCCGTCGGATATAAGGGGAGCAACAACGCCTGTAAAGGGGAACACATCAATTGAGCCTAAGAAGTTAAGAAGTACCTGAGCGATAATAAGAATAGACGCCTGCACAGTTATGTAATGGGAGGAGGGATAAACGGCACAGTTGCGGTTTGGAAGAATAACAAGAGCCGTATAAGCAAACATAACAATGCACAGCATAGCCACGCCGTAAATCGCCATTATACCTGCAATGGCGGCATCGCTGGTTATACTGAAAACATTAAGCATATAGGTTGAATTTTCAAGACCGAGTCCTGAAACTCCGCCGAAAATAATAGACTCTAATACCTGTGTCTGATGAGCAGAGCCCTCAGGAGTCATAGCATTAAACAGATAGGAAAATCTTTCCTGAACATAAGGCAGAGCCATAGCGGCAGAAACCACACCTACCACAGCAACAAGTATACAGGTAAGAGAGAACTTGAAATCCATAAGGGAAAAAGTCATAAACAGGAAGGTGAAGAATATAATTGCCGCAGTACCAAGGTCCTTGAGTAAAAGCAGTACACCGCAGCTTAAAACGGCGGTTATAAGATAGGCAATGATTCTGTCCTTTTTCTTATAAGCCAGAGCACCGATAAGCACAAGAAGTATTTTTACAAACTCACCGGGCTGGAATGAAAAACCTCCAATATTTATCCACAGTCTTGCGCCGTTTCCAACCTGTCCGAATATAAGATTTGCACCGAGGAGTGCAAAGACGGCCAAAATAAGTCCGTAATAGAAAATATTACCCACAGAATTAATTCTGCGCCATACAAAATATGCAATACTTCCCACAAACAGAGAAACTGCAGGGAAAATAACGTTTGTAATATCAAAGGTAAATATGTACTGATAAGAAACACCGATACCCATTAAAAGAGCAATAGCACCGATAGGGGCACAGATAGGTGCTTTAAAAATTTGGGTATAGGCCATAGACAATATTAAAAATACAATAAGAACAAGCATAGCCGCAACATAGTAAAGGTTTTTATTTTTCAGCATATCTATCTTTTCTTTATATGCGGTTATGTTCTTGTTTATTTCCTGTGCCTTTGTTTCATCCTTTGTCTTTTCAAGTTGTTTTTCAAGGGCTGTAATTCTCTGCTCACAGTCCTTAATTCTGTTTTCTGTAACAGGGGTAAGAGTTGATACCGAGAAAAGCACCATAAGGACAAGAAGAATTGCAGTAACAAAAAGCAATATAAATCCGAGGTTGTGGGTAGTTGTTTTTTTAAGCATAGATATCCCGTCCCTCCTCAATATACTCAAAATATGTATTTCCCATTAAAATTAAATCGCCCGAGTGGAGAATAAAGGCGCCGTTTTCCACCGTTTCATAGGTAGCGGCATCAAATCCGACAGCCTCATTTTCGCTCAAAGGACATCCGGGCTCACAAAGAAGATAAACCTTGTTTTTATCGGTTTTTATCCATATTCTTTTCTGCCCTTTTAGTCTTTGAAGTACAAAGCTGTCGTTATAGAAAATAAGTTCAGCGGCATTTCGGGAAAGGGTAAGGTCGTCTGTTTTCACCTTTATATCGGCATTGGAAACAATATCTCGTCTGCCAAGTACATTTTCAGCACGGGTAAGGGAAAAGACATCATTTACCACCTTTTTGTTATCCTCACTAAAGGTAACTGCATAAAGTTGGGCGTGGCGGAATTTATTAAGATAGGTTATCTTTCTGAGCTTTGCCTCGTTGGTAAGCTGAAAAAAGATTATTATCAGGGTAAGAATAGCCATTAAAATTATGAGAAAATACAAATCATTTCCCCCTAAACAGTTTTTTAATAAGGGTTATAAACAGGTAACCCAAAGGTAACTGAGTTAGCGTTAAAATTATAAGACTCAGCCCAAAGAAAGCAGAACTTTTGTCAAAGCTTATAAAAACGGTGTTACTGCTTTCAAAAAGGATTGTTTTGGTTCCCAAAAAGAAAATAAACAGAGGAATCGAAATTATCGCAGCAAGGCAAAGAAGTATCAAAAGCACGGTAATTAGTTTTTTCGGGTTAAGGTTGTTTTTATAATATGGTTCGGCTTCAGGTATAATCATTTCGGGAATTTCTTCTTCATCCTTTGCCTCAAATACATCCGGCTCGACTTCTTTTTTTTCAAACTTTTTCTTTTTGCTCTTTTTCGCTGTATTGCCGAAACGATTATTTAAAGCCTCAAGGAACAATGGCATATCGTCAAGCTCTTTTTGTTCTTTATAAACTGTTTTTAAAAAACTGCCTGAAAAACAGTTGTTCTCCAGCGCAACCAAAGAAAGCTTGTCACCCAAAATATTTAGCAGTTCAAAATCCTGAGAAAACTCTATACCCATTCCCTTTATCTTATCGGCACAGGCAAGAAAGCTTTCAAAATCGGTGCTGTTTTTATAAACAGTAGTTAAAAATTCAAGGTCAACATTGTTAAGATTTAAGAAAATATCGGCTTCCTTACAGCTTACAAAGGAGGAGGCAAGACTTCCTTGTGAGTATATAAGCTTCTGTAGCGGCATTGCGCCTGCAAAATCGTTGTTGCTTCGTATTGCGGATAAAACATCGTCATCAAAAACGGTAAGTGCAACACCATAGGAGTCACCGGCAGAGCAGGCGCCTATATAAAAGCTAATGGTTTTTCTGAGTTTTGACGGAAGTGTTTTAAGAAATACAAAAAGCGCATCAAAAAAGCCTTCATTTTTGCTATCAATACCCATAAACACCTGATTTGACAGGGTGTATCCCGAAGAGGAAAAGGCACGGTTTGAGAAAATCAGAGCAGAGTAAAGACAGCGGATTTTATCTGTAGTTATCTCTGTATTATCAGAGTCGTTGAGCATATCGGACTCGGGTATGCTATATCCTGTGTTTTCAAGAAGTGTACGGGAGTTTTTAATAAGGGTAGAAAACTGAGTAAAGCGGTTTTTTCCTAAAAGAGAGTCAGCTTCATTTTCACTGAGTATCCAACTAACAACGGCACTGTGGTATCTTTGCTCGTTTTGGCTCATAATACCCTTAAAGAAAACTGAAAGCACAAAGCTGTCATTTACGGGAGCAAAGCGTACGCCTACCGAAAAGGTTTCGCAAGGGTTCATCAGCATAGTTTTTGTATAAAGCTGTTCAAGGTTTGTCTTTATGTTCTTGGGAAAATTTTCGCTTTCCTCGTAAAAGGCATAGCCGTTTACACCACTGGAATAAACAATATAGTCCATTTTTATCCTCCTACTGTATCGGGAATATGTCTAACTTATTAAGTATCCACAGAAGCGGGTCCATAACATTAATGCTGTCTGCAAAGCTTACAATTGTCTGGCTTACGGGAGAGCAGGTTTTAATAAGAAAGCCTGCGGAATTTTCGTTATCAAGAAGTATCTTTTTGGCAAGTCCCTTATAGTTTTTTGCAATATAGGTCTGAAGTGAAATTCGGTTGATAAGCTTTTCCTTGCTATAGGGACTGAAAGGGTCTGATAAAAAGGTCTTTTCTGTAAAAAGAGGTGCCGAGTCACTGCTGTTTGAAAGGGGAATACTTGGAGGAGTATCAAAAAGGGTATCCACCTTGTTAAGAACATAGGCAACAGGTTTGTTTGTCAGCACTTTTGTTTCGCTTACCTGATTATAGGCATCTGTAAGACCGTTATCATCGGGTGCATCCATAAACAGAACGGCATCCACTCCGTCAAAGCCCAAACCGCTTTGAAAAGCACAATAAGCGGCGGTTTCCTTAAATCTTTTGCGGTTTTCGGGAGCAAACATTTCACCCGCCATATCCATAAGCATTACAGCCGCCACGGGTTTTTTTGTAGCAGTTTCTGTAATAAGCAGTACATTGGTTTCTCCCGTAGAGCCGAAAGCGGTTTTTGCTATCTGAGCAGATTCTTTATTAACCTTTGTAGGCTCAAGGCGGTAAAGTCCGCTATTGCAGCTTCTTGTGTTTATAAGATTTTTTGTAACAGCGGTGCTGTGAATCCAACAGGATTTGCCAACGGCGGGAGCGCCCATTACACCGATAATATAGGTTGGAAGAAGTCCAAGGCTGGAGATAATCTGTGTCTGCTCGTTTCGGTTTTTGACACAGTTAGGACAGCAACGGGAGAAAAGCAGAGTAGACTTAACATCGCTGTTTTTAACCCGTACTGTCAGCTCGTTGTTTATATCACTGGTGAAGTTCATAACCGATTCGTCAAGGGTTACGGAAGTGGTTTTTCTTAGCTGCTCATCGGTATCGGGGTCAAGCTCTACAAATCTTTTGCCAAAGAGATTTCTTTTGACCTGAATCTGAAGATTTACTTCACCGTTATAATAATGAAGACCGCTAAAGGGTTTTCCGCATTTATAACAAAAGACCATACCTGCATCTAACATTATAAAACATCTCCTATCCAGGTTATAATATAGCTGATTTCATTTTGCTCATTCTCACTTAGCGCCTTGTTGATTTTAAAGGGTGCATTTTTTAAAAGAGGAAATTCTCTTTCTCCTAAACACACAAAGGCTAAGGAATCGGAAAAATACATATCAATAAAGACGTTTTCGTCAGCATCACAGTAGGAAGCCTTTCCGTTTACATTCCAGTTAAGCACGGTATCGGCAAGTACATTGTTTTCGGATACATTTATTTTCTGAACACGTATACAACTATTATTGCTGGGTGTCAGCGAAAAAACAGTTTCGTCCTGAAGCTTCTGAAGAGAGCGTTTGAGAGCAATTCCCTTAATAAAGCTTACATTATCGGAAAATCCTATTCTCTTTATCTTGCGGACGGGCTTTTGCTCGGTGTCACGCTGTTTTTTGATTTTGTTTATTTTCAATGCCTTTAAAAGCTTGTGAATGGGCAGAACAAAAATCAGCGTGATAATAAAGCCCAACGGAATAAGATAAAGAGCAAGCTCAATAATCACACAGAGAAAATCAAGCGACTGCACCAGCCCTACTATAAAGCCGATAATTTTCTGTATAAAATTATCACTTTCGCTAAAGGTGGGAACAAAAATGGAATTAAGAGAAATGAAAAATCTCTCAAAAATGGGGATAAAGCTGAGGATTTGAGGATTTACCGTAACAAGAATAACAATCTCTGCAAGTGTCAGCTTAAAAAATGTGGTTAAGCTTCTTTTAACTTTTAAATCTGATTGAATCATACTCATTTTTTACACCTCTTTTAAGTGTGGAAGATTACGTTGATTTCGCTGTGTAAAGCACAGAAGTCATTTACATCAAGGGTTTTATCCTTGTCAAAATGCAGAACACAACTGTTTTCACTTGTGGGGGTAGCCTTTGTGAAAATATGGAACTCACCGTTAAAGGAGGAGGCTCCTCCTATAACAAAAAGCTTTTCGTATACCGCATATAAAGCGCCCACAAGCTCACTGTAGCCGGAGGGTGTGGGGGCTATACTGCGAAGACAGTGCTTAAGAGAAAGGGTATCCCGTATATACTGACTGTCCTTTAGAGAAAGAGAAATATCCTTTGCATTTATAACAATACCTGCCCTTGAGGAATATTCGATTATAATGGGAGAAACCCTTTTCTCCTTCATAACCTTACAGGCAGAGTGTATATAGCTGTCCCTTTTTTCGCTTATAGAGTCGGTAGAAATAAAGAAAACAGAAAAGCTTTCGGGAATTTCCTCTTCCTTTTTACTGCTCTCAAGCAGTGCTATAAGTCCTGCTTCAAATTCCTTAAGGGAAATTCGGTCATTAGGAACGAGTCTTGTAGCACCTTCGAAAAGCTGTTTTATGCCCGGCAGAATAAATTCAACGCTCCAGTCTGCCTGACAGTCAGCTCCGGTAGACAGAGCCTTTTCAAGCCAACAAGGACTTTTGCCGTAGCCCGACACTTCAATAAGCTCACTGTAAAACTCAGCAACAGCCTCGGTATCGGATAAATCAACACCCGCATTGTCGAAAAGCATGGAAAGGGGATTTCTGTTTTCCTCTTCACACCATATGCCGAAAATTTCACTAAGCATAATACCCAGAGCAAAAACATCGTTTTTTTCGCTTACAGGATACTGAGGCATAACATCCTCAGGGGCGGTGTTGCCGGGGGATAAAGCACCCTTGGAAATTTTATTATAGTCGGAATGGATAAAGTCGGTTTTTATGGTGGAAAAATCAATAAGCTTTATTTTAGGTTCGCCCTCACTTCTGTCAATAACCAGATTGCTAAACTTTAAATCTCTGTGGGCGATAATTGATTTTATGGCAGAAAACCTTGAGGAAGTCAGGTCATAAAGACCGTCCACAATCTGCAACATACATAAAAGCTTTTTATCGTTAGTATCAAAAATCGTTGCGTCAAATGGCTCGTAAAGCGGCTCAATAATACTGCAGTCAAGAATGGTTTGAGCGTTTGCCTTTATGCCCTCGGGATTATCTATAAGCTCACAAAGCTTTTGGGCATCTCTGTTCATTGCAAGTATGCTTCGGATATGCTCACCCTTATAGTCGAGAAAATCCAGATATTCTCTGTTTTGGGGATGTTCGCTTGTCAGCATATCAAGAGTTACCCTTGCGCTCTTCATACAGTAGGTGGTGTCAAGACTAACTCCCTTTGGAGCTGATTCATTTTTATGCTCCCCTGTACTGCAGAACTGTCCTACAAGCACACGCTTTTTAATGGTTCTGTGGTTTACGGTTAAATCCTTTGTTACGGTGAAGTAATATGTACCCTTGCTTTTAAACTCAACCACATCGCCCTTTTTCTTTTTACCCAATTTATCATTAACAATGGTTTTTTCCGCCATAGCTTATATCTCCTTTATACGCACCGCAATAACCGTAAAATCGTCGGTGGCCTTGTGTTTTTTTACACATTCAAACAGCCTTTCACAAAGCTGTTTCATATTATTTTTATTTTTGTTACACAGCTTTAATATCTTTTTGCTTTCAAAAACCCGTAAGGCTCCGTCACTGCCTATAAGAAGTATACAGTCATCATAGATTTTAAAGCTTTTTGTTGATATATCGGTTTCGCAGAGCGCCTTTCTGCCCCCCACAGCCTTTGTAATACAGCTTTTTTCAGGGTGGCGAAGGGCTTGCTTTTCACTAAGCTCTCCACGTCTTATTATAGCCGCTATTTTGCTGTGGTCGGTGTAAAGGTCGGTTATGGTTTTTGCTTTTGTATCAACAGCAAAAATAGGGGAATCTCCCACGTTTGCAGTATACACACAGCCATCAAACAGTACCAAAACAGAAACGGTTGTACCGCAGAGAGAGGCTTCTTCGCACAGTCGCGCATCGGCAGAAAGGATAGCCTGTTTCATCATACTGTAAATATAAAGCATTGCTTCCTGCTGTGGCAGAATACTCAGCTTTTGTATATCCTCAAAGAGAGTAATAAGCTTTTTTGAAATAAGTCTTGCTGCAAGTTGGGAGGAGTATTTATCCCTTTGGGTTGATATGCCGTCAAGAACACAGAAAACGGATAGATTTCCCTTTACGGCAGGGCGTGAATTAAAGGAAAGCACAAAATAACTGTCCCCGTTTTCGATATGTCCGATATTTTGACTTAAAGAAAAACAGTCCTCTGTGTAAAACATTACTGTCCGTCCTTCTTTACTTCACTGGTTTTGGTTTTGTTGTCGGGGGTTAAGGCGTCCTCGGTAACAAGAAAATTCTTTATGCGGGAGAAAATACCGCCGTCAGCATTCTTTTTCGCTTTTTCTTTTCCCTTAAAGGTTATGATTCTGTCATCAGTGTTTTCCTGTGACTGATTTACATCGACAAAAACAGGAGCAGGAGAAACTTCTGTGGTATCGCCTAAAGCGGTTATGAGGGCTTCAATAGAGGGGCGCTGGTTTTCTTTGGGATTCAGACAGTCCTCGGCAAGTTTATCAAGCGGATTAGTTTCATCAAGCCCACCCTTAAGAGAGCTGTAAAGATAAGCGGCAGAATAAATATCTGAGGCAATAGAGGCTCTTCCGAGCCATAAATCCATTGGGAATTTTTCACAAAGCTGACTTTTATCTTCATGACTCACAAAAACAGGAAGAAGCTTTATTCCCCAATTATCACTTTTTGCACAGGTATTAAGGTATACTGCCTCTTCGCAAATACAGGAAAGAGGAATATATTCGGTTTTTTCCTCTTTTAGAGAATTTGCATAACTATATATCAGTTTAAGAAGAAAACGGAAAATGCTTTGTGCATATTCAGCCTTTTTATCTGCCTTTAACTCGCTAAGGGGAATTTCCTTACCTGAACAGTGGAAAGAGAAAACGGTGTATTCCTCTGTTCTTTTTGTGTCGGCAAGACAGAAAAAGCTATCAGGAGCAAAAACCGAAACGGTTCTGAAAAAGCGTTTACATTTCTGCACATAAGCACTGTCTGAGGAAAGCACGGCAAGGGCAAGGGAAGAAAAGTCAAAGCCGCCAATGTTTTCTCTGAGCACAAAGGTTTTGAAGCCCATTATATTAGGAGCTGTGTTTATAAGGTCCTTTATGTAACCTGTATCAGAGTCCGGATTAGATATTAAGAAATTATTCGGAACATTCTCTTTTATATCATTGTTTTTTTCACTGTTGAAGGTATAAATCGGCATAGATAATACTTCCCCCATTATTTAATATTAAATATATTATAATATTGATACAATACCTTGTCAACAAAAAACAGCAAAAGCCGACACGTGAGGCTTTTGCTGTTTTACTCTATTTTATGTTTTTTACGGTAAGAATATTCGGCATAATTCCTTTCTGCGTTATATCAATTACGGCGTAGGATTCGGGACCTTCTCTTGAAGAGGAGCAGGAGCCGGGATTTACAAGATAAATGCCGTCGTCATAACAACAACAGCTTTTATGGGTATGACCGAAAAGCACCAGAGAGCAGTTATTTTCCCTTGCGGTGTTTTTCAGGCTCTGCGTGGTGTATTTTACATTGTGCCTGTGGCCGTGGCAGTAAAAAATTCTTGTGTTTTCAATAGTTTTTATGTCACAGCTTTTATAAACCGATGAAAAATCACAGTTGCCCGACACAATATAAAAAATCCTGTCTTTAAAGTTATCCCTTATTGAGTCTATATCATCTGCATTGTCCCCAAGAAAAAATATATCCTTTATGTCAGGGTGTCTGCCTATAATTTCTTTTAAGGCATAAAGATTATGGTGTGAATCTGAAATTACTAAAATCCTCATAACAAAACATCCTTTTTCATAGTATATAAGGGGTGATAACTGTGAATTACGATATTAACAAACTGATAAAAGAAGCTCAGCAGGACGGTGGCAAAAATTTGCTTTCAAAGCTTTCTGCCTCTGACAGTGAAAAAATAAAAGCTCTTTTGTCGGATAAAGAGGCACTGAGTAAAATTCTCAGCAGTGATAAGGCAAAGCAGATAATGGAGAGGCTTAAAAATGGATGATTTAAGTGAAAAGCTTAACAGTATTCTTTCCGACCCGAAAAGTCTTGAAAGCCTTAAGGAAATGGCAGAAAATATACTCGGTGAGGGAGCAAAACCCTCCCTGCCTGCTGTTTCTGATACCGAAGGGATAGATATACCTTCTCTTATGTCGGTGATAGGAAAGCTGAAAAGCAGCGGTAACAGCGAAAATGAAAGACTTTTACTGGCACTAAAGCCTCACCTTAGTGAGCCAAGACAGAAAAGGGTGGATTCTGCCGTTAAAATTTTAAAGCTGCTGGAATTAGCTCCGTTGCTCAAGGACAGCGGTATTCTTGGAGGGATATTTTGATTACAATGACAGAGTTCCAGCGGCAGAAGCAGGAGGCGGAAAACAGGGCTCGCCGAATGAATGAAGAGTACAGAAAAAAATCAGCAACCGAATTGCAAAAACAGGTGCAGCATAATGAGGAAAAAAGCCCTATGGACCTGCTTAGAATGTTTCGATTCGATGCCCTTAAAAGCGACCCTGACCGTATTCTTATTATATGTGTTTTTTTACTGTTAAGCAAGGAAAAATGTGATGAAAAATTGCTGTATGCTTTGCTTTATATTATGCTATGAAAATTTAGTGTCGAAAAAATCGAATTATGTAAACTTGGTAACCGAAAAAGTTATTGAAGTTATGAACAGTGTTATTTACAATTTTATTTTCAAACAACGTAAAATACGGCCAAATCGGTGTAAAAATGTTCAAAACTCGGTGCATAACTTTAAAAACTCATAACATTTCCATAATTGTTAGATGATGTTATGTAAACCAAACGCCCTGATTTTCGAAAAATTAACAACCAAAAAAACACAAAATTTTGTTTACTTTCGACAAATAATGTGATAGAATGTGTCTGTCCAAATTTGTTACATTGGAGTGTACTTAATGAAAGTAAACGCATTAATAAGGGCGGTTTTGCTGCTGCTTATATTTGTTTTTTGCCTTACCTCCTGTAAGGGTCAGGAGAAGCTGGCTGTAGAAGAAATAAGCACTTCTCTTGCGGACCTTTGTTTTTCGGGACAAGAGGTATATGAAATAAGCAAAGCGGATATTGAAAACCGATTTAATTTTGACGGAAATCTACTTGAGGAATGTTCCATAAAGCTTAGTGAAAACGAACAGAATTATTTAATGGTTGCAGTGCTTCAGTTAAAGGAAACCACCGATAAAACGGTGATTACAGATGGAATAAATGCAACTGTAAAAGCGGCTTCTACCTCCTTTAGTGTTTTGGGAAGCAGTAATCTTGCCAGAATACAACAGCGTCTTTATTATGAATATAACGATATTCTTATTGTGGTAATCAGCGATAATTACGACGGCGTGAAAAACTATCTTGATGGTATTGGTGCAAAGGCAGTCGAGTAATATTTTAATAAGAAAAACGGGGATGAACCCCGTTTTTTATTTTGTTGATTTTAATTTTCTTCGGTAGAGGTGCTATTGTTTTCCTCGGGGGTTTCCGGAGTTTCTTCGGGTTGGTTTGAGCTATTATTTTCTTTGTCGTTTCCCGAAGTGGTACCGGATACAACAGAGGAGTTATTGCTTTCGTTTTCACTGCTCTCTCCGCCCTGATTCTCGCTTTCATTTGAGCTGACGTTTGAGCTTTCGCCACCCTCGTCGCCTGAAGAAACATTGCCTTGGTCGGATGTGTCGTTGCCGCCCTGAGAAACAGAGCTGTTTTTATCGGTTTTGCCCGAAGAAGAGCTTGTGTGCCAACCTGTTTTGTCAATGCCGTTTGCGGTCATATAATCCTCAGGAAGTATATTATCGTATATAAAGGCTCTCAGCACCTTACCTGCATATTTATAATTATAATATACACAGGAAGCACCCGTACCTCTGTAATCGGCATTGATTATATATTCATCATGAGGAACACGGGACTGAATAAGTGTAGGCTTTTTAGCAAGCTGACCCGCAAGGGATAACATCTGAGAGTTGCTCAGAGAGGTTTTAACATAAGGAGTAAGCTTTTTAACAAGGGAAGGATAGGTGGTAACATCCATAGCCAGAGCCTTGTCCATTATTTTTTTAAGCACTACACGCTGACGCTCGGTTCTGCCGAAGTCGTTTACATTGCCGTAAGCATTTTTAGGACGGCGTAGACGGGCATAAGCCACAGCCTGCATACCATTAACCTTTTGAGTGCCGGGGGTGGCAATATAATAAGGTGATGGGTCTTTTCCTATTGAACGATACTGCTCGGCTATATAAACATTAAGACCGTAATCGTCATCGTTAATTTCAGATGCCGTAACATCAATTTCAATACCGCCCACCGCATCAATAATATCAGCCATACCATAGAAGTTAACGGTAGCATAGGCAGAAATATCAAGACCGAAAACAGAGTTAAGGGTTTTAACCGCAAGGGTTGGTCCACCCAAGCTATAGGCGGAGTTTATCTTGTTATAGCTTGTTTTACCCTTGTTTTCAATAGGAACAAGACTGTCACGCATAATGGACACAAGCTTTACTGTGTTATCGGTTTTGTTGATGCTGAGTATCATAATTGAGTCGCTCAGACCCTCAAAACTGCCCTTTTTACGTGAGTCGATACCAAACAGGGCAATATTGAAGATGTTTTCGTCAATAACATTTTCAATGCCCAAATCACTGCTGTTAAGCTTTGAAAAGTCGTCGTCACTGCCAAGACGGGCAAGAACAACATTTACATAAATAGCAAAAGCTCCGCCTACGGCAATAAGCAAGGCAAGAACGCCTGCAACTATGCTGTAGGTGATTTTCTTCCATTTTTCAAGACTTTTCCACCATTTAGTAAATTTAGAAGCTCTTTTTCTTTTCTTATACTTCTTTTTTCCATTTCCGGAGTAAAAGGAATTAAGATTTATTTCTTCTCTGTTTTCACTCATTTAATTCATCCCTTTATAAATATCGCCTTTTTTAAGACCTGTTATTTCAGCAGCCATTTTTGCCGCAGAAGAGGCGGACTCACCCTTTTGGCAAAACTGCTTTGCCATAGTAATTGCTTCTTCTAAAGAATAAACAGCGGTTTGTTCTTTTGCACCGCTTATTATAAGTACAAATTCACCCTTTGGTGCGGTGGCTGTATATCTTTCTACTGCCTCGCTTAAAGAGGTGTGTATAACCTCTTCGTGAATTTTTGTCAGCTCACGGACAAGAGCAATTTGCCTCTCCCCGAAAACCGACAGCATATCCTTAAGGGTAGCAAGAAGCTTGTGGGGGGCTTCATAAAAAATCATAGTCCGTTTTTCGTTTTTAATTTCATTTAAATGGGCTTTTCTTCCCGGCTTATTCATAGTCAAAAAGCCCTCAAAGGTAAATCTTCCCGAAGGCATACCCGACATAGCAAGAGCCGTAACCACAGCACTGGGGCCGGGAACCGACTCGACAGTAATACCGCTTTCGTGGGCGAGTCTTACCATATCTTCACCGGGGTCGGAAATAGCAGGCATACCGGCATCTGTAACAAGGGCACAGGATTGACCTGACAGAATTCGCTCTATAATTTCACCGCCCCTCTCTCTCTTATTATGCTCATAATAAGAAAGCATAGGCTTTTTAATACCGAGATGATTAAGCAATTTTACGGTTACTCTTGTATCCTCGGCGGCGATAAAATCAACATTACTTAGAGTATCGGCAGCACGCTGGGATAAATCACCCAGATTGCCAATCGGTGTTCCTACAAGATAAAGCTTTCCTGCCATTTTTCCCCTCCTCAATAATACATCAGTTTATTGTATCACAAAAATGTTAAAAATACAATTACTTAAATGTAATTTTATTTGCTTGAATTTTTAACAATGGTATGTTATATATATAATATGAAAACAAAAGGAGATTTCCTATGAAAAGAATTATTGCAATACTTTGTATATTTGTACTTATATTTACCCTTTGTGCCTGTTCAAAAAAGGTTAATCCCGCTGATTTTGACGAGGGTGACGATATTGATGCAGGTATAGACTCACAGTATTCCGAGGTTGAAGAGGGCAACCCTTATGCTCAGTCGGAAATCGGGCATACCATAGCAAATAAGAATTTAATTATAGTGTTCGGTGACTATTTAGAAGAGCTTGATTGTTATGTAAAATATGAATATGTTAAGGACTCAACCCATGAGGGTAACCCCTGTTATTTGTATTCAAGAAAGATAAGTAAAACACAAAACGGTGAATATAAGCATCACGACTATATCGCTGTTTATAAAGACGGTTCAAAAATGATAATAGTATAAAAGTCAGATAGGAACAAAACGCATAAAAAGTAAATTATTGCGGTTTAATATGTTAAAAGACACGGTAACGTTAACGCGTTACCGTGTCTTTTTTGTTTGTTATCCCACAAAAAATCATGCAGGAATAAGTTTTTCTATAAGCCGTAACAGTCTATCATAAGAGGTTGCGGGAATCTGTCCCATTGCATTACCGCCCGAAGTGTACTGATAACGGGTATCACTTATTTTTGTGAAGGTGAGGACGGTATCCTCATTTGAGTTGTTATGCTTTATCGTCAGTGTAAGCGACGGCTTTTCGGAGGTGCTTACGGTATTATAATCAATAGCGGTTATCTGAATAAACTCAGCATAGAAGTTCTGGAAATCTGTTCCAATAACATCTTTATCGCCATTTTTAACAATATATACCTCATTATCCTCGTCATAACTTAGAATAAAGCTGGTATTAATGTCACCCGACAGGCTGAACTCACTTATCTCCTTTATAGACTCAAGAGCCATAAAGCCAAGATAGAAATCCTTTTCCTCATTTGAAATGAATTCCAAATTAGAAATGGTTACGGTTCTTATCATTCTATCGGTAGAGGAGGCTACGAAGTATTCGGTATAGGTATTATCAGAAGGTGTTATGCGGTAGGTGTATTCCTGACCTGCAACACTAATGGTAATAATCCATTCGGGGTTATCAAGTCCGAACTGCTTTAGCTTTTCAGCAGACTGGTCAAAGGAAACAACGCCTGATGCCGAAACACCGCTTTTGAAGATTTCCATTACATCCTCAACGCCCTGAGCAACCCTCATTAAAGGTGAAGTGCAGATATAGGTTGCATAATCACTGAATGCTCCGTCTTTATTAGGCTTGAACACAAGCTTCTTTTCAAAGCGTGTGCCCGAAATTGTGAGAGTATCAAAGGTGGAAAGTGCACCGTCTGAATCGAAATAACCTGCATTATCGTCGTTTTTCTCAATCTTTGGAATTGCGGTGCTTATTGCAAGCTCTAAAGGCTCTACTATAAAGCCTGACATAGTACCTGCATTTACAAGATAGATTTTATCGGGAGCAGAGGATACCTTAACATAAGAATATGTGCCGTCTGCTGTTTCATTTCCTACAGTTATAGTATAGGGGTCACCTGCCGTACCCTCAACGGTAACCTTGATTTTCGGCTGATTTATGCCGTAATCCACAGTTCCGTCATCATCATATTCGCCAAAAGCGGAAATGGCGGCAGCATAAGAAGCTATCTGTGAAAGGGAGGTCTGGTCAATAAGAGAATTATCATAGCCCTCAAGACTCCATACCTGTGTAAGCTCCTTTTCATCGTTTTCCACCATTGCTGAGGTAATAACCATTTTTCCTTTTTCGTGCTCAATGGTTATTTTGGTAATCTGAGCAGGGTCTACATTTAATACCTGATAACTCTGATTAATGTTGACATCCTCAGGCTCTTTTTCGGGAATAAGCTTTACCACCGCAAAAGTGGCACCTGCGAGAAGTGCTACGCAAAGTAGGGCGGCAATTATCTTTTTGAGAAGAGGGTTTTGGCTCTTTTTACCTTTATCGGTATGCTGTTCGGGAGCGGCAAATATGGTGGACTGCTCCTCGTTATTTACCTGCTCCTCTATTATTTCATTCTTGTTATTTTCTTCCATTACTTATTTCTCCTTCTGAAGAATATAACGAAAGCAAGTACGAGAATTCCTACAGGAATGATTGCTGCAAATATAACTCTCATTACCTTTGCAGATGCGCTGGAAACAACATACAGCTCACTTGTTGCATCAAGGGTTTTTACATCAAATACAATAGCAGCTTCATCAATTCCCGTAATACTGCGGAGTATATCAACATTAAGTGAATCGTAATCCATTACAGAACCATAGCTTAAAGCATAGGTTTCGGAAATGAAGTCGATACTTGAGAATGCTATTACATTGCTCTGAACAGCGATATTGTTAACAAATTCGGATTCCTTTGACAGAATACAGGATGCCAGCTTTCTCTTTTCAAGAGCACTGTTTGGAGCAACACTGTTATCTGTATCAACAGGAACTACAACGCTTGTTCCGTTGGTGGTAAGAACGGTCTGTGTTTCTCTGCCCGAATATCCGCTTCCTGTTTCACGCATAGCGATATTATAACCGCTGGCATAGTAGTCACCTGCTCCAAGGAAATCGAAATCGCTTGTTGCAGAAAGGCTTATATATATGGAATAGTCGACGCCTCTGAAATTATCGGAGGTTTCGAAAACAATACCTTCTTCAACAGTAATACCCCACTCTGCAAGGAAATTATAAAGGTTAGGCAGAGACTGATATGAGGAGTCACCATAGAAAATAAGGTTTTTACCAAGGTTTCCGTCATTTTCAAGATATTTACTTATTGCAGTAAGCTCTTCTTTTGCGAAATCTTTATTTGGCGCAGCAATAACAATAGCATCAAAATCAGAAGAAATAGAGGTAATAAGCGTATCGGTAATTTCGGTTACCTCAAAGTTGTTCATCTGGAGAAGCTTTTTGTAATAGTCATAAATACCGCTGCTGCTGTGTGAGGTAACAATACCTACATTAAGGGATTCGGTGCTTGTTACGGCGGCAATAGCACTGGTAAGGCTTGTTTCAAGACAGCTACCATTTATTTCGTACATTGTAACACCCATTGCGGCATACTCGGTATTTTCCTCAAAGGTATATACATCTGCAAGGGTAAGACTGCGGTCGTTTTCAAACTTGTTGCCCTCATGCTCAAAGTTACAGGTTACAAGTATATCACCATAGGAATAGTTGACACCATATTTTGAAACAATAGCACCAACTTCTGTACCATTAGGGTCAATATATTCAATATTGATTTTAGAATTAAGCTTTTCATACTGCTCTAAAAGAACGGTGGTCTGCACATAATATTCGCTTGTGTTGGCATAGAACATACTTGCCTGTGCCGCCTGTGCCATACCGCCGCCGTAATATTCCTCGGCAGAGGGGGAGAGTACATAAACGGTTACATCTTTTTCAACTGTTTTAATATACTCTGCATTTTCTTCGCTTATGGAATTTCTCTTCTCGCTGGTCATATCATACTCAAGGGTAACACGATTTGCAAGAAGTCCCACAAGAACATTAAGTATTATTGCAACCGCAATAACAAGAGCAATAATAGCTACGGCATAGCCGCCGCGTTTAAAGAGATGCTTGTTTTTAACCTTTTCGCTTTTGCTTCCGAAAACAGTCTTAAAAAGACGGGGGAAGAAGGAAAGCACGGAATTCAGTATGTTTTTGAAATTTTCGTTCATTGTAAAGCCTCCTTTTTTAAGCCCATCTGCGTTTTTCAACGCTTCTGACTGTAAGGAATATAAATACTACAATATAGGAGAGGTAGTAAATAATATCGGGAATACTAAATACACCGTCGGCAAATGCAGAATATCTGTCCATAAGAGCAACGGCATCGGTTATTTCAGAAAGCCACTCAATACCTGTCATAGAAATGATAGAGTTAATAAACATAAGCACAATATTTACGCCTATAGTAAGAACTGCGGCAAGGGCGGTACTCTCGGTAAGAGAGGAAATGAAAATACCGCAGGCAACGAGGGTAGCACCAAGAAGCATTGTGCCTAAAATAGCATAAACAAACAAAAGCCAGTTTACTGCAGAAAAATATGCTACAATTATCTGATAGATAAATAAGGGGGAAATAGCTATTGCATAAACGCTAAGACAGGCAAAAAATTTGCCGAGAACTACGCTTGTTACCGAAACAGGTGCTGTAAGAAGAACCTGGTCAACCTTCTGACGCTTATCCTCGCTTATGGTTCTCATTGTAAGAAGAGGGATAAGGAATACGGTAAGATACATAGGATATGCAAATGGGATTGCAAATACAGAGGTGCTTCCGTTTTCATAAAGGAAGCTGAAAAGAAGTCCCTGCACCGCAAAGAAAACGGCAAAGAAGAAATAGGTTATAAGAGAAGTAAAATATGACTTCATCTCTCTTTTATATATAGCAATCATTAGTTTTCCTCCTCGCTTTCTTCTGTGATTTCAGAAATTTCTTCAGGCTGCTCCTCTTGGGCTGTATCGGTATTACCAAAGTAAACACCCATATCATCCTCACCTGTAAGGCGAAGGAATATCTGCTCAAGAGTAAGTTCATTACTGGTAAGGGATAAAAGGGTTAGCTTATTCTTTTCTGCAAGACGTTTAATAAGCTCTCCTCGTATATCCGCGTTGCCCTCAGGAACAATTCTGTAGTCCTTGCTTCCTGCTTCAAACTCACCAAGACATTCTATACTATAAACATTTCGTACACTGTTTATAGCTGCCTCTACATCTTCGCTCTTACCAATAACCCTTGCGACAAGAGAATGGTCGCTGGAGAGCGCCTTTGACAGATTTTCAGGGGTGTCGTCGGCAATTATATGTCCTTTATTAATAATAATTACTCGCTTACATACCGCCTGAACCTCAGAAAGAATATGAGAGGAAAGAATAATGGTATGATTTCTTCCAAGCTTTGTAATAAGATCTCTGATTTCAATTATCTGCTTGGGATCAAGACCAACCGTTGGCTCGTCCAGAATGAGCACATCGGGATTGCCCACAAGTGCAGCCGCGATACCTACACGCTGTCTGTAACCCTTTGAAAGATTTTTAATAAGTCTTTCCTCAACCTCGACAATTCTTACAAGTCGGATAATCTCATCAATATGAGGCTCCTTTGGAAACTTTACTTTTTTAAGGTCATAGATAAAGTAAAGATATTCTCTTACCGTCATATCAAGATAAAGGGGTGGAATTTCAGGCAAATAGCCTATTCTTTTCTTTGCAAGCTCGGGGTCAGTCATAATATCAAAGCCGTCAATCTCAACCTTGCCCTGAGTCAGAGAAAGATAGCCTGTAAGGATATTCATAATTGTGGATTTACCGGCACCGTTAGGTCCGAGGAAGCCCACAACCTCACCCTTTTTAATGCTGAAGTTTGCATTTTTTACAGCAAGATGGTTACCATATCTTTTGCTGAGAGATGATACTTCAATCATTTAAAACACTCCTTTGTTGTTTGTTAAGCCTTTATAGTTTACACCATAAAGATTATAAAGTTGTAAACAAACTATAAATTCATACAGATTACAGTATACATTATATATAAGATATAATCAAGAAAAATTTATGATAATTGTAAGCGTAAAGGAAGATTTTTTAAAAAAATGCTTGACAAACTAACACGGAGTTGCTATAATGTCAAGGTCACGCGATGTGGCACTTCAAATGGCGATATAGCTCAGTTGGCTAGAGCACGCGGTTCATACCCGCGGTGTCGTAGGTTCAAGTCCCACTATCGCCACCAACGGCCCGGTGGTCAAGAGGCCTAAGACACCGCCCTTTCACGGCGGTAACACGAGTTCGAATCTCGTCCGGGTCACCAAGAAAAAAGCACTTCGTAAGAAGTGCTTTTTTTAATGATGTTTGCCTTCGGCAAAAGATGTCATTTCACTAATGATGACGGCTTCGCCTAATGATGTCGCTTCGCTAATGTTTATTAGTAAACATCATATTTGCAAAGCGAATACTTTCAATGGATTTTTCCATTTTTATAAAAAAAGATAAATACCCAAGCGTAGAGCTTGGGTATTTATCTTTTAAGGGGTTTGAGGAGATAAATTTTCCGAAAGGAAAACTGTACATAAAGTATGCGGCTTTCTTTATTGTACGACCATATTTTAAAGGCTAAATTTTAAATGAATATGAACACATTTTGAATTTTTAATGTGAATATAATTGATGAATTCGTCAAAACTAAAAGTGCATAAAAAATTACACTTTGGAGTGACGAATATGAAATTTTATAAAACCAAATTATCCACCTTTTTGCTTGGAAAAGGTTTTTATCTTGTTCTTGCGGTTTGTATGGCGGCTATGGGAATGGCAGTGTATTCAGCCCTTGATGCAGTAAACCCTGTAGAACCTGAGCAAAACAGCAGTATTCAGGAAAGTGTTCCCGAAGAGCCGGACTCCTTTCCCGTTGAGGAAAATGAGAATAACGGCTCGTCTGAACAATCTTTAGCCGAAGAAGAAACAGAGCCTGTAGATAATGAGGGCGTTGCTACCTTTTTTATGCTTCCCTTAAATGGTGAGATTATAAAAAGCTATGATAGTGAACATCTTCAGTACAGCAACACCTTTAATGATATGCGTCTTCATACAGGCACAGATATAAAGCCCCAGAGCACAACCGATGTTATCAGTGCGGGAAACGGAAGTGTTTTATCTGTTGAGGAAAACACTGTGCTTGGAAATGTTATAACCATTGACCACGGCAATACCGTAACGGTCAGGTACTGTGGTATTAAGGATATTGGAGTAGCAGTAGGGGACACAGTAGAGGCAGGATATGTTATAGGACAGGTTGGCACCGTTACTAATGAATGTAGTGATGAAGAGCATATTCATATCGAGGTTTACAAAAACGGCAAACAGATAAACCCTGAAGAATTTTTTGATTTGCAGTAATAAAAGGCAGTCTTATGACTGCCTTTTATCTGTGATATTTATAGTAAACAGTAATATGATCCTCTTTTTCAATAACGTTATTAAAACCCGTGACAGTAATTCCGTTACCCGACATAAGACGGAAATACTCACAGGCGTTTACATCTCCCTTAAATACATCGGTTTCTCCGCACAAGATACGGATTTCCTTATCTATAAGCACAATTCTGCCTGTCTGCCCCACAATAATTTCCTCGGGGGAGCCGTCGGCTTTATAGCTTCGTCTTGTTACATATTTTACTTCTCTTCCGTCCATTTCGTTAAGAACAGGATTTTTCTTTCTTTTAGAAAACCAAAACATTTTCATCACCTGTTTTATTTTAACATATATAATTCTTTTTTCAAGGAATAATGTTGAATTAATTTTGTTATTGTGTTATTATAAATACACGAGGTGATTTTTGTGAGTATTCAGACACGACTTATTTCTTCTATTGCAAAGGTATTTCCTGACAGAATAAGCGGAAACGATATTTCTTTTTTGTCAGGCTTTGCTGATGAACCGCTGTCTTTTCAGATAGCTTATAAAAACGGCGAAAACACTCCTTACAGACCTTTGTACATAAAGGTGGAAAATGACGGCTGTTTGTGGGAGGAATATAAGGTTGCTTATGTTCCTGTAATTAATGCCGTAACACTTTATCCCGATAAATATTACGATTCTCATAGCGCCGGACTCTACCCCGATATACTTTATAAAAGACAAGGTAACAGCGAGGTGGAAAACGAGGGATATTACTGGCAGAAAATAATGTTTGAAAAGGGCGAAAAGCACCTTATCAACGCCGCTTCCTGTTGGCAGTCCTTGTGGTTCACCTTTGGTGGTAAGGATAAACCCTGTAAAGCGGGAAAGCATAATATTATAGTTAATTTCTATGATTCGTTAACCGAGGAGCTTGTGGCTAAAGAGAGCATCGAGCTTGAGTTTGTTGATGAAAAGCTTGGCAGTCAACGACTTCTTTATACCAACTGGTTCCACTGTGACTGTCTTGCCGATACCTATAATGTTGAAATGTTTTCTGATCGACATTTCCAGATAATTGAAAACTTTGCAAAGGCGGCGGCAGACACAGGAATGAATATGATTCTTCTGCCTGCTTTTACTCCTCCTCTGGATATTTCGGTTGGTAAAGAGCGTAAAACCGCACAGCTTGTAAAGGTGACAAAAACAGGAGAAGGCTACGAGTTTGATTTTTCTCTTATGGAGAAATTTATAAAAATCTGTCAAAAGGTAGGAATAACCCATTTTGAACACTGTCATATGTTTTCTCAGTGGGGTTCAACAAGCGCACCTAATATAATGGGTTATGAAAACGGTGAATATAAGCGTATCTTTGGCTGGGAAAACGATTCTCACTGTGAGGAATATGAAGCCTTTTTAAAGAGCTACTTCACAGCGCTTGTTCCTGTTCTTGAAAAAACCGGAGTAGGAAAAAACGTACTGTTCCATATTTCTGATGAGCCAAGCAGTAAGCATATTGATAATTACAAAAAATGCAGAGAAGCAATAACTCCATATATTAAAGGTTATCAGTGCGGTGATGCTATTTCCCACTTTGATGTGTATAAGGAAGCGGGTGTTCAGACACCTATTATTTCCATTGAAAGCCCTGATATGAGCAAGTTTGTTGAGGACTGTGATAACTGTTGGCTTTACTATACAGGGGAAAGTCTTCGCGAGGGAAATACCAACCGACTTATATCCACTACCGCACCGCGAAACAGAGCGGTTGGACTTGTAATGTTCTATTTCGGTATGAAGGGATTTTTGCATTGGGGCTTTAACTATTATTACGATAAATTAAGTCACGGTGTAGTTGACCCTAAGGTTAATCCCTGTAATTACGGAAACTATCCGGGTACTTCATTTATGGTTTATCCTGACAATGACGGAACAGCTCTGATGAGCACAAGAATGAAGGTTTTCTATGAGGGTATACTTGACTATGAAGCCCTTTGCCGTTTTGCCGAGCTTACTAATAGACAGACAGCAATAGACTTTATTGAAAAGCATTTTGGAAAGATAGTTATTAACTATTGTCCCAATGACGACTTAACCCTTATAAACTTCAGAAAAGCGCTGAATGAAGAAATTAAAAAATATATCTGAAAGGAAAAAATAAATGAACATCTGGCATGATATGAGTCCTAAACGCATAAACAACAACGATTTTATGGCGGTTATTGAAATCGAAAAGGGCAGTAAATGCAAATATGAAATGGATAAGGATACAGGCCTTTTAAAACTGGACAGAATTCTGTATACCTCAACCCATTACCCCGCAAATTACGGTTTTATTCCCCGTACCTATGCAGATGACCTCGACCCTCTTGACGTGCTTCTGCTTTGCAGTGAGAAAATCAGACCTATGACTATGGTAAGATGTTATCCCATCGGGGTTATGACAATGATGGACAGCGGAAGAAGTGACGAAAAGATTATTGCCGTTCCTTTTGATGATCCAACCTATAACAGCTACACCGATATAGCTCAGATTCCTCAGCATAAGTTTGAGGAAATAAGCCATTTCTTTAAGGTATATAAAGAGCTTGAGGGCAAGGAAACTGTGGTTAATGAAATCAGCGGTGCACAAGCGGCAAGGGAGATTGTACAAAAGGCAATTGATAATTATATAGAAAATTACTGTAAATAAAGAAATCAGCAAGACTACATAGTCTTGCTGATTTTTAGTTATCTTTGAGTCCTTCTTGGCTGATAATGCGAAGTTGTTGGGTTATTGTTTCCAGAGAGGAATAAAAGGAATGGCGGTCTGTTTCACTCAAATCCTTGCCTGCAAGGGTGACGGCAAGACAAGCCTTCTCCTTAACCTTTGAAGCAAGAGCTTTACCTTTTTCGGTAAGCTTTAAAAGAATACGGTAATTTTTACTGCCTTCCTTTTCCACAAAGCCCTGTTTTTCCATAATGGAAATAAGACGGGAAACATCAGACTTATCCTTTCCGCAAATCTCGCAAAGTTGGGCGGCGGTAATGCCGTTTTTAAACTGGCTAAGGGTTGTAAGATAAATGGCATGGGTGCCTTTAAGCCCATATTCCTCCATTACATCTCCCGCTATTTTATGCCAATAACGAGAAATTTCCGAAATAGCAATAGAAAACTTTTCAAATCTGTCTATCATAAAAATTCTCCTGTCAAATTCTGTAAAAATTATACAACAAGGAAGTTGAAAAGTCAACGAAAAGTCGAAAAAATCAACAGTATCGTTTATCAAGAATATGACGCAAAACCTTTACGGCAAAAGCCGCCTCTTCAATACAAAAGTCCTCGCCGAAATGTTTTAAATCAAGCTCCATATTATATACGCCGTCATAACCGATTTCATCGAGGGCGTTAAATACATCTTCCCAGTCAATACAGCCGGTATATGGGGTTTTGTGCTGGTCGGTTAACTTGTCGTTATCGTTGAGGTGCAGTACCTTTATATCACTGCCGCACATTCTTATTACGTCGGCAGGAGAAGGATTTCCGTAAAGTGTAGCTTTGTTAGAATGTCCCGTATCGGCACAGATGCAGATATAATCGCTAAGCTCTTTTGTGTCCTTGATTTTATTATATGCCATAAGGAACTGGTCGATATTGCCGAAAAAATCACACGCCTTGAATCTGACAGCGTCACCAAAGGTTTCGGTAGCAATTTTTATGTTATATTCCTTTGCAAATTCAATGGTTTTGCTGAACAGTTCAAAGCTTAACCGATGCATTAGTTCAGGGTCGGGGTCGGGACCCATAAAAATAGAAGTGACATTGTGTATAACACAAACAGGTGCGCCAAGCGCGGCGGTAGCCAAACAGTCAAGTCGCAGATTTTTAAGAAGAATTTCATCTTCCTCAGGAATGTTTTTCAGTCCTGCACCTCTGCCGTGGGTCTGAGAAATTTCAATGCCCAGTTCTTTTGAATATTCCTTAAGGGAAGAAAAGTATGCTATAATTTCTTCTTCGCTTTTTTGATAAAGAGAACCGTTTCTGTTTATATCGTAAATATCATAGTTATCAAGACAAAAATCCACACAGTCAGCACCGATTTCTTTTGCAATTTCGAGAGCTCGTCTGTCGGAAAAATTTCTCTGAAACATAGGAATGGATATACCCACTTTTCTTTTCATAAAACACACCGCCTTATAAAGTTACATAAATTATATGTTAGAAAGGTAAAAATGTCAACCTACCAGACCCCAGTCCCTAATCCCTAATCCCTAATCCCTAATCCCTAGACCCTAGACCCTAGTCCCTAGTCCCTAGTCCCTAAATAAAAACAGCCCGAAGGCTGTTTTTATTTATTAGCTTCTTCAATTATCTTTTGTGCAAGGTGAGAGGGAACCTCTTCGTATCTTTCAAACTGAAGTGTAAAGGAGGCGGTACCGCCTGTAATAGAACGCATTGCGGTAGCAAAGTCGCTCATTTCGGCAATAGGTACTTCACCGATAACCTCTTGCTGTTTGTTGTCAAGAGGATTCATACCTATAATTCTTCCGCGGCGTTTGTTTATATCACCGATAACATCGCCTAAATTATCTTCGTCAAGCACAACGGTTAATTTTCCAAATGGCTCGAGAAGAACAGGTGCACACTGAGGAATACCCTCTTTAAAGGCAAGGGAAGCGGCGGTTTTAAAGGACATTTCAGAAGAGTCAACAGGGTGGTAAGAGCCGTCATAAAGATTAGCCTTTATACCAACCATCGGATAGCCTGCAAGCACGCCCTTGGTAACAGAATCTCTCAGTCCCTTTTCAACAGCAGGGAAGAAGTTCTTGGGAACGGCACCGCCTACAACGCTTTCCTCGAATACAAGCTCCTCCTCTTCACAGGGAGAAAATTCAATCCAAACATCACCGAACTGACCGTGGCCGCCTGACTGCTTCTTATATTTGCCCTGTACCTTGGCGGATTTTCTTATGGTTTCTCTGTAAGCGACCTTAGGAGCCTTCAGCACAACATCAACACCGAATTTTGTTTTAAGACGGGAAGCGATTACATCAATGTGAACTTCGCCCATAGCCGAAAGAACCGATTCTAAAGTGTCGGTTTTAAAGCCAAAGGAGATTGTGGGGTCTTCCTCGCAAAGTCTTGCCATACCTGTAGCAATTTTTTCTTCCTCGCCCTTGTTCTTGGGATATACAGCAGAGGAGATACAGGGAGCAGGGAATACTGTTGCTTTAACGGCGGCACCGCCTGCGGCTGAAAGGGTATCGCCTGTTTTAACATCTCCAAGCTTTGATACACAGCCGATATCACCGGGAAGCAGTGTAGGAGCATCCTCCTGCTTTGCGGCTTTAGGAACCATTACCTTGCTGAGTCTTTCCTCCTTGCCTGTACGCAGACAGGTAAGACGCAAGTCGTTAGCAACCTTACCGCAAGCCACCTTGAAGTATGAAAGTCTGCCAACAAAGGGGTCGGCGACGGTTTTAAATACGAATAATTTAGCCTTTGCATTTTCGTCAGGGCTGATTTCCTCGCCGTTTTCGTCAATAAGTGCATTTTTATCTGCGGCGGGAAGAATCTTATAAAGAAGCTGAGCGAATAGAGGAACAGCATCTCCGCTTGCCTGAACACCGCAGAATACAGGACAGATTTCGCCTGTTTTCATACCGCCCGACAGAGCAGTGATAACCTCTTCGTCGGTAAATACCTCACCCTCAAAGTATTTTTCCATAAGAGCTTCATCGGTACTTGCAACAGCCTCTAATAAAAGGTCACGCATTTTTGTAATTTCATCTGTGGGGGTAAAGTTTATTTGTGTAAGACTTAGACCGTCTGCGCGGTAAGCGGTATTATCAATAAGGTTAACATAAGCTGTAACAGCATCATTTTCAACAATAGGTGCAATAACGGGGCAAATGGCGGCACCGTAATTAGCGGTAAGAGCCGAAACAACGCGGTAATAATGAGCGTGGGTGGAATTCAGCTTTCCGATAAAGAAGGCAATACCCTTGCCCATTTCCTTTGCTAAATCATAGGACTTTTTAGCACCGGCGGTAAGACCCGATTTGCCCGAAATAACAATAACGGCATTATCGGCGGCAGAGAGTCCCTCGTAAACTCCTGCGGTAAAGTCAAACTGACCGGGGGCGTCCATAAGGTTTATCTTAAGGTCGTCGACCTCAATGGGATAAACAGAAAGACCTAAACTTGCGGTGCGCTTTTTTTCCTCTGCATCAAAGTCCATAACGGTGGAGCCGGGGGCACCGATACGCTCGATAACACCTGCGTTATAAAGTAATGCGTCTGCCAGTGTGGTCTTACCTGAACCGCCGTGTCCCAGCAGAACGACATTTTTGATTTTGTCAGATGAATATTGTTTCATAAAAAGCACTCCTTTAAACTTGGATAGTATACCATAAGTATATCATAGCCATTTGTTATAATCAACATATTTTTTAAAAAAAGTTGATATTTTTTGTATAAACAGACGAAATTACAAAATTGTTGCTTTTTGCCAAAAAAGGTAACATTTTTGTAACTGAACTGTAATCTTTTTGAGGTGAATTTTTTTGGCTTTATATATATAATAGTATTAAAGAAAGTGAGGGATGAATATGAAAAGAATTTTAGTTGTTCTTTGTGCACTTGTGCTTGTGTTTACAACAGGTGTATTCTCCCTTTCTGCCCAGACCGTTACCCCTGTCGAGCAGGAGTTTAACTTCGCTCAGCCCGATAAGGTACTGGTAATGACAAACCGCTTTGAAAATATGCTTAACAGCAATTTTGCTTTTGGCGATGAGCTGTCAAGTGTTTCACAACTTCTTTTGGCTTCAGAGATTTCTCTGCTTTCAAAAGCGCAGGACGGAGTTCTCGGCAACAGTGAGCTGATTGCTTTCGTTAAGGATATGTATGGTATTGACCCCAGCGTCTATGCTGACGAGGGAAAAGAGGTTCTCTGTGAGGACGGCGTTACCCGGATTCTTCCCAGAGGCTTCAGCCTTTACTCTCATAAAATAACAGACTTCCACGAAAATGAGGACGGAACTTACACAGTTTATTCCGATGTGGAAATTGAAAACCACGACGGTGAAAAGGAAGTCAAGGAAGCGGTGTCCCGCTTTGCTCCCGCACCACAAAGCCGATTCGGTTATTATCTTATCTCCTGTGAGCTTCTAACAAAAGAAACAGTTTCGGTATTGTAAAATAGTAAACACCGCCGTTCTATGTATACGGCGGTGTTTTGTTTAAAGAAAGAGGTGAGTCCAATGATAACAGAAGAAATATTTCATATTTTAAATAATAACGGAGGAAGAAAAAATGAAAAAATTATTATCAATAATACTTTGTCTATGCGTTATGGTTATTCCATTAAATGCTGTTGCATTGGGTTTGCCGGAAACTTCAGTTATAACCGATATAACTGACGATGATGATATAACAACACCTATAGTTGAAATAACTCCTTCTGACAACAGTCCTGAAGCTCAGGCAATTGCTAAAATTCACGCTCATATGAGGGCAAATGGTGAGGAACCCGCAAGTACTATGGCACAGGCATCAGGACTTATAGACGGCGGAATATATAATATTAAAAATTATTTTTCGGGGAAATATCTCAATGTGTGCTACGGAACAGATGCTAACGGAACAAATGTATATCAGTATACAAAGGACGGCTCTGTAGAACAAAAATTCAAGGTGGTATATGATTCCTCTACAGATAGCTATAAGCTTCATGCTATGTGTAGCTCTAACGGAAATAACCGCGTTATTGACGTAAAACGCGGTGGAGCCGCTCTTGCTTCGGGACAGAATGTTGATATATGGACTCCTGTTGACCATACAGCACAAAGGGTTGAAATAACCTATCTTACATATAATATCTATCATATACGTATGAAAGCAAATACAGGGCTGTATCTGACTACAAGAGATAGCTCAAACGGAACAAAAGCAGGAACTTCGGCAACATCTGCAGGAAATGTTCATATTAACAGCTTTGATGTTAATCTTAATCAGCAGTGGGCATTTGAATATCTTGGAACCGCTACACCTGAACCTGAGCCAGAGCCTGAACCGGAACCGACAGTTGTGGCACTAAGTGTAAATCAAACATATAGTGCTACGCTTAGTTTGAACGATGAACATACATATTCTTTTTCACCTTCGCAGACAGGTACATATGTTGTTCAAACAACTGGCGATACCGACACATACGGTACTGTGAATATAACAATTAATGGTACGGTTGTTAGTGAAACAGATGACGACGACGGTGAAGGATATAATTTCAACATTATGTTTTATGCTACTTCCGGTGATACAATCGAAATTAAAGTGCGCACCTGCTATCCTGCAAGTCAAGAAGGTTCATATAGTATAAAAATTCATAGAGCCAGGGCACAAATATATACGTTTAATTATGGATGGAGTAATATAAACACAACTACAGAGAGAAATATACCGTTGTCAGGTCTTTCTCAATTGGGTTATGATGCTGTTTCTAATATAAATGCTGCATCTGCACATGCTAATGAAATTAACACTAATGGATATGCTAATTTGAATAGCGAGTTTGTGTTTTTTTCCGGGCACGGACAAGAGCGTAATGATTATCAAACAGCACTTTGTTTTTATAACGAAAATGATAGTTACGATGAGTTAACAAGCCGCAGTTTGCCTTCTAATATGAATAATGTTAAAGTTGCTCTCTGGTCAGCGTGTTATTCAGGCCAACAAGTCAATGAGAACAATGTAAGTTGTTATAGTGTAGCAGAAAGTGCTTATGACAGAGGTGCGAAGGTATCAATAGGTTGGAAAACAGAAATCTCAAATAGTGCTGCTCAAAAATGGAATAATGCGTTCTTATATTATTTGTGCTTGGGAAATGATGTTGAAATGAGTATGGTATATGCAAACAGTAGAATCAATTTGGAAGATAGTGTAATACAGTCACAAGTAGTGTACGGTGATATAGGGGTTGTTGTTGAACCTATAACTTTTTTGGGGAATGTAGATTTAGAAGATTATAGTAGTTTAGTGCTAAATAATGTACAAAGTGATAATTTTGACTATGTAGAAAAGTCGCTTCCTTTTGGCGTAAAAAGATATATTAAAGTTGTTAATGGGTTTGAAACTAATGATTACTATGATGTTGCTCCTAACGGAACTGTTTTTTACTCAGAAAACACGATAACTCAAGAAGATTTGAACGATATTGAAATCATACCTACCTCGTCTGTATTCAGTGTTTATAAAAATAATTGTTCAACACCCGACAATTACAGTGAAGCGTATTATAAAATAAACGGCGAAATTAGACATGTCGGGATTAAAAAATCTGGAGAAGGAATTGTTTATATTGACCTTTCTAATGGATGTGAAATACGACCAGAATACATATATCAGTGAAAAACAATGTTAATAAGACAACACACACAAGGAGGCGGTTCATAGAATGAAAAGAGCAATTTGTTTTGTTCTGTCAATACTATTACTCATAAGTATTACAGGATGTTTGTCAAAGGCAAATGTTATAAAGCTTTCGGAAGGCATTGAACAAGAAGCACCTAAACGCGTAAAAATAGATGAGCCGTTTATTGCAGCACAGCAGGATTTTGCTATGAATTTGTATAGGGCTGAGGCGGATAGGCATAGTGAGAATTTTTGCCTGTCTCCCTATTCTATAAGCGTTGCTTTAAGCCTTGCGGCAAATGGTGCTGAGGGAGAAACCAAAGCTGAGTTTGAAGATGTGCTGACAGGAAGAATAGCGATACAAGACTGGAACAGATATATGTATAGCTATTCCAAAAAGCAAGACTCCTCTTTAAAGAGTGCAAATTCTGTGTGGTTCGACAACGGCTTTAAAATAAAGGATGATTATTTGCACAGGGTTGTAAATAGCTATGGCACAGATATTTTTTTGGCAAATTTTCACAGCAGCGAAACGGTAGATTCAATAAACAATTGGGTAAAGGAAAGCACCAACGGTAAAATTGAAAACATTTTGGAAGAGCTTCACCCTAATTCTCAGATGTATCTTGCAAATGCTACTGTATTTAGTGCTAAATGGACCACCACACATAAAGAATCTGATGTAAAGGATGAAATATTCAGTTCAAGGTCAGGAAAAAAGTCTACTGTTAAAATGATGTACAGTAAAGAAAAAACCTATCTTAAAGACGATGATGCGGTAGGTGTTATAAAAGAGCTTGCGGGTGACTGTTCTTTTGTTGCGCTTATGCCTGACGAAAATATAGACATTAAGGATTATATAAAACAACTGACCGCAGAGAAGCTGAGAAATATACTTGCTAAAAAAGAGTCCGTTAATGTAAACACAGGCGTTCCGTATTTTTCTACCGAAACTGATACTCAGCTTAAGGATTCTTTAACCGATATAGGAATAAAATCTGCTTTCCTTGAAGAAAAAGCAGATTTCACAGGAATTGCTGATAAAAAGTTATTTATTAATAATGCTCAACATAAAACCCGTATTTATGTTGATGCTTATGGAATAAAGGCAGCTGCATCTACAGGAGTGGAAATTATAACAATGGGAATTACACCTGCTCCCGAAAAAGAGGTCATACTAAACCGACCTTTTATATACTTTATTATGGATTCATATAATGTTCCACTTTTTATGGGTGTAGTGACAGAGTTGTAGAAAAACATAAATAGCAAAAGCAAACCCACCGAGAAATCGGTGGGTTTTGTGTCTTTATTTAATTAGTGTTTCTCTCAGCTTTTTGCTTGATTTAAGCTTTTGACAGAAATGCTCAAGGTTTGAATAATAGGTTGTACAATCTGTTGTTAATTCCTTTGCAGTGGCTTTTCTTTCCTCGTTGTCAAAAATAGCCGCGGAAACGCAGGCTACCGAGAAGGAAACGGTTTCCTCGTCACCGTGAACAAAGATGTCCACCATAGCATCATAAAATTTCTTAATCTGCTTCTTGTTGCCCGAATTAAGAAGAGCCTTTATATCGGGAATAAGGTACTCTTTATAAAACATAGTGGCTAAGAAGCGGTTGTGCTGGGCGACGTGAGCTTTATAGGTTTCCTTATTCTGAGGGAAGAAAGCAAGAAGCTTTTGGGTAAGACCCGAAAGGGTAACTGTGTCGCCGCCCTGTGCGGTAGGAAGAGCCACATTAGCCGCAGCGCGTTTTTTTGCAATGCTGAGCTGTTTTCTTAAGGAGTCGGCAAAGTCAATAGCAACGCTTTCGATATCCTTTTCTCTCTGAGTGTCGTCAAAGAGGTAAGAGGATATAACCGAGAAATCTTCGCCCTCTTCAGCAAGGCTTAACTCATAACATTTGTTAGACTCGTTATAATTAATTTTGATTTTTTTGCCCTTACCGCTAAAGGTACCGTCCTCAAGGGCGGTTATTTCGTTTTCCTCGAAAAAGGAAGAAAGTTGTTTTAATAGTAAATCATAATACATAACAGATACCACCATAATTAATAATATGTGTATAGTATATCACGGCAAGCTTGATTTGTCCAATACTTTTTACAAAGGTCAGAAAAAGTCAAAAAATATTTAAAAATTATTCATAAAAACCTATTGACAAAAGGAAATTAGCGGTTATAATATAAGTACGTTAGCACTCGACAGTGCAGAGTGCTAAAAACTAAGAAATGAAAAGGAGAGTGAAAGATGAATGGAGCTGACTCCAAGAAAACAGGCTATTTTGGCGGCTATAGTTAAGTATCATATAGCTACAGGTGCTCCCGTAGGCTCAAAGTGGCTTACCACCACCCTTGAAAATGCTCCCTCATCGGCAACTCTCAGAAATGAAATGAGTGAGCTTTCCTGTATGGGCCTATTAGAGCAGCCGCATACTTCAGCAGGAAGAGTTCCTACAGGCAAGGGCTATGAATTTTATGTCAGCAATCTTATGAAAAAGGATGAGCTTGACGAGGGGATTAAAAGCTTTATTGATGAAACCCTTGAAACTGTGGCTGTGGACACCGAGGGGCTTTCTGCCGCCATTGCAAAGCTGCTTTCCAAAATAACAGGACTGCCTGCATTTAGTGCTAAGCTTACCGATGACAGTGCCATTATAAAAAAGGTACAGCTAACCCCGATGAGCTCGCGTTTGGTAATGTTGGTTGCAGTTACCTCTGACGGCAGAGCCGAAAGTAAGCTGTGCAGAACTGCCAGTGATATGGATTTATCGGCGGTTAAATATCTTAATCAGGTTATAAGCGAAAGGATAGAGGGAAAAAGTCTTTCCTGTCTTACTGCGGCGGCAATGCAGAATGTATATACTGCGGCAGGAACTGATGCTCTTACCTATATGCCCTTGATAGCGGCACTTTTTGATATGATTCGTCAAACCGGACAGCCGAAAATTGATTTTTCGGGACAGTCTAACATATATTCAATGCTTTCTGAAAGAGAAAGGGCAATGCGGCTTCTTTTGTTTCTTGAACAAAAGGAGGGCGTTTTGTCAATAATTTCAGAGAACAAGGACACTGTGGGGGTAATCTTCGGTTCTCAGACAGGCTTTAGAGAGCTTGACAGAACGGCTATGATAGTTGCTCCCTGGGGTGCTAAGGATGCAACTATAGGAAGAATAGGTGTAATCGGCCCCACGCGAATGTCCTACGGGCAGATTGTTCCCGCGGTTGCATATCTGGCTTCAAGGCTCAGTGAAATTGCAAACGAGAATATTAAAGATATGGAGGAAATATAAGTGGCAGAGGAAAACATAAAGGAGCAGGAAGCTGTTGAAGCAGAGCCTGTAACCGAAAAGAAACCTAAAAAAAGCAAAAAGAACGAAGAGGTAGAAAAGCTAAAAGAGGAACTGGATAAAACCAAAGACCTTTTAAGCCGTACCGCCGCGGAGTTTGATAATTTCAAAAAGCGGAATGAACGTGAAAGACTTTCTGTTGCAGAGTATGCAAAGGCTTCAATGTTCAAGGATTTTCTTCCTGTGCTTGACAATGCCTACAGAGCCTTAGCCGCTCAGTCAGACAGCGAGGATTATAGCAAAGGCCTTGAAATGATTATAAAACAGTTCACTAATATCCCCGAAAAAATGAATGTTACTGCACTTGCACAGGTGGGAGATGAGTTTGACCCCAACTGTCACGAGGCTGTAATGCACATTGAGGATGAAAATTTCGGTGAAAATGTTATTGCCGAGGTTTTACAGCAGGGATATAAAATCGGCGACACAGTTATCCGCGTAGCTATGGTAAAGGTAGCTAACTAAAGTAATTAATTAAAAAACTAACATAAACAAATTAAAGGAGAAAATTATTATGGGTAAAATTATTGGTATTGACCTTGGTACAACAAACTCTTGTGTTGCAGTTATGGAGGGCGGCGAAGCCGTTGTTATTCCTAATGCCGAAGGCGGAAGAACTACACCTTCTGTTGTTGCATTTTCCAAGACAGGCGAAAGAATGGTAGGACAGGTTGCAAAGCGTCAGGCTATTACCAACCCTGACAGAACCATCAGCTCAATTAAGCGTGAAATGGGTACAAATTACACCGTTGCTGTTGACGGTAAGAACTATACTCCTCAGGAGATTTCTGCTATTATTCTTCAGAAATTAAAGGCTGATGCAGAAAGCTATCTTGGCACAACCGTAACCGAGGCTGTAATCACCGTTCCCGCATACTTCACCGACGCTCAGCGTCAGGCAACCAAGGACGCAGGTAAAATTGCAGGTCTTGAGGTTAAGCGTATTATAAACGAGCCTACTGCTGCTGCTCTTGCTTATTCTATTGACAAGGAAGACGACCAGAAGGTTATGGTATATGACCTTGGCGGCGGTACCTTCGACGTTTCTATTATTGAAATGGGCGACGGCGTTCAGGAGGTTCTTGCTACTGCAGGTAACAACAAGCTGGGCGGCGACGACTTCGATAAGCGTGTTATGGACTATATCGTAGCTACCTTCAAGGCAGAAAACGGTATAGATATTTCAGGGGACAAAATGGCTATGCAGCGTATTAAGGAAGCTGCTGAAAAGGCAAAGATTGACCTTTCCGGTATGACTACTGCTGATATTAATCTTCCCTTTATTACTGTTGATGCTAACGGACCTAAGCATTTTGAAACCACTCTTACAAGAGCTAAGTTTAACGAGCTTACTGCTGACCTTGTAGAAGCTACTATGGTACCTGTTCGTCAGGCACTTGCTGACTCCGGTCTTAATAAGAGCGAAATCAACAAGGTTCTTATGGTTGGTGGTTCTTCAAGAATCCCTGCTGTTCAGGAAGCTGTTAAGAACTTTATCGGTGCTGAACCCTTTAAGGGCATTAACCCTGATGAATGTGTAGCACTCGGTGCTGCTCTTCAGGGCGGTGTACTTGGCGGTGACGTTAAGGGACTTCTTCTCCTTGATGTAACTCCTCTTTCTCTTGGTATTGAAACTATGGGTGGTGTTTCCACAAAGGTAATTGACAGAAACACAACCATTCCTACAAAGAAGAGCCAGATTTTCTCTACTGCTGCTGACGGTCAGACCTCTGTTGAGGTAAATGTACTTCAGGGTGAAAGAGAATTCGCTAAAGATAACAAACAGCTTGGTGTATTCCATCTTGACGGAATTGCTCCTGCTCCCCGCGGAATTCCCCAGATTGAAGTAACCTTCGATATTGATGCTAACGGTATCGTTCATGTATCTGCTAAAGACCTTGGTACAGGTAAAGAACAGTCTATCACTATTACCTCTAATACCAATATGTCTAAGGAAGATATTGAGAAGGCTGTTCAGGAAGCTGCTCAGTACGAAAGCGAAGACAAGAAGCGTAGAGAAGAGGTTGACCTTAGAAATAACGCTGACCAGATGATTTATCAGACCGAAAAGACTGTTAATGAATTCGGCGATAAGTTAAGCGATGATGAAAAGAATAAGATTAATACCGCAAAAGATGCTTTGAAGGAAGCTCTTAAGGGTACCGATACTGAAGCTATCAAGGCAGCTCAGGAAGCTCTTCAAAAAGAAGTTTACGCTATCAGTGAAAAGGTATATAAGGCAGCTGCAGAGGCTCAGGGTGCACAGGGTGCCGACCCAAATGCTGCAGCAGGCGGCGCTGACGCTAACAACGTATATGATGCTGACTTTTCAGATGTAGAAGACAGCAACAACTAAGCCTGAGGCTTGGTTGTTGAGGGTCTAGGATTTAGGGACTAGGGACTAGGATTTAGGGTCTAGGGACTAGGATTTAGGGACTAGGATTTAGGGACTAGGGAGAATCTTTATGGACAAGAAAAGTTATACTGAGTTATATGTGTGGCAAAAAGGAATGGATTTGGTAGAGGAAATATATCGGATTACCACAAAAATTCCTGAAGGTGAGAAGTATGGCTTGATTGCGCAAATGAGAAGGGCGGCAGTTTCCGTCCCGTCTAACATAGCTGAGGGTTATGGTCGAATTACAACAAAAGAGTATGTTAATTTTTTGGCTATTGCAAGAGGCTCTAATGCAGAGCTTGAAACACAGTTATTAATCTGTAAAAGACTTGGTTATCTCTCCGATATTGATTTGGAAAAGTCCTTAATGTTATCAAGAGAAGTTGGAAAAATGGTAAGTGTTATAATAAATAAATTAGCGACTAAGAAATAATGGACATAGTGCCCTAGAGCCTAGTGCCTAGAGCCTAGTCCATAATTACGAGGAGTAATTATGGCTGATAAACGAGATTACTACGAGGTGCTGGGTGTTGACAAAAGTGTCAACGATGACGACCTAAAAAAAGCATATCGTAAGGCGGCTAAAAAGTATCACCCCGATTTACATCCGGGTGATGCTGAGGCTGAAAAAAGCTTTAAAGAGGTAAATGAAGCCTACGAAATATTATCCGATAAGGAAAAACGTGCCCGTTATGACCAGTTCGGCCATGCGGGTGTGGACCCTAATTTCGGCGCAGGTCAGGGCGGCAATCCATTTGGTGGCGGCTTTGGCGGCGGTTTTGGAGATTTTGGTGACCTTGGTGATATTTTGGGCTCTATGTTTGGCGGCGGATTCGGCGGTGGCAGAAGGCGTGACCCTAATGCCCCAAGACGCGGTGCTGACACAGCAACAAATATTGTTATATCCTTTATGGAAGCGGCTAAAGGCTGTAAAAAGGATATTAAGGTCACTCGTACCGAGAGCTGTAGTGAATGTGGCGGAAGTGGAGCAGAAAAGGGTACACAGGCTAAAACCTGTCCAACCTGTCACGGAAGCGGTCAGGTAATGACCGGACAGCGAACTCCATTTGGTGTTATACAGACTCAGACTGCCTGTGAAAACTGTCGCGGAACAGGAAAAATTATTGAAAAACCCTGTAGAAGCTGTTCAGGTAAGGGCAGAGTGCGTAAAACTACCGAAAAGGTTATTGATATTCCCGCAGGTATTGATGACGGTCAGACCATAACACTTCGCGGTGGCGGAGATATGGGTGCTAACGGCGGTCCTGCAGGTGACCTTCATATTACCGTATCGGTGCGCCCTCATCCTATATTCGAGCGCGAGGGCTTTGACATATTCTGCGAAATTCCTATTACCTATGCACAGGCTTGTCTTGGTGCTGAAATTACTGTGCCAACCCTTGACGGAAAAGCAAAATTCACCATTCACGAGGGAACACAACCCGGTGATGAATTCAAACTTAGAGGAAAGGGTATAAAGCGTCTTAACTATTCGGGCAACGGCGATGAATATGTTAAAATTATAGTTGAAGTACCGAAAGACCTGAATAAAGACCAACGCAAAAAGCTTGAAGACTTTGAAGATAGCCTTGAAGAAAAGAACTATAAAAAGCGCAAATCTTTCTTTGATAAGGTAAAAGACCTTTTCGACTAATGCTTGACAAAGTATATAAAAATGAATATAATGTATAAAAAGCAATGATATGGGAAACAGTAGTTTTTTGAATTCGCCTACAGGGAGCAGACCTCACCGACTGAAAGGGTTTGCGGAAAGAACAAAAAATGAATTGCACCCATTAGCTCTTTCGGGGAAATTTTCAGTATACGAAAGCGTAATTTCTGCGTTAAAGAAATTTGAGTTATAAAACGGAGTGGAACCGCGATTTTTCGCCTCCGATACTGTGTTTAGCAGTATCGGAGGCTTTTGTTTATTCCCCTCCAAACAAAGGGGAAGGCTTATACGAAAGGAGAGAATGCTTTGTTTGATAGAATAAGAGAAGATATAGCCGCTGTTAAGGAGCGCGACCCTGCGGCGAGAAGCAGTCTTGAAATATTTTTCCTTTATCCCGGTGTAAAGGCGGTGCGTATGCACAGAATGGCACATTATTTCTATAAGCATGGGCATCCTTTTATTGCAAGGTGGATTTCTCAGCGCTGTGCACGAAAAACAGGTATTGAAATACATCCGGGCGCAACTATAGGCAGACGTCTTGTTATTGACCACGGCACAGGAATTGTAATAGGTGAAACCACCGAAATTGGTGATGATGTTCTTATTTATCAGGGTGTTACCTTGGGCGGTACAGGTAAGGATACAGGCAAACGCCACCCAACCATTGGTAATAATGTTATGATAAGTGCAGGCGCCAAGGTACTGGGTCCCTTTAAGGTGGGGGATAATTCCCGTATTGCCGCAGGTGCCGTAGTGCTTGAAGAAGTACCCCCCGATTGTACCGTTGTGGGCGTTCCTGCAAGGGTTGTAAGAAGAAACGGCGAAAAGGTTCAGCCTCTTGACCAAATTCATATCCCCGACCCTGTGGCACAGGAAATCTGCCGTCTTGAAGAACGTATAAAAGAGCTTGAAGAGAAAGGAATCAGATAAAATGAAAATTTTTAACACTTTAACCAGAGAAAAACAGGAATTTGTTCCTATCGACGAAAACGAAGTAAAAATTTATGCTTGCGGACCTACAGTTTATAACTATATTCATATAGGTAACGCCCGTCCTCTTTGCGTGTTTGACGTATTGCGTCGTTATCTTGAGTGGCGCGGTGTTAATGTAAAGTATGTTCAGAACTTTACAGATATTGACGACAAATTAATTAAAAAGGCTAATGAGGAGGGAATTACAGTTCCCGAGGTTGCCGAGCGTTTTATTAAGGAATTCCGTATTGATTCCGACGGACTTAACGTAAAACCTGCTACCATTCACCCAAGAGCTACCGAGAATATTGATGAGATAATCTCCATTATCGAAACCCTTATTGAAAAGGGCTTTGCTTATCAGACCGGTAATGATGTTTACTATAGAGCAAAGAAGTTTTCTGATTACGGAAAGCTCTCCCATCAACCTCTTGAGGACCTTGAGTCCGGTGCAAGAATTGCAGTAGGCGAGATAAAAGAGGACCCGATGGACTTCTGTCTGTGGAAGGGTGCAAAGCCGGGTGAGCCTTTCTGGGCTTCTCCCTGGGGGGATGGCAGACCGGGTTGGCATATTGAATGTTCTGCTATGTCTTGCAGATATCTTGGTAAAACCATAGACATTCACTGCGGCGGTCAGGACCTTATTTTCCCACACCACGAAAATGAAATTGCACAGAGTGAGGCGGCTAACGGACAGGAATTTGCTCGCTACTGGATGCACAACGGCTTTATTAATGTTGACAACAGAAAAATGAGTAAATCTCTCGGTAACTTCTTTACTGTTAGAGATGTAGCTGAAAAATATGGCTATGAGCCTATCCGTTACCTTATGATTTCTTCTCACTACAGAAGCCCCATTAACTATTCCATTGATATTATTGAACAGGGCAAGAGCGCTCTTGAGCGTCTTTATAACTGCCGCGATAGAATTGATTTTGCTATAGAACATGCACAGGAGGGCGGCGAAGCTCCCGACTTTATAGAAACTCATAAAAATGAGTTCATTAACGCTATGGAAGACGACCTTAATACCGCAGATGCACTGGCAGCCGTGTTTACTCTTGCAAAGGATATTAATTTAGCTATTGATGCAAATGCTAAAAAGGATAGTCTTATTGCTATGGCACAGGCTCTTGATGAGCTTACAGGTGTGCTTGGCTTCCTTTATAACCGCAAAAATGACAGCCTTGACAGCGAAATTGAAGAGCTTATTGCAAAACGTACTCAGGCAAGAAAGGACAGAAATTTTGCCGAGGCTGATGCAATAAGAGATAAGCTAAAGGAAATGGGTATCATACTTGAAGATACTCCTCAGGGCGTAAAATGGACCAGAGCGTAAAATTTAAAAAGGAGCCCCTTGACAGAAAAGGGGCTTTCCTTTATGTATCAAAGCATCACTCTTTTGGTACCGATGCGCTGCTTCTTGCAGATTTTGCAAACCCTAAGAAAAAGGATAGCTTTATTGACCTTGGAACAGGGTGCGGTATAATTCCTTTTGTAATGCTAAGGGATGAAAAGGTGCAAAAGGCAATAGGTGTGGATATAAGCGAGGAAGCGGTTTACCTTGCAAATAAAACTGCAGAAGATAGAAATTTAAAGGATAAATTTACTGTATTTAATGCTGATATTAAGGATTTACCAAAGGAAATCGGCTTTGGCTGTCACAGTCTTGTTACCTGTAATCCGCCTTATTTTACCAATGGTAATGGGCTTAAAAACCCTGACAGTATAGAGGCAACAGCACGTCACGAAATAGACTGTACTTTGGATGACGTACTTTCTGCGGCTTTTCGTCTGCTTAATACAACAGGCAGATTTTGTATGTGTCACCGTCCCGAAAGACTTACCGAAATACTTAAAAAAATGAGTGAGCATAAATTAGAGCCCAAAAGAATAAGATTTGTTTGTCAGCGGTTTGAACTAAAACCATTTTTAGTTCTTGTTGAGGGTAAAAAATGCTCAAAATCGGGAATAACAGTGTTACCAACTCTTTCCCTTACAGAGTGTGAGGAGGAAGTAAGGGCAATTTACGGGGACTATAAAGAGGGATATAATTTATATTGACTTTTTAAGGATAAAAATATATAATAGTTAGGTATGTATAAATAATTTTTACGAGGTGTGTTTATCATGGCAAAAGCAATTAAACTTACCGACGAAGGTCTTAAAAAATTACAAGACGAATTAGAGAATCTCAAAACACAGGGCAGAACCGAGATTGCTGAAAAAATCAAGGTTGCCAGAGGCTATGGCGATTTGTCCGAGAACAGCGAATATGATGAGGCTAAAAACGAACAGGCTAAAATCGAAGCCAGAATCGTTGAGCTTGAAGCAATGCTCAAAAATGTTGAAATTATTGCTGAAAAGAAGAGTGCTACCAAAACCGTAACAATCGGTTCAAAGGTTAAGGTGCTTGACGTTGAGTTTGATGAAGAGCTTGAATTCAGAGTTGTGGGCAGTGCTGAGGCAGACCCCGCAAACGGACTTATTTCCGACGAATCTCCTGTTGGAAAAGTACTTCTCGGCAAAAAAGCAGGAGAGGTTGTTAAGGCAGAAACCCCCGATGGCGAGGTTGATTTCAAGATTATTGCTATTTCTAAATAAAAGGACTGACAAAAATGGCAGAAAATAATATACAGGCTACTGAAAATCAGCAGCAGGATTTAAACGAAATATTAAAGGTACGCCGCGAAAAGCTCGCTTTATTGCAGGAGCAGGGTAATGACCCCTTTGTTATCACTAAGTTTGATTTTACAGGCTATGCCGAGAATATTAAGGCAGAATATGTTGAGGGCGAAGAGAAATCCTATAAGGTTGCGGGCAGAATTATGTCCAGACGTATTATGGGTAAGGCAAGCTTCTTTCATATTCAGGATACCACCGGTAAAATTCAGTGCTATATAAAGCGTGATGATGTTGGCGAGGATTCTTATGCCGCATTCAAGAAAATGGATATTGGTGATATCGTTGGTGTTGAGGGCTTTTCCTTTGTTACCAAAACAGGCGAGGTATCTTTGCATACACAGGGTATAACACTTCTTTCAAAGTCCCTTTTACCCCTGCCGGAAAAATTCCATGGTCTTACCAATAATGACCTTCGTTTTCGCCAGAGATATGTTGACCTTATTATGAACAGCGAGGTAAAACGCAACTTTGTTGTGCGTTCACAGTTCATTAAGTTTATGAGAAAATATCTTGACGATATGGGTTATATCGAGGTTGAAACCCCTGTACTTAATACTATTGTAGGCGGTGCTTCTGCGCGTCCTTTCGTTACACATCACAATACACTGGATATTCCTATGTATATGCGAATAGCTACCGAGCTTTCTTTAAAGCGTCTTATCGTTGGCGGTATGGACAGGGTTTATGAAATCGGCAGAATTTTCCGTAACGAAGGTATGGACCCTAAACATAATCCCGAATTTACTTCTATTGAGCTTTATCAGGCTTATGCAGATTTCCACGATATGATGGATATTGCCGAGGGCATTATTTCAGGCGCAGCTAAAGAAATTCACGGCACCTATGAGGTAGAGTGGATGGGCGAGAAAATCGACCTTACTCCCGGTTGGCGCAGACTTACTATGGTTGATGCCGTTAAGGAATATGCAGGTGTTGATTTTGGTGCTATTACCGATGATGAAGAGGCTGTAAAGGCTGCTGAGGCTATCGGTGTAGAACTTGCTGAAACAGCAGACAGAACATGGGGTAACGCTCTTTATGCCTGCTTTGACCAGAGGGTTGAAGAAAAGCTTATCCAGCCTACATTTATTACAATGTATCCTGTTGAGGTTTCTCCGCTGACAAAGGCTTCTCCTGCTGATCCAAGACTTACCGAGCGTTTTGAACTTTTCGTTTGCCATAGTGAGCTTGCAAATGCTTACTCTGAGCTTAATGACCCCATTGTTCAGCGTCAGCGCTTTGAAAAACAGTTGGAACTGCGTGAACGCGGCGACGACGAGGCAGAAATGCTTGATGAGGATTTCCTCACCGCTATGGAATATGGTATGCCACCAACAGGCGGTATGGGTATTGGTGTTGATAGAACAGTAATGATGCTCACAAATTCCGATACTATAAGAGAAGTAATCCTATTCCCCACGATGAAACCCCTTGATTAAGAAAGAAAAGACAAAAAACTCTCTGCTAAAGCAGAGAGTTTTTTTGATAGTTTATTAATCTTCTTCAAGTAATTTAGAAGGGGATACTTTTAATACTTGTGCGATTTTAAATAAGGTTTCAAGAGAAACACCGCGTACAGTGCCGGGACCTTCCACTTGACCGACAAAACTTACACTTTTGTCAATAAGTTCAGCAAAATATTCCTGTGTAAAACCCGCTTTTCTTCTGTAATATGAAATCTTTAAACCAAGAGTAATATACTTATCCGAAAATTCCGTTTTCATTCTAACGCCCCTTTTCTTATATATTCTACCGAGAAGAGAAGTGAATTATTATAATTTAAAATTGCAGATATATTTACTTTAAGTGAAAGATAGTATATAATAAGTAAAATATCATTTACTTTGGAGAGATATATATGCAAGATAAGACCTGTTGCTTTTTCGGTCATAGAACTATAAACGAAACTGAAGAATTGAAAGAACGGTTATATGAGGTTATTGAAAAACTAATTATCGAGAAACAAGTTGACACTTTTCTTTTCGGGAGCAAGAGCCGATTTAATAGCCTGTGCCAAGAAACAGTGACCAAAATAAAAGAAAAATACCCGCACATAAAACGAATTTATGTACGGGCGGAATTTCCCTGTATCGACGAGCAATATACAAACTATTTATTTGAAAGCTATGAAGATACATACTATCCTGAACATATTATTGGCTCGGGCAGAGCTGCCTATGTAGAGCGTAACTATGAAATGATAAATAAAAGTCGCTTTTGCATCGTCTATTATGACGAACTCAATGCACCTACTACCAGAAAAAGCGGAACCAAAATCGCACTTGACTATGCTATTAAAAAGCAAAAGCATATCTTTGTATTGCCAACAGAAAGAGCAAAAGCGTAGAAATATGCAAAAATATTGATTTTTGGTTTTTGATATGGTATTATAAAAATAGCAAACAAATATAAATAGGAGAGGGAAATAATATGCAAAAGAAATTATATAAATCAAGCACAGACAGAAAGCTTGCAGGTGTATGTGCCGGTCTTGCCGAGTATTTAAACATAGATGCCACAATTATTCGTTTATTGTGGGTATGTGCGGTGCTGTTTGCCGGTGTGGGAATATTAGCCTATATAATTGCGGCATTGGTAATTCCAAATAAACCTGAAGAACAATAAAACAAAAAGGACTGTGGAACGGAGTGTTCCATAGTCCTTTTTAATTACCTTAATCAAACTTCAATATGCGCGTTGGAAATGTAAGGAACTAACTTGCCAACACCAAACTCAATAGGCAATCCCATTTTTTCGGGAGTAACATCATAAAGATAGGTGGTTTCCATTCCTTCAATATCAACGATTCCGTCGCTGTCTACAGTTACAATTGCATTAAGCGCATCCTTGAAAAAAGCACATTGGTCCATATTGCTTGCGCCTTTATGTTTTTCAATAAACTCTTTCGGGAAAAAGTTGTGTTTTTTAAGAGTCCATGCACCTTGGTATACACAATTAAGGTTAAAGTAGACTATATTTTCGACAACATGAACCGAATCGGCATGGTAGTGACCGTTAATACATAAAAATACTCTTTTGGGATATTTTTCGTTAACCTCACGGAATATATCTCTTACCTTTTTAGCTTCAAGAGAACATCCGTCGCTATCTGTTTCGAAGCTTGCGTGACTAAAAATTATACACGGATACGGAGAAGACATTAATGTTTCCTTAGCCAAAGCGTTCAAACTTGAATCAGATTTTGGTACAAGTATTTTTTGCTGTGGCTTTGTTAAAATACTCGTAAATCCGTCAGGATTTACTGCGTTTTGTGCCTTGCCAATCAAAAAATCCTTTATTCACAAAATTCTACGACCTTAAAGGAACGATTTTTTGTGAGGATTTTGGTGAAGCGAAGCACATAAGGCTATCGCCTATGTGTGACAATGAGCCAAAAGACACCTAAAAACCGCCCTTTAAGGCTGGTTCAAGTTTAAATGCTTTGGCTAAGCCAAGAAAGCTGAGCCTCTCCCAACATATTGTGATCATAGGTCCAATCGGGGCCTCCTACCGAGTAACCGGGATAGCGCTGGATTACACCGTCTTTTTCAAAATAATTGGTATCTGTGAAAACCAAACGAAAACCTTTCAAATCAACATAATAATAGCTGTTTTCAAGTCCATAAGCAGAATTAAGTGTTTCTAAACTGTCGGTTAACTCAAGCTCATGATTGCCATAGCAACCAAAGGCAGGGATTTTTGCATCATTATGCAAGAAACTATCTAACGCGAATTTATAATTCTCTAAGTCGGTTATAAAATCTCCGCAATGAACCATTGCATCCACATTATTTTTCACTGCTCGTTCCATGATTTCATTTAAACCTTCTAATCTCTCGGGATTCATTCGGTTTAAGTGATAGTCTGCACAAAGGGATAACTTGATTTTCATTACATATTCCACCTTTTTAAATTGTAGATTTTTTATATTATATCCTTTGTAAAGGATATATATTGACCTTTAAAACAGAGAGCATACCTTTTCGGCATAATCGCTGGGGTTATCTATAGGAAGTCCTGCAATAAGCAATGCCTGAGCATACAGCACCTCTGCCATTGTTTTTGCCTTTTCCTTGTCATCGCCGTAAGCCTTAGTCAGAGCATTAAATACGGGGTGCTCGGCATTAAGCTCTAATACACGCTGAGCCTTTACCTTTTCTTTGTCTTCGCCGGGAAGTGAAGCAAAGTATTTTTCCATTTCCAGAGTTACACCGCCCTTTGCGGAAAGGCAAACAGGGTGGGTTTTTAATTTTTTGGAGATGACTACATCTTCAATGGAAAGAGCATCTTTAATAAATGTTAGAAGTTCCTTATTCTCTTCGGCGGTCTGCTCTGCTTTTTTCTCATCAACCTCGTCCAAAAGGTCGGCGTTATCAGAGTTGATTGAGCAGTAGTCCTTGCCGTTTTCTTCTCTTAGCACATTCATAAGGAATTCGTCAACCTCGTCTGTAAGGCAAAGCATATCATAGCCCTTAGCCTTTACAAGCTCAGCCTGAGGCAGACTGTTTATTTTCTGTACAGTTTCGCCGCAGGCATAGTAGATATGCTTCTGGTCCTCGGGCATTGTTTTGATGTAATCCTCAATAGTGATTAATTTACCCTGACTGCTTGACCAGAAAAGAAGCAAATCTTTAAGCTGGTCTTTATAAATTCCGTACTGAGCAACTGCACCGTATTTAAGCTGAATACCAAAGGCTTTCCAGAATTTTTCGTACTTTTCTCTGTCACCTGCCAGTGCCTTTTTAAGCTCTGAATGAATCTTTTTGTCAATGTTCTTTGCTATAGTTTTAAGCCCTGCATCCTGCTGAAGCATTTCGCGGGAAATATTAAGGGATAAATCGTCAGAATCAACAACACCCTTTACAAAACGGAAGTGTTCGGGAACAAGGTCGGAGCATTTTTCCATAATCATAACACCGCTTGAATAGAGCTTAAGTCCCTTTTCATATTCCTTGGTGTAATAATCATAAGGGGTTTTAGCGGGGATATAAAGGAGAGCCTTATAGGAAACAACACCCTCAGCCGAAACGCTTATGGTAAACAGCGGGTCTTCAAAATCAAAGAAGCTGTCCTTATAAAAACGATTGGTTTCCTCTTCGGTCTGCTCACTTTTGCTCTTTTTCCAAACAGGCACCATGCTGTTTATGGTTTCTTCCTCAATATAGGTAATGGTGGTTTTATTTTCACCCTCGCCCTCTTCTTTTGTTTTTTCAATATCCATTTTTATTGGGTAGCGGATATAGTCGGAATAGGTTTTAATAAGTCTTTTAAGGGTATAGGTGTCAAGGTAGTCGGAGTATTTAATGTCCTGAGTGTCCTCTTTAATGTGCATAACAATTTCGGTACCAACGGTTTGTTTGTCACATTCTTTAATGGTGTATCCGTCTGCACCAACACTTGTCCAGCTGTATGCTGTGTCATCTTTATAGGAAAGGGAATTGACGGTTAGGGTATCAGCTACCATAAAGGCAGAATAAAATCCTACACCGAACTGACCGATAATATTAACGGCATCCTTTTCCTCATCTTCGCTCATATCCTCTTTAAACTGGAGAGAACCGCTTTTGCAAATTGTGCCAAGGTTGTTTTCCAGCTCTTCCTTTGTCATACCGATACCCTTGTCGGTAACGGTGAGGATGCGGTTTTCCTTATCCACAGTGACTTTAATTGAAAGCTCACCCATTTTTTCTCTTGCTAATTCATCGGTAAGGGAAAGATAGTGAAGCTTGTCGCTTGCATCACTTGCATTGGAGATAATTTCTCTGAGGAAAATTTCCTTGTTTGTGTAAATCGAGTTAATCATAAGGTCAAGAAGTCTTTTGGACTCTGCCTTAAACTGTTTTTTTGCCATAGTAAAACCTTCTTTTAAAATTGTTAAATACATTTTATCACATTTTTAAAAAAATGAAAGAAAAACTTTAGCTTTTTATTGACAAAATGTTAACAATGTGATATTATAATAAAAAATGTTCCAAATGGTACAGATTTCGAGGTGAGAAAAATCAACAGCAAGGAAGTTCTTTATCAGACATATCTGTTTAAAGGTACTGAAAATGTGCTGGACAGAGTAAATTTAACCGAGCCTGTTACTTTCAAAAAGGGTGAGGTTATATATGACCAAAATTGCTTTTTGAACAGTATTGGTATTGTGCTATCGGGAAAGGCAAGGGCGGTAAGTCTTAACGGACAGGTGCCTCTTTCAAATTTCAGCAAGGGCAGTGTTTTCGGTGCCGCCGCAATTTTCGGCGAAAACAGTGAGTATATAAGCCGAATTGAAGCGGTAAGCGACTGTACTGTTCAGTTTATTGAACAGGAAACCTTAACCGAGCTTTTTAAAAATAACGAACAGGTAGCGGTAAACTATATTTCCTTTCTATCCTCTAAAATCCGTTTTTTAAACGGAAAGCTGTCAGTAATGATGCAGGACGGGGTAGAGGGCAGACTGTATGATTATCTTTGCAAGTTGGGTGAAGATGGCTATAGCGGAAAGCTGACTGAGCTGTCAAAAACTCTTTGTATAGGTAGAACCTCACTTTACAGAAGTCTTGAAAATTTAGAACAAAATAATTTAATCGTCAGAAAAGACGGAAAGATAAAGGTGATAGTATGAAAAAATTATTAGCAATTCTTCTTACACTTCTTATGGTATTCAGCTTTGTGGGTTGCGGCGAAGCTAAAACAGGGGAAATGAATGTTTATGTGCTTTCAGGCCCTACGGGAATAGGTGCTGTAAATCTTCGTGCTGATGCCGAGGCGGGAAAAACCCAGAACACCTATAACTTCAGTATGGTAGACGCAAATGATGAAATTGTTTCGGCTATCTCAAACAAAAATGCAGATATTGCCGCTGTTGCCACCAACCTTGCCGCTACCCTTTATAATAAGACAAACGGCGGAGTTACGGTACTTGCAGTTAATACCACAAGTGTGCTGTCAATTCTTACAAACGGTGCTGAAATAAACAGTATCGCCGACCTAAAGGGTAAGACAATTTATTCCCCCGGACAAGGTGCTAATCCCGAATACATCCTCCGCTTTGTATTAACTAAAAACGGAATTAACCCCGATACCGATGTTACCATAAATTTTGTTGCTGATGGCAGTCAGTTACCGGGTGTTTGGGCAAAGGAAGAAAACAAGGATGCAGTTATTCTTGCTCCTCAGCCTGTTGCAACCAGTATTCTCACAAAGTATACTACCGCAAAGGCGGCTCTTGATATGGGAGAAGAATGGGATAAGGTATCTACTGACAGCTCTCTTATGATGGGATGCGTTATAGTAAGAAACGAATTTTTAGAGGCAAATCCCGGTGTAGTTAAAACCTTCCTTAAGGAATATGAGGCATCAATAAACAAGGCTCTTTCCGATAAAGAGGGAACCGGTGCACTTTGTGAGGAGTACGGCATTATTCCGACTGCAGCTCTTGCTACAAAGTCAATTGATTCCTGTGGTCTTAAATATATAGACGGACAGGAAATGAAAGACGGTCTTTCGGGCTATCTTAAGGTTATGTTTGAGGCTAATCCAAAATCTGTAGGTGGAACTCTTCCTGCCGATGATTTCTATTATGCAGAAAAATAAAGTAGTTAAAAAGCTTTTAATAGTTGCTTTCTGGCTTCTTTTGTGGCAGATAGTTTTCGGTATAGCCAACAAGGGACTGCTTATAGATATTCCTACCCCCATAATGACCGCAAAAGCATTTATTCGGCTTTGCAAAGATGCTGAATTCTGGCTCAGTGCATTGTATACTTTACTTAGGGTTATAGCGGGCTTTTTAATGAGTGTAGCTGTGGGCGTGGTAATGGGATATGCTTCGTATAGTTTTAAGGTTATATCAGATTTCTTTTCCCCTATACTGCGACTGTTTCGTGCAGTTCCCGTTGCCGCATTTATAATTTTAGTTTTTCTTTGGGTGGACTCGGCCTTTATACCTCAGCTTATAGCCTTTTTAACGGTACTTCCTATAATATGGGAGAACACCGAAAAATCTCTTTTAGGAGTAGACAAAAATCTCACCGAAATGGCAAGGGTTATGGGTATGAAAAGGGCTGATGCTTTCAGATACATTATATATCCGAGCATAAAGCCAACCCTTACCGCATCTCTTATAACAGGACTGGGCTTTGCCTTTAAGTCGGGTGTTGCGGCAGAGGTTATCTGCAAAAGTGCAAAATCTTTAGGTGAGCTTTTGTGGGTAGGCAAAACCTCAATTGCTTATGATGAGGTTTTTGCGGTTACCGCTGTTATAATAATACTCAGCATTTTCCTTGAATGGATAATTAAGACTATTTTAAAGGCGGGTGGGAAATGTGATTAAATTTGAAAACGTCACCTTTTCCTATAAGGGTGAAAAAAAGAAAATTTTTGAAAATTTTTCCCTGTATATAAAGGAAGGTCAAAGAATTCATCTGACAGGTGCTTCAGGTAAAGGCAAAACCACACTTCTGCGTCTTATAGCAGGTCTTGAAAAGGCAAAAAAGGGAAGCGTGAAAATAAAGGACAACGCGAAAATCTCGGTTGTCTTTCAGGAGGATAGACTTATTGACTTTGTCAGTGTTAAAAAGAATATTTCTCTTTTTAGTAGTAATGAAAAGGCAGAAGAACTGCTCTGTGAGTTGGGACTTGAGGACTGCTCGTATATGAGTGTAGACGAGCTTTCGGGCGGTATGAAGAGAAGAGTGGCTCTCGCCCGTGCACTTTCAAAGGATTTTGATATACTGCTTTTAGACGAAGCCTTTAACGGACTTGACGAGGAAACACTTTTTAATGTCTGCGATGTGGTAAACAGATATACCAAAGATAAAACGGTTATTCTTGTTTCCCACCACGAAAAAGAGGCACAGCTTCTCTGTGCCGAGAGGGTGGAAATATAAAATCAACAAAAAACAGTTGTATTGACTAAACAATACAACTGTTTTTTGTTTTACAGATTATTAAGCTTTATGAAATTTTCCTTTATATCCGAAAGGTTTAAAAAGCTTTCGCGTGGGAAAAGCTTTGTCAACCAACATTCCTTTGCCCATATAGCTCCGTCCTCAAAAACACCGGGGCTTACTTCATATAAAAAAGCACCGCTGTAGTTTGCTTCCTTAAGGGCGTTAATAACACCTTTCCAGTCAACAATGCCTTCAAGAGGTAAAAGATGACATTCGTCGTTTCCCATATAATCTGATACATGAAGAGTGACTATTTTGTCAGCAAAGCGTTTTATTATATCAACCGAAGATTCACAGCCTGCGTGGTTAATGTCAAAACACATTTTTAGAGCAGGGTGGATTGAGAGAAGCTCATACATATCATCACTACTTCTGCCAAGACAGGTTCGGGGGAGATTTTCCACCGCTAAGGTCATATTATTATTTTCGGCAAATACGGAAAGCTCGTAAAGAGATTTTTTAGCCTGATTTAAGGCTGTATCTCTTTCGCTGTCCTCTATAGGCTCACCGCTTGGGTGAATGATGAAAAGGGAAATATCGGCATCGTTTTTCGCCTTGCTCATAAGGGCTTTAAAATAGTTTACGGTAAAGCTTCTTACAGTTTCGTCCTTATCGGCAGGATTAAGAGTGGTAAACGGAGCAAATGGTAAATGGTATGAATAAAGGTTTATGCCGTATTTATCGGCAAGGCGTTTGTATTCCTTAAAATCAAGATTTACACTGTCTTCGTACTGACCGAAGGCTATTTCCATACAGGGTATATCATTTGTCTTATAGTCGGCAAACATTTTTTCGAGAGTGGTGTTCTTTACAAAGCTTGAGGAACAGCCGCAGGGAATAATATTGGATTTGTTCATACTCTCACCTTCCTTGAGGTTATTATAGCTATGTGTTTGTGTGTAGTCAAGAAGTTTTATTATATCAATAAATAGCAATTGACAAATTGTGAAAATTGTGATAGACTTTGGTTAGTTATATTAGGAAGGTGTTATATATGAAGAAAATTATAAGTGTTATTTTAGCAATTGCTATGGTTCTCACACTTTCTTTAAGCGTTAGTGCTTACACCATTAATACCGACGATGCACAGATAGGTGCAGGAGAAATTTTCGGTACTGCGGCTGTTTATTTTGATGATGCTACTGTAGTGAATGGAGATACCGTTACTGTTGATTTGATGGTTGAAGATAATAACGAAGGCTTTACAGAGCTTAAAATCACAGTTGCTGCAGATGACGGAATTTCGGTTTCGGCTGTAGAAAATGGCGACCTTGGTACTGCTTCTTATGCTGATGGTGTTATTACCGTTACTGCTGATGAAGCTATAGACGCTGACGGTTGTGTGGCAAAAATTGTATTTGCTGCTTCTGCTGAAGGTGTTAAGAATGTTGTTCTTACCGCTACAGGTAAAAACGCAGGGGATACAATCGGTGTGCTTGGCTCTGAATGTTTAATCACAGTAGAGGCTGCTGTTTCTGAGGGAATTCCCGGTGATATTGATGAAAACGGAGCAGTTAATACTACCGACCTTGCTCTTTTAAAGCTTGCTCTTGCCGGGGGCGGAACTGATACTCTTCCTAATGCTGATTTTGACAGTGATGGAGTTGTAAACACCACCGACCTTGCAAAATTAAAGCTGTTCCTTGCAGGTGCATAAATTGATTTTGATAATTTTCCGGACTGTGTAAGCAGTCCGGTTTTTTTACTGTTGCTTTTTAAATGTGTATACAGTATAATTAAACTGTATATGAATTTAAATGCTTAAGGAGAGTGAAAAGGTGAAAAAACTGTTAGCGGTTGCTTTATGTATATTAATGCTGTTTTGCCCTAATGTTGATTGTCAGGCGGTGCAGGCAGATGCAAAGCTTAGTCTTGACCGAACTGATTTTTATGTCGGCGATACTATTACCCTTACGGTAAGCCTTAACGCTCAGCAGAATATGAATGCATATTTCTATCGTTTAAGGTATGACAGCAGTAAGGTAAGCTTTGTTAGTACATCTGCTGAAAATTATAATGCTTTAACCGATGAAATAGTATATATATACATAGGTAATACCTCTTGTGTTAGTGAAACCTTTGTCTTTGAGTTAATAGGTGAGGGTGATGCTGCCTTTACTGCCTATGAAATCACCTATGCAGATAATGAGGAGTATTATCTTGGTGAACAAAGTCTATCCTTTGCAGTGCAGAATGTTATGGCAGGGGATGTGGATGGTAATGGAGAGATACAGACGGCAGACCTTGCTACATTAAAACTTTATCTTGCAGGTATTGGCGATATTTTTGTAGCTTTTGCGGGTGCTGATATGAACGCAAACGGACAGATTGATACTACTGACCTGGCTAATTTAAAACTTCATCTTGCGGGTGTCAAATAGGAGTGTTTTTATGATTAAGAAAATAGCGGTTCTATTTTTGACGGTTGTTCTTTTGGTTTCCTTTATGCCTGTGGTTTCGGCACAAGAGAATGTGGTTACGGTTTCCTTTAGTAAACAGGAGGTTACAGTGGGGGATACCTTTACTGTAACGATAGATGCTCGGGGAACCGGTATTACAAAGCTTACGGCACAAGTTGATATTAACTCGTATATTGAATATAAAACAGGAAATATGGGTTTCGATACCGATACTATGCGGTATACAATATCTTTTAATCCTTCAAAGGCACCTCTTGTTATTGAATGTACGGCAACCCGAAAAGGAACGGCTTCTTTGATTTTCAAGGATATTAAATGTACCACTGAAAGCACAACGGTTTCGGTAAACGATGCAGGGGCAAGTATTAAAATCAGACCTGTTTATACGCCTATTTATACAAAGCAGGACCTTCACAACATAAGAAACAACCTGACGGGCGATTATATCCTTATGAATGATATTGTCTTTACACAGGAGGATTTTGCTCAGGACGGAGATTTTTATTTGGGTGGCTTTGGCTGGTGCCCTATTGGTGCTATAGTAAACAATTCCTTTAAGGGTAGCTTTAATGGTAATGGTTATGCTGTTTACGGACTTAAACTGAATCGTGCATATTATGATTTTTGCGGACTTTTTGGAGTCAGTCAGGGTGAAATTGAAAATCTGCGTCTTATAGATGCCAGTATTGACGGCGAGTATGGTATAAATACAAATGTTACTGTAAGTTCGGGCGAGGCGCAGGGTGATATTGACTATAATGATAAGGATATATGGACCAATCCCGACGGAAACGTTACGGTTGAAAGCCTTGATAAATATGACAGAAACGGTGTTTCAACCGCTACGGTTGGTATGATATGCGGATATAATTTGGGAACTATTGCCGATTGCTATATATCGGGCAGTGTAAAGGGTAATTCTTATGTAGGTGCTGTTGCCGGAAGAAATACGGGAACCATTTCGGGTTGTGCGGTAAATGCTCAGGTGGATGGTAAGCTGACGGCGGGCGGTATCTGCGGTGTTACGGGTATTAATTCAACTGTCAGCGACTGCGTATATGAGGGAAGCGTTTCTGCTTCTGTTTCGGGCGGCATAATCGGTTTGGCAAAAGGAAAAGTTAACCGTGTTTATACAATCTGCCAGGTGTCCGGAGGTACTGCTAATAAGGATTTCGGCGAGGGCAATCCAACGTGTAGTCAGGTATATACAGTTACACAGGACGAGGCTTCAAATATAACCTTTGAGGGTGGAAACTGGGATTACGACAGAATAATTCCTTATCCAAGTGCTGTTTCGGATTTAATTGCTTTAAAAACTCTTTGGGAAAAGGGCGATATAAATATGGATAACAGTGTGGGCACAACCGACCTTGCTCTTTTGAAGTTGGCATTGGCACAGGGAAATGCTGATGCTTTGAGTAACGCTGATATGGACGGCGACGGTGCGGTTACAACAACCGACCTTGCTCTTTTAAAGCTTTATCTTGCAGGTGTCTGATATAAAAAATAACAGCACTGTTTACATATATAAAGAATAGATTAAGGATATATTTTTGTTTATGCACAAATTGATGATTTTTGCTTTTTGGAAAATTGTGATTAATTAATAAAAATTGTGCGAAGCGAGATTATGACATTTCTTAAAAAAACAGTTGACAAATTTCTGTGATGTGCTTATAATTAACTTAAGTAATTTTCCCCTTAGGGATATTATTAATTTTTATAGAAGGAAGAAAAGGTGAATAAAATGAAGAAAAAGCTATTGTCCGTGCTTCTTTCGGTAGTGATGTTAGCATCATTGTTAGTACCGATGGTTGCAATTAGTGCAGAAGGAACTCCTACTGCTACAATTTCTTTAGGAACTCCCGAATTAGTGTCGAGAGATTATGATGAGGATGGCACTCCTGAAGGCGATGTCATTGTGATCCCTGTTATGATTTCCGAAAATACCGGTGCTTTCTTTACTGCAAGATATCAGGTACTCAGTAACGAAGGTCTTGATCTTCATTATGCAGTTTTCGAAGAGGGAACAGTTAATGAATATGCTGATGAAGGCTATGATGTAGGTGATTTCAAACAGAAGTCAGGAAAAATATATATAGAATTTGACTATACTGTAGGTCGCGATCCTGAAAATACCGATAAAACCGGCTATCAGATAGTGCATGCCTCTACCAGCGGTACTAAAGGCATTGCTACTGAAAGCGGTACTCTTATTTATGTATGCTTCGATGCTCCCAAAGCAGGCGGAGATTATACATTTGAGCTCGTTTGGTTGGACGGAACCGATAATGTTCCTGTTGAATATGATATGACTATTGACGTTCCTACCGTTACTTATACTCATGAGGTAGATTGCTCTGAACATACCGGTGGTACAGCTACTTGTAAGGATAAGGCTGTTTGTGCTAACTGTGGTGTAGAATATGGCGAATTAGATGCAACTAACCATGCAGGCGGTACCGAAATAAAGGATGCTGTTCCTGCTCAGTGTAATGCTCTCGGTTATACCGGCGACACCTACTGTAAGGGTTGTGATACAAAGATAGCTGATGGCGAAGATATTCCTGCAACAGAAGAGCATGTAGATGCTGACAACAAGTGGGAAACCAATGGTACTCAGCACTTCCATACCTGTGGTTGCGGTGCAGAGTTTGATAAGGAAAACCATAAGGGCGGCACTGCTACCTGTAAGGATAAGGCAGTTTGCTCTGTATGTGGCGTAGCTTATGGCGAAGTTAATGCAACTAACCATGCAGGCGGTACCGAAATAAAAGATGCTGTTCCTGCTCAGTGTAATGCTCCCGGTTATACCGGCGACACCTACTGCAAGGGTTGTGATGCAAAGATAGCTGATGGTGAAGAGATTCTTGCAACAGAAGAGCATGTAGATGCTAACAACAAGTGGGAAACCAATGAAACTCAGCACTTCCATACCTGTGGTTGCGGTGCAGAGTTCGATAAGGAAAATCACAAGGGCGGCACTGCTACCTGTAAGGATAAGGCTGTTTGCTCTGTATGTGGCGTAGCTTATGGCGAAGTTAATGCAACTAACCATGCAGGCGGTACCGAAATAAAAGATGCTG
>CAJGBV010000009.1 GCA_904501755.1 Clostridiaceae bacterium | reverse complement strand
GATTGCGGTGAGGGTCCACCCGTTCCCATCCCGAACACGGAAGTTAAGCTCACTTGCGCCGAAGATACTTGGCGGGCAGCTGCCCGGGAAAATAGGTAGGTGCCAACACAAAAAGACAAGCTCAATAGAGCTTGTCTTTTTTATTTTGTAAAAGGCTTCATACGTATTATCGGCGGTGCCGCACAATTTAAGGGGATGGCAGGGAAAAAAGAAAAAACAGTAATAAATATTGCAGAATAAAAAACCACTTACTTTCATATTTTTTAATAGTAATGAAAGTCGGTGGTTTTTTTGAAATGCTTTGTTATAACTAAAAGACAAATTGTTCTTACCTGTGCACTTTTTATGGCACTTACAGTATGTATTGTAGGGTCTTTTACTACCTTTGCAAAAGGGGACAGAAGACTTCCCATATACTGCGTAGAGTGTGAGGAAAAGAGGGTAGCAATTTCCTTTGATGCCGCCTGGGGTAATGATGATACGGGAACGCTTATTAATATACTTTCGCAGTATAATGTTCCTGCTACATTTTTTGTGGTTGGTGCCTGGGTGGATAAATATCCCGAATCGGTAAAACAGCTTAGTGATGCAGGACACAGAATAGAAAATCATTCCAATACACATCCATATATGTCTAAGCTGTCAAGCGACCAAATAAAAAATGAAATAGATAGCTGTAATTCGAAAATTCAAAATGTGACAGGCAGAAAGCCTACCCTTATCAGAGTACCTTATGGTGACTACGATAACCATGTTGTTGAAACGGTTGAAAGTATGGGAATGTACTGTATTCAGTGGGATGTAGATTCTCTCGATTGGAAAGACAACGCCAGCCCCGATTCAATATACCAAAAAGTGACGGGTAAAGTCAAGAACGGAAGCATAGTTTTATTCCATAATGATGCCGACCATACCCCCGAAGCTTTAGGTAACATATTAAAAACCTTAAAAGAACAGGGATATGAATTTGTGTTTATAGAGGATTTAATTTTAAAGGAAAATTACGAAATCAAACACGACGGAACACAGTGTAAAATTAAAGACGGTGCTAATTAGCACCGTCTTTTTTAGGGAATAGGGAAGGGGGAAAGGGGATTAGAGAAGGTGTGCCTTCGGCACGGATATTAAATTTTACATGGTAGGGACAGACGTCCTCGACTGTCCGTTAAGTCAAGACAGGGAACCGTCCCCCGTCTTGCTCGATGCCCTTTAATGTTTACTAGTATGTTATTGAAGAAGTGCAATTATAAAAGAAATCACACCCGTTAAAGACACTCCAACACCTAACTTGAAAACCATTTCTTCTCCAAATGCACTAATAAAAGAGTTTTCACTATTTGCCATAAGCTTTGCTAAAAAAATTACACCAACTCCAATTAGGATAATTATAAATGCTCCACCAGGTCCAAAATCATCTGTTATGTATACTGGTGTTTTTAATAAAAAATGTTCAAACATTTTATAAGCCTCTTTTCAAATAGACAATCTTGTAATATAACAATTACCATCTTTTATCTTCATAAGGTGTGCTTTCTACACCATTTGATTGAAGATTTTCTACCATTTTATTGAGAGTGCCAACCCATAATTTTTTGAACCAATTTGTATGTCCAAACCATTTTACAAGTGTAGGACTAATAGCATAATATGTACGAATGAATGCCTTTCCATACCAAGTCGTTGCTAATGTATTATCACGATAACGACGAAGTGTCCAAACTTGCGGGCAGTCATAGGAGCCATAAACGCAAGTTGCGATATAACAACCACTTTCAGAAGAAGTATTTGAGGATGTGTTCGCTTGGGGATTTATACGTTTTTCCACAGTCTTATAGAAACTTATTGGTAAGGCTAACATTTCCATACACATATTACATAACAACTCAACATCTTCTTCAAAAGAAGTGGTTTTTTCAAATTTCCTAGAAATTTGAACATGCATAGGAGAAGTATATATTGGCTTTATAAAACATTTTTTGAAATTTGTAACACTTCTATTTTCTAATAATTTAGCACTTAATTCTTCTAATAATTCTGCATTAAATTTTGTAATTTCATAATTATCTCGTAATTGTATTAACATATTTACTTCGAAAAAAACACTATCATCCGTAAATATAATTGGAATAGATACATCCGAATTGCCAACAAAGTTTCTTAATGTTAGTTTTAATGCATATGATGTTTCGTCCAATGATGGCATTGTTTCACAAAAAGTATGTATACCCTCTGCAACATTTGGCTTCGAAAAAAAGTTATCTGCAGCTCTAAAAATTTGTTGTGAATAATTAGTATCCAATAATTTGCTATAATCACAAAAATCGCTCATAATATTACATCCTCTTCTATTTTAATTTAAAACCTACAAATGATAATAACATCTTGTCAATCAAAAATTTAACCGCTTTATTTAGCAAACTTTTTTGTTCTAATTTTTTTGCGATTTTGGGGCTGTATTTATAATAAAAAGAAACAAAATCTTGTCCCCATTTTCTTTTTTCTAAATATGTATCTCTAAATTTTCGTAAAACCAAAACTTCTGGTGCATTATATGAACCATATACTGCAGTGGCAATGTAGCAACCACCATATTTATCTTTTAAATATGCAAACTCAAAAAAACCTTCTTCGTCAGAATGAAAGGCAAATCGCCTCAAATGATAGGCAATACCCTCATATCCTCTGTTATGTGTATTAATTTCCGCAACTTTCAAAGCGTTCCACAAAGATTTATATTCTTGTGAATCTACCTCTTTGTATTTATCACTTAAAATTTTAGTTTTTGCTTGATAGAAGTCACTGTTGCACAAATTACTGTCCGTGTTATTTTCTATTAAATCAAAAACAAAACACCATAATTCTTTTCTTTCCTTATCCAAAATACATCCCCCTTAAAACAAAAAGTGTGTGCAACCGAAGTTGCACACACGAAAAATGCGAAACTTCGTTTTGCTTTACGTTAATGTAACGTAATGTTATCACAAATTTATGTTATTGTCAATACGTTAATATGACGTATTGAGGGTATGATAATATTATGAAGAAAATCCATTATTACAATAACAAGAACATTATTTCGGAAAATCTTAAAACATTAAGAGAAGAGAAAGGGTTATCTCAAAGCAATTTAGCAGCTAAATTACAAACTATGAATGTTAATATTGATCAACAAATGATTAGCAAAATCGAAAAGAATAACCGTCAGGTTACCGATTACGAATTAGCATGTATCTGTAAATGCTTATCAGTAACACCAAACGATTTATTGAACTTTGAAGAAATGGATTTTGATTAAACTTATTACTTTTGTTTCGTATGTTGACTCTCTTGACTGGAAAGACAGTGCCACACCTGAAAGTATTTGCAACAGGGTTACAAGCAAGGTTAAAAACGGCAGTATCGTGCTTTTCCATAACGATGCCGACCACACGCCTGCCGCACTGCCAAATATACTTAAAACTCTGAAAGAACAAGGCTATGAGTTTGTATTTATTGAAGATTTGATTTTAAAGGATAATTATGAAATAAAACACGACGGAATGCAAGTAAAAAAAGACGGCTGATGCCGTCTTTTTTTAGGGAATAGGGAATAGGGAATAGGGAATAGGGAATAGGGAATAGGGATTAGGGTGTGGTGTCTTTGGTACGGATATAAAATACACATAACCATTCCTTTTGTTTTCCAAGGGAGCCATTTTATTTAATCAGTTCTTTTAAAAGCTCGATGGACTCGTCCATTGAATTGTATTCTGCCAGTAGCATTGATTTTATTTCACTGTTGAATTCTACAACGTCGGGGATTCCTATACAGCGGATACCCGCATTGTTAGCGGCGCGGATACCGTTACCTGAGTCCTCGAAGATTATACATTCTTCGGGCTTAGCACCCATAAGCGCGGCTGTTTTCAGGAAAATATCGGGCGCGGGTTTTCCGTTTTCAACCTCATCCCCGAAAATTGTTACCTTAAAGTAGTCCATACAGTCTACGGCTTTAAGTCTCGCGGAGGCTCTTTTTTTATCTGTACCCGAAGCGACAGCCATTTCAATGCCGTTTTCCTTTAAAAAGTCAAGAGTTTCCTTCACACCTTTTTTGTAACGTACAACAAGATGCTCGTTTACATATTCTTCATAGTGTTTTCTGAAAAGCGGAATATCAAGGGTGGGGAAGTGTTCTTTTAAGAATTTGCCGCTACCCTCATTATTTGTGCCGCAAACATATTTAACATTATTACCCATACCTGTAAAGCCTTGCTTTTTACCAGCCTCTTCCCAAGCGGGTATATATATGGTTTGTGTATCCAGTAATGTGCCGTCCATATCAAATATAACCTTAATCATTTATATCACCCTAAGGATTCTACCACAGGGGTGAAATAAATTCAAGGAAAAAAGAAAAATTTTTCTTAACAAAGTGACTAAAAAAACAATGGAATATTTTATCAAAAAAATGTGGAAAAAAATAATCAAAGGTGATATAATAAATTGAAATAATTTTTATGAGGTGACGAATATGTCAAATTACATAAGATACTCTTATAAAGAGCTTGAAAAATTCTGTAACGACTGCTTTAACAAGTTCGGCTTTACAGAGGACGAGAGCAGAATTATAACCGACGTTCTGCTTCTTTCCGACCTTTACGGAATTGAATCTCACGGTATGCAAAGACTTGCCCGTTATCACAAGGGAATTGAAAAGGGTCTTATTAAAATTGATGCTAAGCCTGAGATTGTATACGAAACTCCTGTTTCTGCAGTTATCGAGGGTAATGACGGTATGGGACAGCTTATTTCTCATAAGGCTATGAGTATTGCTATTGAAAAGGCAAAGAATACAGGTATGGCTATTGTGACCGTTCGTAATTCCAACCATTTCGGTATTGCAGGTTATTATGCTAAAATGGCATGTGATGCGGGTCTTTTAGGTATGGCAATGACCAACAGTGAAGCTATAATGGTTCCTACCTTTGGCAGACTTGCTATGCTTGGAAGTAACCCCATTGCCGTTGCTATGCCTGCCGAGCCTTATGATTTCTTCTTCGATGCATCCACTACCGTTGTAACACGCGGTAAGCTTGAAATTTACAATAAACTTAACAAACCACTTCCTGAGGGTTGGGCGCTTGACTCAAAGGGTAAAGGTTCAAGTGATGCAAGTGACGTACTCAAAAACATCGTTGCTAAAAACGGCGGTGGTATTATGCCGCTTGGCGGTGAAACCGAGCAGACAGGTAGCCATAAGGGATATGGATATGGTATGTTCTGTGAAATTTTCTGTTCTATACTTTCTATGGGTCTTACTTCTAATCATACTCATATCGGCGGAAAGGGTGGAACCTGTCACGGATTTATCGCTATTGACCCCAAGGTGTTCGGCGACCCTGCTGCTATAAAAGAGCATCTTTCTACCTTCCTTAAAGAGCTTAGAGAATCTCCCAAGAGTGAGGGTCAGACAAGAATATATACTCATGGCGAAAAAGAAATTTTTGCAAAAGCAGACAGACTCCAAAACGGTATTGATGTTAATATTAACACTGTTAAAGAAATGTTTGATATGTGCAACTACGTAGGTCTTAATCCTGTTGATTATCTTGGTGATGTTAAGTTTGATAATTCAACAGAGAGTTCGTATAATTAAGGTGATAAAAATGGATATTAAGGAAAAAGCATTAAAACAGCATTATGAGTGGAAGGGTAAGATTGAGGTTGTTTCTCGTACCCCCGTTACAAATAAGGAACAGCTATCTATCGCTTATACTCCCGGTGTAGCAGAGCCTTGTCTTGAAATTAATAAAGATTATAATAAGTCCTTTGAGCTTACAAGAAGATGGAATATGGTAGCAGTAATTACCGATGGTACTGCTGTTCTCGGTCTTGGCGACATTGGCCCTGAAGCAGGTATGCCTGTAATGGAGGGTAAATGTGTTCTGTTTAAGGAATTTGCAGATGTAGACGCATTTCCTCTTTGTGTAAGAAGCAAGGATGTTGATGAAATAGTTAGAACTATTTATCTTATTTCAGGTTCCTTTGGTGGTATTAACCTTGAGGATATTGCGGCTCCTCGTTGCTTTGAAATTGAAAAGAAGCTTAAAGAACTTTGCGATATTCCTGTTTTCCACGATGACCAGCATGGTACCGCTGTTGTTGTTGGTGCCGCGCTTCTTAATGCTCTTCGTCTTACAAAAAAGGAAATAGGTGAGGTCAAGTGTGTTATTAATGGTGCGGGCAGTGCGGGTATTGCTATTGGTAAGCACCTTTTAAAGCTTGGTGTTAAGAATCTTACAATGGTAGACCGCTTTGGCATTATTGTTGAGGGTGATAGCCAGTTAAATCCTGCGCAGGCCGAAATGAGCAAGGTTACTAACAGAGAAAAAATGACAGGTACACTCGCTGATGCTATGAAGGGTGCTGACGTATTTATCGGTGTTTCTGCCCCCGGTGTAGTAAGTGAAGATATGATTAAATCTATGAATAGTGATGCTGTTGTATTTCCTATGGCAAACCCTGTTCCTGAAATTATGCCTGACCTTGCAAAAGCAGCAGGAGCCCGTGTAGTAGGAACAGGCCGTTCTGATTTCCCGAATCAGATAAATAATGTTATGGCTTTCCCCGGAATTTTCAGAGGTGCACTTGATGTAAGAGCAAGTGATATTAATGAGGAAATGCAAATGGCTGCTTCTCTCGCTATCGCCTCCCTTGTTTCTGATGAGGAGCTTAATGAAGAGTATATTATGCCTTTTGCTTTTGATGAAAGAATTGGTAAAACCGTAGCTGAAAAAGTGGCTGAGGCTGCAAGAAAAACCGGTGTTGCAAGAATTTGAAAATTTTCTTGAATTTTAAGATGGTTTATATTATAATTAATTCAAATAATTTTATGAGGTGTAAAACTATGAAAAAACTTTTAGCATTACTTCTTGCTTTTTGCATGATTTTTGTTCTTGCTGCTTGCGGCGGTGCAGTAGAAGATAATTCTTCTAACGAGTCTAGCAAACCATCCGTTGTTACCGGTGTAGACGATTCAGGTGACGGGCTTGAGGATGAAAGCAGCCAGGTTGAATCTCTTGTTCTTGATGGCACTGATGAGTATGTTGTTTGTGTTAAAAAAGGCAACGAGGCAATTAAAGAAAAAATTAAGTCCATTAAGGATATTAAGGGTCTCAGTGTTGGCGCTGCTTATGATGGTGACGGCGAAAAGATGGCAATTTATTACGGTGCAAACCATGTTGGTTACGGCGGAGAAAACGATGCTTTCTCTGAGCTTGTAGGCGGAACACTCCTTGACTGTGTTATCGTTAAGAAGGGCGCGGGTCAGCAGTATCAGGATAGAGGTACTGTAGAAATCATTCTCGATCCTATCGTTATTGAATAATTTGAATTTTGCAAAAGATACTCCTGTTGTAAAAAACAATGGGAGTATTTTTTTGTTGTAAGAGTGCAAATATTGTGTTATATTATAACTTAAGAATGAAAATAGGGGATATTATGACATATATTGAGTTTTTTAATAATGTGGCAATAGAAAATGTCTGTGCCTGTCTTACTGATGTGCCTCAGCGGGTTATATACATTGGACGGGATACAGGTATTATTGAAAGCAAAATTAAAAAGTACAAACGCGTTTTTTCTGATAGGGGATATAGTGATATTGAATTTATTCCTATGGAAGTTGAAAAAGATAATCTTGAAAATGCAGTTTCTGTTTTGCAGAAAATAGTGGATACATACCCTGATTGTGCTTTCGGTATTACCGGCGGTGATGAAATTGCCCTTATGGCATTTGGTATTGTCTATGAAAGAAATAGGGATAAAAATATTCAGATTCATAGGTTTAATATAGCTCATAATACGATATGCGACTGTGATAAGGACGGAAAAACTGTTTTTAAGACTCTGCCTGAACTGACAGTAGAGGAAAATATACAGCTTTACGGCGGTGATGTTCTCTTTGGTGATGTATTTAGTGAACATACGTACGAATGGGATTTTAACGAGGATTTTATAAAAGATATTGAGAATATATGGAACGTTTGCAAAGGGAATGTAAGGCTGTGGAACACACAGATTAATGTTTTCAGCGCGGCTGTTAAAGTGGGAACTTTAAGCGAGGATAAGCTTACCGTCATTGCAAAAAAATCGAAAATACGCGAAGAGCTTAACAAGAGTAATGCCTCGTATAAAATTATCAGAGGTATTGTGGCATATCTGAGGAAACATGGATTGCTCACAGATTTTAACGAAACTGTGACAGAACTGTCTTTGAGCTTTAAAAATCCTCAGGTGAGAAGATGTCTTGTTAAAGCAGGACAGGCTTTGGAAATGAAAACCTTTCTTGTTGCAAAAAGCCTAAGGGATGAAAATGGCAATAAGCTTTATAATGACGCTGTAAACGGAGTTTTCATAGATTGGGATGGCAGGTTTCATAACGACAAAGAGGAAGGGATTTACGATACCGAAAATGAGATTGATATTCTTTTAATGCACGGTATTGTTCCTGTGTTTATTTCCTGTAAAAACGGCATTGTGGATGCTGATGAGTTATATAAGCTTAACACGGTTGCATATAGATTTGGCGGTAAATATGCTAAAAAGGTGCTTGTGGCTACCTCTATTCCTAAGGATAAGGAATCAGGCAAATATTTGATTCAGCGTGCCAGAGATATGAATATCCGGCTTATTATGAATGTTCAGGATTTTAAAACAGATGACATATATAAAGAAAAAATGAAGAATTTATGGCGATGATTTTTTATAAAGAGAGGTACTGAAAAATGGGAGTTCTTAAAAAGAGTATGCTTCTATGCGAAATTTTCAACGATGCAATGAATATTGAGCAGAAGAAGTATAAAGATCCTACTGCGGAAATGCTTATCATAGCGGCTATAGATAGGATTAACAGCAATGAAACCTATGGTAACAGGGCAGAGCTTTTAAGTCTTAAACTGTTATTTAATAATTTTTTCCGTGATAATGATAAATTAAAGGCTATGATGGTTGATTATGTAAAAAACGGAAGAGGCAGTATTATTCACGACGAGCTTTATATAGCCGATAAAATTGCCGAAGCTGAAAAACAGTACAGCAGTCAAATATCCAGAGAACTAAGACCTAATACCTTGTTTTTGCTCATTTTTAACAATCCTACCGAAGCTATTAAAAAAGCAAAAGAGGTTTGCGGCAGAGAAAAAAAGGACACCTTTGATGATGAAGATTTTAAGGAAGCGTATAAGAAAGCTTCAGAACAGGTTTTCCAGAATTCTATTAAATATGAGGAAGAAAAAAACAAGAAAAATCCTACTCAAAAAACCGAAACAAATCCCGAGCCTATAGTAGAAGAGGATGAGTTGAGCGAGGAATTGTTTGATTGTGCAGAAGATATGTTTTGGGATTTTGAAGATACGACTTCCAAAAAACCTACAGAAGAAATCGCAGAGGCGGTAGCTAATGTAAAGAGGATAAGAAGCGAACTGCTTAGTGAAGTTTATGGACAGGATAATGCTGTAAATGTATTTACTTCAGGATATTTTCAGCACTATATGGATATTATTCTGGGTAAAAACAATAAACGCCCAAGTGCTACATTTTTGTTTGCAGGCCCTCCCGGTGTAGGTAAAACCTTTTTGGCTGAGAGTATTGCAAAATCTCTTGGACTTCCTTTTATGAGATTTGATATGAGCGAGTATTCGGATAAGGAAGCCAATCTCGAATTCTGTGGAACCGATAAGGTGTATAAAAACGGTAAAGAGGGTAATGTAACAGGCTTTGTTGCTAAACATCCTCACTGTGTACTTCTGTTTGATGAAATTGAAAAAGCCCATCTTTGTGTGATTCATCTGTTTTTGCAGATGCTTGATGCAGGTCGACTGAGAGATAGCTTTACCGATAAAGAGGTTTCTTTTACAAATGCTGTAATAATTTTAACTACAAATGCAGGTAAACAGCTATATGAGGAAGCAGAGGACCTTTCCTGTATATCCAGAAAGGTTATAATGAACGCCTTGGAAAATGATGTTGTACCGGGCACCAAAGAACCTCTTTTTCCAAAGGCTATTTGTTCTCGATTTGCTTCGGGTAATGTGGTTATGTTCAATCATATTACTGCTCATAGTTTGCTTTCAATAGCTAAACGTCAGATTTTGAAAAACTGTGAAAAAATAGAGAAAAATACAGATATAAAGGTTGAGGTCGGAGAGGATATATATACCGCTTTGCTGTTCTCGGAGGGTGCGAGTGCAGACGCAAGAACGATAAGAAGCAGAGCAGAAACCTTCTTTAATAATGAGCTTTATGAACTGCTTCGCCTGGTTGATTCCGAAAAAAGCAATAGCAATATAGCTGCCCTTAAAAAAATTAATATCTCTGTGGATAAGAGCAAAGCAGATGATGAAATAAGAGGACTTTTCAGTCTTCAGAGCAATACTAACATATTGATGTTTGCTGATGAAACAATTGTTAATACATACAGAAATGCTGTGGATAAAACAAACATAATCGGGGTTGCTGATAAAAACTCGGCTATTGAGGCTATGAAGAAAAATGAGATTGATTTTGCCTTGATAGATATTAAGTGCGGTGCTGATAAAACTAATGAAACGATACTTAATATTGAGGATATTTCTTCTCCTGCCAGAGATTTCTTTAAGTTCCTCAGAGAGCAGAAAAATGAATTGCCTGTTTATATTATTGAAAGAGAAGATGGGGAAATTACTCAGGAAGAGATAGTTTCCTTTATCCGTCAAGGTGTAAGAGATTTTATCAAACTTTATAAAAATCCTTGTCAGGTAACAGAACAGATTAGCTCTATTGCTCAGGCATTGCATCAGCAAAAATGTATGAATACTCTTGCGAAGTCTAATAGGGTTGTAAGCTTTGAAACCCTACAGACTGTATCTGATAACGGTGAGGAAGCGTACATAAAACTGTTTGACTTAAAGTGTGAAACTGCTGTCAAAGCAGAGGATACAAAGAATGTTTTAAGCAATGTTTCAAAGCCCAATGTTAAATTTGAACAGGTTATAGGTGCCGAGGATGCTAAAACGGAGCTGAAATATTTTGTTGAGTATCTCAAAAATCCACAGAAATATATAGGAACAGGTCTTAAGGCTCCAAGAGGTGTATTGCTTTATGGCCCTCCCGGCACAGGTAAAACAATGCTTGCAAAGGCTATGGCTTGTGAGTCGGGGGTTACATTTATTGCAACTGAGGGTAACCAGTTCCTGAAAAGATATGTGGGTGAAGGCCCTGCTTATGTTCATAAACTTTTTAAGACTGCAAGGCAGTATGCCCCTGCTGTTTTGTTTGTTGATGAAATAGAAACCATTGCAAAGGAAAGAAAGGGTGCCGATATTACAAACGGCGGCGGTGAAGAAACTCTGACTGCGTTTCTTACTGAGATGGACGGCTTTTCAAATGACCCATCACGTCCTGTATTTGTTCTCGCGGCAACCAACTTTGATGTTGAACCGGGAAGCGCTAAAAGTCTTGACGGAGCTCTTATGCGTCGTTTTGATAGAACTATTTATGTTGATCTTCCTGATAAGGAAGACCGCATTAAGTATCTGAAACTCAGAAGAGAGTCAAGTGTTGCTCTTGATATAAGTGATGAAATTATAGATAATATTGCTATGCGTTCAACAGGAATGAGTCTTGCGCTTCTTGATTCTGTTATAGAACTATCCTTGCGTTCGGCTGTAAGACAGGGAATTTCGAAGGTTACCGACGGCGTTTTTGAAGAGGCTTTTGAAACCTTCAACAGCGGAGAAGTGAAGAAATGGGATGCCTCTCAGCTTCAGCGTGTAGCAAGGCATGAGGCGGGTCACGCCTTTATGTGTTGGTACAGTGGTATAACTCCTGCTTATCTTACCATTGTTGCCAGAGGTAAGCACGGCGGATATATGCAGAAAGAGGTAAAAGAGGATAAGGCTATTTATACAAAGGAAGAGCTTCTTTCTAATGTGCGGACTGCTCTTGGAGGTCGTGCTGCAGAGCTTGTTTATTACGGAGAAAAGGACGGTCTTTCTACAGGAGCCGGCGGCGACCTTATTTCTGCAACTAAAACGGCACAGAATATTGTCTGCAACTTCGGTATGGACAGTGAATACGGTATTGCTGTTTACGAAGAAGGCTCATATATGTCTGATGAAGCTAAAGTGGCAGTAAATCGCGTTCTGTCTGAACAACTTAGCGAAACGGTTAGAATTATATCCGAAAATAAGGATAAAATAGATGCGTTGGTTGCAAAACTGATGGAGAAAAACCGTATGACAGGAGCCGAAATAGAAGCTGTTATTGGAAAACCTAATTGTTGAAGGTGAGTAAATTTATGTATATACCTACCCCAAAGGATTTAGAAACTATTTCACTACCAAGTGAGCTTGTTTGTCTTACAGAGCAAATTGCTGAGAATGTCCACGAAAACTGGGCAAAGGCAAGGATGCAGGAGGGATGGACTTATGGTAAGGAAAGAAATGACCTTAAAAAGACCACGCCTTGTCTTGTTCCTTATGATAAGCTTAGTGAAATTGAAAAGGAATATGACCGAAAAACAGCAATCGAAACAATAAAGCTGATTGTTGCACTTGGTTATAAAATAGAAAAGGTTTAATAAAATGGTACAGTAGATAAGTCACCTTGTATTTTGAACTTAATTTTGATGCAGCTAAGCTATGTGATTAAAACTCAGGTTTCACCAAAGCAGTGAAACCTGAGTTCTTTTTTTTATTTATAGTTTTCACTTTACAAAACGTACTCTTACAGTGTAAAATAAAGGTGTAAAAGTCGGAATTGTAAAAATTAAGGCTCATAAAAACATTTAAGTTTATAAGGAGGATATTTATGTCCGCAAAAGTATTTGAAAAGGGTGTGCCATCTCCCTGGATACCTGTGAGCACAGTTGAAAGTGAATCGGGTTATTCCACTTCTCTTTGGGGAAGAACTTACAAGATAGAAAAAAATCTTTTATTTTCTTCCATTTCTTCACAGAATGAAGAACTTCTTGAAAGTCCTATCCGCATAGTAGCAGGAGAAAACGGTCATCCTGTTGTTTGGCGTGATGTTGACTGCTTTTTAAGTGAAGGTGATGAAAAATGCACCACTATTTATACTACCGCACAAAGCGATGCGTTCATTGTAAATACCTGTATTAAAATAGAGTTTGACGGTCTTGCTACCGTTGATGTTAAGCTTATGCCTAAGGGCTATACCGTTCCTCAGCTTTTTGGTCTCGAATCTAAGGAAAGCACTCCTACACTGCTTGACTATTTCTGGATTGAAATTCCTATAAAGGAGGAAATAGCAAAGCTTTACCACATTTCACCTAATAAGGTTCATCCCGATGATGAGGGAAATACAGGTGATATGGACAAGTTTGAAAGCAGTTCTTATCTGAATGAAAAGAATAAAGACCTTGAGTTTGCCTCTATCGTTTATATCGGTAATGATGATAAGGGACTTTTTACATATTGCGAATCTGCAGAGAATTGGCAGCCTGAAAGTGAGGATAAGTATTATCAGTTTGTTGAGGGGGACGGCTGTGTTGTTCTCAGAATGAGATTGCTTGACAGTCAGCCTCGCGCTTGGGAAGCTTGCAATGCGAAATTCGGTCAGTATAAATATCCCTGTATGAGCTATAGAATTGCTTTTCAGGCTTCTCCTGTTAAGCCGTTTCCTGCAAATCCCTATAAAGAAAAGCTTCTTCATATCGACTGCTTTAAGAAGATTGAGGGAGATTACATTGATTTCCTTGCAAATCCTGTTGTTGAGGGCGATACCGAAATCGGTTATGACAGAATTAAGCGTCTTGGTGTAACCACTCTTGTGCTTCACGAAAAGTGGAATAACGTTCAGAACTACTGGAAGCTTACTACCCGTACACAGCATCAGCTTACAACCATTATCAGCGAATGTCACAAACGCGGTATTAAGGTTGTGCCGTACTTTGGTTATGAGATTTCGACTATGGCTGATGTGTTTATGGATAACGCTGATGAATATGCACTGCTGAGAGAAAATGAAGATGTGCGCAGTGTTCAGTGGTATCGTTTCCCGGCGCAAAGAGAATATCCCGTATGTTATTGCAGCAGTATTGCAGATAAGTTTGTGGACGGCCTTGAGAAACTTGTGGATAAATACGGCTTTGATGGTGTTTATCTTGATGGTACCGCAATGACCAGAGCTTGTGGCAACTCGGCTCATGGCTGCGGTTATGACGATGTTAATGGTGTTCACAGACCTACATATCGTATGTTCCCAATAAGAGATATGTTCAAGCGTCTTTATGAAGTATTTGATTCAAGAGGAAAGATTATTAACTGCCATATTTCTGACTGTGTAAACGGCGGTGTTTTAAGCTTTTCACATTCTCTTTGGATGGGTGAATATATTCAGTACAATCTTGTAAAAGAGGGTATTAATGAAATGCCTGACGGATACCTTAGAGCTTCTCATGCAGGAAGGAACTTTGGTATTCCTACTGAGTTTATTGTTTATGAAAACAGACCTATCTGGAACTTTGAAGATGCGCTTGTTTTTTCACTCCTTCACGGAATTTTGCCAAGACCTAATGATATTGGCGGACCTCTTGAGTTTATGTCGGGTATTTGGAAGATAGTTGATGAGTTTGATATGGATAATGCTGAATTTGTTCCGTATTTTAACAATCCGTATTTTGTAAGTGATAATGAAAATATTAAAATCAGTGGCTTTAAAGCAGGGGATGAATGGCTGTTATTCGTTGCTAATGCTGATGGTGCACAGCAGGGAGAAGTAGATATTTCAGGCTTTGACGGAAAAACAATCGTTAATGCCGAAACAGGCGAAAAACTGTTTGCTGCAAATGGCAAAATTAAATTACCATTTGCAAGATTTGCTCATTATCTTATTAAAGTAAAATAAACGAAAAAATCTTCGAACGATACAGTTCGAAGATTTTTTATTTGTGCAGTTCTCTGTAATTAGATGGCGTAACGCCGAATATTTCCAAAAAACTACGGTTAAAATTTCTGATTGTTCCAAAGCCTACCTTTCCGGAAATTTCAGTTATATTATCTTTTGTTGAAGTTAGCATATCAGCGGCGGCAGATACACGAAGCCAGTTGATAAATGACGGAATGGTTATTCCTGTCGAGGAATTGAAGATTTTGGATATTGCGGTGGGGGATATATTCATTTTTTTCGAAAGCTCTGTAAGTGTTACATTTTCTGTATAGTTTTCGGAAAGATGTTTTATAACCCTGTTGCAAATAGAAATGTCGGTACTGATGTCTGTGAATTTCAACTTGTAGCAAAGCTGTGATAAAATCACATTCATATATCCGATTATAAGGGACGAAGCGATATGCGGCTGTTCCATTTTGCAAACCTTATCGTGAAGTGTCCAGAATTCATAAAGTATATGGTGGGTATCGGTTTCACGAAGATTAAATACGGGATTTTCAGGAACTTTATTCTGGAGGAAATTACATAGTCTTGGGATATATTCTGCCGGGAAGGTGAATAAAAGAAAAAGTCCTTCGTGTATAGGTTCAGTGGTGTGAATTTGCCCCGGCATAATTATTATTGCATCTTCATAATTAAGCAGATATTTTTTGGAATTAATATAAACATAAGTTTTTGCATCCTGGTGCATATTAATAAGGATTTCGATCTCATTATGAAGATGAAGAGTTGGCTTGGACGGGGACGGAATTGCTAAAAAAGAAACTTTATTTGACTTTTTTTCGTAATACATAATGACTCCGATATAGAAAACTATGATACATTGTTTTCTGTTCTGTATTTTGATGGGGTGGTACCATAAAACTCAATAAACGCTCTGTTAAAGTTTCTTATTGTTCTGAAACCGACTTTGTAGGAAATTGAGGTTATGGTATTGTTAGTGTTTGCTAACATATCGGCTGCAACTGTAACTCTAATCCAATTAAGAAAAGAGGGGAAGGTGATGCCTGTTGTGGCGTTAAAAGCCTTAGAGATAACCGATGGCGGTGTTTTGAAGGTGTCGGAAAGGTCAGAAAGATTTATTTGTTCACTGTAATTTTCTACAAGGTGTAAAATTATTCTGTGAAGCAATTCGGAATTGCTATCGTCCTCAATGAACTTAACCTTATAAAACAGATGTGCCATAAGAGTATTTAAAAATCCTATAATTAAAGAGGAACGAAGATGCTTTATGTTGTCAGGTAATTCACCATGCGAAGACCAGAAATTCATAAAAGTATCATTAATGCCTAATTCTTTTAAATTAAAAACGGGATTTGCGGGGTGTTTTGTAAGTAAGGAGTTTTGTAAACGAGGGATAAACTCAGGCGGGAAAATAAAGGTCATAAAAAGACCTTCTTTTATGGTTTCGTAGGTATGTATTTGTCCGGGAGTTACAATTACGGCGTCATATTCATTGTCAAAGGAATATTTTTTTGAATTTATAAAGGCGTTGGCTTTTGCGCCGTGTCCTAAATTTATGATTATTTCAACTTCATTGTGAAAATGCAGTGATGAATTCTCAAACGTAATCGTTCTGTGAGCGATACATTCAAACCGTCTGGTTTTTTTCTCATAATACATAAATTTACCTCCCTGTAATTTTTTTATTTCCATATTTTTCTATAAAACATAAATTAAAATATTTTGTTTTTTGATGGGTATGAGGTGATTTTCTTTGTTTTTTATATAAAAGGTATCAAAAAATTGCTTTTTTTACATTTTATATCTAAAAATGCGGATTGTCAATCCTTTTTATATAAATGCAGTTTTTTTCATAGATGGCATTTTTTTGTCCATAAGTTTTCAGAAAATGTCCATAAAATCGATGAAATCTTTCTTGCATACAATATGCGTTTGAGTTATAATTACAGTGTATTAATATAAAGCTTTGTTTTACTGCTAAAAAATATGCTAAGGAGAGTGCTTTATGAAAAAAACAATTGCATTGATGCTGAGTGTGATAATGCTTGTTTCTGCTCTTGTTTTACCGGTTAATATGGTAAGTGCGGCAGAACCGGATTATCTCGATTATTATTCTTTTAGCTTTGCTCAGGATGATATTTATTCTTATGTTCACCCTGTGAAAGGACAGGAAGGTTCTTCTCAACTTTCTGTTAATCCTTTGGGCGGAGGAAGCAGCGTAGCGATACAGCCTTTCTATCCTTATGTTAACTATGCTAATAATTGGGGTGGAAACAGTATTGGCTACAAGTCCGTTGATGGCGTTGATACAATGGAAATTGTTACGGGTAATCAGGTTGTTATCGTCCCTGTTAAAGAGGATGGTCAGCCATTAGAGCTTGCTCCCGGTCATACATATACAGTTACCATTTCTTATACACTCAAAGATGTTCATTCAAGTGGAGCAATTGGCGATAGTTGGTACGCACAAAAGGCTTTTTTGGTTGGCGGCGGTGTACTTGCAGGCACTCAGATGAATATTGATTACAGAGGTACTTATTCTTCGATAACCGCTTTTGGTGATGGTTCTTATTTAAGTAGACCTTATTGTGCCGTTATTGATGACCTTAAAGCAATAACATCAGGCGGCACCAAAACACTTACCTTTACAACTCCTGCTGCCAATGGCGATGGATATACCTATAATGCACAGCAGAACGCTTACGAAGTACAGGTAAAAGGTTCTGCAAATTCAAGCGAAACTTTTGATGCAACTTTATATAATTATTTCTTCCTTGCGCTTGATCGTAACGATCCTACAATTATTAACATCTCTAAGCTTGAGGTTGTAAGAGATGATTATGTTCCACCTGTAGAAGACGTTGATTGGGATGAAGTCCTTGAGGATAAGTATGTGTTTGATTTTACAAATGAAGCATACTACGCTGATAGGGCTTTAAAATCCGGTCAGACTCTTTATGACGGAACATTGCCTTGGCATATAGGTGCTATCGCTTTTGATGCAAAATATGGCAGAGGAACAAGAAGTGTATATCCAAACTATTCTCTTGTTTCCACTTATGACTGGGGTCCACAAATTTGGTCAAAACCCGGTAAAGTTGAGTATCAAGGTAAGACATACAGCACTCTTAATGTATACAGACAGCACGAAGGTTATTTTGTGCCGTTAAAGGAAGATGGTACTCCTTTAGAACTTGCTCCCGGACACAAATATACACTGAAATATAAATATTACGTTAATTACGTGGCAGAAGGAAAAACACCTTATCTTGCGGCTGATATCGGTCTTTCTTCTACAGGCGTTATAGAATACAACTATGAAGGACTAAATAATAAGGTTGCTTATAGCGATAACCGTTTTGGTTGGCTTAACGGTAACGTGGGTACTATACAAGAGGGTACTTTGACCATAAGCACTGAAAATCAGCTTAGTGATGCAAATTACAGTAAGGGAACAAATACATATAATCTTACTGTGGGAAACAACAATTATACCCTCTATAACTATTTGTATTTTGCAATAACTTCCGGTAACGCCGGTATAGATTTCATTTCTCTTGAAGTAACTCGTGACGATTATAGAGAACCTATTCAGGAAGTTAATTGGGACGAAGAATCTCCTGACTACTATAATTTTGATTTAAGTAAACAAGGAAACTACACCGATATAACTACAGGTAATAAGCTCGATACTTCGCTGAGTTATACCACTGTGCCTTTGACTGTTGATGCAGGTTATGGCAGAGGGGAAAGAAAAATATTCCCTGTTTATTCTTCTATGACTGCAGCTTCATTACAGCATAACTGGGGAACACAGATATACACCAATAAAAATACCATTAATGTTGACGGAAAAGATGTTGCGACGGCTAAGTTCTGGACAGGAACAAATCCTGCATATTATATGCCTTTGAAGGATGATGGAACTCCTCTTGAACTGGCTCCGGGTCACACATATACCGTAAACGTCAGTTTCCGTCTTGACGCTCTTAGCAAAGAGTCGGACAATCCACAACTTCAGGTTAATGTTGGCGCTGTTTCTACCGGTGCAGTTAAAAATGCTTTTATTAGTGACACTCATAGAGTTTATTCTAATAAGCTTTGCTATTCTACACAAACATTGGCAAGTTATAATGCTTCAAGTGTAGGTCAGATTATTGAGGGTAGTGTACAGATTAGAACGCCTGAAGTAAGCGATAAAAACTACGACTCTCTCAACAATACATATAAGCTCACCTATGAAGATACTGAATATACTCTTTATAACTATCTGTATTTTTATTTTAACAGTTGGCAAGGACCTACAATTGACTTTATTAGTATTGAGGTTGTAAGAGACGACTATGTTCCAGAAATGGAACCTGTTGACTGGGATGAGGCTCTTGATGACCATTATAAATTCGACTTTTCTCCTGAATATGTTGGCTATATGACCGACAAACAGGATGAGGGCAATTACGATAGACTTGATAATTCTAAGACTTGGACTGCTTCTCCCGTTAAGTTTGATTCAGGATATGGCAGAGGAAATCGCAACGTTTATGCGAGTTGGTCATATTCTTCTACTAATCCTTGGGGACCGCAGATATTCTCTTGGCCTGAAAATATTTCATATAACGGTATATTTACCGATACTATGGCGATTTACAACGAAAATCCGGGTATATTTGTTCCTCTTACAGAAGAAGGTAAACCATTTGAATTAGCACCCGGTCATTCTTATGAAGTGAAGATTGTTGTTCAGAAAAACAACTTTAACGGAACAGGCGATTATGGTGACAATAACCTAAAGGCTGTTGCAGGTACCATGTCTTCGGGTGCACCGCTTAAAAATGTTTGGCTTGATGCCGATAAGCTTGTAAATCTGTCGGTAGTTAAGGGCAGTGAGGGTGAAATCCTTGAGGGAACGGCAACTATCACTGTTCCCGGTGCAGACAGTGAATCGTATGATGAAATTTTCAATACATATACAATCACTGTAGATGGTACAGAATATGTAATAAATAACTATTTTGCCATTGAGTATTCAGGTTATGCAAAGGCTCATCTGAACATTATATCCCTTGAGATTACCCGTGATGACTATGTGCGTGTAGATTATACCGATACCTATCTTGTAAGTGATTCCGTTGAAAATAATTCAACCTACAAGATAGACTTTGAGTATAAGATTAAGGGTAATCTTAGTAAAGGCAGCGGACTTTCCTTTAAATATACCAAAAACGATGGTAATTTCGTTACATACGTTGAAGGAAAGAATAAGGTAATATATAAGTTTTCTGCAGATAAAGAACTTGACATCTGGCATACAGGAACAGTACTTCTTACCACCGATATGTATGCACTTGTAGAGGATAGTATAGGCTATGATGATGAATTAATTGCTGTCAGCAATGTTCTTTACGCTTTTATAAAGGATGAAGACGACGCAGCGAATATTGAAATCAAAAACTTTAACGTTAAAAAGCTCACGGACAAAGCAGATAACGACCTTATAAACGTTATGGGTGCTTCCTGTCTGACTGATGCTGCTGAACAGGCTGCAGGCTGCCAGGCTCTTCGCTATATGTTCACCTATGACACCAAGACTGGCGCAGAAATTTGTATCGACGGCACCGATTATACCGTTAAAGAGAGAGGCTTTATTTACGCTAACGGCAATCTTTACGCAAAGGGTGGCGTTTATAAAGGTGATGTTAATCTTACAAATGCTAAAGCAGGTAAGTTCTTGACAAATGGTGTAAATACAAATCTTGATAAGTGTTGGGATTACAGCGAGATTCAGGGAACTGATTACTATAGTCTTGTATTTTCAACTTATGCGACCGATTTTGAGCTTGAGGATTCTAAAGAACTTCTTGTAAAAGCTTATCTTGTAGTAGAGATTGACGGTCAGGAGTTTACGATTTATTCGGATGCAATTAATCGCTCTGTAGAGTATCTTAAGAGCAACATTTAATAATTTGACGGAGGATGAAAAATGAATATTAAAAATAATTCTCTTGTCAAAGTTTTGTCTGTCCTTTGCGCAACTGTAATGATTTTCACAGCATTGTTTGCTAATCCCGTTATCATTTCCGCTTTAACCGGCGGAAGTGATGACTCAGTTGTAGGAAAGGAAGAAGTCTTTGACACACCGGTTGTATATGGTTTTGAACCATCAGAAGATCCGGTTACTGACAAATCTGTTAATGTTAACAGCCTTAATATGACTCGCGGCGGCGATAATATGGGCGTTATGGGTTGGACTTGGGATATAACTGACGGAGATGCAGAGCATGGAAGAGTGCTTTACACTCATAATGAACCTTCGACTCAAACCTGGGCAACTGCAGGCGGATACCGTCTTAATAATAGTAATGGTGTGTATCGTCTTAAAAAGGACACCACCTATTATGTGGAAATGTCTGTTAATCTAACGGCTGCTCCATCTGTAGAAGGTTCGGCTTCTGAGGTTTACCTTGGTTATGGCTCTTGGGACAATAAGGCAGATGGTAATACCAATGGTGTTGACTCTATGGGCGTAAAGCTTTATACAGTTGTAAAAGCTGAAAAGGATGCACAGGTTTATAGTGTAACAAGCACCGAGGGTACAAAAGAGTATGAGGTAAACAGCGGTTGGCATAATCTTAAATTTGTGTTTACTACCCCGTCTGATTTTAAAAACACTGATAATGCTTTAGCACTTTATTCTACTCTTATGCCGGGTGCTAAAATACAGATTGATAATGTTAAGGTAACACCGGTTGCAGAAGATGAAGGCGTTGTTTTATTTAAGGATGACTTCCACTCAAACACAATTATAGCCTTTGATGACATTAATAAGGAAGTAGAGCTTCCTGTATTAACCCCTGAAAATCCCGAGCATACCTTTGAGGGTTGGTATTATGATTATAACCGTACTGATGATACAAAGGTTGAGTCTTATAAAATGGTTGATGGCATTACAACCTTTTATGCCCGTTTTAAAGCTCCTGTAACCATAACATTTATAAATACTCTTACAAATACACAAGATGTAATTTCGGGTTTGCCCACAACAGCAATACCATATCCCGCATTTCCCTCTGACAGTGAAAAGCAGTTTGCAGGTTGGTTTACTACAGAAGACTATACCGAGGAATATTTCGCCGATATATTTGCCTATGCAAATATAGTGCTTTATTCTAAGTGGATTGACCCTGTGCAAAGTTCTGTTGAGGATTTTGAAACCTATACAAAGCATCAATGGGAAGAAATCACTGTATCTACCGAGGTAAGAGATGAAAAGGGTCAGCCTGTAAAGGACGAAAACGGTGTAGTTGAAAAGGTTGATGCTACTTACAAGTCTAACTATCTCTATTTCGGTAGAATGTGCGACCTTTCTGATTTCGGTTATGCCGACAGTAACCATTCACTGAAATTCAGTTGGGATGCCGATATGATGCTTGACCCTGCTGACCCTGAAACATATTATGCACTGGGAAGACATAATCAGGTGGATGCTGCTACAATTCTTGAAGATGTTTCCCTTACAAACAACACAACATATATTGTTTCATTTAAGTATTATGTCGCACAGATAAATGCTAATCTTAATGTTTCTTTTTATTCGGGAAATTTCAAGAATGTATGGGGAAATATGGCTTCTTATCAGTCTGTGGGCAATAGTTTTACCGTTACACCTGATAAAAATGACGGACAGTGGCATGAAGCGCAGCTTGTAATAACCACCAATTTTAAGGGTGACGGGAAAGCTATGTTCGTAAATGTAAATATGAGTCAAAACAGTGATGCAGTAATGTATCTCGATGATTTTGTATTTACTCCCTTAAAGCCTACCGAGTCTTATATAGTATATAATCACGGTGTTGAAAACGACATTTATTGCGGTGAAATTCGTACTACATTGCCTCACGCTGTGGCTAATCCCGATAAGAAGTTCACTTCGTATAAGTGGTATTCCGATTCTACCTTTATTACCCCATTTAACGAAACTGTTTATACAAGAGAACCAATGATTGCTTATGCTATGAAGCCTATTACCTTTAAGTATGATTATCCATACACTACCGAACATGGTTTGGCTTTTGGTTACACAATGGAAATTGTGAATGAAAAGGGTGTTGGTAATGGCGACGATTATGTCCTGAAATGTACTTATGATGGTGATGTGTTCTTGCGTAAGAATACCGAAACCGGTAAGGATGTTTACTGGCGTGACAGATACAATAGCCCTGATTTTCAGGCACTTGCTAAAACACAGCTTAAGGATGATACGGTATACATTATTTCTTATGACGTGAAAGCAACAGTTGCTACCCTTGACTATTCTGTGCAGTTTAGCACTGCGGCTTCTAACAATGTTTGGGGCGGTTTTGTATGGCCTACATCAACCAAAACTACATTTTCTAAGTCTACAACAAAGGACGGATGGATGTCCTGTACAACAGCTATAAAGACTAAAGAAAAACTTGATTATGCCAATGCTCTTTATATATTTATAACATTCGCACACAACCTTAAGGAACAGCATGCAGAAGTTTATATTGATAATCTTATGGTGAGCGAGGCTATAGCACCTCTTGCGGTGTTTGTTCCAAATAACGAAACATCAAATATTGTTGTTAGCGGTAAAGCGGGAAATACTATTAAGTATCCCGATGCACCTGTAAAATTCGGTTATGATTTCAGCGGATGGTATTTAGATAAGGAGTGTACCAAGCCTTTTACAGCAACAACATTTGCTGAAAACGAAATATATTATGTATATGCAGGGTACACTGAGTCGAAAGTAAAGACCTTCGATTATGAAGATTATAACGTTCCTTATGCTGTACCGTCTGAAGGTCACTATAGACGACACGACTGTGAAGTGGTTGAGGTGCCGTTTGCTTATTCGGGAACTCACGTTATGAAGGGTGACCGTTCCTTTGCGAGAAATCCTGAGTTAAACACAGGTGGTTCCGGACATCTTCTGCAAAGCGGTTCTACTGTACAAAAACTTTCTCAGAAAAAGAATTATATTATTACCTTTAAGTATTATATTGAAACTCACGGACAGGAACCTCTCAGAGTGTCAGCCTATGCAGGAAGTAACGTAAACTTCTGGGGCTCTTCAAAATTTGCCAATACCTACTATATTAATCTTGATGAACAAACAGGTGTATGGCACACAGGTACCCTTGTTTGCGATGGTTCAAAAATAAATCAAAGCTGGCAGGATCATTTGTATTTTAACTGGACTGTTGGTACTGAAGGTATGTACTACTTTGATGATGTCACCATTACCGAGCTTGAAGAAGGCGAAATGGCTTACTTTATTGATAACGGTGGATGCAAAAACATACCTGAATATGTAAAAGGAAAAGAAGGGGAGAGCTTTGCTTCTCAGCTTCCTAAAAATCCTAAATATGAGAATCATCAGTTCCTCGGTTACTTTGTACTTGGCGATGATGGAAAATATCAGCAATTTACCGATATGAAGTTCTATGCAGATAAAACTCCTGCTATTGTGGCTCGTTTTATCAGACTTAAGACTATACAGGACTTTGAAACCTTCTATGCACCTGCAATAGCGGCTATGTCAGGTTATTCGATTCTTGACTATGACTATGAATTGTATGATGCACTTGCAAAGGGTAATTCGAGAGAAAATGTAACAAGCGGAAGATATTCGCTTCATAGGCTTGGAAAAACTCATTATTTCGAAAATGCTCTTCTTCTCACTTCGGCACAACAGCTTGCAGCAGGTGAAAAATACACCGTAACCTTTAAGGTTAAGATGCCTTCATATCTGCAAACCGATGGCGCTGTGAAGATTGTAAGTAATAACAGTCCTATTTTTGCCTGGGCAACTATGGGTGATTACTATCCTGTTGTTGCTGTGAAAGATTTAACTGATGGACAGTGGCATGAGGTTAGCTATACATTCATAGCTATTGAGCCTTATGTGAGTATTCAGACCCCGGGCTACTGTGAACTCTTTGTTGATGATGTTGTATTTAATCACGTAAGTGCTGATACAGAGGTTTCTGTTCCCGTACAGTTTACCGAGTATGTTCCCGCAAAGCGTGACCTTGTCAGCGGTGAACTCGTAACTACGGTTACAGAGGCAGGTAATGTTGATGTTTCTACAATTATTGATGATAGTCTTGTAGAGGGAAGTTTTGGTTCTTCTTCAAGTGTAACTGTTATAATAATTTGTGCTGTTGCGGCAGTAGTTGTTTTGGCGGCTGTTGTGATTATTCTCCTTGTTATCAAGAAGAAAAAGAAAGCCTAAAAGGAGGAATGTAAAAATGAATATTAAACGAATATTAAGCGTTATTTTAGCAGTATTTATGTTACTTTCCGTCCTTTCGGGCTGTAATGCAGGCAGCAATACATCGGCTATTGCTCCCGTAGATGAGGACGGAAACTTCAGATACATTATTGTACGCGGTGCTGATTCAACCACCGAAGTGCAAAACTGTGTAAGAGAAATTCGCGCTACCGTTAAAAAGAATTTTGATTGTGATGTTACTCTTGCAAAGGACTCTGCCTATGAAGACAGTGATGATTTCTATGAAATCCTTGTGGGTGAAACAAACAGAGCCGCTTCAAAAGAGGCAAAGCAGATTCTTCTTAATAACCGCGTAAACAGTGCTAACGACTTTATTGTTAAAGTCAGCGGAAGAAAGATAGTTATACTTGCCCTTAACGATACTATGAACACAACGGTTACAGAGTGGTTTATTTCTAACTTTTGTAAGGATGCGGCTTCCTGGAGCAAGCTTCGTGAAGATTATCAGTTCATTTACTCCCCTGAATACGAGGAACAGGGAGAATTGATAAACAAGGTTAATGATGCTGATGTGGGTAGATATGTTGTGGTTCTCCCCAAACAGATTTCTTATCTTGTAGGAAGACAGGCAGAAGACTATAGAGATTATATGACCGAATTTGGTTATAGCATTAAAATAGCCGAAGAGCGTGACGAGGAAGAGGAATACGAAATCCTTGTTGGTGACACCACCCGTCAGGCAAGTAAGGATGTAACCGTTGAGAATGATAACTATGTAATCAAGGTTGTTGGTAATAAAATTGTTATCAAAGGTGGAAACGCTCTTGCTACTTACCGTGGAATTTTAGAATTTGTTAACATCATTAAAGAGGCATATAAAACAAATAAACCTATCAGTTTTAGTGATGGATACACAATTAACGGTAAATACGACGCAAATGAAAATAACGTATATACCTTAAACTTTAACGAGGAATTCGATGCTTCTAAAATAAATGCAAAATATTGGGGAAGCTATCGTTATACCAATAAGACTATCGGTGCTTCAAGCCTTGGCGGTTCTGCATATTATACCGATTGGCGCGGAAGATGCGACCTTGCAAGTGCTGTCGGTAATAATCTTATTTACACTGCAGATGGTGCGGTTCATATTGGTACAATGCTTGCTAATGATGTGGATTTTGTTTGCTCGGATATGACCACAATGTATGGAATGACATATCGTTACGGTTACATTGAGGTAAGAGCAAAATTAGCAAAATCACCGGCTTCTACGGGAATTTGGTGTAATGGTATTACCAGTACCAACAGTGCTGCTGTAAGAAGATGGGGCGGTGTTGTTAGCCATTCTGCTATGACAGAAATGGATATTCTTGAAAACTTCAGTAACGAAACCACCTTTGCAAGTAACGTACACCATTGGTACAATCTCTATAAAGCTGATGGTATCAGTGCTTCGGGTAATGGACACAATTCCCTTGATGGTGACTCAAGATATAATGGTAGTAGTTTGAACAACAAGAAGTATAAATTTGATACCGTTAAAAACGGTGGAACTCTGGCTGATGACTTCCATATTTATACTTGTTATTGGGATGACACCTGTATGGATTTTGCTTTCGATGGCAAGAAATTCCTTTCATACAGATATGATGAAAACACTATGCCTTCGGTTAACTGTGGCGCACTTTTCAATATTATTGAGTGTGGTATGGGTTCTCCATCTTATGGTGCACTTTATAACAAGAATACCGACGAAAAACGTTATGAAGCAGTATATGATTATGTTAAGATATATCAGACAGATGCTCTTAACAGTCAGATGTTCTTTGGTTATGAAGAAGACGGTACCGGAACTATAAAAGCGGTTTATCCGGAAAATGATATAGCCGGTAAATACTAATAATTTATAAAATCACCTGCAGCTTGTCTGCAGGTGATTTTTATGCAAAAAAATTTATAATTTAAATAGTTTTACTTGAAAAAATCCTTCTCATATAGTATATTAATAAAGATATACAATGGGGGTACTTTAATGAACAGTTATTTAAAAATGTCAAAAAATGAGCTTGAGGCGGAATTTTCAAAGGTAAAGAAGGAATATGCCGCCCTTACTACTTTGGGACTTCATCTTGATATGTCAAGAGGAAAACCCGGTGCCGACCAGATGGATTTAAGCAAACGTATTTTTGATTTGGTTGGAAATGATTTAGGCTTTAAAAATAAGGATGGTGTTGACTGCAGAAACTATGGCGGTCTTGACGGTCTTGTTGAGCTTAAAGAGCTTTTTGCAGGAATTCTCGGTCTTCTGCCTTCTCAGATTATTGTAGGCGGAAACTCCTCTCTTAATATGATGTATGATACCGTTGCACAGGCAATGACTCACGGTCTGGGCGGTGAGCCTTGGTGTAAGCAGGGGGAGATTAAATTCCTTTGTCCCGTTCCCGGTTATGACCGTCATTTTGCTATTACAGAGCATTTTGGTATTAAAATGATTCCTGTTGCTAATAAAGCAGATGGTCCTGATATGGATAGAATAGAAGAGCTTATCAAGGACGAAAGTGTTAAAGGAATGTGGTGTGTGCCTAAATATTCTAATCCTGAGGGCATTACCTATAGTGATGAAACCGTAAAGCGTCTTGCAAATATGAAGCCTAAGGCTAAGGATTTCAGAATTTTCTGGGATAATGCTTATGCTATTCACGATTTGTATGATGACGGTGATGAACTTCTCAATATTTATGATGAATGTGTAAAGGCCGGAAATCCCGATCTTGTAATTATGTTTACTTCCACATCTAAAATTACTTTCCCCGGTGCAGGTGTTGCGGCACAGGGCGCCAGTCCCAATAACGTTGAACTGCTGAAAAGCAGAATGCAGTTTCAGACTATTGGACCTGATAAATTAAATCAGCTTCGTCATGCAAGAATGTTCAGAACAGTAAGTGATGTTAAGGAACATATGAAGGAACATGCCGCAATTCTTCGTCCTAAGTTTGATAGTGTACTTTCTGAGCTTGAATCAGAGCTTGGTGGACTTGAAATAGCTTCTTGGAACAAGCCAAAGGGCGGCTACTTTATCAGCCTTAATGTTATGAACGGCTGTGCAAAAAGGGTAGAAGAACTTTGTGCAGGTGCCGGAATGATACTAACTAAGGTTGGCGCTACCTATCCTTACGGAATTGACGAAAAGGACAGCAACATAAGAATTGCTCCGTCCTTCCCGCCTGTAGATGAAATCAAAAAGGCTTCTAAGGTGCTTTGTATTTCGGTACGATATGCAGTGCTTGAAAAACTAATTAAAGAAATGTAGATATATTTAAGATTTATTAATTGACTTTTGTTACTGAAAATCTTATAATTAATATATTAAATTAAAAAAAGTGGAGGACTTGTAATGAGGAACAAAAAAGCACGCAAGAGTACATTCTTTATTGTACTTGCGCTTATTCTTCTTCTGACCTATACCGCTTTCTTCGGAATCGAGAATTGGCATGGTGATACCCGTAATGTTTACATTAAGGGTGCAGAGGATATCCGTTGGGGTATTGATATCCGCGGCGGTGTTGAAGCTGTGTTTACTCCTGATATTGCTAAGTCGGAAATTACCGACGAGGATATGGATGCTGCACAGGCAATTATCGACACAAGAATGGTTAGTCAGAATATCACGGACTATGAAATTTATACCGATAAGGAAAATCATCAGATAGTTGTTCGTTTCCCTTGGGAAGCAGATGATACTGATATGGATCCTGCTGCTGCAGTTGCGGCTCTTGGTGAAACAGCTGAACTCACCTTCTGTAAGGGTGCTTCCTATAGTGAGGATGCAGTTATTTTCAAAGGTGACCATGTAACCAAGGCAACCCCTGCTTATGACGAGCAAAATGGTTACATAGTAGCTCTCGAGCTTGACAGTACTGCGGCTGACCTGTTCTCAAATGCAACTAAGGAGCTTGCCTCCAGCAAGGGACAGATTGCTATTTCTATGGATGGAAATGTTATTACTGCGCCTACTGTTAATGAGCAGATTACAGGCGGACAGGCGATTATAACAGGTATGGCTGATGCTGATGAGGCTCAGGAGCTTGCAGATAAAATCAATGCAGGTTCACTTCCATTCGCATTAAGCGTTGACAATAGTAAGCTTTCTATTGTTTCTCCTTCTCTTGGTGAAAATGCACTTAAAGCAATGCTTATTGCAGGTGCTATTGCCTTCGGTATTATCTGTATTCTTATGATAGTGCGCTACCGTCTTAACGGTGTAATTGCTTCAATAGCACTTCTTGGACAGTTGGCAGGTTCTATTGCCGCAATTTCCGGCTTCTTCCCAGGTCTTAACAGCTTTACGCTTACCATACCCGGTATTGCAGGTATTATTCTTTCTATCGGTGTAGGTGTTGACTGTAACGTTATCGCTGCCGAGCGTATCCGTCAGGAATTTAAAAACGGAAAGACAATAGACGGCTCTATAGACGCAGGCTTTAAGAACTCACTCAGCGCAATTATTGACGGTAATGTTACCATACTTATTGTTGCCTTCGTTCTTATGGGTGCCTTCGGTACTGACGGATTTATAATCTATAAGTTATTCTCACTTATATTTGGTGCTTCTATTGCAGGTTCTATTTATTCCTTTGGATTTACACTTTTAATAGGTGTTATCTTCAATCTTATTATGGGCGTTGTAAGCTCTAAGCTTATGCTCAGAAGCGTTTCGCAGTTTAAGTGCCTGCGTAAGCCTTGGCTTTATGGAGGTAGTAAAGATGAATAAGAATTTTGATTTTAATAAACCTCTTAAATGGGTGCTTATTGTATATGCAGCACTTGCTCTTGTTGGTATTATAATCGGTGTTATCTTTGGTGTTAAACTGGATACAAACTTTAAGGGTGGTACTGTAATCACTTATGATTACACCTATTCTGATAAGGTTGCCGATATTAATGCTGATGATGTAAAAGCTGTTGTTACCGAGGTTTTCGGAGCTGAATCCACCGTTTCAAAGGGTTCTTCTATTGCAGGTAACACTTATACTGTTACTGTTACTCTTGCTAAAAACGAGGCTGTAACCACAGAAAATCAGGAAGCACTTTCTAAGAAGCTTCAGGAAAAATATCCTGACAACGATATATCACTTTACAGTTCTACCTCTGTAAATGCAACCCTTGCAGGTTCCTTTTTCTTAAAGGCCCTTGCTGCTGTATTGGTTGTTGCAGCGCTGGTTGTTGTTTACGTAGGAGTAAGATTCCGTAAAATCGGCGGTGTTACCGCTGCTCTTACAGCGCTTGTTGCTCTTGTTCTTGACGTTGTGATTTCTTTTATCGCCTGTGTAATCTTCCGTTTGCAGATAGATATGAACTATATCGCTGTTGTGCTTACTATCTTCGGTTATTCTCTTAACGATACCATAGTTATATATGACTCTGTAAGAGAAAACAAAAAGTATAATCCCGATATGAAGCTTTATGATGTTGTGAACTTAAGCCTTAACAGTGTTCTTGCAAGAAATATCGTTACAACCACCACTACTGTTGTTGCAGTTGTAACCATTATAGTTGTTGCTGAAATCTTCGGACTTACTTCACTTCGCACCTTCGCAATTCCGATGGTATTCGGTCTTGTTTCGGGATGTATCTCCTCGCTGTTTGTTTCCACACCTTTATGGGTTATCTGGAAAAACAAATTAAGCGCAAAGAAAAAATAATTTTAAAAAGCCGACCTAAACAGTCGGCTTTAATTATACGAAAGGATAACCCTTAATGATACGTATTGCAACTATTGGAACAAGCTGGATAACTCGTTCATTCATAGGCGGACTTGACCTGCTTGGTGATTGCTTTTCTCTTGAGGCGGTTTATTCCAGAAGCAGAGAAAGAGGAGAGGAATTTTTAAAAGAAATCGGAAAACAGGCTCAGGTTTTTGATAATCTTAAAAAGCTTGCTGATTGTAAGGAAATTGACGCTGTTTATATAGCAAGTCCCAATTCTTTGCATTTTGAACAGGCAATGCTTATGGTCAGTTCCGGTAAACATGTAATAGTAGAAAAGCCTATAGTTATTACTGAGGAAGAGTTTTTAAAGCTTTCAAACGCTGCCGATAAAAATAATGTTGTTGTTATGGAAGCTATAATCGGTATGCATCTTCCTGCAAGAAAAATTTTAAAAGAGGCTGTGGATAAAATTGGCAAAATCAGAGGCTGTCGGTTTGAGTTCAGTCAGCTTTCCAGTAAATATCAGGATTATATTTCGGGTAAAAATCCAAACATTTTCAATCCTGCCTTTGCAACGGGAACCCTTATGGATTTAGGTATATACTGTGTCTATCCCGCTATTGACCTTTTTGGAATTCCCGATACAGTAATTACTCAGGCTTCGTTCCTTGAAAACGGAAGTGATGCTGCTGTTTCAGCCATATTTAAGTACAATGACCTCTTAGTGTCCATAATTTCTTCTAAAACCTGTCAGAGTGATTTACCAAGTGAAATACTTGGTGATAACGGAAAAATCAGTATAGGTCATATTTCGAAATATGACGACATATATTTAACCGCTGACTCACAGGAGGAAAAGCTTGTAGGTATTATGTCAAAAGAAGAATCTATGAGTTATGAGGCAAAGGATTTTTATAGATATATAACAGAGCGTAATGATACAAAATACGAATATCAGGAAATGAGAGAGCTTTCTCACACCGTTTGTGCGGTTATGGAAGCTATGCGTATGCAGGCGGATATAAAATTTAATAATTAAAATAGTAAAAACGGCATATACTCTTCTTAGGAAGAGGGTGCCGTTTTTGTGTAATAAAAAATATTGGATGATAGGCGGAATAGCTTTCTGCGTATTGCTTGGTGTTTTGCTTCATTTTGTTTATGAATGGAGTGGGAATAATAAGCTTCTGGGATATGTTTCTGCCGTTAATGAAAGTACATGGGAACATCTGAAGCTGCTATTTTATCCTGTGGTTATTTTTACGGCTGTAGAATGGTTTAAATGTGAAAGAAGCAATAACTCGTTTTTGCTTTCCCGTACACTGTCACTGCTTGTTGGTATGCTGTGGATAGTTGTTGCATTTTATACACTTTCGGGAATTATAGGCAAAAAGGATATATCTGTTATTAATATAGGAATATTTGTACTTGGCGTTATTATAACATTTTTGCTCACCGAACTAATGATTCAGAGTTATTTTAATCCACCCCAAAACAGTAATATTATTTCTGCTATAGTCCTTTTTATAATGATAGTATTATTTTCTGTGCTGACCTATAATCCATTACCCATAGGTCTGTTTAAGGAACCATAATTAAACCCCCTGAAATCAAAAATTCAGGGGGTTTGACATATATTTATAATTATTAGAACAAACCGCTTATGATGCCGTTTTCGTCAACATCTATCTTTTCAGCAGCGGGAACCTTTGGAAGTCCGGGCATTGTCATAATGTCACCTGTAAGGGCAACTATGAAACCTGCACCGGCACTTACCTTAATATTACGAACTGTAATATCAAAGCCTGTAGGTGCACCCAGCTTTGTCATATCGTCAGAAAAACTGTACTGGGTTTTAGCCATACAAACAGGCATATTTGAGAAACCAAGCTCGGTAAGCTTTGCAATTTCCTTTTTAGCGGCAGGAGCGAATATTACATTGTCACCGCCGTAAATTTTGGTTACGATAGCTTTAATTTTTTCCTCAATGGAAAGATTATCTTCATAGCAGAATGTGAAATCGTTATCCTGTTCGCAAAGACGAGCAACCTCATTGGCAAGTTCAATACCACCCTTAGAGCCTTCAGCGCAAACCTTCGAGCAAATAGCCTTTATTCCGAGTTCTGCACAGCTATCAATAACAAGCTGTACCTCAGCATCTGTATCGGTGGGGAAGCGGTTAACAGCAACAACACAGGGAAGCTTGTATACATTTTTAATATTAGATGCGTGACGCATAAGGTTAGGCATACCTTTCTGAAGAGCATCAAGGTTTTCTTCTTTAAGGTCTGTTTTAGCAACACCGCCGTTCATCTTAAGAGCACGGATAGTAGCAACCAAAACAACTGCACTGGGCTTAAGTCCGCCGAAACGACACTTGATGTCAAGGAACTTTTCAGCACCCAGGTCAGCACCAAATCCTGCCTCAGTAATTGCATAATCTCCGAGTTTCATAGCCATCTTGGTAGCAATAATAGAGTTACAACCGTGTGCAATATTAGCGAAAGGTCCACCGTGAACAAGAGCAGGAGTTCCCTCAAGTGTCTGAACAAGATTAGGCTTTAATGCTTCTTTTAAAAGAGCAGTCATAGCACCCTGAGCGTTAAGCTGACCTGCAGTAACAGGCTTATCATCATAGGTGTATCCAACGATAATTCGGGAGAGCCTTTCCTTTAAATCTGTAATAGAATTTGAAAGGCAAAGCACAGCCATAATTTCACTTGCAACAGTAATGTCAAAGCCGTCCTCTCTGGGTACACCATTAACCTTACCGCCAAGACCGTCGGTGACAAAACGAAGCTGACGGTCATTCATATCAACGCATCTCTTCCAGGTAATACGTCTTACATCAATACCGAGGGCATTTCCCTGATGAATGTGATTATCAAGCATTGCGGCAAGAAGATTGTTTGCAGCACCTATTGCGTGGAAGTCGCCTGTAAAGTGGAGATTAATATCCTCCATAGGAACAACCTGAGCATATCCACCGCCTGCGGCACCGCCCTTTACACCAAAAACAGGACCTAAAGAGGGTTCGCGAAGAGCAACCATAACATTTCTTCCTGTAGCACGCATAGCATCTGCAAGACCTATTGTGGTGGTTGTTTTGCCTTCACCTGCGGGAGTAGGGTTAATTGCGGTAACAAGAATAAGCTTTCCGTTTTCTTTTGTTTCATCCTTTAAAAGAGAAAGGTCGATTTTTGCCTTGTATTTACCGTACTGCTCTAATTTGTCATCGGGAATACCTGCAGTTTTTGCAATTTCGGTTATGGGGCGAAGTTCGACTTCCTGAGCAATTTCAATATCACTTTTCATTTAAAACACCTCTTATTTAAAGTATTTAACAGCGCTGCGGAACATACCCATATCATATTTTCCGTCAACGTTTTTATAAAGTCCGTCACCGATTCTTTCGCTGTGTCCCATTTTACCTATTACTCTGCCGTCAGGACTTGTAATACCCTCAATAGCAAAGCAGGAATTGTTGGGATTGAAGCGAATGTCACTGGTGGGATTACCTGCAAGGTCAACATACTGAGTAGCAATTTGACCGTTGGTAGCAAGTTTTGCTGCCAATTCATCGCTTACAAGGAAGCGACCCTCACCGTGAGAAATAGCAACGGTGTAGATATCATCAACCTTTGTTTCCATAAGCCAGGGGGATTTATTGGAAGCAATTCTTGTCTGAACAAGACGGGATTGGTGTCTGCCGATGGTATTGTAGGTAAGAGTAGGACAGGTTTCGTCGGTATCAATAATCTCACCGAAGGGAACAAGACCAAGCTTTACAAGAGCCTGGAAGCCGTTACAGATACCTGCCATAAGACCATCGCGATTTTTAAGGAGCTCGTTAACCTGTTCTTTAATAGCAGGATTTCTAAAGAATGCGGTAATGAATTTACCTGAACCGTCGGGCTCGTCGCCGCCTGAGAAACCGCCTGGGATGAATACAATCTGAGCGTCTTTCATTTTCTTTGCAAAGGTATCAACGCTTTCGGCAACACTCTGTGCAGAAAGATTGTTAATTACGAAAATTTCAGGCTCAGCCCCTGCTGTAAGCAGAGCTTTTGCAGTATCATATTCACAGTTGGTACCGGGGAATACAGGAATAAGCACCTTGGGCTTAGCAACGCTGAACTTAGGCTTTATATATTCCTTGGCAGAGAAAGAAATTTTTTCAGGATTAGCGGTTTTGTGGTCAATGTTGCAGGGATAAACCTTTTCAAGCACCTCTTCATAACTGTTCTGAAGTAAAGTAAGGTCGATTTCCTCGTTGCCGAGAATAAGCTTAGCTTCATTAGTAGTATATCCGATTGTTTTACCGATTTGAGTATCATCACTAAGTTCTACAATAAAGGAAGCGTAGTTATAACCGAATATATCATCAACAGTAAGGTTATCAGCATACTTAAAGCCAATCTTATTACCTATAGCCATCTTCATAACAGCTTCAGCAATACCGCCTATTGTGGGTGTATAAATTGCCTTTGCTTTACCATCTTTCACAAGGGAGTGAACAGTAGCAAAAAGGTTAATGAGAGAATCGGTAACGGGAAGTCCATTCTCGTCATAATCACAGGTAAGAAGTACAACCTTGCTTCCTGCCTTTTTAAATTCAGGAGAAACAATGTTGCAAACAGGCTCGGTAGTTACTGCAAAGGAAACGAGGGTAGGGGGAACATCAATATGCTCAAAGGTACCACTCATAGAGTCCTTACCGCCTATAGCGGCAATACCAAGCTCTTTTTGTGCTTTAAATGCACCAAGCAGTGCAGCAAGAGGTTTGCCCCAACGCTTTGAATCCTTCCCGGGACGCTCAAAATATTCCTGGAATGTAAGATAAACTTCATTAAATGAGGCACCTGTAGCAATAAGCTTACAAACAGACTCAACAACAGCCATATAAGCTCCGTGATATGGACTCTTTTCGGTTATGAATGGGTTATAGCCCCAAGCCATAAGAGAACAGGTGTCGGTATGTGCTTTTTCAACCGCAACCTTGTGTACCATAGCCTGAATAGGAGTCTGCTGATACTTTCCGCCAAATGGCATAAGAACAGTATTAGCACCAATGGTTGAATCAAAACGCTCACTAAGACCACGTTTGGAACAGATATTAAGGTCAGTAGCAAGTTTCTCGTAATTTTCTTTAAAGCTACCTACTATTTCTTTATCAAAGCTTTCTATTTTTGCAGGAGCAATATCAATATGCTTTTCTGCTCCGTTGGAATTAAGGAATTCTCTGCTGATATTAACAATATCCTTGCCGTTCCAGTACATAACAAGTCTTGGGTCTGCCTTAACAGTAGCAACAACGGTTGCTTCAAGGTTTTCTTCGTTTGCAAGAGCAATGAATTTATCAACATTTTCCTTTTCAACTACAACAGCCATTCTTTCCTGTGACTCACTGATAGCAAGTTCAGTGCCGTCAAGACCATCATACTTTTTAGGCACAGCATTAAGATTGATTTCAATTCCGTCAGCAAGCTCACCGATAGCAACCGAAACACCGCCTGCACCAAAGTCGTTACAACGCTTAATAAGACGGGTTGCATCCTTTCTTCTGAAAAGACGCTGTAATTTTCTTTCTTCGGGAGCGTTACCTTTCTGTACCTCAGCACCGCAGCTCTCAAGAGATTCAACAGTGTGAGATTTAGAAGAGCCTGTAGCACCGCCGCAACCATCTCTGCCTGTTCTTCCGCCAAGAAGAATAATGATGTCGCCATCATTAGGCACTTCGCGTCTTACATTCTCCTCTGGTGCGGCACCAACAACAGCACCGATTTCCATACGCTTTGCAGTATAGCCATCGTGGTAAATTTCATCAACTTGACCTGTAGCAAGACCAATCTGATTACCGTATGAGCTATAACCTGCAGCAGCAGTTGTAACAATTTTTCTTTGTGGGAGTTTGCCCTGAATGGTGTCCTTACGGCTGGCAAGAGGATTACCTGCACCGGTAACACGCATAGCGGCATAAACATAGCTTCTGCCTGATAATGGGTCGCGTATTGCACCGCCTATACAGGTAGCGGCACCGCCAAAGGGTTCAATTTCGGTGGGATGATTGTGGGTTTCGTTTTTAAATAGAAGAAGCCATGGCTCTTTTTTACCGTCTATTGTAACATCAATTTTAACAGTACAAGCGTTGATTTCTTCTGATTCATCAAGACGGTCGAGTTTGCCCTGTTTTTTTAGGTATTTAGCGGCAATAGTACCGATGTCCATAAGATTTATGGGCTTTGTTCTATTAAGCTCTTTTCTTACCTGTAGATATTCTTCATAGGTTTTCTGAAGTAATTCATCTTCAAACTCAGCATTATCAATAGTCGTGAGGAATGTGGTGTGACGGCAATGGTCAGACCAGTATGTATCTATCATCTTGATTTCGGTGATAGTTGGGTCCCTGTCCTCGCTTTTAAAATAGCTCTGACAGAATTTAAGGTCATCAAGGTCCATAGCAAGACCTTGATTTTTAAGGAACTCCATAAGTCCGTTTTCATCAAGAGCATTAAAGCCCTCAAGGGTCTTAACAGTTGTGGGGATGTCATATTCTCTCTTAAGAGTTGAAACAGAGGAAAGGGAAGCCTCTCTGCTTTCAACAGGGTTGATAAGGTGCTTCTTTATAGCAGCTCTTTCTTCATCGTTTAAGTTTCCTTCAATAATGTAAACCTTTGCTGTACGTACATCAGGACGGTCGGTTTTTGATATAATCTGAATACACTGTGCGGCAGAATCGGCTCTCTGGTCAAACTGACCCGGGAGATATTCTACAGCGAAAACAAACGCATCCTTGTTGTAATTCAATTCTTCAAAGGTATCATCCAATTGAGGTTCGGAGAAAACAGTATTAATACACTGTTTGAAAAGCTCTTCCTCAATGTTTTCAACATCATAGCGGTTAATAACTCTGACACTGTCTGCGGTCTTGATTCCGAGGAAAGAACGGATATCGCCTAAAAGGGAATCTGCCTCACCTGCAAGACCTGCCTTTTTCTCAACATAAATACGGTAAACCATAATCAAACCATCCTAAATTAATTTAATGCTTTAAGTGCTCTTGCACCTATATCGTTACGCTTATATGCGTTTTCAAAGTGAACCTTTTGAGTTTCCTTATATGCCTTTTCGATTGCGGATTTAAGGTCACCTGCTGTAGCGCTGACGCCCAGCACTCTGCCACCTGCAGAAAGAATGTTATCTCCATCCTTTTTTGCACCGGCATAGATAACGGTAGCCTCAATGTCACCATCAACGGTAATGGGGAAGCCGCTCTGATATTTTTCGGGATAGCCGTTACTTGCCATAACAACACAGCAAGCTGCACCATCCTTAAATTTAACCTCACACTTGTCAAGAGTTCCGTTTGTGCAGGCTTTCATAATAGTGAAAAGGTCACTTTCAAGAAGAGGAAGAACAACCTGAGTTTCAGGGTCACCGAAACGGCAGTTATATTCAATAACCTTGGGTCCGTTTTCTGTAATCATAAGACCAAAGAAAAGACAACCCTTAAAGGTTCTGCCTTCCTTTTCCATAGCGCGAATTGTAGGAATAAAAATTTCATCCATACAAACCTTTGCTACATCCTCGGTATAGTAAGGGTTGGGTGCAATAGTGCCCATGCCACCTGTATTAAGGCCTTTGTCGCCGTCCTTTGCTCGTTTGTGGTCCATAGCAGAAACCATAGGAACAAGGGTTTTTCCGTCAGTAAAGGCTAAAACCGAAACTTCGGGGCCTGTTAAAAATTCTTCGATAACAATATTGTTTCCCGAAGCACCGAAGATTTTGTCCTCCATAATAGAACGAACGGCATTTTCCGCTTCCTCTTTTGTTTCGGCAATTATAACACCCTTACCAAGAGCCAGTCCATCTGCCTTTATAACGGTGGGCAGGGGAGCGGTTTTTACATATTCAAGGGCATCATCTATGTTATTGTAGACACCGTAAGCGGCAGTGGGAATTCCGTATTTTTTCATAAGGTCCTTAGAGAATACCTTGCTGCCTTCGATTATTGCCGCCTTTTTATCGGGGCCGAAACAGTCAATACCTACAGAATTCAGTGCATCCACCATACCTGCAACAAGCGGGTCGTCGGGAGCTACTACAACATAGTCGATTTTTTCGTTTTTTGCGAATTCGCATATTTTATCAATATCGGTAACAGGAATGGGAACAAGAGTAGCTTCACTCATACCGCCGTTTCCGGGGATAGCGTAAAGCTGTGTGATTTCTTTGCTTTCGCTAAGTTTTTTAATAATTGTATGCTCTCTTCCGCCGCTACCTATAACAGCTACTTTCATATTTTTGTCCTCGCTTTAATTAGTGATGGAACAGACGCATTCCGGTAAATGCCATAGAGATACCATATTTGTTACAGCAATTTATAACAACATCATCTCTTATAGAACCACCGGGCTGGGCAATGTAGGAAACACCGCTTTTCTTAGCACGTTCGATATTATCGTCAAAGGGGAAGAAGGCATCACTGCCCAGAGCAACATCGCTTATAGTGTCAAGGTAGGCTCTCTGCTCTGCCATAGTGAAAGGCTCAGGCTGAACAGTAAAATACTTCTGCCAATTGCCATCAGCACAAACATCCTCTTCGTTCTGATTAATATATCCATCAATAACATTATCTCTGTCAGGTCTGCCAAGGGTATCCTTGAAAGGCAGATTTAATACCTTATCGTGCTGACGTAAGAACCATGTGTCAGCCTTGCCGCCTGCAAGACGGGTACAGTGAACACGGGATTGCTGACCGGCACCTACACCGATAGCCTGTCCGTCTACTGCAAAGCAAACAGAGTTTGACTGGGTATATTTAAGTGTAATAAGAGAAATGATAAGGTCGCGAATAGCGCTTTCGGGCATTTCGTTTTTGTCGGTAACTACATTTGAAAGAAGTTCTTTATTGATTTTAAATTCATTTCTTCCCTGTTCAAAGGTAATACCGTAAACCTGTTTATGCTCAATAGGAGCAGGAACAAAGTTGGGGTCGATTTTAACAATGTTATATGTGCCTTTTCTCTTGGATTTTAAAATTTCAAGAGCCTCAGGCTCAAAGCCGGGAGCAATAATTCCGTCGCTAACCTCTCTTTTAATCATAAGAGCGGTGGTAACATCACATACATCGCTGAGTGCTACCCAGTCGCCGAAGGAACACATTCTATCGGTGCCTCTGGCTCTGGCATAAGCACAGGCAAGGGGAGAATCGTCAAGTCCCTCAATATCGTCTACAAAGCAAGCCTTTTTAAGCTTATCGGAAAGGGGAAGTCCGATTGCTGCAGAGGTGGGGCTTACGTGCTTAAAGGAGGTAACCGCAGGCATACCTAAAGCCTCTTTAAGCTCTTTTACAAGCTGCCATGAGTTGAAAGCATCGAGGAAATTGATGTATCCGGGTCTGCCGTTTAATATTTCTATAGGCAGTTCACTGCCATCGTGCATAAAGATTTTGGCAGGCTTTTGATTGGGATTACAGCCGTATTTAAGTTCAAATTCTTTCATAATGTGCCTCCGATTATTTGTTTTTGTTAATTATAATGTTGGTAGCCTCGCCGTTTTCCAGAGAAACCTGACGAACAAAGAGAGATACCTTGTTATCTTCGTTAAGGCTTGACCATATCATATCGGCAAGTTCTTTTGCACTGTTGGGCAGTAATACTGCTTCGGGCTCACCGTAGAAGGATGGAATAGGATTTCCGTCGCATTTATATGTGTGTATAAAGTGTCCCTTAGAAGAAAGGGGAGCATAGGAATAGGTGTATCTCTGACAAACCTCAGGGTTTCCGTCTGCACTTTTGAGAATTGACATTTTATAAATGAAATCCTGTTTATCAAAATCGTAATAGCAGATACCTGAAATTCTTGGAGTGAAGTTTGGAGAGTCAGGCTCAAATTCTCTTGTGTTAAGTGCTGCTTCAAATGCAAAGGGATCACTTGCGTCATTAACGACAAAATCATAAATAGTGTTGGTCTGATCACCGTTGGTGATAATATCAATATCACCGTATGCCAGATAGGGATTGTAAATAATAAGGCTTGGGTCAATAAGCTTTGATTCATCGAAAGCCTTTGTACGCATACCGTTTTCAAATTCTTCGAAAATACGATTACGGCTGTTTTCACTTCTACCCATAATAAAATAGGCAATCAGTGCACTTTTGCCGTCGGTTGACTTTCCAATTACAATACCTCTACCGGGGTAGGAATTGTTTTTAAGTAATTCTTCTAAATTAAAAATGTTGCTCATAGTGTTTACTCCTTTGCATAGGTTTTACTCACAAGCTCTACAGCTTGTGGAAGTATAATCCATTCAGCCTGCTCCATAACACGCTTTTGTAAAATTTCGGGTGTGTCGCCTTCCTCGATTTCTACTGCCTTTTGAAGAATGATTTTTCCGCCGTCGGGAATTTCATTTACAAAATGTACAGTTGCGCCTGTAACCTTTACACCATAGCTGAGTGCGGCTTCGTGAACTTTTAGTCCGTAAAAGCCTTCACCGCAAAAGGAAGGGATAAGAGAAGGATGAACATTTAAAATTCTATTTTCAAAAAGGGAAGTGAAGCTTTCGCTTAAGATGCACATAAAGCCTGCAAGAACGATTATGTCGGTCTTGTTTTCCTGTAAGGCTTTGATTATATCAGCTTCAAAATTAACGTTTCCCTTTTTTTCAATAATACGGGTTTTTATTCCTGCATTTTCTGCACGTGTAAGGGCGTAAGCGTCACTCTTATTAGAAATAACAAGGGTTATTTCACCGCTTTTTATAACCCCACTTTTCTGGGCATCAATAAGCGCCTGTAAATTTGTGCCGCCACCTGATACAAGAACAGCTATACGGGCTTTTACCATAATTCTACCTCTTTTTCGCTTTTGACGATTTCGCCGAGTATATATGCGTTTTCGCCGTTTGCATTTAAAATCTCTACAGCTTTATTTGCATCAGCTTTATCTACAACAGCAATCATACCGACGCCCATATTAAAGGTGTTAAACATATCTCTTTCGGGGATATTGCCAACCTTCTCTATGTACTTGAATATGGGCAGAACTCTTACATCGCTCTTTTTGATTTTAGCACCATAACCTTTTGGAAGACTTCTCGGAATATTCTCATAGAAACCGCCACCTGTTATGTGGGAAACGGATTTAACATTAACTTCTTTCATAAGAGCAAGCATACTCTTTACATACATTTTGGTAGGGGTTAACAGTGTTTCACCAAGACTTTTACCCTCTAACTCGGCAATAGGAGTCTTAAGGTCTGCATTTTCAATATCAAATACACGTCTAACTAAAGAAAAACCGTTGGAATGAACACCTGTAGAAGCGAGTGCTACAATAACATCGCCCTCTTTAACGGAATTTTTATCAAGAATTTTAGATTTATCAACAACACCGGTACAATATCCTGCGAGGTCATAGTCATCTTCAGGCATAAGACCGGGATGCTCTGCGGTTTCACCGCCTATAAGAGCACAGCCTGCCTGAACACAGCCCTCAGCAACACCGCCTACGATTTCGGCTATTTTTTCAGGATAGTTTTTACCACAGGCAATATAATCAAGGAAGAAAAGGGGTTTTGCACCGCAGCAGATAATATCATTAGCACACATAGCAACACAGTCAATGCCAATGGTGTCGTGCTTGTCAAGTAGCATTGCAAGTTTGATTTTGGTACCTACACCGTCGGTACCACTAACTAAAACAGGCTCGCTGATACCTGTAAGGTCAAGGCCAAAGCAACCGCCAAAACCTCCTACATCATCAAGACAACCCTCGTTTTTTGTGCGGTTGATATGTTTTTTCATAAGCTCTACAGATTTGTAGCCTGCGGTAATATCAACGCCTGCTGCTTTGTAACTCTCACTAAAACTACTATTCATAAATATACTCCGTTCTGCCGTTTTTTATAGGATACGGCGGTATTTTGTTTATTTTTTTATACTTTTAAAAACAACGAATTCTCCGAATATAAATTCGGAGAAATATTGTTTACATATACTGTTTTTCTATTGCCGAGTTTTTTTCAAGAACCTTTGCGGCAGCATCGGCTCTTTGTTTATCAAGCTTGTCCGCAAGGGCGCTGTCAGAGGTAGCAATAATCTGAGCGGCAAGAAGAGCGGCATTTGCAGCACCGTCAATAGCAACGGTAGCAACGGGAATGCCTGAGGGCATCTGAACTGTGGAAAGAAGCGCGTCAAGTCCGTCAAGTGTAGAGGACTTAACGGGGATACCGATAACAGGTAGGGTGGTGGCGGCAGCAACGGCACCTGCAAGATGAGCAGCTTTACCGGCGGCGCAGATAATAGCACCAAAACCATTGGCTCTTGCATTTTCGGTGAACTGACGTACTTCTTTAGGAGTACGATGTGCAGAATACACATGCACCTCAAAGGGAATGCAAAGTTCCTTTAAAGTGTCCATTGCTTTGGATACAACAGGAAGGTCACTGTCACTTCCCATAAGAATTCCAACTTTTTTCATAGCTTTCTCCTATCTGCTTTTATACAAAATAAGGCAGTCCCATTAAAATGCGGAACTGCCCAGACGGTCGACATATAAAACACTTAATGCTTCCACGCGGTAAACCGCTTATCCGTCAGTTGCAAAAAGCTTTTAAAATTGTTATGACCTTATTATATATTATTTAACTATATATGTCAAGAAATCTACATATAAAAATAAAGCAAAAAAGATGAGGGAATTTTGTGTATTTTTCTATAAATATGAATTTAGGTAAAAAAATATAAACGGCTAAACAGCCGTTTATATTTACGGGTATATATTAAGTTGTCTGGGTAGCGTATTAATAATTTTCTTTTCTTACTTCAAAGTAAGACTGGGGATGAGCGCAAACAGGGCAAACGGCAGGAGCCTTAACACCTACAACGATATGACCGCAGTTACGGCATTCCCAAACAGTAACACTGCTCTTTTCGAAAACAGCCTTGGTTTCTACATTGTTAAGGAGAGCGCGATATCTTTCTTCGTGAGCTTTTTCGATAGCTGCAACAGCTCTGAACTTATAAGCAAGAGCAGTAAAGCCTTCTTCTTCAGCTTCTTTAGCAAAGGTTTCGTACATATCGGTCCACTCGTAGTTTTCACCCTCAGCGGCAGCAAGAAGGTTAGCAGCTGTGTCACCAAGACCGCCAAGTTCTTTAAACCAGAGTTTTGCGTGTTCCTTTTCATTTTCAGCGGTTTTGAGGAAAAGCTCAGCTATTTGCTCATAACCTTCTTTTTTAGCAACAGAAGCAAAGTAGGTGTACTTGTTTCTTGCCTGTGATTCTCCTGCAAAAGCAGCCTGTAAATTCTTTTCGGTTTTTGTTCCTTTAAGTTCCATAAGTTATATCTCCTTTAAATTTATTTTTTATATTATAACCGAATTAACGGTTAATGACAAGATTATTTTTACATTTTTTACATATATAGTCAATACTGAGATTATAGGACAAAATAGGTTCGTTTATACACTCTTCGATGTAACGGCGTATATCAGGTAATAAAAGGTCGGTTACCGCTTTGCAGTTTTTACATATAAGATGCTCGTGAATGGTAGGGGAGCGGTCGTATAAATCTGCCGAATCGGGAATTTTTACCTTACCGATTTCGCCTGCACTGTATAAAGCGTTAAGGTTATTGTACACAGTAGCAAGGGCTATACCCGGCATTTCCTGTCTTGCAAGAATATATATTTCGTCAGCTGATAAATGCCCTTGCATATTTTTGACGATATTTAGAATAAGTGAGCGTTGTTTTGTTGCCATAAATAGCCTCGCTTTAAAATTAGAATTATTCTAAATCTAATTATACGCAAAAAAGTTGAATTGTCAATATCTTTTTTCAAAAAACTTGAAAAATTTTAAAAAAACAGTATAATTTAATTTAAGGTGATAACAAATTATGATTTATGAAAACAAGTTTAATATAACTGCCGAATACAGCGACTATACAGTACGCCTTGGAAATTACCAGTTTTTCTATCTTTTACAGAATGCTATGATTTCGGGCTTTGATGCACAGGGTGTGGGTAACAGGGGCCTTAAAGAAAAGAATAACGCTTACTGGGCAGTTACCAAAACAAAGCTGAAAGTTTACAGAAAGCCCCACTGGGATGAAGAGGTAGTTGTTAAGGCAAAAAGCAATGATGACGGAAGAATAAGAGTTAATGTAATTACAGAAATTCTTTCCAGTGAAAATGAGCTTCTTGCCCTTGGAACTCAGGAGCTGTGTATCCTTGACTGCGATACTCACAGGGTTAAAAGACTAACAGATACCTGTCTGCCGCTTGCAGAAAATAATGATATTAAGGGAATGGATTTTGAAAAATTCATTATTCCTGAGACCGTTGTTAATACCTATGAGCATACCGTTCGTTCACAGGATATAGATATGTCCCGTCACGTCAATAATATTGAATATATAAGAATGGCAATGAATCTGTTTACAGTAGATGAGCTTTGTGCAAGGGACCCGTCTGTTATGGAGGTTCATTATATAGGTGAGTGCAGAGAAGGGGAAAAGCTAATCTGCAACCGAGCTGATGCAGACAATGAGAGCTACATTTATATAACTAAAGACGGTAAAAAGGTTTTTGAAATGAAAATCACTTTTTAATACTGATTTAACATACATTTAACACCGCTTGGCTTTTAAAGTTTACATAAACTTGGTATACTGATATTAACATTTTAAAATTCGGAGAAAAGTATGATTTATCTTTTAGAAGACGATGACAGTATAAGGAAGCTTGTTGTATATACACTGCAGTCACAGGGCTTTGAGGCTCGGGGCTTTTGTGTTCCAAATGAATTTGATGAGGCTGTGGAGAAGGAGCTTCCTCAGCTAATTTTGCTTGATATAATGCTACCAATTGAAGATGGTATTTCCATTTTAAAAAGACTGAAAGCCTCTTTAAAAACAAGGGATATACCTGTGATAATGCTGACTGCCAAGAACAGTGAGTATGACAGGGTAATAGGTCTTGATATGGGAGCTGACGATTTTATATCCAAGCCCTTTGGTATGATGGAGCTAGTTGCAAGAATAAAGGCTGTGTTGCGTCGCAGTACTCCTCAGAAAAAACCGCACAGTTATAATATAGAGGGACTTTATGTCTGTCCACAGGAGCATATTGTAAAGGTGAACGGCGAGGAGATTTCCCTTACATATAAAGAGTTTGAGATACTTACAATGCTTTTATTAAACAGAAATATAGTTGTTTCCAGAAATGATATGATGGATGAAATATGGGGTTATGGCTTTGAAATTGAAAACAGAACGCTGGATGTTCATATAAGGACTCTGCGCTCGAAGCTTAAAGATGCAGGAAAGCTTATAAAAACCGTCAGGGGCATAGGCTATAAGATAGGTGACAGTGAATGAAAAGACTGATATATAAATATGTATTTATTGCTGGTGCAGTTTCTTTTCTTATTTCCGTTGTTGCTTTATATACCTTCAATAAAATTTATTTTCCTGAAATTTCGGTTCAGGATATTATTTTTGCGCTTGTTTATCCCGTTCTGTATTTATTTGCCGCATACACCGTTGTCAGCGGGGTAACGGCATTTTTTATTTGCAAAAAAATACTTGACGGTATTGAAAAAATAGATGTTGATAAACCTGAAGACTGCCATACCTTTAAGGAGCTTGTCTTTTTAATTGAGCATATAAAGGCTCAACGTCAGTTGATTTTTTTGCAAAAGGAACAGCTCAGAGCAAGTAAAAAAGAATTTTTTACAATAACCGAGAATATGAGTGAAGGCTTTGTGCTTGTTGATAATAAAATGCAGATTATTTCACACAACACAAGTGCTGTGAAATTTTTATGTGAGCAGGAGGAGCAGACAATTGCTCTTACTCACTGTGCTAATGAGGTAGTGCAGGCTGTGGCACAGGCTCTTGCGGGACAGCGAAGCGAAACATATACTTTCCGTAACCAGCAGTGCTGTGAAGTGATTTCAAGTCCTGTGGTCAGCAACGGTCAGGTCGTGGGTGCTGTGGTTATTATTATGGATATTACGGAAAAAAGACAGCGTGAGGAATTGCGTAAAGAGTTTACCGCAAATGTATCCCATGAGCTAAAAACACCCCTTACATCTATTTCGGGTTTTGCCGAGCTTATGCGTGACGGCTTTGTTTCAGGGGATAAAATCAGGGAGTTTTCTGCGGATATATATAAGGAAGCGCAAAGACTTCTTGAGCTTGTTAATGATATAATCCGTTTGTCAAAGCTTGATGAGGGCAGTGTTAAGCTTGAAAGTGAAAATGTGGATTTACTTGAAATTTGCAAGGAAACGGTAGATGAGCTTGGTGCAGTGGCAAAGAAGGCAAATGTGAAAATTTCCGCAAAGGGAGAACATATATTTGTAAACGGTGTAAAAAATATTCTTTGCGAGATGGTATATAATCTTTGTGACAACGCAATAAAATATAATATAGAGGGCGGAGAGGTTGCTGTAAATGTAGGGAGAAACAGCTTCTCAAATGTATATATCAGTGTTTCTGATACGGGCATAGGTATACCGCTTTCCCATCAATCCAGAGTTTTTGAGCGATTTTATAGAGTTGATAAAAGTCATTCAAAGGCTGTTGGCGGTACGGGACTAGGTCTTTCTATTGTTAAGCATGCCGCAAACTTCCACGGTGCTTCCTTAACCCTTAAAAGTGAAGTAGGTGTGGGCACTGAAATTACTGTTGTATTCGGTGCTATTTAATATACATTTAACATTAAAAAGGTTTTGGATTTAATAAAGTCGGTTTAATATTAATCTGTCGGTCTGATGACCCGAAAGAAAGGATATAGTGATTAATATGGATTTATTTGATGTTTTATCCCTTATAGGCGGTTTGTGTCTGTTTTTATTCGGAATGAACCTTATGGGACAGTATCTTGAAAAGAGTGCGGGTGATGGACTAAAAACCCTGCTCGGCAGACTTACAACAGGTAAAATGGCGGGCTTTTTTACAGGTCTTGGCGTTACAGCGGTTATACAGTCATCTTCTGCTACAACGGTTATGGTAGTTGGCTTTGTTAACTCGGGACTTATGACGCTAAAGCAAGCTATTAATGTTATAATGGGTGCAAATGTAGGTACTACCGTTACTGCATGGCTTTTAAGTCTTACCGGAATTCAGGGCGATGCCTGGTATATAAAGCTTCTTAAACCCTCCTCCTTTACTCCTATTCTTGCTCTTATCGGAATTATTCTTTATATGATGGCAAAGAGCAATAGAAAAAAGGATATAGGTGTAATTTTCCTTGGTTTTGCTACTCTTATGTTTGGTATGGATGCAATGTCAGCAGCTGTTGCAGGTCTTAAGGATGTACCTGAGTTTACAAACATACTTACAATGTTCTCGAATCCCATACTGGGCGTTCTTGCAGGTGCAATTCTTACAGGTATTATTCAGTCCTCTTCTGCATCTGTTGGTATTTTGCAGGCTCTTTCCTCAACGGGAGCTGTTACACTTGGCTCTGCTATCCCCATAATTATGGGACAGAATATCGGTACCTGTGTTACGGCACTTATTTCCTCGGTAGGTACAAACCGTAACGCAAGAAGAGCATCCATTGTTCATCTGTTTTTTAACATAATAGGAACTGTGGTTCTGCTGACTGTGTTTACTGTTTTAAATTCCTTCCTTAATTTCGCTTTTGTAAATACAGCGGCAAATCAGCTCAGTATTGCTATAGTTCATACGGTATTTAATGTACTGTGTACCTGTCTTATGCTTCCGCTTTCAGCACTTCTTGAAAAAATATCCTACATTATCATCAAAGAGCCTAAAAAGGATGATGATGAGGATGTTACCGAGTTGGACGAGCGTCTTATGACAACCCCTGCCGTTGCTATTGAAAGATGCAGAGTTCTTACCAACAGAATGGCTAAAATTTCAATTACCGCCTTCAGAGATTCTCTTTTGCTCCTTGATAAATATGATGCCGATACAGCAAACAGAATCAGAGAAGAGGAGGGCAGAGCCGACCACTATGAAGATATACTCGGTTCTTATCTTGTTAAACTGAACACCTATCCAATGAATGATAAGGACTCCAATGAATCAAGTAAGCTTCTGTTTTGCATAGGCGACCTTGAAAGAATTTCCGACCACGCGGTAAATCTGCTTGAGTCTGCTGAGGAAATCAGAAATAAGGAAATGGTTTTCAGCCAAGGTGCTATGCGTGAAATAGGAACTATTTCTGCTGCTGTAGAGGAAATCCTCGGTCTTGCTTATATGGCACTGAGAAATAATGACCTTGCTGCCGCAAGACAGGTTGAACCGCTTGAACAGGTGGTTGATACCCTTAAGAATCAGCTTCGTGCCCGTCATATAGTGCGTTTGCAAAAGGGTGAGTGCACAATCGAAGCAGGCTTTGTTTGGTCGGATATCCTGACCAATCTGGAACGTGTTTCTGACCACTGCTCAAATATAGCAGGCTGTGTTCTTGAGATGTCCCACGACAGCCTCGAGGTTCACGAGTATCTGCATAAGGTTAAATCCGAGAATACTGACTTTGCCGATAAGTATAAAGAATACGCAAAAAAATATGCACTGATTACAGAATAACAAAACGGTGGCTGTCAAGCTTTTGACAGCCGCTTTTTCTTTACTCTTGTGAAAAACGGCAGAATATAGTATAATAGTAAAAAACGAACCGAAAGGATATGAAGAATATGGAGCTTTATATACGTGCTTTTATTACTATTACCCGTTATTTACTTCCTGTTCTTTCGGTTATTATGTTTGGTATTTGTGCTTACGGACTGCTAAAAAAGAGGGTTAAGCCTTATAAGCTTATATTGCTTACCGATGATATGGAAGAAACGGTTATCGGAAGCGGTGAGTATCTTATAGGCTCTGACAGTCAGTGTGATATTGTTTTAGATGGAGCCAAACCTCGTCATACTGTTTTGTCTGTTTCGAATAATTATATGACTGTACGCCCTGTGGACAAGCACAAGGTGGCGGTTAACCGTAAGAATATTAAAAACGAAACCCGAATTGCTCCTGATGATTTGGTTACACTGGGGGAACGAGAATTTTCTGTGCGAGTGAAAAACGGAAAGGGGAAGGCTTCGGGAAAGGATACAGGCAAAAAAGCAGTTGCTTTTGCCTGTCTTAATATTATTCAGCTTTTTATGCTTATTTCTCTTCTGTTTGCTTATCCGTCAAAGGTACTTGTGTTAATACTTACTTTTTCTGCAGTTATTTTAAGCGAATGGGTATATATGCTTGTTACTCGTTTTCTTGCCGCATTTCTTGAAATTCCCGTAATGTTTCTCGTTACATTAGGCTTTACTGTGGTAGCTCATAATACCGTTACTTCTGTAATCAAGCAGCTTATTTGTCTTACAATCGGCGTAATAGCGTCCATTCTTCTTGCAAAGTTTATAGAAGTTCCCAAAAGAGCTATGGGCTTTAAGGGCATCGCCCTTATTATTGGTATAGCTTTCTTTGCTGTTAATATGGCTTTCGGCGTGGTTTATAACGGAGCACAGAACTGGCTTAAAATAGCAGGCTTTTCTTTTCAGCCTTCCGAGCTTATAAAGGTAATACTTATTTTCATATCCGGTGCCTGTGCTGAAAAGCTGTCAAGCAAGAAGGATGCGGCACCCTTTGTGGCGTTTGCCCTGTTTTGTCTGGGTGCACTTGCATACCTCAGTGATTTCGGCACTGCACTTATTTATGCTGTTACCCTTGCGGTAATCCTGTTTATAAGGTTTTGCAGTTTTAAGCTGCTTTATGTCTTCGGCGGTGCGGCACTTGTGGGAGGTGGTGCGGTTATGCTTTTCTTCCCTTATGTTGCAAAGCGGTTTTTCTCCTTCGGAAAGGCGTTTGAGCACGCGGCAGACAGTGGTTATCAGCAGACAAGAACTATGATAAGTGCCGCTTCAGGTGGATTTTTCGGTGTAGGCGGCGGAGAGGGAACTCTTGTAAAGGTTGCCGCTTATGACACCGATATAGTATTTGGTCTTATTGTGGAAGAATGGGGACTGATTATAGGTCTTTGTGCACTGTTTTTCTTTGTGATGCTTATGCTTTATGCAGTAAAATCTCTGACGGTGTCCTCAAGCCGTTATTATTCTGTTACCTGCTGTGCGGCGGCGGTTATGCTTCTTGCACAGGTATCACTTAATGTTTTCGGTTCTCTTGATATGCTTCCCTTTACAGGTGTTACCCTACCGTTTATAAGCAACGGCGGTTCATCGCTTATTTCCTGTATAATGCTTGTTGCATTCTTCAGGGCAGCTGTCAGGGATGAGCATATAATACTTTCTGAAAGAAGGCGAAGAGATGAATAGGCATAAAATAAGAAAAAGAACTATGTATGCTATTGTTCTGCTTTTTGCCTTTGGCGTGGGAATGTTTGTTTTCAGATTCTTCCGTAAAGGAAAGGACTGGGCTTTTTATCAGACAAATCAGCATATTTATCATTCGGGTATGCTGTCTAATGCAGGGGCCGTAACAGACAGGGAAGGTGTTATGCTTTCCGATACCGTTGACTCGGTGAGAGTATATAATGAAAGCAGTGATATTCGTAAGGCTACAATACACGTTGCAGGCGACCACGAAGGGTTTGTAAGTACGGGTGTTACTAATGCCTGGCGGGATAAATTGGTAGGCTATTCCAATATAAACGGAGTATATACCCTGTCGGGAAAGGGGAACAGTGCAGAGCTTACCATAAGCAGTCAGATAAGCGTTGCCGCAATGAAAGCGCTTGGCGATTCGGCAGGCTGTGTGGGAGTATGTAATTACAAAACAGGTGAAGTTTTATGTATGGTAAGTACCCCCACCTATGATATTAAGGACATAAATCAATACGAAAAAGCCAAAAATGGAGAACTGGGCAGTGTTTTTGTAAACAGATTTATTTCTTCCAGCTACACACCCGGTTCCACCTTTAAGATAGTTACTGCAGCGGCGGCTATTGAAACCTTAGGTAATGAAGCTTATGAAAAAACTCAGCTTTGCAATTACGGAACGGTGATTGAGGATGAAACTCTTTCCTGTATGGGTAAACACAGAACTGTAGTGTTAGAACGGGCATTTTCTCATTCTTGTAACTCTTTCTTTTCAAATACTGCTTTAAATTTGGGAAAAAATACAATGACTAAATATGCCGAAATGTTCGGCTTTAATAAAACCTTTTATATAGACAACATTGCTTGCGGTAAGTCCTCGTACACAGTAAAGGATGCAAGAAATATTGATTTTGGTTGGTCGGGAATAGGACAGTATACAAATCTTATGAATCCCGTCCAGTATCTGTGTATGGTAAGTGCTATTGCTAACGGCGGTGAGTACAAGGAACCGTATTTTGTGCATTGTATAAGAGATTCTTCGGGATATATCACATATAAAGCAAATCCTAAAACCATTTCTATGATAAAAAAGGAAACAGCCGAAAAGCTTTCACTTCTTATGGATTTTGCCGTAAAGGATAATTACGGCAAAGCTACCTTTGGCACCCTTGATGTTTGTGCTAAAACAGGAACTGCAGAGGTAGGTCAGGATAAGGAAAACTCCTTGTTTATAGGTTTTTGTAAGGATAGCGAATTGCCTCTTGCTTTCGTTGTGGTAGCAGAGGGAGGTGGAAGCGGTAGAAAGAGTGCTATGAATATAGCAAACAAAACATTACAGGCGGCAAAGAAAACTCTTCTTGAATAATGTAAATATAATTAATAAAAGATTGGTGACAAGTATTGACAATTTTCGCTTTGAATGATAAAATGGTTTTGTTAAATTATAAAAGTGAGGATTGTTTTGATGAAGGCGTTAGAGGAAAAAATACTTGCTGAGGGACAGGTTTATCCTGGAAATATTCTTAAGGTTTCTTCTTTTCTTAATCATCAGCTTGATGTTGATTTCCTTATGTCTATGGGAGAGGAAATTGCGCGTCTTTATGCCGACACCGAAATAGATAAGATACTTACTATAGAAGCATCCGGTATTGCTATAGCAGTGGCTGCTGCCGCCTATATGCACGTGCCGGTTGTTTTTGCTAAAAAGAATAAAACCACCAATATTCTTGCTGATGTATATTCCTCTAAAGTTGAATCTTATACTCATAAAGAGGTTTATCAGGTTATAGTCAGCAAGGAGCATCTACACAAAGGTGAAAAAATTCTTATTATCGACGATTTCCTTGCTATTGGTAATGCCCTTAATGGTCTTATGGATATTGTTGGACAAGCAGGGGGTACTACACAGGGTGTTGCAATTGCTATTGAAAAAGGCTTTCAGGGCGGTGGCGATGCACTTAGAAAAAGTGGCGTGAGGGTTGAATCTCTGGCGATTGTCGACAGTATGACAGACAGTTCGGTTAAATTCCGCCAACAGTGATGTTGCGGTTTTAATAAAAAATTGCCCTATTGGGTGAGGAGGAAAACAAAATGAAAAAAATTCTTGCACTTCTTCTTGCGGTTGCTATGATTTTCAGCTTAGCAGCTTGCGGACAGAACGGTGGCGCACTTGGAATGAGTGAATCACCTCTCGCAGCAAAGGCATTGACAGTTGACTATGAAATTGCTGACGATTTCAAGATCGGTTTCATCTGCTTACATGATGAAAATTCGACCTACGACCTTAACTTCATTAATGCAGTTAAGACAGTTCAGGAAACTTTAAAGCTTAAAGACGAGCAGGTTATCCTTAAGACAAACGTTCCTGAGGGTAATGAGTGCTACGTTGCAGCTAAAGACCTTGTTGGTCAGGGTTGTAAAATTGTATTTGCTAACTCTTTCGGTCATGAAGACTTTATGATTCAGGCTGCAAGAGAATTCCCTGAGGTTCAGTTCTGCCATGCTACAGGTACTAAGGCTCACACCGAGGGTCTTGCTAACTATCATAACGCTTTTGCTTCTATTTTCCAGGGCCGTTACCTTGCAGGTATTGCTGCCGGTATGAAGCTTAATGAAATGATTAACGAAGGCACTATCAAGGCTGAAGAAGCTAAGATGGGTTATGTAGGCGCTTTCACCTATGCTGAAGTTATTTCAGGTTACACCTCTTTCTATCTCGGTGCTAAGTCTGTATGTCCTTCTGTAACTATGGATGTACAGTTCACAGGCTCTTGGTATGATGCTACCGAGGAAAAGAATGCTGCTGAAGCTCTTATCGCTAAGAAGTGCGTTCTTATTTCTCAGCACGCTGACTCTATGGGTGCTCCTTCTGCTTGTGAAGCTGCAGGTGTTCCTAACGTTTCTTATAACGGAAGCACTTATGATGCTTGTCCCGAAACCTTTATCGTATCCTCCAGAATTGACTGGGCTCCTTATTACAACTACATCATCAGATGCGTTGCTAAGGGCGAGGCAATTGCTGCTGACTGGTGCGGTGGTATTGAAGAAGGTTCTGTAGTTCTTACCGGCGTAAACCTTGATGTTGCTGCTGAGGGAACTGTTGAAGCTATCGAAAATGCTGTTAAGGGTCTTAAGGATGGTTCTGTAAAGGTATTCACCGGCTTTAAGAAGGATGGCGCTGATGTAACATCCTACATCGCTGATGTTGATACCGATGCTGCTTTCACACCTGATACCGAAGCTGTTGAAAATGGTGTATTCACAGAGTCCACCAAGCGTTCAGCTCCTTACTTCGATCTCCGTATCGACGGTATTACTCTCTTAAACGAGAAATTCTAATTATTCTGCTTTGGGCGGAGCATTAATCTGCTTCGCCCAAACTCTTTTAAATGTTGAAAAAACATCACTAAATTATTAGTGATGCTTTTTCAATATTTAACGTACAGGAGGCATAAAATGAGTAATAATGTTGCTATTGAACTGGTTAATATCAGTAAGTATTTTGGCAATAATGTAGCCAATAAAAACATTAATCTTAAGGTTAACAGTGGCGAAATACTTTCAATTTTAGGTGAAAACGGTAGCGGTAAAACTACTCTTATGAATATGATTGCCGGCATTTATTATCCGGATGAGGGGCAAATCTTCATTAATGGAGAAGAAGTGTCAATCAAATCTCCTAAGGATGCATTTGATTACAAAATAGGTATGGTTCATCAGCACTTTAAACTTGTTGATGTTTTTTCTGCTGCCGAAAATATTGTTTTGGGCTTAAATGAAAAATTTAATTTAAAGAAGGCTGTTTCTTCGGTTGCTCAAATTGCTCATAAATACGGCTTTGAGATTGACCCAAAGAAAAAGGTTTATGAAATGAGTGTTTCGGAAAAGCAGACTGTTGAAATTATCAAGGTGCTATATCGTGGTGCAGATATTCTTATTCTTGATGAGCCTACTGCGGTTCTCACACCACAGGAAACCCAGAAGCTTTTTAACGTTCTGCGTAAGATGAAGGAAGACGGCAAGTCAATTATAATCATTACTCATAAATTACATGAGGTGCTTTCTCTGTCTGATAAGGTTGCTGTTCTCAGAAAAGGTGAGTATATAGGTACTGTTAATACTGCGGAAACCAATGAAGCTCAGCTTACCGAAATGATGGTGGGTGAGAAAATAACCTTGAATATTGAACGCAGTGAGCCTAATAATGTTGAAGACAGGCTTATTGTAAAAGACCTTGACTGTATAAACCGTGATGGCGTAAAGGTGCTTGATGATGTTACCTTTACTGCTCGTTCAGGCGAAATTCTTGGTATTGCAGGTATTGCAGGTAGTGGTCAGCGAGAGCTTTTAGAGGCTATTGCAGGTTTGCAAAAACTTGACAGCGGTGAGATTTTCTATAACGACCCTAAAACCAATAAAGTTGAGAACTTGAGAAATAAAACACCTATACAAATCAGAGATTTGGGTGTTAGACTTTCCTTTGTTCCCGAGGATAGACTTGGTATGGGTCTTGTAGGCAATATGGATATAATTGACAATATGATGCTCAGAAGCTATAAAAACGGACATTCCATATTCCTTGAAAGAAAAGCTCCAAAGGATTTGGCTGAGAATGTTATTGAAAGTCTTAACGTTATAACTCCCGGTGCAACTACCCCTGTAAGAAGATTATCAGGCGGTAATGTTCAAAAGGTTTTAGTTGGCAGAGAAATTGCTTCAGCTCCTACTGTTTTACTTGCCGCTTATCCGGTAAGAGGTCTTGATATAGGCGCTTCTTATACAATCTATAATTTGCTCAATGAGCAAAAAGAAAACGGAGTTGCTGTTGTGTTTGTGGGTGAAGACCTTGACGTTCTTATAGAACTGTGTGACAGAATTATGGTAATCGGTTCGGGCAAGGTGACGGGAATTGTAGACGGTAGAACCGCTACTAAGGAAGAAATAGGTCTTTTAATGACTAAAACAGAAGATAAGTATGAAAAGGAGGAACAATAATGGGAAAAGAGAATAAAAAGATTAAAACAGTACCTTTTCATATTGTAAAACGCGACCCTATGGCGTGGTATTATAATCTTTTAATACGTGCTGCTGCCGTAGTAGCTGCGCTGATTGTGTCGGCTGTATTTATAACTCTTATGACTCAAAAAAATCCGATAGAGGTTTATGCGTCAATGATTGATGGTGCATTTGGTATTAAAACCAATAATGTGGATTTGAGAGCATTGAGAATATGGAGCTTGCTTCAGAATGTTGCTATTTTGCTTTGCATATCACTTGCTGTCACTCCTGCGTTTAAGATGCGTTTCTGGAATTGCGGCGCTGAGGGTCAGGTTCTTGTTGGCGGTCTTGCTACCGTAATGGTAATGATGTTCTGCGGTGACAAGCTTTCTATGCCCGTCTTAATAATAGTAATGGTTTTGGCTTCCGTAACAGCAGGTATTATATGGGCTGTTTTGCCTGCAATATTTAAGTCTTTGTGGAACACTAATGAAACATTGTTTACCCTTATGATGAACTATGTTGCCATTCAGCTTATTGCATTTTTCCTTAAGTATTTTGTTAAAAGCGGCTCAGGTGTTCTTTCTCCTATGCCACAATTTGGTCTTCCAATTATTGCCGGTAAGGACTATTTGCTTAATATTATAATAGTTGCTGTTATTACGGTGCTTGTATATATTTATCTTAAATATACTAAACAGGGTTATGAAATTTCTGTAGTAGGAGAGAGCGAGAATACCGCTAAGTATATAGGTATTAATGTTAAAAAGGTAATTATCCGTACCCTTATAGTTTCCGGTGCGATTTGCGGTATTGCAGGACTATTGCTTGTTGGAGGAACTAACCATACTATCAGTACTACAACAGCGGGCGGTCGTGGTTTCACCGCAATTATGGTATCGTGGCTTGCAAAATTCAATCCTCTTTATATGGTATTTACTTCCTTTTTAATTGTTTTCTTTGAAATCGGTTCAAAACAGGTTTCTACCGATTTCCGTATACCTAACGCTATTTCTGATATTGTAACGGGAATTATACTTTTCTTTATAATAGGTTCTGAATTCTTTTTACAGTATAAAATTGTTGTTAATAAAAACAGAAAGGAGAATGTCTAATGCTTAGCTTTATTATTAGTGCTATAAGACTCGGTATGGCTTTTCTTTTCGGTTCCACAGGTGAAACAATAGCTGAAAAATCAGGGCATCTGAATCTTGGTATTCCGGGTGTTATGTGCGTCGGTGCTGCTATGGGATGCTATGCAGAATATCTGTATCTTGATGCAGCTAAGCGAAACGCTGTTTCTGTTTTAGCTATTTTAATACCTATTGCAGCTACCTTTATCGGTGGAGCTTTAATGGGTCTTTTGTATAGCTTTTTGACTGTTACTCTTCGCGCTAATCAAAATGTTACAGGCCTTGCTCTTACTACCTTTGGTGTAGGTCTTTCAGACTATATGATAAATAAAACAGGTCCTATATATACAAAGGGAAGCAAATATTTCACCACTTCACTGCCTTTTGCAGATGACCTTGGCTGGTTTGGCAAAATTTTTCTTTCTCACGGCGTTTTAATTTATCTTGCTATAATTATTGCCTTGTTGACCTCTTATGTGTTGACCAAAACTCGTGTCGGACTTCATTTAAGAAGTGTAGGTGAGAATCCTGCTACTGCCGATGCTGTTGGTATAAATGTTGCTAAATACAGATATGCAGCTACCTGTATCGGTTGCGGTATAGCAGGTCTTGGCGGTCTTTCCTTTGTAATGGATTATTTGCATGGCAACTGGGAATACTGTATTGATGCAATCGGTTGGCTTGCTATAGCTCTTGTAATATTTACAGTATGGAAACCCAATCTTGGTATAATCGGTTCAATTGTGTTTGGTGCATTATATATCGCCAGCAGTTATATAACAGGTGTCAGCTTTGCGGGAAAAGAACTGTTTAAAATGCTTCCGTATATAGTAACTATTGTTGTTCTGATTATAACGAGTATAATGGATAAGAAAGAAAATCAGCCGCCTTTGGGACTTGGACTTAACTATTTCAGAGAAGAAAGATAAATTTTAAAAGCGAATATTCATGGAATGTTCGCTTTTTATATTGAAAAAAATCAATTTGTATGTTAAAATTTACAATAAGGAGTTGATTATATGAAAATAAGAAAAGCTATAATTCCGGCTGCAGGTCTTGGCACAAGAGTGCTTCCTGCATCTAAATCCTGTCCTAAGGAAATGCTTAATATTGTGGACAAACCTGCTATTCAGTATATTGTTGAAGAGGCTGTTAAAGCAGGAATTACTGATATACTTATAATTACAAACAGAGGCAAAGGTGTTATCGAAGACCACTTTGATCATTCCTTTGAGCTGGAAGCTCAGCTTCGTGCAAAAGGCAGAAATGATACTGCCGACGAACTGGCGGCTCTTGCAAATCTTGCTAATATATATTATATCCGTCAGAAAGAAACCAAGGGACTCGGACACGCTGTGCTACAGGCAAAAGAATTTGTAGGTAATGAGCCTTTTGCTGTACTGTATGGCGATGATGTAATTATTGGAGAGGACCCTGCGATTGCTCAGCTTTGCAGAGCCAGTGAAAAATATGAAAAGAGTGCTGTTTGTATTAAAGAAGTACCAACCGAGCTTGTTAAAAAGTATTGTTCCTTAAAGGTTGAAAAGCTCGAAGAGAATGTTTACGGTGTTTCTGATATGATTGAAAAGCCAAAGGAAGAAGAAATTTTTTCAAACTTTGCTATTCTTGGCAGATGTGTACTTACACCCGATATTTTTGATATTCTTTCCCGTATCCCTTATGGCGCAGGTGGAGAACTTCAACTTACCGATGCTATGCGTGAGATAGCTGTTAAAGAGGGTATGGTTGGTGTTGATTTTACAGGTATCCGTTATGATATGGGTAATAAGCTTGGAATTATGAAAGCTAATGTAGAGGTTGCTCTTAACCATAAGGAAATAGGTGAAGATTTTAAAGATTATCTTAAGGAACTTGTTGGAGGGCTTTAATCTATGTTAGTTGATGTGGGTGAACTCTGGAGCGGTTACTGCTGCGAAGGACTTGATATTAAAGAGGAGGACGCAAAGTTCTATAATATAAGAACAGCTCCGTTTAAAATTTACGGCCTTGTTGACCCGATGAATACGTATAACCGTATTCCTAAGGATATTGCCGTTAAAATAAGCGGCGGTGTTGCCTCAAAATCTCCTGCTTCTGCGGGTGCAAGGGTGCGTTTTGCTACCGATTCTATGTATGTAGGTATAAGAGTCGAGTTTAAACGACACGTTCTGTCAAGCCCTCATGTTACAAGACTTAATGAAACAGGCTTTGATATTTATATTGATGAAGGTATGGGGCAAACCTATGCTTCAAGCTTTGTTCCTTCTATGGACGGCTTTGAGGGTTATCAGGGTATAAGGAAGTTTGCTGATAAAAAAATGCGTCAGATAACTATTTATTTCCCTTCAGGTAATGAAATATTTGATGTAGAAATAGCACTCCAAAACGATGCAAAGCTTTGCGAGGCTACACCTTATAAATACGAAAAACCTGTAGTATTCTATGGTTCTTCCATTACTCACGGCTTTGCAGCATCCCGTCCCGGTATGACTTACGTTAATCAGATAGGCAGAATGTTAGATATCAATATTATGAATTTCGGCTTTTCGGGAAATGCTAAGGGTGAGCCAAGTCTTGCGGAGTATCTTTCAAAGCTTGATATGTCAGTGTTTGTAATGGACTATGACCACAATGCTCCAAGTGATGAGCATCTTAAAAATACTCATTATGATTTTTATAAAATAATGAGGGATGCTAACCCTGATTTACCAATAATTATAGTTACAAAGCCTGATGCAAGAAAGTATACTGACGAGTGGGATCTTTCGCGCAAGGATATAATACTGAATACATATCTCACTGCTCGTTCTCAGGGAGATAAAAATGTGTATTTCGTTGACGGAAATTCTTTCTTTATTGGCTCTGACCGTCTTGATTTTACGGTTGACGGATGTCATCCTACCGATAGAGGATTTGCACGGATGGCTGAGGTTATCGGCGGTGTAGTCAGAGAACTTATTGAAAAATAATGTATAAAAAACTCCTTTACTCTAAGAATAAGAGTAAAGGAGTTTTTGTTATGAGTACAAATGCAAAAGAATATTCAGTTATGGTAAAAAAAGCATCTCCACCATCAAAGCACCTAAAAAACTGCACATTTGCGTTTCTTGTAGGCGGTTTTATATGTGCTCTTGGTGAGGTGTTATTTGAGGTCTATATGAAAATGGAACTCGGAGAAGAAAATGCACGCTTGCTCACCTCAGCGTCCTTGATTTTTTTAGCGGCACTTCTTACAGGTCTTAAGGTGTTTGATAATATCGCAAAATTCGCAGGAGCAGGAACTCTCGTTCCTATAACGGGCTTTGCAAACGCTGTGGTTTCTCCAGCAATAGAATTTAAACAGGAGGGGTTTGTCTTAGGAGTTGGTGCAAAAATGTTCACCATCGCCGGCCCGGTGATCGTGTATGGTACGGCGGCGAGTGTGATTTATGGAGTTATTTATTGGATAACAACATTGTTTTAATGAAAGAAGGCTCGCCGGATGACGAGCCTTTTAATCATACATCTAATTCTTTTCCGTTCTTTTTTCTCCATTCGATATATTCGTTTAAATCGGATTCAATAAGTTTAAGACATGCAACGACGATAGCTGCATCATCTACATGACCCAAGCCGGGAATAGTATCAGGTATTAAATCCACAGGAGAAACTATGTATGCAAGAGCGCTGATTGCGGCAATTATGGTGCCTAAAGGAACCTGCCTGTATTCTTTATTAACATAGCTTTTTACCATTGATGCCATTGATGCTGCAACAGCAAGTTTATCGCCGATATGTGGAATTACCTTCAATTTATTTTCAAGGCGTTGGAACAACTCTTCTAATTTATCCTTATCTTCCAAAAGTGTTTGGGCATTTTGAAATCCTCGGCCCAATTCTGTTAATGCGGTTGCTTCATCGAGTTTAATAATATCACTCATTGTTTTTTCTCCTTTTTAATAGTATCATATCATACTTTGTGATTTTCGCGATGTTTGAATTTATTATACCACACCGCTGATTTAATGTAAATATTTTTTCAAATCACTGTGTCCTATATTGACAGCAGCAGAGGGCTTTGTTTTAGGCGTTGGTGCAAATATGTTCAAAATCGCGGGACCTGTAATTGTTTACGGTACGGTGGCAAGTGTTGTTTACGGAATTATCTATTGGATAACAACCTTATTTTAACACAAAAGGCTTGGCCGAAATGGTCAAGCCTTAAATTATTAAGAATATTTATACGCTATTTTACAAGCGCGTTTATAAGCTTCTGTAAAATAAAGCTCTAATGTCATCTGCCGGTAAATATCATTTTCGTGCCTGTCTGGTTTAGAAGTAATATTAAGCTCAAAATTCAGAATGTCCATAGAACGAGAATTTTTTAAACGCTGAATATTGTAATCCCAATCAGCAACGCCGTCAAAGGGAAGCAGATGCAGGTCATCAGTCCAATCTATTTTGCCGTCAAATCGGCTGATACCGAGATTATCGTTAATATGTGTCATAATAAGGCGGTCACCCAGTTTCGCAAGTAAATCCTGTGAGTGATTATAACACATTTCGTGTCCGCTGTCCCAGCAAAAACCAACTGTATCATTATTTTTAAAATGTTCCATTAATGCGAAGAGATATTCTTCGCCCTCGGTGTTTTCAAAGGCTATTTTAACGTTGTTTTGCTTTGCATATTCTACAATTTCATCGAAAGTTTTGAAATTTAGTGCCTCGGCACTAAACTTATAATCAAAACCTATCCAGGTATGAACAACTAAAATCGGAATATTGAACTTAATACAAGTGTCCAATGAAGATAGTAGTTCGTTTTTAGCAGGTGTGCTTACAGAAACGTCATTATCCCACAGTTTGTCAGCGTTATGAAATGGGGCGTGAAGTGACTGCACAAAAAGTCCACATGCTTTGGCAGTTTCAACAAGCTCTTTCATATCAACTTTTTCGCTCCATTCGGGTGATATGGCGTCAAAACCAATGTTTCTTATCAGTTTTATTACCTCAGTTGTAGGTATAGCGTAGTTATTTCCTATAGAAATACCGATTTTTTGTTTCCACATTTTTTATCTCCGTAAATATTTAAATTTTTGCATAATAATTATATTGATATAATTAATTAAAGTCAAGAATTTCTGAAAAATCAGTAATTTATGATTTGAAATCAGTTGTTCTTTCTGAAATTTTGAGGAGAGTAACCTGTTTTTGAAGTAAAGAATTTAGAAAAATCCAATACATCGCTAAATCCAACAGCACTTGCAACCTGCGTAACTGTAAGGTTGCTTTCTTTTAGTAGCTTTTTGGATTTTTTGAGTTTCTCCATAAGTATATACTGTTTGGGCGAAAGGTCTGTCTTTTGTTTGAATATTTTATATAAGTATGGTTGTGTGATTCCTAAAAAGTTCGTCAGATTTTTTACATAAGTGTTGGGATGAGTGTTAATATAGTTTATTGCCGCTTCAAAATAAACTGAACTTGTGTAGGAAATTGGAATACTGTTTGATGTTTTTAAACTGTCGTTAAAGACCGAAATAACAAACTCAAGTAATAAATATGAAGAGTATATTTTGTTTTTAGAGTTAATCAGAAACTGTTTTAAATTGTTTAGTTTTTCGAAACTATAAAAGTTGAAAATATTTGTGTCTTGTATCGTTTTGTATTTGCTGAATAGGTCGGAAATTTTTTCGTCATTAGATATAATCCATATAAATTCCCAAGGGTCTTTTAAATCGGGGTGATATTCCTGAAACATATTTGGAGTTATTAAAAAACCCTGTCCTTGCGTTACCGGTTCACCGTTAAAATAGCCTTTGCCTGAAAGACAGTAATGTATAATATATTGGTCCCTGAAAGCAGGTCCATATTTGGATATATCGGGGTTTTCAGTGTATCCGACAGATACAATATTTAATATGGGGTTGGTAGAATCTGCAAAAATTTCATAACGCATAACAACACCTTCTTGTTATTATTTTACCATATAATGTTATTGTTTTTCAATATGTTTTTACGGAAAAATAAATTAAAATTATATAGGGTGATGTTATGGATAAAAATATATTAATAGCAGAGAAACTCTTGGACAGTGACAGAGGATTGTTTTATCGCAAAGCTGCAGCACTTAGTAAATTTTACGAAACTGTTGATTTGCCGATTTATGAAGGCAAACCTCTTTATCCTTCGGGAAAAATGAACACTGTAAATTATATCAATAATATGGTTGTAGATTTATCTGCTCTTGATGAATATAGTAAAAATTATATTACTTCAAATTTTTGCAGATGGTATTCTTCTGTTCCCCACGAGCACGCAGTTGGCGGGAATATGTATACACATTCTATGCCGCATTATGAGCGTGTGCTTAAAGATGGTTTTTTATCATATTACAGTCGTATAGAGAAGATAGCGGATAAGGATTTGCAAGAGGGACTTAAATTGCTCCTTGATGGTATAAAGATTTTTGTGGGTCGTTGTGTTTCTTATCTGGAAGATGTTAATGCAGATAAAAAACTTATATCAGCTCTTAAAAAGGTTCCTATGCATCCTGCAGAAAATATTTACGAGGCTGTGGTTTGTTGGAACTTTGTTTTGTATCTGGACGGATGTGATAATTTAGGCTGTGTGGCTGATGGTCTTTTGCCTTATTTTGATGGTGAAAACGTCACCGAACTTCTCGCAAATTTATTCGAAAATATAGATATAAATAATGGATGGTCTATGTCACTTTCTAATGTTTACAACCCACTAACTTTGCAGTGCCTCGAGGCCGCAAAAGGCAGACGTCGTCCAATGATAGAGCTGTTTGTAGATGAAAATACACCTGATGAAATCTGGGAAAAGGCGTTTAGTCTTGTGCGTGGTTCCACAGGGCAACCGGCTTTTTATAATCCTAAGCTGCTTAATGGACTTAAAGAAAGATTTGATGTAAGAAAAGAGGATTTAAAAAAGTTTTGCGGTGGTGGATGCACTGAGTCGATGTTTGCCGGTTTATCTAATGTCGGTTCTCTCGATGCGGGTATAAATCTATTGCTGATATTTGAAAAATGTCTTAATGATAATCTTGAAAATTGTGCCGATTTTAATGAATTTTATGATATGTATATAGATTCTGTTGAAAAAACGGTAGAAATTGTAACCGAAGAAGTTTCTTTATCTCAACAAAAAAGGTCTGAATATAATCCGTTGCCTATGCGCACTTTGCTTGTGGACGATTGTATTGATAATGGACTGGATTACAATAACGGCGGAGCAAGATATCAATGGAGTATTATAAATTTTTCAGGACTTATAAACGTTATAGATTCGCTGTTAATAGTTAAAGATTTAGTGTTTACAAATAAAAAATATACACCTGAAGAATTTTTAATAAAGCTAAAAGATAGTAGTGAAGATTTTGTTAAAGAATTGAGAAATCATAATAAATGTTATGGTATAGATGACTGTGAAGTGAATGCTTTTTCAAATCAACTATCAACGTGTATATTTTCTATGTTAGAGGGAAGAAAAACCTATTTTGGTCAAGGCTTTATACCTGCATCTATACAGTTTATGTCACAGGCAATGGCAGGTAAAAATATTGGTGCTACTCCTGATGGCAGAAAAAAAGGAATGCCTGTTTGTGACTCTCTCGGTGCTGTTTTTGCAAAGGATAATAAAGGATATACAGCATTGCTTAAAAGCGTAACATCCCTTGACCTGAAAACGGCTTTGGGTGTGCCTGTTTTTAACTTTAATATTACGCCTGATTTTAAAAATGAAATTTTAAAATCAATTATATTAACATATATGGAACTTGGCGGAATACAAATGCAAATAACCTGTGTTACTGCAGAAATGCTTGAAAAAGCTTATGAGAATCCGGATTTATATAAAAATCTCGTGGTTAGGGTAGGTGGATATTCCGAATATTTCAGTCGTTTGGATGACGAAATAAAGCGTGTTGTTATAAACCGAACTATTCAAACGCCCTTAAAAAAGTGAAATTTTGGCGTAAGAATGTGTAGTGTTTAAAATAGGTGAATATCAACCATATATCCATTACAACAGCACCTGACTGTTGGTTCCGTAAAAGATGTCATCTCTATTGCTGATTAATTTGAAAAATTCTTCTAATCTTATCCAATAATCAGGATAATAGTCCAGCTCAAAAGAATGACCCCATATATAGAAAATCTGTGGGGAGGTAGCTTTAAGTTCAATAAAATCCTGTCCCAACTTCATAAGTTCATCAAAGCGTATATGATAAACAGTCGGGTTAAAACGGTATAAATTATCCTGTAATTCAAAACTGTTATTGCTACTGATTGTACGGCTGTATTTTATGCCTGTGTTTTCGCGGATTAACGCGGCAGTTCTGTCGTCATTGTTTATGCCGCCGCAGGGATAAGCCATACCAATGATATCGTATCCTACCAATTCGGATAGGTTCAAGCGGTCTTGTTCTACTTGGCGTATGACCTCAGTATCGGTTAATTTGGTAAGATTGGGATGTGTCAAGGTATGTACTGCTACCTCGTGTCCTTCATATACGCTTTTTACATCTTCAGGATGAATCTTATAGTGGGAGATTCGCTGTCCATCACGGCTCAATATGCCTTTCTTGCCCAATAATTCTGAATTAAGATTGAAAGTGCATTTTAGTCCATACTTATTAAGCAATTCAATTAATCGGATATCCTGTGTAATTCCGTCATCATAGCTGAATGTAATAGCCTTTAGTTTGTTGTTCATATATACACCATCCTTTGTTTAATTATATCACACCGTCGTTATATTGTAAATGTTTTTCAAACTAACGGGTCCTAACTTGACAGCAGAAGAGGACTTCGTCCGCGGCGTCGGTGGAAAGTTGTTCACAATAGCAGGACCGGTAATTGTGTATGGCACAGTGGCAAGTGTGGTATATGGAATTATTTATTGGATAACAACTTTATTCTGATGCAAAAGGCTTGACCAAACGGTCAAGTCTTTTACATTAATCATCCCATTTATCTACAGCCTTAACTCTTTTAATAATTTCGTTTTTCATAATTTCTAAGTCGCTATTTTTATTTTTGATTTGCCTTGTGTGGTTCCAGAGGAAAAGAACTATTGACGCGATACCAAATGTTATCGCATATAAGGTCATGGCGGACGGTACGGCATCCGCTGTATATGCAAAGACAACATATATCAGTATTGATGGCAAGAAAAGAACTGCCGCAATAATAGAGAAGATAAAATTTATTCTGCTGTAAAGAGAGTATATTATAACCTTTGTTTTACCTTCTTCCGATATAACCTCTCCTGCAACGCTGTATAAGCGGTTATATTCTCTTCTTAGTCTGTGACGGCTGTGGATACAGACACAAACTCTTCCGTCATCGTGGCAGAAAAATTCCAAAGGAATCTGGCGGCTGTCTGTTTCACGACATACACCTTGTTGCTGTTTTAGCCTTTCTATTGCAACAGCAAAGCTTTCGTTAACTTCTATTGTTTCTTTATCTATAATCTTGGTGAAAATAGTAGATTTCATGACACCGCCTCGCTTTATTTCATTGTACCACATTGCCGTTTTGATGTAAATGTTTAGTTAGGGAGGAACGAATAAATAAAATCTCTCTGCAAAAAATAGATTTGTACTATTATTTGACAGGGGATTTTTTATGGCTAAAAAAATAGGAAAAGAAACTATAGAATTCGAAACAAAGCCTATTATAATCGGATACGGCTCGGTTGTCGGAAAAAAAGAAGGGCATGGGCCTTACAGTAAATATTTTGATTATATCAGTGAGGATTCGCTTTTCGGTGAAGATAGCTATGAAAAGGCAGAAAGTGAACTGCAGAAAATAGCTATTTCAAACGCTTTACACAGAGCAGGGATTAACCCGTCTGATGCTAATACGGTTTGTTCGGGAGATTTGCTTAATCAGTGTATCGGCAGTTCCTTTGGAATAAGAGATTTTGGTATACCTTTTATCGGTATATACGGGGCCTGTTCTACAATGGCACTTTCTTTAATTATTAATAGTATGATGATAGAAAGCGGTTGGGCAGATAATTGTGTGAGCTGTGCTTCATCCCATTTCTGTGCCGCCGAAAGACAGTATCGTTTTCCTCTTGAATACGGCAGTCAGCGAACCCCTACGGCACAATGGACAGTTACAGGTGCAGGTGCAATGGTTCTGTCTAAGAATGGAAAAGGCCCGTATATTGATAAGGTTTGTATAGGAAAAATATGCGATCTTGGTATAAAGGATCAGAATAATATGGGTGCTGCTATGGCACCTGATGATGTTAAAATAAGACCATACCCAACAAACGAGGGTATGGTCTTTTTCTACACACAAATCCAGTATTTAAGGGGGTTTAGAGCACTTTTTAAGGATTTTTTAATGCAAAAAAATGTCGAAAAATCTGTTAATGAAATTAGGCACTCATCTTCAATTCATTAACACAAAAAGGAGGAATTTCATGAACCTATATGAAACATTGCTATCCGAATTCGGTTATAACAAACCTATACTGTTTTCAGAAATAAAATTTAATAATTGGTGTCCTCAACAAATCAGCAGAGATTTGAGAAAGTTGTGTCAGGACGGAAAAGTGGTTAAATTTGATTCAGGTATTTACTACATACCAAAAACAACTCCGTTTGGAGTTGCACATTTTAATCCTAGAAAGGTAATTGAAAAGAAATTTATAAAAGATGATGATAATGTTTTTGGGTACTATTCAGGAAGTCATCTACAATACGAACTCGGTATATCAAAACTCAAACCTGCAGTTATCGAAATCTATACCAATGAAGAAAGCCGAGATTTGCACAAGGTCAAGTTGGGCGGTTATCAAATAGCACTCCGCAAACCAAGAACGAAAATTGATAAACATAACGCATCTGTTCTATGCTTCTTGGAACTGATGAATGGTATTGACACCGAAACTCTTGATGAGTATAAGCGAAAACTGATAACCGACTATATCATAGAAAATCGTATCACCCAAAGGCAAATCACTAAATACATAACGTACTTTCCAGATAAGACTTGCCGTAATCTAATAGAAAGCGAGGTAATCTACCGTGTCCCGCAGTAATAGTTGTATGGTTTGTACATACCTAATCGAACTTGTAGCCGGAATAATGACCGGTTACATATTCATCTATCTTGACGATGCCATCGTGATGAGATTTGCACTTTCAATGTTGTATATCCCCGCAGTTCTCGTCCTTGTAGATGCAAAATCAAAAGCGGTGCGTTTTCTTGTCTACCTTATACTGACCGCTGTCTGCCTGTGGGGCGTGTTTTACGCTATCTATTGGCGCCGACCTTTCGGATTTTCTCTTATTTTTTGTGCTATTGTCGGTTTTATCTACTATGTAATATTCACCGATAAAGCAACAAAGGATAAAATGTCAAAAATACTCATCGTCAATGGTTGCTTTATCGCACTCGTATTCCTAATTGCTCTCTCTTTAAACCTTATGTTCAACCCCAGGCACGCACCCCTCCTCAACGGTGGTACAGTTATGTGGTGATGCTTTATCGACCAAAACAGCAACAGCGTGTTGCTTGTGATTAACTGTCAAGGATGATATAATACTATTACAATGATAAAAGGCGGTTTTGCATATGGAAACAAAAGATATTATTTTAGAACTCAGGACTAAAAAAGGATTATCGCAAGACGAACTTGCGGAAAAAGTATTCGTAACCCGTCAGGCGGTTTCTCGTTGGGAAAACGGTGAAACTACACCGAATACTGAAACTTTAAAACTGTTATCAAAACTATTTGATGTATCTATCAATACGCTTCTCGGCTCTCCGCAAAAACTAATTTGTCAATGTTGCGGTATGCCTCTTGAAGATTCTAATACAAGTCGCGAAAAAGACGGCTTTTTCAATGAAGAATACTGCAAATGGTGCTATGCAGACGGTGAATATATGTATCATAATATGGACGATTTAATAGAGGTCTGCGTGCAGAATATGGCAAATGAGCACTTTTCTTCTGAGCAGGCTCGTGCGTATATGAAGAATATGCTCCCAAAACTTGATTATTGGAAACAGTATAAATACCTCGGCGGTGCAGAAAAGTTCGAAGAATTTAAGCAACAACTTATCAATGAATTTAATGAGTTACATATTGAAGGAATGCCAAAGGTTGAAAAGCTCAACGCGCTTGTGGGCGGTTACGTCAATCTTGAATACCGCCTCCCAAACGGTCAAACCGTCAAATTTCTTGATGATAATGCAACATATCTCGGCAATCAGCTTGAATGTGAATTCGGCGGTGATCGCTGTTTCGGTATCGCCGCAAATATGGATTTCTTACTTGTTTGTACCTATGAAGAAAACGGCGAAAATCCTGAACTTGTAATTTATAAGAAAAGATAAAGCAACCGCTGAGGAATCGAAACTCCTCAGCGGCGTTTTTTACGTTTATCGGGCTACCGAAGAATGGCTATAGATATAGAACTCCTCTTGGCTCGGCATCCACTTCTTTTCCTTTGGTGGGAAAGTGGCGTCGAATGCCTGGGCTGCGGCGGTATCCTCACAGCAATCGGCGGCGGTACTGGGGATATACATCCATTTTTTGCCGTCAAGCGCACCGGGAATAAGTTCACAGACAAGAAGTGCTGTTGGGAAGTTACCGTCCACTACAAAACTTACATTCTTCTTTTTACAGCTCACGAACCCACGGCTGACATAGTTACCCGGATTGCCGAAGTTAATGTTGACATCATAGCCCATCTTGCGAGCTACCTCAAAGGAATGCTCAATCAGCATTTTGCCGAGCTTCTGCCTCTGATACTCAGGTGCAACGCAAAGCGGTCCGAAGGAGAGTATCTCCTTGCGCTCACCATTCTCATCTTCAAGCCAAGCCCTCGTGTACATAATGTTGCCGACAATCTTGCCGTCAAGTTCAAGCACAAATGCAAGTTCAGGTATGAAGTCGGGGTGATTTCGCATCTGATGTACGTAATAATGTTCGTCTGCACCGGGTTTATAGACGTTCCAAAACGCCTCACGGGTAAGTTCTTCTACTGCTCTGTAGTCTTTTTCTGTTTCCAAACGTATCGTCAAATTGTTCATTTTAATTTTACCTCCAATATATTGTGACGAAGCAATCTTATGAGAGGTTTTGCGGAATCATAGCAAACCTCTCGGTTATGCTACAATCTCCAATGTGTTGTTTCTTTTCAAACAGCATTCTCCAAAAATTAAATTCGGTTTTCACCGTAACTTCATTTTACTACAAATGTGGTAATATTGCAACCCTGTGTATCTTCGGCAAGGGGTTTCAACGCAACGTAGGTTGTGATTTTTATCCTAGAGTATTATAATGATTATCGAATGTCGAGAAATTTATTAAATTTCTCGACAAAGCCGATAAAAATCGGCTTTATGTTACAAACAACGTCTTAAAACGTAGTTTGGTAACTTCGATATCATTTCAATGAATATGTTCAATTACCGTTGGTAATTGATTGCGAATTCTTTGAATTCGCAGTCGAAATAAGGCTTTGCCCTATT
>CAJGBV010000008.1 GCA_904501755.1 Clostridiaceae bacterium | reverse complement strand
CGTGCTGTTTTTTTGTTAGGTAATAACAGGTTGAAATTTGAATTTGTGACCTATATGTTTGAACCTCTACAATTTTTAGTGATATCCTGTGCTACGCACAGAGTGATATATTTCGCTATTGCGAAACGTGATATTTAAAACTAAAGTTTGAAGTGATATTATATCCGCCTCCAAAACTTGTGAAGCGAATATAACTGCGAAGCAATATCACTCGCCTTTGGCGAATATAACTGTGGCACCTTCCTTACGGAGGGTGCCACAACGGAGAGTTCGGACTGTTTTTTAGGGACTAGGGTCTAGGGAATGTCTGCTTGAAAATGAGTTGTTTTTGTATTATAATTTTCGTATAAATATGTTTTGGGGTTGAAAAAATGAAAAAATCTGTCAGCCGTGTGCTTATTGCCGTTTTTTCTTTACTTATTATTGTCAATTTTTCTTATATTCTACTTTCTTTTTTTGCAGAAAAAAAGGCAGAAAAAGGTTATCACATCGCCTTTTCAAACGGTGAGCTTTTTGTGGACAGCGAGGAATTGTATTTTGATGCAAACAAGCTTTTTGAAACCCAGTCACAATATTCATCTCTTCGAAGCAACCTGCATTATAACGCTCTTTCCACAAATCAGCAGAAAATTTACCGCGCCTACGAATTTGCCCTTGAAAACTCCTATACAAATATCCTTGTGGACAAAAAGCTGTCTGAAGATGTGGAGTCCCTTTTTGATACACTGATGTTTTTGGCTCTGGACTCCCCTCTGCTTGAACAAAATCTTCGTTACGGCTATGGGAACTGTACCTGTCTGATTCCCATAAAGATAGGTCCCTTTGAAATTGAGTCCTCCTTTGAGGGCTATTATATTACGGTATATAATTTCGAAAAATCGGTGTTTGATAAAAAGCTTGAGGCGATAGATAAGGCAAAGGAAATTGTAAACGCTTTGCCGGACGGTCTTTCGGATATTGATAAGGCAGAAAGGCTATATACCCACCTGAGAAAAAATACGGAATATCTTCTTTACGACAATACTGATGAGGATGAAATGAAGGTAAACAATTATCTTTACGATTCGCTTATTACAGGTGCAACCCACTGTGACGGCTTTGCCAACGGATATTCCTTACTTCTTCGACTTGCAGGAATAGAAATCATTGAAAAGCATTATTCACCCCAAGAAGACAGCGACAAAACAGGCCACACCTGGACCGCCTTTAAAATTGATTCAAACTGGTACAATGCAGATGCTACGGGAGATACACTCCCTGCTAAAGACAGTACCCTCGGCGGCGGTATTTATTTTGCCTTTTCTGATGAGCTTCTTCAATACAAAGAGGACTATGCAGATATTTCCCCCGAATGTATAAATTATTACATAACCATTGATAAACGCTTTGAAAATGTTTCCTATTTACAAATTTCTTCGGCTGTAAAAACAGCCTTTTCAAAGAGAAATCCCGACTGGTCCTTTATTATAATAGAGGGTACTGTTACCGAAGAAACCGGCGGAGAAATTGCCCAAAGGGTTGCTAATTATGTGAACAAATCTATAACCTGGCTTAACCTTACAAACCATAACGGAAACACAATACTCTTCTTCTGTGAAAAAGGATTTATATAATTTTTCTTTTTTGCGAAATACTAATTATGAACAAATTGTAAACAAATTATATATCGACCCAATTCGACAGGTTTTTCTTTTTCCTTTTGTTATAATTTACCTAAAAAAACAGATTACGACATTTTATTGTTAAAGGAAGGTAAAATTATGGAAAAATCTAAAACCTGCTGTATAATTATAAACGATTTTTGTAACTTCCGGTATTTAGAGCAGAGTGAAAGAAAAAAAAGAGAAAAAAAAGAGAAAATAATAAGCGAGCTGTGCAGACTTAAAGAGCTGGGTGTTACTCGATTTATTTCGGGATGTGAAGAGGGTCTTGACCTTTTCCTTGCTTCTTTGGTGCTAAACGATAATTCTCTAAGTCTTGAGTGTGTTTGTGCCTATGAAGAGCAGTCAAACTCCTATAGTGAAAAAGAAAGAGAAAAATTTTTTAATGTTCTTAAAGACTGTGAAAAGCTAAGCTTTATCAGTAGAAAACGAGAGTTTGGATGTAAAACAAAAAGAGACAAATATATGATAGAAAAAAGTGATTATATTCTCTGTTTCTGGGATAAAATTTCCCCTTATACAGGTGAACTTTTACAGTTTGCAGCACAGAACAACAAAATAATTTCTTATATTTAGTCCAAATTTAACCGTTGCGACCTTTTCGCAACGGTTTTGTCTTTATATATTATTATATATAATATAATAAATATATTGCAATTTCGGAAATATATGATATAATATTATGTGTATAATTGTGTAAATATTTTTTAAAAAGGCGTGATTTTATGAAAATTGAATCTCCCTCGGATATATGGGTGCTTGTTTGCGATGAAATAAAGAAGTCTGTCAGCGAAATTGCTTTTGATGTATGGCTTAAAGATCTTCATCCCATTGACCTTAAAAACGGAGAATTTACTTTAGGTATAAATTCTGATTACAAAAAGCAAATAGTTGAATCAAACTATATTGAAATGATTCACACTAACCTAAAACACATTATGGGCTTTGATGTTGCCGTAACAATTCTTGTTGAGGATGAAAGCGGACAGGTTGTATCCCCCGCTAAGCCAATAAGCGACGGTTCTTTTGAAAGTGACTATACCTTTGATAATTTTATAGTCGGCTCTACAAACCGTTTTGCCCATGCGGCAAGTATGGCTGTTGCGGACAACCCTCAGATTATATATAATCCATTGATTATATACGGAAGAAGCGGTGTAGGAAAAACCCATCTTCTTTTAGCTATTAAAAATCATATCAGAAAAAAATATCCTACTAAGAAAATTGAATACATACGCTGTGAAGATTTTACAAATCAGCTTATTTCTGCTATTCACGATGGTAGTTTAGGTCTTGGTTCTCTTGATAATTTCAGAAACCGTTTCAGAACAACAGACGTTCTTCTTATTGACGATATTCAGTTTATTGCCGGTAAGGACCAGACACAAGAGGAATTTTTCAACACCTTTAATACCCTTTATCAGAATAAAAAGCAGATTGTTATTACCTGCGACTGTCCTCCAAAGGATATAAAAAGATTGGATGACAGACTTCGTTCCCGTTTTGAAAGCGGTCTTATTGCAGATATAACTCCTCCTGATTTTGAAACTAAGGTAGGAATTATCAGAAATAAGGAACAACAGCTTGGTATAACAATTCCGGATAATGTGGTTTTCTACATTGCCGAGCATATTCAGGATAATACCCGTCAGCTTGAGGGTGTTGTAAAGAAAATACAGGCTCTTATTCTTATTGACCAGAAAACCCCCACCCTTTCCATTGTACAGGGCTTTATCAGAGAGGTTGTCAGTGATACAAAGCCTGAGCCTATTAAGATAGAACAGATTATTACCGAGGTTGCCAGAACCTATAATGTGAGCGAGGGTGACATTCTTTCATCCCGCAGAAGTGCTGAGCTCGTAAAAGCAAGACACGTTGCAATGTATATTGCAAGAGAAACTACCGAGCTTCCTTATCAGTCAATCGGTGAAACCTTTGGAAGAAATCACACAACAGTTCTTTATACCGAGAAAAAGGTAAAAGAAATGATGAAGGAAAATCCTTACGAAAAAAACATTATTGAGGATATTATAAAGAATCTTAAATCCGATTAAGTTATGAACAAAATTAACAGTTATAAACAATTAATAATTAAATGCTGTGTTGATAACAAAAATAATAAACTACTTATGAACAAATTATTATTTTAGGTATCAACTGTCACTTTTCTTTGATATAAAGACTTCAGAATAGTTTTTAACAATATTGACACTATTATGATGACTGTTATTTATTTAATATTATTTTAAGCGAAAAATTTAATTTTTTTCAAATTCACAAAGAGGTGCCGTTTTTATGAATTTTACAGTTGATAGAAATTTAATGCTTGATGTTGTGTCCCGTCTGTCCCGAATTGTTTCAAATAAAACAAGCTATCCCGTTCTTGAGGGTATTCTTATTTCTGCTGAACAGGGAAAGGTAACCCTTATTGCATATAACCTTGAAATGAGTATGAAAAAGGAAATATATGCAAGAACAGAAGAGGACGGAGATATTGTTATATCAGCAAGAATATTAGGTGATATTTTTAAAAGACTTAACGGTCCGACTGTGCAGATAAGTGCTGACGATAAAATGATTTGTCACATAACAAGCGGAAGTGCTGTTTTCGACATTCCCGGTATGGCAGCCATTGACTATCCCGAAATTCCTAATTTCTTTGACGGACAAATCGTTTCATTAAAAGCACAAACTCTTATTGAAATGACTGAGGGTACCTCCTTTGCCGTTGCTCCCGTTGAGGGAACAAGACCTGTACTTATGGGTATAAATATTTCCTGTCAGGACTCTGTTTTACAGTTTGTTGCTATTGACGGTTACCGCCTTGCTATAAGAAAGGTAAAAATTGATGATATAGGTGATTTTAACTTTATCATTGGCGGTAATTTACTTAACGAAGTCGTTCGTCTTATTGCTGACAAGGAAGAAATTATTCCTATCAATGTAGGAAGTAAAATGATTTCCTTTGAAATTGACGGCTATAAAATTATATGCCGACTTATTGAGGGTGAATTTGTAAATTATCAGAGAACTATCCCTGCTGCACACAAGCAGAAAATAGTTGTTATGGTAAGAGATTTACTTGGTATTCTTGATAGAATGTCACTTCTTATAAGTGATTCATTCTCAACTCCGGTAAGATGTATAATTAATGAAGAAAGCATTAATTTTTCCTGTTCCACCTCTGCAGGAAAGGTAACAGAGCTTTATGAGGTTGACCTTGAGGGTGACCCCTTTGAAATAGGTCTTTCTTCCCGTTATCTTATAGAAGCTTTAAAAGCTGTGGACGATGATATGGTACAGATAAAGTTTGACTCTTCTAAACAGGGTGTTGTTATTGAGCCTTTACAGAGTGACGATTATATGTATATGATAATGCCAATGAGGTTGAAATAATGTTAATTAAAGAAATAACCATAAATGAAGAATTTATAAGACTTGATTCTCTAATGAAGCTTTCTGACCTTGTTGCCACCGGCGGACACGCTAAAATTCTTATTCAAGACGGCGGGGTAAAGGTAAACGGTGAAATCTGCACTATGAGAGGCAAAAAAATGAGAAACGGCGATTATCTTGAATTTGAAAATGTAAAGGTAGTTGTTAAAAATGCTGATTAAATCTGTCAGCGGAATAAATTTTAGAAATCTTTCTCCTTTTAATATTGAAACCGACAGTAAAATGAATGTTATATGCGGGGAAAATGCTCAGGGAAAAACAAATATAATAGAAGCTATATGGATGTTTACAGGTGCTAAAAGCATTAGAACAAATAAGGATAATGAACTTGTAAACTTTAATGAAAAAGAAAGTAAATTAAATATTTCTTTTATAGGAAAAAATATTGAAAATGAAGCTTCAATTATAATTGGACAAAGAAGAAAAGCAATATTTAATGAAAAAAAGTTAAGTTCCGCTTCACTTCTTGCGGGAAATTTCTGTGCTGTTATATTTTCACCCGATGATTTATTTCTTATTTCAGGCTCACCGGAAAAAAGAAGAAGATTTTTAGATATTGCTATTTCTCAGATATATCCAAAATATCTTGAAACACTTAAAAGATATTCACGTGCTTTAGCTCAGAGAAACTATATTCTTAAAAAACTAAAAGAAAACGAGGGTAATATAGAACTTCTTTATCCTTTTGAAGAAGAACTGAGTAATACTGGAAGTACCTTAATTAAGTACAGAATAAGATATTTACAGTTAGCCGAGAATTTCATAAAGGATATATATACAGGTATATCAAATTATAAAGAGGATTTTGAGGTTTTGTATCAGCCTGTAGCAAATCCTGATGAGCTTTATGAAAAACTTGTAAGAAACAGAAATGAAGATATAATTTCAGGCTTTACTACAATAGGTCCACATAGAGATGATATTGATTTTATAATAAATGGTCTTTCTGTAAAGTCTTTTGGTTCACAGGGACAAAAAAGAAGTGTGGCTTTAGCTTTGAAATTAAGTGAAGCAGAGGTTTTATATAAAACAACGGGAGAATATCCTATAGCACTTCTTGATGATGTAATGAGTGAGCTTGACCCAACAAGACAAAGTTTTATTTTAAATCACATAAAAAAACTACAGGTTTTTATAACCTGCTGTGACCCTGCTAATATTAAAAATCTTAATGAAGGAAAGGTTTTTAAGGTAGAAAAAGGATGTATATACACTTAGGACAGGATACTGTTGTAAAAAAGGAAGATATAATAGGAATTTTCGACCTCGATAATGCAACGGTATCAAAAAGAACAAGAGATTATCTTACAAAAGCTGAGAAAAAAGGAAGAGTTATAAATGTTAGTTATGAGCTTCCAAAATCCTTTATTGTTTGCAAAAGTAAGAATAATGAACAAATAATTTATATTTCACAGTTATCCTCGGCAACGCTTTTAAAACGAAGTGAGTCGGGTATAGAAATCAGTTAAGAGAGGAAAAAAGTATGAGCGAAGAAATTAAAGTACCTGCAGGTGTCGGAGAATACGACGAAAATTCAATACAGGTATTAGAAGGACTTGAAGCAGTACGTAAAAGACCGGGTATGTATATCGGTTCAACAGGAGAGCGTGGATTACACCATCTTGTGTATGAAATTGTTGATAACTCTATTGACGAAGCTCTTGCAGGATTTTGTGATAAAATCACAGTAACCCTCCTTGATGACGGTATTGTAAAGGTAGAGGATAACGGAAGAGGTATTCCTGTGGGTATTAATGCTCAAAAGGGTATACCTACTGTTACTGTTGTATTTACAATTCTTCACGCCGGTGGTAAATTCGGCGGAAACGGATACAAGGTATCAGGCGGTTTGCATGGTGTTGGTGCTTCTGTTGTTAATGCCCTCTCCAGTTGGCTTGAGGTTGAGGTAAAGGACGGCAAAAATATTCATAAACAACGTTATGAAAAGGGTAATATAGTAACCGATCTTGAAATTATCGGAACTACCGATAAAACAGGTACTACTGTTACCTTTAAACCCGACCCATCTATATTTACCGATACTATTACTTATGATTATGATACCCTTAAAAACAGACTTCGTGAGCAATCTTTCCTTAATGCAGGAATAAGGGTTGAACTTGTTGATAAAAGAACCGACGTTTTTGAGCCAAAAACAGATGAATTCTACTATGAAGGCGGTATTAAGTCTTACGTAGAGTATCTTCTTGAGGGTATGAAAAAGGAAAGCCTTAATAACGAAGTTATTTACCTTAATACCGAAAAGGACGACCAGACGGCAGAAATTGCTCTTATCTGGTCTACAGCATACGACAGTAAGGTTATGTCCTTTGCAAATACACTTCATACCATTGACGGCGGTACGCACGAACAAGGTTTCAGACAGGCTCTTACTAATACTGTTAATAAATATGCATTTGATTTTAAGCATCTTAAAGATGGTAATCCAAGACTTAAGGCAGAAGATATTATTGAAGGCGTTGTTGCCGTTGTATCCGTAAAGCTTAGTGATGCTCAGTTTGAAAGCCAGACAAAAGCAAAGCTTGGTAACACTTCTATTGGTAAGGTTGTAAGAGACCTTGTTAATGATAAGCTTTATCAGTTCCTTGAGGAACATCCACAAGAAGCAAAGATTATTATTGAAAAATCAATAGCTTCTTCAAATGCAAGAGAGGCTGCTCAAAAAGCAAGAGAAGCCAGCAGAAATAAATCGGGTATAGGAAATAAATCAAGAATGCCCGAAAAATTAACCGACTGTATTTCTGATGATGCTTCTAAAACCGAAATCTTTATCGTCGAGGGAGATTCTGCAGGTGGTTCTGCGGTTGAGGGAAGAAACTCAACATATCAGGCAATTCTTCCGCTTTGGGGTAAAATGCTCAATGTTGAAAAAGCAAGAGATGATAAGGTTTACGGTAACGATAAATTAACCCCTGTTATTGTGGCTCTTGGTACAGGAATAGGAGAAAACTTTGATATTGAAAAGCTTCGTTATGATAAAATAGTAATTATGGCCGATGCCGACGTTGACGGAAGCCATATCAGAACTCTGCTTTTAACATTCTTCTTCAGATATATGCCACAGCTTATTGAAACAGGACATATTTATCTTGCTCAGCCACCTCTTTTCAGAGTAAGTAAGGGCAAACAACATTTTGATGCTTTTACTGATGAAGAAAAGGCAGAGTATATTGAAAAGCTTGGCGGTACTGCTGATGTTCAGCGTTATAAAGGTCTTGGTGAAATGGACCCGGATCAGCTTTGGGAAACCACTCTTGACCCTGAAAAAAGAACCTTCCTCAGAGTTACTATGGAGGATGCCGAAATTGCTGATGCCACCTTTACAATGCTTATGGGTGACGAAGTAGAGCCAAGAAAACAGTTTATTGAAGAAAATGCGGTATTTGCTACCGACCTTGATATTTAAAGAAAGGGGAGAGAAATTATATGGCTAAACAAGAAAAGGTCTATTGGCCCAGTAGTGAAGAAACAAATATTGTGCCTGTAGAAATTGTTGATGAAATTAAGGGCAGTATGCTCCAGTACGGTATGTCCGTACTTGTAGGCCGTGCTCTTCCCGATGTAAGAGACGGACTAAAACCTGTTCACAGAAGAATTTTATATACAATGTATGAAAACGGTCTTACCCCCGAAAAAGCATACAGAAAGTGTGCCGATACTGTTGGTGCTGTGCTTGGTAGATACCATCCACACGGCGACTCCTCTGTTTATGATGCAATGGTAAGAATGGCTCAGGACTTCTCTCTTCGTTATCCTCTTATTGACGGACACGGAAACTTCGGTAATATAGACGGCTATCCTGCCGCTGCTTATCGTTATACTGAGTCTAAAATGAATCGTCTTTCTCTGCACATGCTTGATGATATTGAGAAAGATACAGTTGATTTTACACCTAACTATGATGATAGACTTAAAGAGCCTACAGTTTTACCTGTTAGATTTCCACAGCTTCTTGTAAATGGCTCTTCCGGTATTGCTTTCGGTATGGCTACCGAAATTCCTCCTCATAACCTTGCAGAAGTTATTGATGGTATGTGTTGTCTTATTGATAATCCCGACGCAGACCTTAGTGAACTTTGTGAGCATATAAAGGGACCCGACTTCCCTACCGGCGGTATTATAATGGGCAGAAGCGGTATAAGAGCTGCTTATGCTACAGGTAAGGGTAAAATTATCGTTCGCGGTAAGACAGAGATAGAAGAACTGTCAAACGGTAAATTCAGAATTGTTATTACTGAAATTCCTTATAAGGTAAGAAAGAAAGACCTTGTTAAAAAGATTTACGACCTTGCAACTGAAAAGAGGATAGAGGGTATCGATGATGTTGTTGACTATTCTTCAAAGCGTGACGGCGGTATCAGAATCGTTGTTGATGTAAAGAAGGATGCTAATCCTCAGGTTGTTCTTAATAAGCTTTTCTCTTATACAGAGCTTCAGACTACCTTTGGTGCAAACCTTATTGCTATTGTAAACGGTAAACCTCAGATATTAACACTTAAGGAAATGCTTCAAAACAGTATTGACTTCCAGTGTGAAATCGTTGAGCGTAAGACCCGTTTTGAAATGAAAAAGGCGGCTGAAAGAGCCCATATCTTAGAGGGACTTAAAACTGCCCTTGACTATATCGACGAGGTTATTTCTATTATCAGAAACAGTGCCGATGTTGCTACTGCAAAGGAAAATCTTAGTCAGCGTTTCGGACTTGATGATATTCAGACCACCGCTATTGTTCAAATGCAGCTTGGAAAACTTGCTAACCTCGAAAAACAAAAGATTCTTGACGAACTTGCTGAAAAGCTTGAATTTATTAAGGAATGTCAGGCTATACTTGATAGCAAGGAAAGAATTCTCGATATTGTAAAGACTGAATCATTAAATCTTCGCGATAAATACAGTGATGAAAGAAGAACCGAAATTTCTGCTGTTTCAGGTGAGGTTGATATTGAAGACCTTATTCCCGAAGAAGAATGTGTTATTACTAAAACCGTTAATGGCTATATTAAGCGTATGGCTATTGATACCTATGCAGTTCAGCATAAGGGCGGCAGAGGTAAAATGGGTATGAAGACAAGAGAAGACGATATGATTGAAAATATGATGACCTGTTCTTCTCATGATTTTATTATGCTCTTTACCAACTTTGGCAGAGTTTATAAGCTTAAGGCTTATGAAATACCCGAGGCTACCAGCACTAACTCAAAGGGTATGAATGTCGTTAATCTTCTTGCTTTGCAAAGCGGTGAAAAGCTTTCAATGGTGCTTTCCTGTGCTGAGGCTGATGACGATAGCTTCATCTGTATGGTAACAAAGAAAGGTACTATTAAGAGAACTAAAATTACGGAATTCCGTAATATACGTAAAACAGGTATTATTGCTCTTGAACTTAATGAGGGTGATGAACTATCCTTTGTAAGCCTTACCGACGGCAAAAAGGATATTTACGTTGCAACAAAGAAAGGTCGCGGTATTCGTTTCGAAGAAACTCAGGTTCGCCCAATGGGCAGAACGGCCTGCGGTGTAAGGGCAATTAAACTGTCAGCAGACGACGAAGTAGTTGCAATGGATATTTGTGACGATAACAGCACACTTCTTACCGTAACCGAAACGGGCTTTGGAAGAAAGTCCCCTATTTCCGATTATAGAGTTCAGAGCCGTGGCGGTAAGGGTACCACAAACTATAGAACCGAGAAATACGGTGATGTAGCAAATGTTCTTTGTGTAAATGATGACGAAGATGTTATTATGATTTCTTCTGACGGTATTATTATAAGAATCCCTGTGTGTGAAATCAGTACCTTTGCAAGACCGTCTAAGGGTGTTCGCGTTATGCGTGTTGAGGGAGAAAGTAAGGTTCTGTCGGTTGCAACGGCAACTCATGACGAAGAAGAGGTTAACGCTCTTCCCGAAGCTCCCGATGCAGATGCGGCAGATGTAGGAGATAGTGATATTGCGGTGGATAACGAAACAGAAAACGAGGAATAATTAATGTTTTACCCAACCGAATATTATGGCGAAGAATATATAAAAAAACTGAAAATTAAGGAAGAAAAGAAAAAAATAAGGAAAAGCGCCAATCTTTTAGGTGTAGCCTTCTTTATAATGACTGCATTTATGATACTGTGGAGCTTTCCTCTTGGAATACTGTCGGGTATCGGTGTTATTAACCCCCATACCCTGTCAGATTTCCTTAATGACGATACCTTAATGCAGGGTGTTCAGATTATAATTTCTTCCATTGCTTTTATATTGTCCTATACAATATATGTAAAGCTTGAAAAAGAAAGATTAAGCGATATATCTTCTTTTAAAAAGGCAGACCGCCCCGATTTAATAATTCCCTATGTGTTTTTAGGTATCGGTGTCAGTGGACTTTCGAATTTTCTCACAAGTATGGCGGGTTCGATTTTTCAGTCAATGGGAATTGAATACGATGTTAAAACCCTTGATAACCCAACCAATACTGTTGGAATGATACTTGCTTTTATTGCTGTTGCCATAACACCGGCACTTGTTGAGGAATTTGCACTTCGCGGCGCTGTAATGGGAGTTTTCAGAAAATACGGTGACGGCTTTGCAATTCTTGTGTCCTCTTTTATTTTCGGACTTATGCACGGCAACTTTATACAAATCCCCTTTGCTTTTATAATGGGACTTGCATTTGCGGTTGCGGTTATTAAGACAGGCACAATCTGGACGGCGATTATAATACACTTTATAAATAACTTCTTAAGCTTGTTTATGGATTATTTAACCGATGGTATGACAACTACCGCAAATAGTGTGCTTAATATAATGTATCTTATTTTGTTCTTTATGTGCGGATTTGTGGGAATATATCTGTTGCATAGAAAGAATGAACTTGATTTTACCTTTGAAAACAAAGGACTGTTGACCGTTCCCGAAAAGTTAAAGGTTTTCTTTACTTCCCCAATGATTATCATTGTTATAATAGTTGTTGTAATTGAGGCAACCTTTATTTATGTATAATGTTTCACGTGAAACAAATAATTAAAAAACCCGTATGTTTCACGTGAAACATACGGGTTTTTTAGGGACAAAGGAATAGAAAGGAACATATATGAACAAACAATTTATGAAACTTGCAATCGACGAGGCTCGACTTGCTGCAAAAATGGGTGAAATTCCTGTAGGTGCGGTTATTGTCAAGGAAGGCAAGGTTATTGCAAAAGGACATAATACAAGAGAAACCGAACAGTCGGCTCTCGGCCACGCTGAAATAAACGCGATTAAAGAGGCTTGTCGTTGTCTTGGCTCTTGGCGGCTTGATGACTGTGAAATTTATATTACTATGGAGCCTTGTCCTATGTGCGCAGGGGCGATTATTAATGCAAGAATAAAAACTGTTGTATTCGGCTCTTATGATTTGAAAATGGGCTCTTTTGATTCGGTGGTCAACCTTGCCACTCTTAATTATGATTTCAAACCCGAAATATACGGTGGTATCTGTGAGGAAGAATGTACCGCTATTGTTAAAAACTTTTTTAAGGAACTGAGAAAATGAAGTTTGATTTTGAATACGGCGTTTGTGATTTTTCTGCTGTTGAAGATAAACTAATTAACTGCAGAAATAAAGAAAAACTGCCAAATAACGCGAAAAGTATTATATTATTTGCCTTTCCTTATAAGATAAATGATGAAAAACCAAAAAATATCAGTCGCTATGCCGCTGTGGCTGATTATCATATAATCGTTATGGAATATTTAAATAGCATAATTGACGACCTTAAAAAAGAATATCCCAATAATAAATTTGTTGGTTTTACCGATAATTCACCTATACCGGAGGTGTTTGCTGCCGTAAATGCAGGTCTTGGTGTACGGGGTAAAAACGGACTTCTTATAAATGATAAATACGGTAGCTTTGTATTTATAGGCGAAATTGTAACCGATTTGTATATCAAAAGCACAGGACAATATAATGAATGTCTTAATTGTGGGCTTTGTAAGGAAAAATGTCCTGTTGCACTTTGTAAGGAAAAATGTTTGTCTGCCGTTACTCAGAAGAAAAAACTGCTTAGTGAAAGCGAACAAGAGCTTATAAGAAATAATGGCAGTGTTTGGGGCTGTGATATTTGTTCAGAAGTTTGCCCTATGAATAAGAATAAAGCAAAGAGCAATATAAAAGAGTTTATAGAATGCTATAGAAACGAATATGTTGTAGGTGAAGATTCCGTAAACCGCCCGTATAATTGGCGTGGCGAGGCGGTTATAACAAGAAACCACAATATATTGTGTGGTAAATTGTAATAACCACAACATAATACTAACTTTCCTAAACGGGCGGATAATTTATCCGCCCCTACGGATGTTTAATATATTTATGTTTGTGCATACCTGAACGGCAGGAGCAAGCCCCTGCCCTACGAATGTTCAATATATATTTACGGCTACAGTGTAGGGGAGGATAATTTATCCTCCCGCAAATCAAACAGGCGGATAATTTATCCGCCCCTACTGCTCCCAAATTCCAAAACAAACAACAAACCCACCATACAAAAGCACCGAAAACACCGATACGGCTAAAATATAAATTAATGTGCTTGAAATAAAGGAAAAAAGCGAACAGAACAGCATGGTTATTCCTGCGGCTGAAAGAATTGGCAGTAAAACTGTTGTAAACAACTTTGGTTTTATTTCTGTTATGCTTAATACCTTTCCTACATTCATAAAGCTTGTGAAAATGTTACTTGCAAACATAATCACAATAAAACCGTCTATGCTGTAGCGAGGTACAAAAACAAGTATAAGTAAAACCCTCAGTGCCGAGTCGATAACCGATGTGCGAAAGGTAAAAAGCTGTTTGTCCAGGCCTTTTAAAATGCCGTCACTTATGCTGTCAAGATACATCAGCGGTACAAGGGGGGCTAAGATGTGAATAAGATAACCCGAATCGGAGTCGCTGTATATAAAGACTCCGATTTTTTCACCGCAAAAAAAGAATATACAGGCGAATATAACCCCCATAAGCCAGGTGGTTTTCAGAGTTTTTGATACACTCCCCCGTATTATTTGCGGTTTGTTTCTTACAAGAGCTTCACTCATTTCGGGTATAAGTAGTGACGAGAAGGCGTTTAAAAGTGAGGACGGAAAGAAAAGAACGGGTAAAGCCATTCCTTTTAAAGCGCCGAAAATAGAAAGAGCTGCTGAATAATCCCCTCCCGCTTTGGTAAGCGACTTTGGAACTACTATGTTTTCTGCCGTTCTGAGCAGTGATACGGCATATCGGCTAAAGGTAATGGGAACTGCAATGCGAAGAAGCTGAGCGTATCGGCGAAAGCTGTTGTCGGCGTTTTCGCTGATAACCCTTTTTATATCCATTGTATACATTATATATATGTAACAACAGGAAACTATTTCCGCAAGGGTATCCCCTGCCATCACTCCTGCAACGGCACCGGCTACCCCAAAAACAGAAAGCTTTTTTATAAAAATAATGCAGAATACAATTCTTACTATTTGTTCAATAAGTACAGCGGTGGAGTTTGCCCATACCTTTCGTCTTGAGGCAAAATATCCCTTTACTACTGAGGAAACCGCCATAAATGGTAGCGAAAAAGCAAAAACACATATCGACATTGCTGCTCGGCTGTCGGATAGTAGCTTTGAAGAAATAAAATCCGCACCGAATATAAGAAATATAAAGGTAAAAATAGCAACCGATAAAGCTATAATGGTTGCTTTTCTTATTATAAGTATAATCCCCTTTTTGTTGCCAATAGCCTGTTCGTCGGCACAAAGGCGGGTGACGGCTATGGTTATTCCCGAAGAGGCAAAGGTAGAAGCCAGGGTGTAAAGGGAAAAAACAATGTGATAAAGCCCTATTCCCTCACTTCCTATGCTTCCCGCTAACCATACCTTAAATATAATACCTAAAAAACGAAGTATAGTTCCTGTTACGGTGAGAATAACCGCATTTTTTATAAACAAAGTCTTTTTCATATAATTTCCGCCCTTTCGGATAAATATATGAAAAATTTTTATTCAACATTCACGCGGGCGGATAATTTATCCTCCCGCAAAAAGAAAAAGCACCCGAAACGAGTGCTTGACATTTGTGAAAGATTTGGTATAATATAAGTGAAATAAGGTAAATCGTATAGACGGTTTGCCCTCAGAAGAATGATTAAAGAATAATCGCTCGTTTTCTCAGGACGGGGCGATTATTTCTTTTTTATGACCGTTATTACAAGAGTTATAACCGAAATTATAACTATACTAAACTGAAATAAATCCTGATTAGTTATGTACATAGGGCATCACCCCCGTTTCCGAGGGCAAGATTTAAACCGCCTACCGTTGTAGACCTACCTTATTCCAAAAATATTATAGCGGTTATTTAAACAAATTTCAACAAGAAAATTATATGGCATTGTTTGTGGGATAAAGGCTTTCGGCAGGAGCAAGCCCCTGCCCTACGGATGTACAATGAAAACTTACGGCTACAGCGTAGGGGAGGATAGTTTATCCTCCCGCAAACCAAACGGGCGGATAATTTATCCGCCCCTACGAATGTTCAATATATATTACGGCTGTTGTGTAGGGCGGTGCCTTGGTGCCGCCGCGAACGGCGTTATTATAAAAAAATAACACTGTGTTATAATCCCCTCATCCGTCAGCCTAACGGCTGCCACCTTCACGCTTACCGCGGCCCGTCCCCTCTGTCCTTCGGACATCTCCCCATACTTATGGGGAGTCACCCATGGTGAAGGCAAATAAAGGCTCCCTCTGACGAGGGAGCCTTAAAAGGTCTAACATCTAACGTCTAATGTCTGACGTTTGATACTTATAGACAAAATAATTAAAAAATTAAGAAAAATTTTGATTGACATTTGAAATCGCTTGTGTTACAATCATTGTGTAAAAATATCTACAAGGAGAGTTGTATGATGAAAAAATTACTAAGCATTTTACTCGCTCTGTGTATGATTTTTTCTATGTTCATTTTCCCTGCTAACGCTGTGGAAACCGTAGACAATACATACGAGCATTACTGGAGCTTTGACTTCAGTAAAGAAAATATTTACACGGATTATGCTAATCCTGTAAATCCTGACGGAACTTCCTACGATTTTGCTGCAAAAAGTAATAACGTTGCAGAAATCGGTTATGGAAATTTAAACGGTAAGGATGCTCTTTATGTGCGTACCAACACCAACAACAATGGTATGTTTGTTCCTCTTCAGGCTGACGGAACTCCTGTTGTTCTTGAAGCAGGCAAACAATATGTTGTTAAGTGGGATTTCTCTGTTACCCGCGGTGCAGGTGCATGGTGCCGTCCTCATATCGAGCCTTATACAAGACTTGATGGTGCGATAACTAATGCTAGTGACGGTGTCCGTTATAACGCTTATTATACCGATGATGGTGGCAAGAAAGTGTTGCTTCAATATGCAACAGGTACTATGAACGGCTATGCCGGTCTTTACGCCGGTCCTCAGCTCGCTTATTGGAACGCAGGCTTTAATATGGTAGCTAACGCAAGTGATGATGTTACTTTACAGGCTTATGATAAAGCAACATCAGGTAGCGTTAACACCTTTACTGCCCGTACCGATACACAGTATAATAATGGTACCTCTGCAACAGGCTGTGCTTATAGCTATACCCAGACTCTGACTATGCAGAGCGATGACGTTCTTGCTAATACATATAATGTATCTAAGAATGCTGACGGAAGCTATACCTTTAACGGCGTAAACTATAATAACCTTCTTGCTTTATCTCTCCCCGGCGGTTACGGTTTCTACTATTATCCCGGTAAGGATGAAAAGGCAACTTCAAATCTTCAGGATGCTGAGGGTAACTGGTATCACAACGCTTACGGTGAATACTATATTACCGGTCTTACTGTTTACGAAGTTGGCGTAGGTTCTGTTGTTTTAGACGATGGCAACGGCAATGTTACAACTCATAAGGGTACTCCCGGTGAAACTGTAGCTCTTTCTGTTCCTACCGCTCCTGCCGGTAAATACTTTGCAGGTTGGTACACCGATAAAGCTTTAACCAAGCTTCACACCTCTGCTACTGTTACTATTGCTGAGGGCGCACCCACAAAGCTTTATGCAGGCTATAAGACTTACTTAACCTCTACAACAAACGACTGGAGTACTAAGGCTTTAGCTCAGACTGCTATAAACAATAACGGCACCCTTGAGGTTCCTTTTGTTAGCGGCGATACCTATTACGCACAAACAAACGGTGGCGGTTGGGCTGCTGTAGATGCAACCGATAGTGGTATTAAAAACTATCCTAAGGCTGTTGATGGTAAACCTGCAGGTACAATAACAGTAGGTAATACCACCCTTAACGGCAGATCACTCTCCCCATTTGTACTACAAAAACTTAATGATTCGGGCGCAACTGTAAATACTACTAACACCAAATCATTTGGCGATGGAACTTACGCAACATCCGGTTGGGGCGAGACCTCTTTTGTAACCGTTTACCGCGAGGACGGTACTCCTTTTGTTGCAAAACCAAATACAACATACAACATTACTCTTACCTATAAGGTAGAACACTTCGCTGACGGATGGCAAGATGTCGGAGTAACAACCGGTTCTTTCGCAGTCGCAAGTATTGGCTATAGCAAGGCTAACGCTGCTAATTGGGCTACCACTACAAACAACAAAGAGCTTGTTAATAAGGGTTCTTATATTTACTACCACAATGCAACCGATGACTTTGTAACCGAAACCTTTAGCGTAGCAAGTGGCGCGGCAGACTTTGTTCCTGTTGTAGGTGTGACCTTGCGTGGTTTTGGTGTTATCGGTAAAAAGACCGATCAGGTTGATGGTAACGGCTTCCCGATTTATCAGGTTATTGATGCTCCTGCAATCACCATTAAGGAAATTAAGGTAGAAGAAGTAGCAGCAGTTACCTTTAATTATGTAGGCGGTTCAACCTCAAAGGTTGGTGTTTCTAAGGGTCAGAAGATTGAATATCCCGAACTTACAACTCCAAAACTAGATGGCTGTGTAACTAATGAATATGACGCTGTTTGGTCCCTTTCTGCTAATGAATATATTCCTGTTCCCGAGGTTTCCGATGGTACAGCGCTTAATGTTTATGAGCTTAGAAGAACCAACAAAATGAGCTTTGAGTCTTATAATCAGTCCTATGACTATGTTAACAATAAATGGCTCACTAATGCTATGGTAACCGACGAAATTGCTTATGAAGGCAATAAGTCAATGAAGTATGAAAATACTAACCTTAATGTGTTAACTGCAGCGCCTTCTGATTGGACTACAAACTATGCCGCATATTATTCTTATGATGCAGAAACCGATACCTTCTCAAAACTTACTTCTGCTCCCACTTTTGAAGCAAATAAATATTATAAAACTCGTATCTCCAGCGAAGTAGAGCAGGGTATGTTTATGGTAAAGGGTCTTGGTGCATACGGCAAATATACCTACAATTACAAGATTACATTTAAATATTATGTACCTGAGGATATGGCTTATAATGTAAACATTACCACCAAGCAGATTTCCACAGGTAATATCTGGGGTGGCGGTCTGAAGGACCTTGCCGGTACCTTTGTTATTGATAAAAAGGCAACAGGCGGCTGGAAGACGGGTGTGCTTTCTGTTAGTGCAACCGACCTTGCCGCAAACACATACGGCGGTCAGGCAATTGCTTTCATTGCAAAAACACCTAATGTTACTTATGCAAATGCAAGAGACTGTGTTGTATACTTTGATGATATAGTTTGTGAAGAAAACGTATCTAAGGTTACCTATCACTATAATAATGGTGCTAATGATAAGGTTGTAAGCACTACTGCAGGTGCTGCATATACTATCGATGCTGCTGCACCTACAGCTCCCGAAGGTATGGTATTTGATGGCTGGTATACAAGCGAAGACTTTGCTGCTGATACCCTTGTTGGCTCTTCTATCACTATGCCCACAACCGGCGTTCTCAGTGTTGACCTTTACGCTAAGTTTGTAGAACCCGCTAAGGTTATCTATCATCATAATGACGGTGTAACCGAGGATAAGGTTGTTACCGACGGTATCGTTGTAGGTACCAATAACATTGCTTATGTTCCCGCAACTGCTCCTGCAGGTAAGTACTTTATGGGTTGGTATACCAATGAAGCACTCACTGTTTCTGCAGGAACAACCTTTACCGTTCCTAACACTGATACTCCTGAAGCTCACCTCTATGCAAAATGGGGCAATTATGCTGATTATACCGAGGGTAAAACCTATACCTTAAGTGTCGCTGCAAAGAAGGGCTTTGCTGTTATGAACGGCGAAACCTATTTACAGGACTACAACTTTAAAGAAGGTTCAGGTTGGGATTCTAACTCCACAGGTACTGCAGGTTACGTTAAGATTGGTAAGAATCCTACCGGTTCTATAGCAATATGGAATCCTTCTAAGACAACTGGAGTCGACCAGACATCAAGTACCTCTCAGATGATCGCTTACGAACAACCAGGTGTTGTTGGCGAAGTTTCCCACGTTGGTTGGGGCGTTACCGGTAACTACACCCTAAGAGATGAAAACGGTCAGGTAATGATGGCTAAGCCAAATACCAAGTATGCAGCTGTTCTTAACTATGAAATTATCGGTCACGGTACTCTTGAAGTTACCTTAAACGCCGGTAGAAAGCTTGCTAAGCTTGATAATGTGGCTGAGTGGTATAATGCAGGTACATTCCATCAGTATACTTCCAACGCAATGTCTCTTATGTCCGGTTCTTATGCTGCTACCGTAGCAGATAAGCCAAAGGGTGAAAATCACACCTATACATTCCATATTACAACAGGCAACTTTACAGACAGCGTTCCTGTATTCTCTCTCCACTACAGTGTATCCGGTGCTATGGGTAGACGCTTAGCTGACGACGGCAACGGACTTGAATCTTATGAAGCAGGTGGAAAAACCTATTATCCTTATGAGTATGTAGACTATCCTGAAATCAGAATTTCTTCTATTACCCTTATCGAGATTGGTGAAGGCGAAGGTGCTGCTACCTATACCTCTTATGAAAAGGGTACAGGTTATGAAACTGCTATAGCTGTTGGTCAGGCTGGCGCAAATGCATATAAAGAGACCGGCAACCCTGACAGCAACTGGTATCTTGAAAAGATTACTCAGTATCCTGTATTAAAGAGCGACGTAGTTTACGGTAACGGCAACGCTATCAACTACTACAACGCTGACTATATGATGGTACCTGAATATGTTGTTTCTTCTGAAACCAACTTCTTCGGTACTCAGATGGAAAAGAAATACACTGAGAAAGACGGTGTGGACGTTCCTGCTATTTACTATAACTCTATAGGTTATGACGAGTATATGATTGGCAAGGACCCTGCTGTTGATACTAACATCAATTCTCACGTAAAGCCTAATGCAACAGACGCTGAAAAGCTTGCTGAAGTTAAAGACCACTATAACAAGTCTACTCAGGTATTCCGTATGGGCAAGGCTGTTGACGGTCACACCTATAAGGTAAGCTTCTCCATTAAGGCTGACAAGTTCGAGTCCAATATGGGCGTACATTTTGCAGCAGGTATTGCTAACAACATTTGGGGAACTACTACTCATATCGCAGCATATAACGACATCACAACCGCTAAGGTTGTTGCAGGAGATACCTGGTATGACTTTACATACTATGTAACCTATGATGCAGCAGGTTATTATGCAGCAGTTGACGGTATTGATGATACCAAGTCAAGCGTAAGAGAATTCTTCTACGTCTGGTTCTCTCAGGACATTACTGCTCATGACCTTACAGGATGTGATAACGAAATCTACATTGCTGATATCGTTTACGAAGATCTCGGTGTAGCAGTTGGCGAAAATGGTGCATCTATACTTAACAGTGATGCAATGCAGACTGCAACCAGTCAGGCAATGCGTTTCTACTTCAACTATGCAACCGAAGATGGTTCTACCATCAAGCTTGGTGACGAAGAGTATACCGTTGTGGCTCGTGGATTTATCTATCAGAACGGTGCTATCGGTAAATATACTGCAGCCGATGGTAAATACACAGGCTTCTCTCTTAACACCGCTGGTGTAAAGAAATCTAGTGTTAAGAAAGATAACTTTGATGAATGTTGGGAATATGCAGATGGCGTAATGACCTTCTCAACATACGTTAAGGGCTTTACCGAAGCACTTTATGATTCCAAGCTTATTGTAAGAGGTTATGTAACCTTTGTTGATGCAAACGGCAAAGAACACACAGTTTACTCCGATACTGTAAACAGAAGTGTAAACGGAATTGATTTAACCCATTCCGCAAAATAATAAAAAAAGAACTCGCGTAAGCGAGTTCTTTTTTTAGGGACTAGGATTTAGCCGTAATAATTATTGAACATTCGTAGGGGCGGATAAATTATCCGCCCGTTTGCAACCATAAAAATATATTGTTAAAAATCCCATATTAATATATAATTAATTTGGTGATAATATGAAAAACACATATCCGAAACGAAAAACTATACGATTAAAGGATTTTGATTATGGTCAGTCAGGCTCATATTTTATAACAATATGTACCAAAAACAAGGAAAAACTATTTTCACTTGTAGGGGCGGATAGATTATCCGCCCGATTGGTCGAACAAGCCTTTCTTGAAACGATAAAGCGGTATGACGGTGTAGAGTCACCTATATATGTTGTTATGCCGAATCATTTTCATGCTATTATAAATATTTATGACGATAAACGGGAGGATAAATTATCCTCCCCTACGATATCAGATATTGTTCGTGCGTTTAAAAGAAATTCGACCGGTAAATATATACAATTAGTAAAGGATGGAAAAATACCACCATTTGATAAACAAATATGGCAGCGTTCCTTTTACGACCACATTATACGAAATCAAAAGGATTATGATGAAATATATAAATACATTGAAAACAATCCTGTTAAATGGGAATTGGATAAATTATATGTTGATTAATTGTACACCGTAGCCGTAAATATGGGTTGAACACCGTAGGGGCGGATAAATTATCCGCCCGAATAAACTAATCCTTATTCCCTAATTTTAATTGACTAAATTACAAAAATATGGTATAATTGTTCAAAAGTATAAAAAGGAGAGTGTTACTTTTGAAAAAATTATTGTGTATAATTCTTTCCTTTTGTGTTCTTCTCAGCGTTTCTTTCAGCGTTATTGCTGTGAATGAGGGCAAGGACGACACTGAGGAAAATATCGGCGACCTTTTTGGCCTTTACTCTGTCACCTATATTGAGGGTGAAAAAGAGTGGTTCGAGTATTATGAGGATAATGCTGAAATTGAATATGACAGTCTTACTGCTAAAAGAGGCTCTGACTATTATTGGTCATTGTCTGCGGAGGAATACATTGCTCCTCCAAAGAATATAAACGGTGAGAATGTAACAGTTTATGCCTATAATAACCCTGTTTTGAGCTTTGAAAACTATGCTTTTGACCCGGGTAATAACTATGCTATAAAATCTATGGCGGTTCAGCCAAGCGGTGAAATGGCATACAGTGGACACAAATCGCTTAAGTATGTTAATGCTCAATATTCTATTGTTACTTCAAAGCCTTCTACTTGGGATACAAACTATAATAACTATTATACATTAGTTGACGGCAAATTTGTTAAAAACAGTTTTGAGTCTGCTCCTGCTTTTGATTCACAAGAGTTTTACGAGATTCGTAACGGACAGCGTGAACATTCTGCCGTACTTGGTAAAATTGAAGCATCGGTTACATATAAGCTTTCTTTCAGATATTACATTAAGGAAAATCTTAACAGCAGCGTTTATCTTACCCCTTTCACAGGTCATTCTAACCTTTGGGCAGGAGGAGCCGCTGAAACGGGACTCAGAGTTGATTACTCGGATGCTAAGTATACCATATCCACCGACAAAGCGGCAGGTGAGTGGTACAAGGGTAATATTTATTTTACCGCTTCACAGTCTGCTATAAACGATTATAATAATTTGTATGTATTTTTCAGTGCTGCTACTGCAAACAATTATGATGTAATTTACTTTGATGATTTTTCAGTAGAAGAAACGGTTGTTACAAAGAGCGTTGTTTATCACTATAACAACGGCGTTGACGAGGATAAGGTTATTACCGAGGGCGTTACCCTGGGAATGACCATTGACATTGACCATATCCCCGAAAATATTCCTGAGGGTAAATATTTTATGGGCTGGTATTCTGACGAAGAATTAACCAATCCTGTAGCCCAGATAAATGTGCCTTCAACCTCTGATAACGGCGATTTTTCTGCCCACGTATATGCAAAATACGGGGATTATAAAGAGGAACACAGCACTGTATATAACAGCACAAACCCTGCCCCTGTTGGTTATGGCTATATGTTAGGCGGCACTTACAGCAATACCTTAACCGAGGGTGGTTGGGCAACCGTTAACTTTAAAGAAGACGGCGTGCATTTTACTAAAAATCGTTATAACGGTCAGGCAGGTATCTTTAATCCCGCCAAAACCGACGGACTTACACAGTACTCCGGTACAGGATATATTACTCCTAATAATGTAAAAGAGGCTCCTTGTGAGGTTGGCGAGATTGCAAACGTTGGTTGGGGTATTAACAGCTCCTATGCCCTTAAGGATGCACAGGGCAATATGCTTATTGCAAAGCCCAATACAACCTATACTGCCGTTGTTACTTATAAGGTAACAAAGGAAGGCTCGGGATATTTTCAGATTACTGCCGGAAGACCTAATGATTATATAAACAAGGGTGCAAATGATTTCCACTCTAATCTTTATTCTAATGCTTATTCTAATTCAATAAGCATTGCAGGAAAGAGTGCAACCGGTGAATACGAAACAGCATTTTTAACCCTTAAAACAGAGGAATTAACCGATTGTCTTCCTGTAATAAGCTTTTACGGATGTGTTGCAGGTTACAGAGCAAGACGTCTTGCTGAGGTTGACGGCGTTGCTTCTTATACCTATACAAACAGCGGCGTTACTTATACCGCGTATCCCTATGAGATTATAGATGTTCCTGAGTATATTATTAAGGAAATCAAGCTTGTTGAGGTAAAGGATGGCGAGTCTGCCGTTGCTTATAATTATTATACTCAGGGTGTTGGCTTTAGTGCCGAGCTTAATAAGGGTGCAATTGGTTCTATATTAAATGCTCCTGCAACAAATAATGTTGATACCCACTGGTATACCGATAAGGAAGCTTTTGACAGATACGAAAGCAGTCTTTATCCCACAAGCAATATTTCTCTTTATAACGCTGAGTATCTTCTTAACAAGAGCCATGAAATTCTCAGCGGATATAACGTAGGTCTTTATGCAGGTGCAAAAGGACTTGTTTCTGCTACAGTAGAAAAGGACGGCAAACAGGTGCCTGCCCTTAAGTATAACCTTTACGGCTATGACGAGTATTATACTCTCTCAGGTAAGGATTATAACGACAAGGATGATGTCGCTTCCACCGAAAGCAAAAAGGTTGAAAATATGAACGCGGCACTGTCAAAGGGTGCTAATATGTTCAGACTTGGCAAGGTTGTTGACGGCCATACCTATAAGGTAAGCTTCTCCTATAAGGCAGAGGAAATGAACACCGACCTTACACTCAGCCTTGCAACAGCTCAAAAGAATAATGCTTATTTATTCAGGTCCTATATTACCGACTATACCATAAGCAAGACAAGTGATACAGGCTGGAACGAAGTAACATTCTTTGTAACCGCTGACCTTGGCGGAAGTGTAAGTGACATACAGGGCGGTAACGATACAATACTTAGCATTAATTATGATGAGCTTTTTATAAGCATTGCTCAGACCGTTACAAAGTCCGACCTTAGCGGAGAAAACAACACCATTTACTTTGCTGACATAGCTCTTACCGATTTAGGTGAAGTTGTTACTGCAGGCGGTGCTTCGGTACTTACTGAGAATGCGGCATTAGCAACCAAAAATCAGGCACTCAGATATTATTTCAATTATGGAACTGCTGACGGAAACACCATTGTGCTTGATGGAAAAACCTATACAATAACCGAGAGAGGCTTTATTTACAAAAACGGTGCAGTTGAAAAGTATGCACCTAATTCGCTTTATAGTGGCGGAATGACAAAAGGCGCAAACGGCGTTGTTATCGAAAGAAAAACAAAAGATTTCAACAACTGCTGGGAATATAACCAAAACAGCCACGTATTGACCTTCTCTACATACGTTAACGGCTTTACCGAGGAAAAGTATGATTACGACCTTATTGTAAGAGGTTATATTACCTTTGTTGACGAAAAGGGTGTTGAACATACTATTTATTCCGACACAGTTAACAGAAGTGTAACCTATGTTTTAGCGGGCGGTGAGTCTGCTAATGACCCCAACGCAAGATATCTTGTGTGGTCTGCAGGTATTGAGGGAGCTTCCTCCATTGCTGACCTTAACGATTTACAGCAGGATACCACCGCTTCAAGCACAGAGGGTAAATATTATATCGACTCTACAAACAATACAGCTGTAAAAACTACCGGTAGTGATTACGAGTATGAAATTGTAAAGGGCGGCAAGAACTGGATTATCGAAAACGGCGCTATGATTTTGAGAATAGATTACGCCGATGGTTATAGTGCGGCTGACGGCGATGATATTCGTTACACTATGGCGAAATGTGTAAACACCAAGAATCAGATGTCCTTTAAGTATGGATATATGGAAATTGATGCAGAGCTTCCCTTTGCTTATGGTAGCTGGCTTGGATACTGGACCAGACCTCAGTATGAGTTTGATGCGGCTTACAAAGAGCGTGTCGGAAACAATCATGAGTTTGATATTTTTGAGGTGTTCGGACTGACTCGCCAAACAGAAAAGGTATGGGATTGGGGTTCTTTAAGTTTTGTAACAAAATATGTGGGCGATCCTATTGCCGGGGTTAAGCCTCAGCTTCACAAGTGGTTCAGCCTTGATGGAGGCGGCTCTACAAGTGTACAGATAGGCGGCAGCACTACACAGTTTACAAACAAAACCAACACCTTTATGATAGGTGAACAGTCTACTGCATACTCATTCGGTACCGACCTTACAACCGCACGTAAAAGACATCGTTACGGTTTTGAGTGGACAGAAGAATATGTAGCAATGTATGTTGACCCTGTTGTTGTAAACGGCGTTCCCATAAGTGATCCTTATTGGAAGATTAATATCGAGCTTGAAAACGACTACTGGCTCGATGCTTATGAAAAATCAAAGGGAATGCAGTGCTTCCACGAAGAAGCTTATCTATGCTTATCTAACGCTATTATTACCTCAGCAAATACATTTATATATGAAGGTAATTATGCTGATAAAAAGGATGTTATAGCAGAAAACGGCGGAAAACCCATTGACTATAAGATTTATTCTTGTAAGCTTTATCAGCGTGCCGGCGAAACAATTGATTATCATTAAAACAAAACCATCGCACTCCGAAGAGTGCGATGGTTTTTGTTTAGGGACACTAAATAAAAATATTTACAAACTATTTATTGATAATTATACGATTTAATATTATAATGATAATATATATTGGTTATGGTGGTGTAATTAATGAATTTTAACTGGAAGCTTTTGTTTAAGCTTGGTTTTTCTGTTTTTCTTCTTTATTTATGTATAAGCTATTGGGATAAGGTATCGGTAGCAATACTTGGTGCATCTGCTCCCATTATTATCGGCTTTGTCATTGCATATCTTGTTAATATTATAATGTCATTTTACGAGCGTCATTATTTTGTTAAGTCAAAGAAAAAGTGGTCGATAAAATCAAGACGTCCCGTTTGTATGATAGGAGCGTTCCTTACCGTACTTGCGGTTATTGCTCTTGTTATCGGTCTTGTTGTGCCCCAGTTTATTTCCTGTATTCAGGTGCTTATTGAAAAACTGCCTACTGCGATAGCTGATGGTATTACACGACTCAGCAAGGTGGAATTCATTTCCGACGAGGTTATTGCCGCACTTAAGGCAATTAACTGGCAGGAGAAAATAGCAGGTATTGTGGGAGTTGCCTCTACCGGTGTGGGCAATGTTGTGGGAATTCTTATTACCTCTGTTACCGCCGTTTTCTCGGGTATTGTTACGGGATTTTTAAGTCTTATTTTTGCAATTTACTTCCTGCTTGGCAAAAACAAGCTGTTAAGACAGGGTAAAAAGGTATTAAAGCATTATCTTAAGGAAAACATTTACAAAAAGCTGAAATATGGACTTAAAGTATTCAATGACAGCTTCCACCGTTATATTGTGGGACAGTGTATTGAGGCGGTTATTTTAGGTGTGCTTTGCACGGTAGGTATGCTTATTCTCAAAATGCCATACGCTACAATGATAGGTGCGCTTATTGCTCTTACGGCACTTATTCCCATTGTGGGTGCATTCTTCGGTGCAGGTATAGGTGCCTTTATGATACTTACCGAGGACCCTATAAAAGCTCTTATCTTTGTTATATATATTGTGGTACTTCAGCAGCTTGAGGGTAATCTTATTTATCCCAAGGTTGTAGGCACCTCTATAGGACTTCCTGCTATTTGGGTACTTGCCGCAGTTACTGTGGGCGGCGGTGTGTTCGGTATTACGGGAATGCTTATTTTCGTTCCTCTTACAGCCGCTATATTTAAGATTGTGAAAGACGACATAAACAACAAAAAGGAGTTAAGCGATGTTCCCGAAAATTGATTCTGCAATGCTCAGCCGAATAGGCAATTTTCTCGATTCCACCTTTGAGGAATGGGGCAAAGAAAAGCTTGAAAATTATAACACTCTTATGGCATATTATAAATGTGCTATGATGGAAATTGAAACAAAGTTCAATGTACTTAATGAGGAATTTTCTCTTCAGTTTGACAGAAACCCTATTAACAGCATTAAAACAAGGCTGAAAAGCTATGAAAGTATAAAGGAAAAGCTTAAAAGAATGGATAAGCCTTTTGGTGCAGAGTCCATTGAAGAAAACCTTAGCGATGTTGCGGGTGTAAGGGTGGTTTGCTCTTTTCCAAAGGATGTTTATGAACTTGCCGAAGCACTTTTAAAGCAGGATGATATAAAGCTTATTGAGAAAAAGGATTATATTGCAAACCCCAAGCCAAACGGATACAGAAGTTTGCATCTTATTGTGGCTGTACCCATTTTTCTTGCAAAGGAAAAAAGGTATATGAAGGTAGAAATTCAGCTTCGCACTATAGCAATGGACTTCTGGGCAAGTCTTGAGCATCAGCTCAGATATAAAAAGGATACCGAGTTTACCGAGGAAATGGCACAGGAGCTGCTTGATTGTGCAACACTTAGCGCAAAGCTTGACGAAAAAATGGATAAGCTCAGAGAAACGGTACATAAATGATAAAAAACCATCTGCAAAGCAGATGGTTTTTTTAGCGAATAGGATTTAGGGATTAGGAATTAGGTGTTTCTTCCTTTACTCTTACAAGATTATGGATATCGTTATCCTGGTCGGTAAGGGTGAGGGTATCACCTTCAAGCACATAGGTTATTTTAAACACACTGTTGCCGCTTTTTATGGTCAGCTCTTTATCGGTTACAGAAAATGTACCCATTGCGGTGTCTTTTTCAAGCTTGATTTTAATTTTTCCGCTTTCTCTGAATTCATAATAGGAATCCTTATAGGCAACGGTTTCGCCGTCGTTTATTATGGAAACAAGTGTCCACTTGCCTTTTAGTGCCTCTACTTCGGCAGAAACGGTCTTTTCGCTTTCTGTTTTTTCGGGAAGGCTAACGGTTAAATCACCGTCAGTTGCCTTATGATAGCTTCCTGCACCGCAACCGCAAAGTAAAAAAAACATTGTTATACATAAAATAAAGGTTATAATCCTTTTCATATCTATCACTCCTTAAATCTATAATAACATAAATTTGTTTACAATTCAATTATAGATTGTTTTTTCTTTTAATATTTGGTATAATGATTATATTAATGTACTGGGGTGAAAAGCTTTGGGAAAAGTAATTGCTGTTGTTAATCAAAAAGGCGGTGTGGGTAAAACCACAACGGCGGTAAATCTTGTATCCGCTTTGGGTATTATGGGTAAAAAGGTTCTGCTTATTGACTGTGACCCACAGGGAAATTCCACAAGCGGTTACGGAATAAATAAACGGGCTATTTTAAAGTCTTCGTACGGTCTACTTATAGGCGCTTACTCTGCGGGGGAAGCCGTAATTAAAACTCAGTTTAAAAATGTTGATATTATTCCTGCTGATATGAATCTTGCGGCAGCAGAGGTGGAAATGGTGGAAATTGAAAACCGCCATAATCAGCTTAAAATGTCACTTGCAGCGGTAAGAGAAAATTATGATTATATTTTTATTGACTGTCCACCCTCTTTTGGTCTTGTGCCTGTTAATGCTCTTGTGGCAAGTGATACCGTCCTTGTACCAATGCAGTGTGAATATTATGCAATGGAAGGTCTTTCTCAACTTATGGCGTCTATCCGTCAGGTGAAAAGACTTTATAATCCCACCTTAGAGCTTGAGGGAGTTGTGCTGACTATGTACGACGGCAGACTTAACCTTACAGGTCAGGTTGTTGCCGAAATTAAGAAATTCCTTGGTAACAAGCTTTATGCTACAGCCATTCCTCGTGCCGTCAGACTTTCTGAAGCACCAAGCTATGGTATGCCTATACAGTATTATGATAAAAGAAATAAAGGTGCAGAAGCGTATAATAATTTAGCGAAGGAATTTTTAAAGAGAAATAAGTAGGATTTAGGGACTAGGGACTAGGATTTAGGGACTAGGGACTAGGATTTAGGGACTAGGGACTAGGATTTAGGGACTAGGGACTAGGATTTAGGGAATAGAAAGGACGAAAAAATATGGCAGTTAAAAAAGGCGGACTTGGCAGAGGCTTTACCTCTGTACTTGATGAAAATGCAATAGATAACGGCGGTCTTATTGAAATAGAAATAAGTGAAATTGAGCCAAACAGTCAGCAGCCTCGAAAGGATTTTGACGAGGAGGCTTTAAACGAACTTGCAAACAGTATTGAAAAGCACGGACTTTTACAGCCTATTGTTGTCCGTCCTATGCTCAGCGGAAGATATGAGATAATCGCGGGTGAACGCAGATGGCGTGCAAGTCGTATTGCAGGTCTTTTTCGTGTTCCTGTTATTGTAAAGGCTATGGATGAGCAGACTGCCGCTGAAGCCGCCCTTATTGAAAATCTTCAGCGTGAGGATTTAAATCCTTATGAAGAGGCTCTTGGTTATTCGGCACTTATTGAAAAATTCTCCATAACACAGGAGGAGGCAGCCGACAGAGTTGGCAAATCCCGTGCGGCTGTTACCAATGCTCTGCGACTTTTAAAGCTTCCTGCAGATATGTTGGCAGCACTGCGTGAGGGCAAAATTACCGCAGGTCACGCCAGAGCACTTTTATCAAGCGAGGGCGAAAAACAGCAGATAATGTTTAAAGCGGCTCTTGAGGGTGCATCGGTTCGAACACTTGAAGCAATGGCTAAGAAAAAAGAGTCTGTGAAAAAACCCGAAACTAAGGTTAATAAATTTCACAAAGAGGTTGAGCTTTCTCTTAGGGAGGCATTACGCCGTCCTGTTACCGTAAAAACAGGCAAGGGCGGTAAGGGTACCCTTACCATTGAGTTCTATAGTAAAGACGAGCTTGCGGATTTTGCAAAGCGTCTTGCTGAAAAGGAGATATAAAATAATGATAGAGCGTCAATAATTATATTGGCGCTTTTTTATTGTTGACAAAAAAATAAAAATCATATATAATGTAATAAAATTAAAATAATTACTCTATATGGGGGTGTGGAAGTGACAATCGACTACAGACAGCTTTGCAAAGAACTTTTTGGAACAGATGATGAAAAGAAGCTGAGAGCTATAGCCGCAAAGGTAAGCTATAACCGAGGGGCAGGACGAAAAAAGAAATTAAATGCGGATGATGAAAAAAAGATTAAAGCGATGTTGGAAAAAAATATATCAATAAACGAAATAGCGCAGGAGCTGGGAACAACACGACAGCTTATAAGCCGATATGTAAACACACCGCCGGAGAGCAATTTCACTCTAAGGCTTATATATATGTACCGTCAGTTTCCCTGCACCAATATTGATGTTGATTTTATCAGCAAAAAAATTAAAATTCAAAACAGAACAAACGATATAATTCACCGTGCTTTCGGAGTGGTGCAAAATCCCGGGTGGGAACAGTTCGAAGAGTTTTTGCGGTTTCGTTGCTTTGGCGAGAGCAGGGGAAATAAAAAACAAATTCTCAAGGAGCTTGGAATAAGCTCTTACGACACCTTGCAAATTATTGAAAAAACTCAGGGAAGAATATCGGATGATGATATGTGGATAAAAATCAAATATTATCCAAGGCAGGTGGGTATATGAATTCAGTGATTTTGAATACTGCAAAGAAAATTGTTACTGAAAATTACACTTCAAAGGGAAATCAGCCAAAATGGATATCAGACGGAAGGTGGTATAAAGCCGACCACATGGGATACGAAGCGCTGAGCGAGGTTGTAATTTCCCGTATTTTAGAAAAATCTAATATAGACAGCTTTGTTAAATATAAACCTGTTATGATAGATTATAATGATGAAATATACAGGGGCTGTGTAAGTGAAAATTTCAAAGGTAAAAATCAGGAAATAATAACACTTGAACGGCTTCACCGCGCTTATTTTGGTATAGGTATGGCAGAGGCAATAGCCAAACAGGAAGGTGTGCGGGAAAAAATAATATATACTGTTGACTTTGCAAAACAGGTTACGGGGATTGAAGAGGTTGGCAGTTATTTCTCAATACTTTTGTCACTGGATGCTCTTTTCCTTAACGAAGACAGACATACTAATAATATAGCTTTTTTAAGAGAAAACGGTAATTTTCAGCTTTGCCCTGTATTTGATAATGGATTGGCTCTGCTTTCAGATATAAATGATTATCCATTTGACAGGGATATTTACGAAAACATTAGGAAGGTTAAGGCGAAGCCCTTTTCTACCGATTTTGATGAACAGCTTGATGCAGCAGAGCGGTTATACGGGGCGTGCTTGAAAATTAATCTAAAAAAAGCCGATGTGTATGAGCTGTTTGAGGATTTAGAGGGTTTTTATGACGAAAAAACACTTTATCGTGCGAGAAAAGTTATTTTAACGCAGATGGATAAATATTCCTACTTTTTTAATTAGTAACTATTATTGAAATAACAGAAAAAATATTATATACAGTGGTGATAATATGAATCTTGCTGATATTAAAACTGTTGAAAAACTACTTAAGCCCTTGGGATTTTCCTTTAAAAAATCGCTTGGTCAAAATTTCCTTATAGACTCTGAGGTTTGTCCGGCTATGGCAGAAAGCTGTGCTGACGAAAACACAGGTGTTCTGGAAATCGGACCCGGAATAGGGGTACTTACAGTAGAGTGTGCAAAGGTTGCCAAAAAGGTTGTAGCTATTGAGCTGGATGAGCGTTTGAGGCCTGTGCTTAGTACCACATTAGCAGATTTTGATAATGCTCAGGTGGTATTTGGGGATGCCTTAAAGCTTGACCTGTCTGCACTTATAAAGGAAAAATTTTCTGACTGTGACAGAGTGGTTGTATGTGCAAATCTGCCCTATTATATAACCTCTCCCTTAGTAATGAAATTACTTGAAAGTAAGCTGCCTATAGACAGCATTACGGTTATGGTGCAAAAGGAAGCGGCCCAGCGTCTTTGTGCAGATGTTGGCTCCCGTGATGCAGGGGCCGTTACGGTTGCCGTTGCCTATTATGCTCAGGCAGAAATACTTTTCGGCGTGGACAGAACCTCTTTTATGCCACCGCCAAATGTAGATTCTGCGGTTATAAAATTAGATGTATTAAAAGAGCCGAGGGTTAAGGTAAAGGATGAAGAATTTTTCTTCCGCTTTGTAAAGGCTTGTTTTGCCCAAAGAAGAAAAACCCTCGTCAATACCGTTGCTAATACGCTTGGTATAGAAAAGGGCAAAATTTATGAGGCTCTAAATACTCTTGGAATAGAGTCGACGGTACGGTCAGAAGCGCTTACCTTTGAGCAGCTTGCAAATTTAAGTGATGCTCTGTGTTAGCTTTTATCTCCTGACCTGAAAATAAGGCTCATTAAAAGTCCGAAAAGGATAGCGGCAGTTATTCCCCCTGCTGTAGCGGTAAGTCCGCCTGTCAGCACACCCATAATGCCTTTTTCCTCTACCGCCTTTTTCACTCCTGTGGCAAGAAGATAACCAAAGCCCGTAAGAGGAGTGGTAGCGCCGCAGCCTGCAAAATCCACAATAGGTTTATAAACACCTATAGCGGTGAGAAACACACCCGATACCACATAGCCTGTGAGTATTCGGGCAGGGGTAAGCTTTGTAAAAGAAATCAGAAGCTGACCTATTACACAAAAGGCACCGCCTACAATAAATGCTAATAAAATTCTTGTAAACATAAAAAAATCACCGTCATTAGTTTTTGACGGTGATTTTAATTTATTCGTTATTTTTTATTTTTTCGTTATATTCTTTAAATTTTTGTTCGTTCTTGTTATCTCCAAAGGTATAATATTTTTTGTTCTTTATATTATCGGGAAGATACTGCTGTTTCACCCAATGATTTTTATAATTATGGGGATAAAGGTAATGCTGACCCTTAACAAGTGCATCCTCGCCGTCAAAATGCTTATTCTGTAAAGCGCGGGGAATATCGCCCCCAATACCATGCTCCACATCATACATAGCCGCATCAATAGCCATTTCTCCTGAGTTTGATTTTGGTGAGGTGGCAACAAGGATTACTGCATCGGCAAGAGGAATTCTCGCTTCCGGAAGTCCTACATACATAGCCGCATCAATAGCCGCCTTTACAATGGGGATTATCTGTGGATGGGCAAGACCCACGTCCTCACAGGCACAGACCATAAGTCGTCTGCAGGCACTTGGTAAATCACCCGCCGCAAGTATTCTGGCAAGATAGTAAACCGCGGCGTCGGGGTCACTTCCTCTCATAGACTTTTGATAAGCGGATAAAAGGTCATAATGCTCATCGCCCTCGCGGTCGTATCTTACCGAGTTGTTTTCTAAAATCTGTTCGGCTATTTCGTCAGTGATAATACTATTGTCATCACAGCGTACACTAAGTAGACAAAGCTCCAGCATATTAAGAGCCCGTCTTACGTCGCCACCGGCACTAACGGCAATTTTATCCCTTACACCATTTTCAAAGGAATATTTTTTGTCCTCATCTTTGCTCACAAGAGAAAGTCCTCTGTCTAAGAGAGTGCCAATATCATTTTTATCAAGGGTTTTAAATTCAAAAACCGTAGAGCGTGACAAAATAGCGTTGTAAACATAGAAAAACGGGTTTTCGGTGGTGGAGGCAATAAGAGTAATATCTCCGTTTTCGATGTAGGACAGAAGTATCTGCTGTTGCTTTTTGTTAAAATACTGAATCTCGTCAAGGTACAAAAGCACACCGCCCGAACACTCAAGGCTGTCAAGAGAGGAAATTATATCCTTTATATCCTGTGTTGAGCAAACGGTGGCATTAAGATGATAAAGCTTTTTGCCCGCCTTGTCGGCAATAATATTGGCAACGGTGGTTTTTCCCACACCTGACGGGCCGTAAAAAATAAGGTTGGGTATATCTCCCGATTCAATAATACGGCGAAGCACCTTACCACTGTCAAGTAAATGGTGTTGTCCTGCAACCTCGTCTATATTTGTAGGACGCAGACTGTCTGCAAGCGGTGAAGCCATATCATTACCCCCTTTTTATACGTTTTAATAAGTATATCATAAAAATATGTGAATGGCAAGTGGGGACTAGGATTTAGGGACTAGGAACTAAGTAGTAGGGCGGGGGCTTGCTTCCGCCGTTTTGCCTTGTATGAATTTTTTCGGCGGCACCAAGGCACCGCCCTACATTGTGACAATATATTTTGTTTGTACACTGTGTTTTCGTTCTTGTATTCTGCTTTATTGTGTGATATACTAAATGTGCGACACAATTTCATATCTCTACATGGGTATACTTTTAGTAAAAATGTATGCTCTTAATCCGTGTGGAGATATTGTGTCGCAACAATTAGAGCTGCGTTTTTCGTGCGTGGCTCTGCCACGCATTTTTTATTACAAAGGGGTAAAAAAGTAAATGTATGTATTTGTTTGCTTGCCTGACAGAAACGGTGTATATGAAATAGACGGAAGATACGTTAATGTAAAAAGTTTTAATGACCCTGATAGGAGAGAGTTTGACAGAATGTATTGCAGGGTGTGTAGTGCACTTCAGGAAAAGCCGTATGATGGCAGATGTGTTGTTTGCGGTTATGACATGTTCCGTTCGTCAGCAGAAGACCGCGAAAGGTTTATAGAAGAAAACAGTGAAAGAATAGAAGATTTAAAAAAGAATTACGGACGAGAAAATAATGGAAAGAATAAGGAGTTGTACTCTAAATGACAGCCCGCGGGCTTGTTACGGTGCAAGATAAAATAAAAAATCCCCCAGTCAACCGCTTCACGTTCGTCAGCCCCCTTTACCAAGGGGGCTTTTTTACTGCCCTTATATTTATTTAAAATAACTACTGCACCGCTGTTGGTGAAGAGCCTTATGTCTTTTCTAATAACTTTTTCTTTACACAAAAACCTAAAATTCATCTATATACAAAAAGACGAATTTTGTCGAGCTTCTTTGTGCAAAACGGCAAAAAGGGTAACAGTTTATATTTCCCTCTTGCAATTATAAAATTATGTGTTATAATGAAAAGGCTCCAAAAACGGAATTTATTGAGTATATCCGTTTTTTTATACACAATATATAGTGGTTTGAAAAATCGAGAAAAATTATCAAAAAGGGGAGGAAAAACACAGTGAAAATCATAAAGAGAAGCGGTCGAGAAGTAGATTTTGATGCAGCAAAAATAGTGACCGCTATTACCAAGGCAAACGACAGCGTTGTAAGTAGTGAAAGAATGACACCCATTCAAATCAAGCGTATCGCAGAAGATGTAGAGATGGCTTGTATGAATGTTAACCGCGCTCTGAGTGTGGAAGAAATACAGGATATGGTAGAGGACCAGATTATGAATCAGCGAGCCTTTGCCGTTGCCCGAAGCTATATAACCTACCGTTATACCCGTGCACTTATCCGTAAGTCCAATACTACCGACGAGCAGATCTTAAGCCTTATTGAGTGTAATAACGAAGAGGTTAAACAGGAAAACAGTAATAAGAATCCTACCGTTAACTCTGTTCAGCGTGACTATATGGCAGGTGAGGTTAGTAAGGATATTACCAGAAGACTTCTTTTGCCCAAGGATATAGTTGAGGCACACGACCAGGGTATAATTCACTTCCACGATGCCGACTATTTTGCTCAGCATATGCACAACTGTGACCTTGTTAATCTTGAGGATATGCTGCAAAACGGTACAGTTATCAGCGGAACTCTTATTGAAAAGCCACACAGCTTTTCTACCGCTTGTAATATTGCTACCCAGATTATTGCGCAGGTTGCATCCTGTCAGTACGGCGGTCAGAGTATTTCTCTTACCCACCTTGCTCCATTTGTTGAAATAAGCAGACAGAAGATAAGAAGCCAGGTTAAAGAGGAATATGCTGAGGCTGATGTTGCACTGGACGGCAATCAGATTGATGCTATTGCGGAAAAGCGTCTTCTTGATGAAATTCGCAAGGGTGTTCAGATGATTCAGTATCAGGTTGTTACCCTTATGACCACCAACGGTCAGGCTCCTTTCGTTACTGTATTTATGTACCTTAATGAAGCTAAGGACGAAAGAACCAAGGCTGACCTTGCTCTTATTATTGAAGAGGTATTAAAACAGCGTTATCAGGGCGTTAAGAATGAAAAGGGTATTTGGATTACCCCTGCTTTCCCCAAGCTTATTTATGTTCTTGAAGAGGATAATATTAGTGAAGACAGTAAGTTCTGGTATTTAACCGAGCTTGCCGCTAAGTGTACTGCTAAGCGTATGGTTCCCGACTATATTTCCGAGAAAATTATGCTTCAGAATAAAATTGATAAAAACGGAAACGGAAATTGCTATACCTGTATGGGTTGCAGAAGCTTCCTGACTCCCTTTATTGATGAAGATGGTAATCCCAAGTATTACGGCCGTTTCAACCAGGGCGTTGTAACCGTTAACCTTGTTGATATTGGTCTTTCTGCACAGAAGGATATGAATGAGTTCTGGCAGATTTTTGATAAACGTATGGAGCTTTGCCATAGAGCGCTTCAGTGCCGTCATGAGCGTCTTACAGGAACTCTTTCCGATGCCGCTCCTATTCTCTGGCAGCATGGTGCACTTCTCCGCTTAAAGCCGGGTGAAACCATTGATAAGTATCTGCACGGCGGATATTCAACCCTTTCTCTTGGTTATGCAGGTCTTTGGGAATGTGTATATGCAATGACAGGCAAAAAGCTTACCGACGCAGAGGGCGAAGCCTTTGGTCTTGCAATTATGAAGAAGCTTAACGAATACACTGCAAAGTGGAAGGCTGCAGAAAATATTGACTATAGCCTTTACGGAACTCCTCTTGAGAGTACAACCTATAAGTTTGCAAAATCTCTGCAGAAGCGTTTCGGCATTATAAAGGATGTAACCGATAAGAGCTATATTACAAACTCTTATCACGTTCACGTTACCGAGCCTATTGATGCCTTTGAAAAGCTTGAACTAGAATCCAAGTTCCAGGCTCTTTCTCCCGGTGGAGCTATCTCTTATGTAGAGGTACCCAATATGCAGCATAATATTGAGGCTGTTTTAGAGGTTATGAAGTTCATTTACGACAATATTATGTATGCTGAGCTTAATACCAAGAGCGACTTCTGTCAGTGCTGCGGTTTTGACGGAGAAATTGAGGTTACCGAAAATGAGGACGGAAAGCTTATCTGGAAATGTCCTAACTGTAACAATACCGACCAGACCAAGATGAACGTTGCAAGACGTACCTGCGGTTACATCGGTACTCAGTATTGGAATCAGGGCAGAACTCAGGAAATAAAGGAAAGAGTGCTGCACTTATAATATGTATTACGGTGAACTTAAAAAGCGTGATATTGCCAACGGCCCCGGCGTGAGAGTTGCACTTTTCGTGTCGGGCTGCACAAATCACTGCGAGGAATGTTTTAACGAGGCGACGTGGGATTTTAACTACGGAAGACTGTATACTCAGTCTACCGAAAATGAGATTTTGGAGGCTATGCGTCCCGATTATATTCGCGGAATTTCTCTTCTTGGTGGAGAGCCTATGGAGCCGAAAAACCAACCTCATCTTCTTTCCCTTGTTAAAAGAATAAAAAAAGAACTTCCCCACAAGGATATATGGTGTTATACAGGCTTTACCTATGATGAGTTGCTTGACAAAAAAGCCTATCCTAATACCGAAATAGTAGAAGAATTCCTTTCTTTCATTGATGTTTTGGTAGACGGACGCTTTGAAAAAGATAAGAAAAATCTTATGCTTAAATTCCGAGGCAGTGAGAATCAACGGCTTATTGATTTAAATCTGACAAGGGAAAGCAACAAGGTTGTTTTGTGGGATGAATAAAAACATACAGGCGTGAGTAATCACGCCTGTTAATGTATAGGAGGATAAAAATGGAAATTAAAATTAAAAAGCTTAATGAAAATGCTGTTATGCCCAGTCGCGGAAGTGCTTGTGCAGCAGGTTATGACCTTTATGCCTGTATAGATAGCGACAGTGTTGAAATTGCACCTCACACCACAGTAAAAATCGGAACAGGGCTAAGCATTGCAGTGCCTGAGGGCTATTTCGGAGCTATTTTTGCCAGAAGTGGTTTAGCCGCTAAAGAGGGACTTCGTCCTGCAAACTGTGTAGGTGTTGCCGATTCGGATTACAGAGGAGAATATATTGTAGCTCTGCATAACGACAGCGAAACAGTACGAACTGTAAGCAATGGCGACAGAATTGCTCAGCTTGTTATAATGCCATTTTTATCTGCTGAATTTGTAGAGGCAGACGAGCTTGATGAAACTAAACGAGGAGCAGGGGGCTTTGGCTCTACAGGTAAACAGTAATGTCAAAAATAGTTGATAAAAATATGGAGGTTCCGGGCAAACTTAACCGACAGGATATAGTTTGGTATAACCCTCTTGAAAAACCATTTTCGGTGCACGGAGCTCATCATAACTTTGATAGACTGCCCGAGGATTTTCCCATACTTACAAGTTTTCGCGATAATTCTACAGGTGTAAGGGTGCGTTTTGTTACAGATTCACCCATTGTTGCAATTAGATGTACCCTTTCCAACAGAGGTACTCCTACCGTAATGGCGCCATCTGCAATCGGTGGCTTTGATTTATATAAGCGAAACGAGGACGGCAGTGAGGTTTTTGCAGGGGCATTCAGACCTCCTGAGAACTGTTTGGATATAGGTTATGAAAGTCTGTTGGTAGTATCATCGGGCAAAAACTGTTACACCATTAATCTCCCTCTTTGGTCACACACCGAAAGTCTTTATATCGGTATTAAAGAGGGCAGTGTTGTTGAAGAGGCTCCTGCCTATAAATATGGCGGAAAGCCTGTGGTTTTTTATGGTTCTTCCATTACACACGGTGCGGCGGCAAGTCGTCCCGGCAATACCTACTGTGCTATGATTGCTCAGAAATTAGGTGTTGACCATATAAATCTCGGTTTTTCGGGAAATGCTAAAGGCGAACAGGTCATAGCCGACTATATAAAAGACCTTGATATGTCGGCATTTGTTCTTGATTATCATCATAATGCGTATGACTTAGAGCTTCTCAAAAAAACTCATTATAATTTTTACAAAACAGTAAGAGAAAAGAATCCGCACCTGCCTATTATTATGGTTTCTGCTCCTACTTTACAAAGAAGTGATTGGGTGCTGGGCGGAGTTAAAATTATAAAGGATACACTAAGACGAGCAAAAAAAGAGGGCGACCAAAACGTTTATTTTGTAAATGGTTGCAATCTGTTTAAAGGTGAGTTTAAAGAAAGCTGTACCAGTGACGGCTGTCACCCTAACGACTTGGGCTTTTACAAAATGGCACTTGGAATCGGAAAAATTGTTAAGAAGGTATTGGGAGAATAATAATGAATATTACTGTTTACGGCGCTGCAAGTGAGGATATAAAAGAAGAATATAAAAAAGACTGTGAAAAGCTTGGCGAAGAACTTGCAAAGCGAGGCAATACCCTTATTTTCGGCGGCGGTAAAAACGGACTTATGGGTGCAGTTGCAAGAGGCACTAAAAAACAAAATGGTGAAATTATAGGAATTGCACCTAAGTTTTTTAAACCCGACGGTGTGCTGTATGAGGAATGTACAGACTTTATTTATACCGAGGATATGCGAAGCAGAAAGGCAATTCTTTGTGAAAAGGCAGATGCAATTATAGTGCTTCCCGGTGGTATAGGAACACTTGATGAATTCTTTGAGGTTTTCACCCTTAATTCCCTTGCTCAGATAAATAAGCCTATAGCGATTTTCAATTCTCAGGGATATTATACCAATCTTGAAAAAATGCTTATGTTTATGGCAGAAGAAGGCTTTATGAAAAAGGACGTTTTAAAAGGACTTTTTGTGAGTGACGATATTGAAGAAATTTTTGAATTTATAGAAAAATAAAAGCATTTATTTTGCGAAACGGCGCAGGGGGGAAGAGAACCCTGCTGTCAGATATTTAAAAATGGCGGGAGAAATTCCCGCCATTTTTAATATAATATTAAATTTATTGAGCCAAATTGATGACGGTAAGTCCTTTTTTCTCTGCATATTTCACAGTATATGCCGTACCCCCGGTGCTCTCACTCAGATAACATACCGCCACAGAGCTATTATCCACAAGGGCGCGGTTTCGCACCTGCATACAGCCTCTGAAATAATGCTCACTTGTATAAATGATTTTGTCGCTTTTGGACTTTATATCTTCATAAACCGCTTTATCCTCATTATTCCAGCTATTGCTTTGACTTATACAGGGCAGAATGAGAATTAGCTGAATATGGGGATATTTTTCTTTAAGGTTTAATACCTGTTTTGCGGCAAGGGTATCAAAGCCTAAGGCTCCTCCTGCACAAAAATCGGTAATTCCATTTTCAATAAGGCGAATAAGGGTAGCCTCGAGATTTTGGTTTATACAGTCAAGCTCACTAAAGGGGATTTTTCTGTGTCCTGTAAAACAACAGGTACGCTCTTTGTTTATCATATTATTGTTTTTTGTCCTGTCTATAGGGGATTTCTTTTATAGCGTTTTCCGGCTTTACTTCCAAAAGCTCAGGATTTTCAAGATATTTTCTGAACTTTCTGAAAGCCTTTGCAAAGTAAAGACCCGAACAAATTCTTTCGTCCATAACACAGCCGAAGGGGATACATTTTTCAAACTCAATTTCTCCGTTTGGTTTTCTCTTTGGAACCTCTTTTGAATTACCCATAGCAAGAAATACGCTGGTAGTACCGAAGTTATATATATGGTGATAAATGTGGTTTGTTCGGATACTTGCAAGATTGGTTATACCCATACTTGCATGGAAGGGACTTGCATCAATTATGGAATATGGTAGCAGGCCGTGTTTATCCATCCATTTTAAAATGCGGACACCGATATTCAAAAGACCGGGGATGCTAAGGAGAGTGGAAACAAGCTTATCGGTTTTGTTATTGTCGCCGGCTTGACGGTTGGTATCAACATAATAGTTGATTTTATCATTAACCTCAAAAACCGTATCGGCAGGGTCTAATTTAATTTTGGACATTGTGCCGTTATCTGCACCCGATTTAAGCACAACCATAGATACAGCTAACTCGTTTCTGGCATAAATCTTGCGGTTTACAATAAAACGGTTAAGCAGAGGGAATTCACCTACAATACGGGCATAAGCCGCAATAATGAGAGATAAGTGACTTAACACAATACCTTCTTTTCTTTTTTCGTTAAGATATTTTTGCAGCGGTTCTGCAGGAATGTCAATCTCAATGAAATTAAGAGCATCGTTTCTCTCAACCATTATATGCGGAACAACTGCATATTCCGCATCGTTACTTTTTACTATTTTTCCGTCAGCTCTCATAAAAAGCCTCCTATATTCATAGTTAATTCATATTTAGAATACTATATTTTTGTCATAAAGTCAAACAAAATGTCGAGAGAGGTTGAAAAATCAACCTCAAAACAGACAATAATATCTTGATTTAAGGACAGATTAATGGTATAATTTATAGGCAATAAAAAAGGAGGTGGCGGTTTGGAGGATATTAAAGCTATAATAGCAGCAAACATTCAGGAACTGAGAAAAGAAAAGAAAATGACTCAGGGTGACCTGGCAAATTTAGTTAATTACACCGACAAGGCAGTATCTAAATGGGAACGCGGCGAATCTATCCCCGATATAATTGCTTTAAAGCAAATCGCCGATACCTTTTCTGTTACGGTGGATTATCTTCTGACTACAGAGCATACCGAATTCAAAAAAGCCAAAAATCAACGAAAAAAACATAAAAGGTTTAACCGAAAAATAATAACCTCTATTGCGGTTGTTTTGGTTTGGCTTGTTGCAATGTTTATATATGTAAATATTGACCTTTTCCATAAAAGCTCAATGAACTGGCTTGTCTTTTTATATGCTGTTCCCGCTTCTGCAATTGTTGCTCTTACATTTAATTCTATATGGGGAAACAGGCGAATTAATTACCTTATTATTTCGATTCTTTTGTGGAGTGTGCTTGCAAGCCTTTATCTTACCTTGTTACTTTGCTCTGTAAATGTGTGGCTTGTATTCTTACTGGGTATACCGGGACAGATAATTATTTTCCTCTGGTCACGGCTTAAGAACGAAAAATAGAGGGCTATTGATTTTTTTATTATATTATGGTATAATATATAAAAGATGAATTCAGGAGGATAAATTATGAAAGAATTAACTCTTACTCAAAAGATATTAATTGCTACAGGTACCGCTGTTATCGTAGGTGCCGCCGCTGTTGGCGTTGCTGCTCTTATTAAGAAAAGAAAAGAGCTTACAGGGGAAATTAAAGAGCTTGTTATCGATTCTGATGAATTAGAGGAAATCGACGAAGAGCAGGAAGCTGCTGAATAATAACTATTAAAATAAGCCGTCCTTGCTTTTGAGGACGGCGCATTTTTTTATTTCAATAGTATCAAAAATGTTAAAAATGTATCGTATTTGCTATTGAAAAGAGAAGAAAAAGAAACTATACTTAAATCAGTAATGTAAAAGGTAGGTTTTTTATGAGTTTCGATTTTAAAGGTAAAACCCTTATGGACAGAGCTGCCGACCCTCAGGAAATCGTCGACCTTATTCTTTATCTTGCAAGTGATAAGGCGGCTTTTATAAATGGTATAAATATTTTAGCTGACGGCGGCAGAAATATTATGCGAGATAAAATACACGGAGGACAATAATATGAAACCTACATTTTTGACCTATCAAAAGCCTTTACTTTGTGCTATGATACAGGCAACCACAGCAGAAGAAGCGATATGTCAAATAGTAAATGCTTCTTATGATGGTGCCGAAGCTTTTGGTGTTCAGCTTGAATGTCTGAGAAGAGAAGACAGAACCCTTGAAACCTTAAAGAAAATCTTTTCGTACTGCGAAAACAAGCCTATTTATATGACCAGCTATCGCTATTCAAACAGCACAGGATATACAGACGACGACTGTGCTCAGCTTCTTCTTTTGGGACTTGAGGCAGGCGGTACCCTTTGTGATATTATGGGTGATATGTTCTGTAAGGCTCAGTATGAGCTTACCTATGACCAAGAGGCAGTAAGAAAACAAAAGGAATTAGCTGCAAAAATTCACGCTATGGGCGGAGAGGTGCTTTTCTCCAGCCACGTAGGAACTTTTTTGAGTGAAGAGGAAATAATGAAAATTGCTTTTGCTCAACAGGATAGAGGTGCCGATGTTGTAAAAATCGTTACCCACGCCCAAACCCACGAACAGCTTATGACCGATATTAATATCTGTGACAGATTAAACAGAGAGCTAAAGAGCAAATTCCTTTTCCTTGCTAATGGCCCACACTGTAAGCTACTTCGTCAGATGGGCGCTGCCCTTGGCTGTTGTATGTACCTGACTGTTCAGCACTATATGCCGGTAAGCAGTAAGGAACAGCCACAGTTACGTGCCACCAAAGCTTTACGCGATGCAATGTTTAACTAAAATTTGTCCGTAGCACTGTTTTTTGTTCGGGGCAGTATAAAAATACAGCACCGCTCACTGCAAAACAGCACTACGAACAAATTTACCGTAGCACTATTTTTGTTCGGTGCGGTATAAAAAATACAGCACCGCAGTATTTTCAACAACTTAAGGAGAAAAATTATGAAAGCAATATTAGTAGGAAAAAATCAGGAGCTTTCCTTCAGTGAAGTGGAAAATCCCATTATAAAGAGTGAAGAGGTACTTGTGGAAATTCACTATGCCGCACTTAATCGTGCCGACCTTATGCAAAGAGCAGGAGATTATCCTCCTCCTCCCGGATGTCCCGAATGGATGGGTCTTGAGGTTTCGGGCGTAATAACAGAAATGGGCGAAGAGGCTAAGGCAAAATCAAACTATAAAATCGATGATAAGGTGTGCGCGCTTCTTGGTGGCGGCGGTTATGCCGAGTATGTAGCTGTTAAATACGATATGCTTATGCCAATTCCTGAAAATTGCTCTATGATAGAGGCAGCGGCAATGCCCGAAGCCTTTGCAACCGCTTATCTCAATCTTTTTATTGAAGGTAAAATCGAAAAAGGCAACACATTGCTTATGAATGCAGGTGCCAGCGGTCTTGCAAGTGTTGTAATTCCTATGGCAAAGGCCTTTGGTGTAAGGGTAATTACTACCATTATTGATGAAGAAAAGCGTAGTGCCGTTGAAAAGTTGGGTGCTGATATTGTTGTTAACACCCTTACCGAAGATATTGTTGAGGTGCTTAAAAATCAGCTTAGTGAGGGTCACAGCGTGGATGTGGCTATTGACTGCCTTGGCGGAGAAATTATGGGTAAATGTATCCATTATTTAACCCACGGTGCACGCTGGATAATGATTGCGGCACTTGCTGGTCAGTTTACAGAGATTGACCTTAAAAACATCTATGTAAGAAATGTAAGAATTATCGGCAGTACACTGAGAAGCCGTAAGCCTGAGGTTAAGGCACAGATACTTGCAAGTCTTGTTAAAGAGGTCTGGCCAAAGGTTAGCACAGGAGAGGTAAAACCCACTATTGATACTGTTCTTCCTATTACCGAGGCAGAAGCTGCCCATGCTTTACTTGCAGAAAATAAGAGCTGCGGTAAAGTGGTTTTACAGGTAAAATAAAATATACTAAGAAAACCTTCCCCTCTGAAAAGAGGAGAAGGTTTTTTTATATACGTGAGGATAAAAATCAAATCTTGTTCCCTAAATCCTAGACCCTAAACCCTAGTCCCTAGTCCCTAGACCCTAGTCCCTAGACCCTAGTCCCTAAATCCTATCCCCTAATTTCCCGGCGTATGAGAAAGTATTGCGGTAAAGTTGCCTTTAAGTGTAACCTTTCCCATATCTGCAGGAACGAAGAAAGTATCATACTGAGCAAATTGTTCGCCGTTTATATTACCCTGACCGTCTATAATAAATACACAAACAAAGCTATCCTGTGGGGTAAAGGCATATTCGCCGTTCACCTCTATTTTTACAGCCTCGAAATATGGACAGGTGGATAGAAGTGTTTCGCGGCAGTTTTCAAAAACCTTTGCTATTTTATCCTGTTCTTTTTTCATAGGTGTAAGATTAGATACCCTGACAGCTTGTTCTATATGTAATTCTCTGGGTTTGCCGTCAACACCAACTCTGCCAAAGTCATATACGCGGTATGTAACGTTTGAGTTCTGCTGAACCTCTGCAATTAAAAGTCCTGCACCGATTGCGTGAATGGTGCCTGAGGGTATAAAATAACATTCTCCCGCCTTACAGGGCTGAAAACACAGTACATCCTCAATAGTATTGTTTTTTATAGCTTCTTCTAACTCCTGCTTGGTGGTTTCCTTTTTAACACCATAGTAAATTCCGGCACCTTCCTTTGCGCCAAGAATATACCACATTTCAGTTTTTCCGTACTGACCTTCATTTTCAAGGGCATATTCGTCACTGGGATGAACCTGAATTGAAAGGCTCTGCTCGGCATCAATTATCTTTATCATCTGGGGGAACATTTCAAATTCTGCCGCCTTTTTGCCCAGAGCTTTTTCTCCCATTAGTGCGACTGCCTCGCTAAGAGTTTTTCCGTCAAGACTGCCGCCTACAACGGTGCTCTGTCCGTCCTTATGGGTAGAAAATACCCAACTTTCAGCAACCTTATCCATATCGCTAATGTTGTATTTTTTTCTTAAAATCTGACCGCCCCAAAGATAATCCTTAAAGGCAGGTGCCAAACGTAAAATTTCGCTCATATAACGTTCTCCTAATAAATAATAGACGGCTATCAGCCGTCTATTATTTTACAGTTTTAAAGTGGCTTTGTCAATATTATTTAGTGGGCGTTATGTTGTGAGTGGCGTCATATTCTTTAACAGCCATAAAAAAGCGGTCGGCTTTTTTTGCGGCATAGGAAAAGCTGTTATTATACCACCAGGAAGCAATAATTGAGCCTGCCTCGATAAACATTTCAACAGCACCGGCAATAAAGTTTTCGTCAGTATTAATTATATCAATACCGAATTTCTCAAGAACTATGTTAATTATTACAATTATAGTCATTATTGTTCTGACGATAGTTCCTTTTGTGATTTTAAGTTTCATTTTTATTTCTCCTTAATTACATTTTTTATATTTTCTTTTTGAATAGTAAAGTTTTCTTCTTTGCTAAAGAGATAAGAGGAGGAAAACAGCACCGCACCGGAAATATCTGCCTGATTTTTAATATGCAAAAGCTGCCGCGCTACAATGTCCGTCCCGTTTTTCCATTCCTGATTGTCTGGCTCTTTATCTGTATCTAATTTATAGGGCGCAAGACCTATGCACAGCCGTGTGTTGCTGTCTTTTGTCAGCTTAATCCAATCAAGCAAAAGCCGTTCAAAAGTAAAGTTCTCTACAGGATAATCAAAACCAAAGTAAAGCTGAGGAATTATCATATCTATGTAACCTGCCTGACACCAGCTTTTCACATCGGCATAAAGGGTATTTTTGTTTTTTTCTATATCAGCGGCAGGGCTGACCGAAAAGCAGACATCCTTGCCGCTGTTTTTAATTGCACCGTAAACTCCCGAAATCAGCAGATTTACATTTACTGTCCGCCAGACATCAAGGGGCAGAGGGTTTTTGTTTTGTGAAATATATTCTTCATACAAATGCTTATCAAAACTTTCATCTGTGGTGGGATAAAAGTAATCGTCGAAATGTATTCCGTCAATATCATAGCCGTTTATAATTTCTCTGACCCCGTCGATAACAAGTTTTCTTGCTTGTGCTGATGCGGGATTAAGGTAAAGCCCCTGCGCTGTATTTCCAAGTAACTGAGGATTATTTCTTACAGGGCTGTTCTGAGGAAGACTGTTTATGTCACTGTGTGACGAGGCTACTCGGTAGGGGTTAATCCAGCCGTGTAGCTCAAGGTCGTATTTTTTACATATTTGTGACATAATAAGAAGCATATCGCCTTCCTTATTTTGTGCCCAACTACAAAGGGGAAAATATTTTGAGGGATAAACACTGTCGCAAAAGGCGCGAAGATGCACAAACAGAGCATTGGCACCAATAGCCTGTGCGTTTTTGCAAATATCCTCAAAGCCTGTTTTAAAGTCGGGGTTTGCGGCATTGCTCAGCTCTGCATAGGTCACCCATATACCATATAAATAATCTGTTTGTTGCTGCTGTGTATCGGGAAGTTTCTGCTTACAACCGCACAGCATAATCAGAGTGAGAATTACTGCAATAATTTTTTTCATAAGAAATTTACCTTTCAGTGTTTTCGATAAGTATATTGTTAAGTTGGAACAATCCCTTGCCCTGCACCTTAATTCCTGCTCTGCCATTTATGCTCATAGGAATAATATAGTCGCAAAACCTGTTTTTACCTTTAATGCTAAAGCTGTAAATATCGGTGTTATCGTTAAAAACGGTTAGTAGAGCCTCTCCGCCAAACATTGCACGGACAGTTATTTTGCGGATTTTGTCCTGTTCGCTGCCAAGAAAAGCTGTAGTAAAGGAATAGTCTATATCCACAGTAACAGGATTTGCAGATTTGTCATATATAAGGTCGTTTTCGCCTTTTAGTGCAGATAAATAAATACAAACAGTATTTGTATCCGACATAATAAAATATGAATTATACGCCTTGGAAAAAGCATCTATTATCATAGTTTCCCGTGGCGTTTCCCAGAAAAACCAAGAAAGACCGCTATAGGCTTTATCAGGACTTTTATGCCCTGAGAGATAGGCAAATCCGCTTACAAGAGTGTCCATTACAAAAATTTTATTTTTTGCAATAAGAGCATAGTAGCCGTTTATGGTTACGGCAAAGATTTTCTGCTTTTCTTCTTCGCTCAGTAAAGCAAGGCTGTCCTTTATGTCTGCCGATAGCTCGTATACACTTCCCTCGGTGTAAAGATTACTGCCATAAAGGGTGTAAACGGCACCGTCACTGTGATACCAAACAAGGCGGTTTGAACAGGTCATTATTGTTCGGGGTCGGTCACAGCCTATAAAATTCGTAACCCTTGCAATTTTTCTTGACGGCTTTGGGGAAAGGGTAATGGTATCGTCATCCCTTAATGTGTCGCGGTCAATTTCCTTGCTTTCTTCAAGGCTTATACGATATATCTGTCTTTCCTTAAAAGCGAATATATACCTGTTTTGCTGAGAAAGTGCAGTAACATCCCCTCGGTCATCCCCTACGTTAAAGCTGTTTTCTTCACAGAAATACAGTGGCTGATTTTTTCCGGAATAATAAACCCTGTCACCGTTTGTCTGACCTCCTGAGAGAAATAAACGGCAGTCAAAGCTAACAGGCTTTATCCGTCGGCTGAGAAGAGCATAAGCTTTTTCGCTTGTATCAGTATATGCAAAAATTCTCAGGGAATTGTCACGGCGAAGTCGGGGAAGAGGATAATTTTCATTGTTTGCAAGGGCGGTTATTGTGCCCGATTCTCTGTCCACTCTGAATTTAAGGACTACATCCATAAAATTTTGTTCATCAGAATAGTTTGAATTAGAGGGAATAATAAAATCCCTCTTTTGATAGGTAGAGGTGTAATATTCTATTCTTACAGAACTGTCTTTGGCAAGGGATACAGGCAAAGAAAAGGAGTAAGAGGTGTCATCACAGGAAAAATCGGCCTCAAATCCGCCTCCTAAATAATTAATACCTTCGGGGTAGACGGTATCCTTAATCGCAGGTTCAATAAGCTGGGAATATTCGTTGCCGTGGCCATGCTTCATAATCAGAGGATGGTAAAATTGCTGAGGTGAAATATTTGCAAGTCCTGAACAGTCGGAGTTTAATTCATAATATTTTACCTGAGTAATTACTTCGTCGGATTTCAAAGAGGTGCTTCTGGTTGGAATTATGACAAAAATTCCGCAACCCTTCATAGCAGAGCCCTTTATAAAAAGTATATTTTTTATATCATAACCAAATCCGCCGTTAGCAGATACAAGCTCAAGAGTGAAAAGCTGTTTTGTCTGTCCCATATCATTAACGGCATAAAACCAAATATCAGTACGGTCAAAATAAATTTCCTTTGCCACTGCCATAAGGGTGTTATAGCCTTCTACAAAAGTAAAGGGGAAATCTGCAATAAATACCTTTTGGTCGTTTGTGGGATAGCCGTTGTCAATAAGAATACCATTTTCACTTACCAAGGCGGGACGGGTAGCAAGGACTCCTCGGCTGTTCCATATATTATTGCTGTGGCTAAGCTTATCACAAGCAAGAGAAATCGGGTCGTGAGCAGAAATCGTACCTGTTATACGGGAGGTCGACTGCTTTTTTAAGGAGCCGTTTTTAAGGGAAGGAAATTTCATTATATGCACCTCACATTTTTGGGGAGTGTATCCTGACGGGTTTCGATTTTTGAAAGAGCCTTTGCTCTTTTAGCACTGTAAAGAGTCGAAAGTAGCTCACTTTTCTCCCCATTTGAAAGATGCAGACTGATATAATAAGCTATTCCGAAAACGGCGGCATCGCAAAGCGGTTGCTCAATGTCCAGCTCTTCAACAAGACTTTCGGCAGTTTTCAGCGATAAATCACTGAGTACATTATTTACAAAAATAAGGCCGTCGGCTTTTTGAGAAGAGATAAGATATTCCTCATCCTCTCTTATTCCTGCAAGAGATAGGGCTGTTTTATAAAGTTGACTGGCTTTCATTTGTTTCCTCCTTTATTGCTTTTGCGTGGAAATGAACGTTTAAGTATCGGGAGCTGTCAAAGGGAAAATACCACTGCCCGTTTTCATCCTCAATAAGAATACTTCGTTTGCCGTATTTGACCTTCCAGAAATCCAACCATAAAAGAGCGATTTCCTCTAAAAACGTTCTGTAACGTAAAACAAGAGAAGCCATAGAAACACCTGCTACCTGAGATAGCGACTGTATGGCGGCAGTGTTGTTGTAGTTAATTTTGCCAAGGGTTGTCATACCTGCACCGCTTGACTCAAGTGTGTTGGTAATAAGGTCAGATATGCCTGTGCTGAAGTTTGTGGAAAAGTCGGGCGGAGAAACAAAACGAATAGCTCCTGCTACATCCTCATTGGTGCCGTAAATTTTGATTATCTGTCCGGGGTCATTGGTAATTTCTCCTGCAACAGTATCGCCGTTTACCGTCATAATCGGCATACCCATAGACATACTTGCCCACACGTGAGCGGTCAGCATACGATTGATTGCTATTTGATTTGGAAGCAGATGTGTTACTTCGCTCTCTCCTAAAATACAGCCGTCCCTCTTTTCCCACTGGAAAATATTTATAGGGTATCTTGAAAGGTGGGTATTATAAGCAGGACGGACAACTGCCGTTTCGGTTACACAAACAGCCATAACATTACAGGCATTTTCTTTGTAATGCTTGTAAAGCTTTGTAAATACAGTGGTTTTTGTATCAGAGTAGCTATCGCTTTTGATTTTTTCAGGCTCCCCGCCCCACATAGCTGCAGTGTGTTTAAGAGTTTGTGTATCGCAGTGGGTAACAAGAATTATATAGGGCTGTTTTTCGGTATCTTCCTCACTGTAGTCGGCAAAATATACATTCTCCACAGGCAGCACCTCGCAGGCAATATCCCCCTTTTCGTTTTCGGCGTCGTTATCCCAATAGGTATAAAGGACACCTGTGCCACTAACAAAGCTGTTCCTTAAAATATCAGCGGTTTTACTGCCGAAATGAAGCTTCTGGTTTGTTATGTCAAGATAGTCGCTCAGCGCTTGGCTTAATAGTCGGATTTCATTGTCATCGGCATTTTCTTTGAATGTATATTTACCTGATGCTACCTGTGATTTTAAAGCAAGAGAATCCTCGTTTTCTTTGTTCAGATAGGAAATACCCTCGGCAGTAAAGCGTATGCGGGTTTTGTCTGAAATAAGCTCTCCCATTTTATATTCGCCGATGCGTCTAACAATGTTATGACGGACTAAAGGACGGTCAGAACCAACGTTAGCACCGTACCACTGATCCCCCATATAAAAACGCCTGTTGATTTCGTTTTGGCTATACAGACCTTTTTCCCCGAGGGAGAGCTTAAAATTTCTTGATGTTTCATATTCTTTAAATATTTCTTTTGGGGTGTTCATAGTGCCTCCTTAATGAAACAGGGGAGAAGCTTCTCCCCTGTGATTTTGAACTTTACTAAGCTACAGTTACCTTAGCAATGTTTGAATTGTGCTTTGCAAGAGAGTCAACGGTAATTACTGCATAGAAGTAGTGCTCACCGGTGGTAAGGTCAGTAGGAATGGACATAGAAGCAGAGGTTGCTCCTGCTACTTTAACAGCGTTTGCACCGTTTTCGTCACACTTGTACCACTGATAAGTAAGGGTGCTGCCCGAAGCGGAAGCGGTAACAGAAAGATTTCCTGTAATGCTGCCCTCAGTTACAGACTTGTTTGCAGGCTGAGTGGAAATGGTTACCTCGGGAGAAAGCCATGCCCATACAGCATCAAGACCGCTTTTCTTTACGAATACATCATAGTAAATACGGTAGTCGAATTTAAAAGCGTCTGCATCGGGATTCTGGTCGGGAGCAAAAATACGCATCTTTTCGGTTTTCTTCATAAGGTGAGCGCCGTCCTTGGCACATACAAGCATATAAACCTCTTTAGCGTTTTCTGCAGGAACAAAGCCGCCTGCATTGCCGGTTTTATAGGTGTATGCGGTCTTCATTCTTTCGCTTACAACAGGAATAAGAGCTACCCCGTTAAGAGATTTAACCTTAAGGTTAATTTCGCCCTGACTGAAATCTGATACAGTAATCATTTTGGAAATTTCTTCAGAGTTCATAAGACGTGCATACATACAACTGTCAATAAAGGCAACAAGCTCGGTATCATAGCCTACCTTTTCCTGAACATTGTTGATAAGCTCACAAAGTGCAGCGTAGGGCTTATCGTTTTCTCCGTTTATAATATTACCTCTTGTAGCAGCAAGACCTGAAAGCTTAGAAAGAACATAAGCATCACATTCGGGAACAACCTTTGTGCGAACATATTCGCCCAAGATTTTACCCGCAAGATTTGCAACGCCTGTTTCATCAAGGTCTTCGCGGTCAATCTGAAGAGAACGGGCGCGGTCCATCTTCATAGTATAAGAGGTGTTAGATACAGTTATTGCGCCTCTGGTAAAGCCTGTATCGCGGTCATAATCAGCAAGACCTGAAAAGTCAATATCAGGTACGATAACTGTCTTTGCGCCTACGAAGCGAGCTCCGAAGGCGTTGTCGGCAAAGAAGCCTGTTGCACTTTTCTGTGTGAAAAGGCGGTCAAGCTCTTCGCTGTATACATTTGCATTTTCTAAAGTGTTAATTGCCATAAAAATTTTTCTCCTTTAAATTTAATGATTCCATATACCACGTATAAATTCGTGGCTTTCGGGTGAGCGGGATAAGCCGCTGTCTTTTTGCGAACCGACAGAGCTTTGAATATTTTCCCGTTTTTGTTTTTCCTGCGCATACTTAAGTGCGTCCTGTCTTGCCTTGTACCTTAAATATTCGTCAAGAAGGTTAGAGTTGTTTTCTTTTGCGCGGTCGATAACCTCTGTAGGTAGGCTGTCGGTGGATTTCTCAGGAAAATACTCCTTGAAATCGTTGAGTCCCCGAAGTTCTTCTTCGGTATTACCTTCAAGACTTAAAATACGGTGAGCCATTTCGCTGTTTCCTCCGCACTGCTGTGTGAGCTCTTCTATTCTTTTTTCTGTTCTCTTCTTCTCCAGTGCATTAAGGAAATCAGAGGTGCTCATATTTTCCTGTTTTGCAAAAAGCCTTACCTTTTCCCACTGTGGAGAAATTGCATCATACTTGAGTCCCTTTTGGGAAAGGCTTGAAGCTTCTTCTACAGTAATGTTCCGTATTTCCTTGTTGAATTTTACAGGAATAAACAGGTTGTTGTTCTCTGTGGATTGCTGCGGGGTTATTTCGTTCTTTTCTTCCATAAGTTTTCTCCTTTATGTTTTTTATGTGAAGACAGATGTTCTGTCGGTTCGCCGGGATAATAATTAACAAGTGTTTGCCAGTCGGCATTTTTTGTCAATGTGCATCTGTAACGGTTTTTAAGGCAGTCCTTTATTTTCCGTGCTGCTTTGCCAAAAAGCAGTCCTATGGTAAAGGCCGTTACATTTACAGATATAATAATCAGTATTTTGGTTATTTCCATTTTTTCAGTAATACATCACTACAGCAGTATTTACTGTGCGGTGTAGCTTCCTCCTTAAAATATTTCACATCCTCAAAGGCATAGCGAAGTGCATCCATAAGATGATTGTTGCTGTCCTCGGGAATTCGCTGTCCTTTTTGGTTGCATTTTTGTGAATAGCGGTAACTGCTCAGCTCGGTAATTGCTCCTGTGCAGGAGGGCTCAACCGTTATTTTATACTCGCTTATTCTTGCAATACCGCTAAGTATACTGTCAGGTCCCTTTACAGCAGGAGTTATACGGGAGATTCCCATTCGCCTTAAATCTTCATTGGATTTTGGCTCACTTGAGTCGGCTCGTATTCTCTCCTTTGCAAAGCCTTTCTTTTTTATACGGGCAGCAATATCGCTGTTTAGCAACCGCTTTTCATAAAATTCATCAAAAATATGAAGCTGCATTTTCTTTTTGTTAACGGCAAAGGCTATAAAAGCCGTAGGGTCATTGGTGTAGCCATAGTCAAGACCGAAAAAAGCCTTCCAGTCCTCGGGATTTTCGTCTTTGAAATCAAGACTTTGCACCGTCCAGTTTTCAAAAACCAGACCTTCGGCAATGCCCCATTCTCCAAGACCTGCTACAGCGTACTTTCTGGCATTTGTTTTTTTCATACGCTCAAAAACCTGTCGGTCGGTTTCATCAAGAAACTCATTGCACAGATAATTTGTGGAAAAAACCGATGTGTTGTCTGATGCAGTGTCAAAAAAGCGTTTTTTCAGCCAATGTTCACTGCTCCAGGGGTTAAAGGTTATGGTGGTTTGCTTAAAGTAGCCCTTTTCTACCTCACCTCTTGGAACAGTAAGGTCTAATTTATCAAAATCTGCTTCGCTTCCTATTTCAAAAGCTTCCTCTATCCATACAAAGTTGATAGTTCCTGTGGGAACAGTAAGACCGGCAAGCTTTAGTACATCGTCGGTTCCTCTGAAGATGATTTTCTGTCCTGTGGGCAGATATGTCATTTCCATATTTGATGCACTGTTACTCCAGTATTTTTCTACACCCAGCCTTTTCTGTGCCCAGCAAAGTACCGCAAAGGTGGAATTTCTGTGAGTGTTCATAACCGCCCTTATAACAAGTAGGTTTGAGAGAGGATATTTCATAAGACGGTAAATAAGATTAAGGGCTGTTACGCTTGATTTTTTACTTCCCTTACCGCCCTTTAAAACTCTGTACCGCTTTTTACAGTTCCAGAACTCGTCATAGCCTTTTCCGATAAGGTCGGTTACCTTAACTGTTGACATCGTCTATAATAGTCACCTCATCTTTGCTCTGCCCTGTTTCAGAATCTGATATAAGGGCAAGAATTTCCTTTATTGCCGACATATCGCCGTTAGCCGCCTTTTTGTAAAGAGCCGCCAATATGCAAGACGCTCTTGTGGGACGAGAGAACCTGAACCCATCCTCCTTAAGCTGTGTTTTTTCAGTTGTAGGAAGTGACTGAGAAAGCAATTTTTTCATTTCTTCCTTCATAAATTCGTTTTTAATTTTCATCACCCTTTCGCGTTTGCAAATGCTATTATATAGACTAAATTTGCGACATTCACCGACATCTTTATGAACAATAAAGTGTGCAAAAATGTGCATAAGTCTGTGCATAACCTGTATAACTACCCTTAAAAATGGTAGAAAACCGCTTAAATAGGCGGTTTTCATTGTGCATAAAGTTGTATTTTCATTGTGCATAACAAAAAATAACCGACTCAAAAAGAGTCGGTTATAAGAATAAAAAATTATAAATTTTCAAACAATCAGTCTTCTTTTTCGACAATAGCAATGGAAAGGTCGCTAAGCTGAGTCTTATCAACGGCGGCAGGAGCACCTGACATAAGCTCACTGGAGTTAGAAACCTTGGGGAAAGCAACCACATCACGCAGACTGTCGCTACCTGTCAGCAGCATACAAATTCTGTCAAGTCCTATTGCAAGTCCGCCGTGAGGAGGAGCGCCGTAACGGAAGGCATCGGTTAAGAAACCAAACTTTTCGTGAGCCTCGGCTTCACTAAGACCCAGCGCCTTGAACATCTGATTCTGAAGCTCGGGGTCGGTAATACGAATAGATCCGCTGGACAGCTCAATTCCGTTCATAACAAGGTCATAAGCCTTTGCGTAAACTTTACCCGGGTCAGATTCAAGATAGGGGATACACTCATCAAGCGGAGATGTAAAGGGATGGTGCATAGCATCCCAGTTGCCTGTATCCTCATTATACTCAAAGAAGGGGAATTCGGTTATCCAAAGAGGCGCATAGGAGTTAGGAATAATATCAAGGCGTTTTGCAATGGTAAGACGAAGATTACCGAGTACCGATAAGGCAAGACGCTTTTTATCAGCAATGATAAATACTACGTCGCCCTTTTCGCAGCCTGTTCTTTCCATAATAGCGGCAAACTCTTCTTCGCTTAAGAATTTAGCAAATGCGCAGGTGGGGGTTTCCTCAGCATATCTTATAAAGGCAAGTCCCTTAGCACCGATTCCCTTTGCCTCTTCGGTTAATTTGTCGATTTCTTTTCTTGTATAAACACTCGCACCGCCCTTAGCGCAAATAGCTCTTACGGTGCCGCCGTTTTTAACGGTGTCGGCAAATACGGAAAAACCGCTGTTTTCTACAATATCAGAAAGGTCGATAAGCTTCATATCAAAGCGTATATCCGGCTTGTCTGAGCCGTACTGCTCCATAGCATCGGTAAATTTAAGTCTGGGCAGGGGAAGTGTAAGCTCAACACCTAAAATTTCACCGAAAAGACGCTTCATATAGCCTTCGGCAATCTGGAAAATATCCTCCATAGTTACAAAGGACATTTCCATATCTATCTGTGTAAACTCAGGCTGACGGTCAGCACGTAAATCTTCATCGCGGTAGCAACGGGCAAGCTGAACATATCTGTCAAAGCCGGATAGCATTAAAAGTTGTTTGTAAAGCTGAGGTGACTGAGGCAGAGCGTAGAAGCTTCCGTGATGAATACGAGAGGGAACAAGGTAATCTCTTGCACCCTCCGGGGTAGATTTAATAAGGGTAGGGGTTTCAATCTCTAAAAATCCGTTTTCATCGAAATAATCCCTTGTCACCTTTGCAATGCGGTGACGGGTCATAATGTTTTTCTGAAGCTTTTCTCTTCTTAAATCTAAATAGCGGTATTTAAGACGAAGCTCCTCGTTTGCTTTAGTATCGTTAGTAATATCAAAGGGAGGAGTTTCGGATTTGCCCAGAATTTTAAGGGTAGTAACCTCGATTTCGATTTCGCCTGTGGGTATTTCCTTGTTTACAGAAGAACGCCGTCTTACCTTACCCTGTGCCATAAGCACAAACTCGCTTCGTACGGTAGAAGCCTTTTCAAAAACGGCTTTTTCGGTATTATCGTCAAAGGCAAGCTGAAGAATACCTGTTCTGTCTCTCAGGTCAATAAATATAAGACCGCCAAGGTCCCTCTGACGTGCGGTCCAACCGCAGACAACAACCTCTTTGCCCTCATCCTGTGTTGTAAGAGTACCGCAATAGTGGGTACGCTTAAGTGAATCCATTCTGTCAAGTGCCATATATGTTACCTCATTTCAAAGCTTCGATAAGATTGTCAATGGCGATTTGGCTTTCGGTACCATCTGCCATATTTTTAAGACGGACAATGCCTGACTGAAGCTCATCGTCGCCTAAAACAACGCTTGTTCTTGCACCTATTTTGTTAGCATAACGCATCTGAGCCTTTAGTCCGCGTGAGCAAATATCGGTTTGTGCAGACAGTCCTGCCTTTCTTAAGGTGCTGCAGATACGGGCGGCTTTAACGATTGCCTTTTCGCCCATAGGTGCAATATATATGTCGCAGGGGGTGTCTTTTCCAATTTCCTTATTCTGATTGGAAAGAACCAAAAGCAGACGCTCAATACCCATAGCAAAGCCAAGGGAGGCTGTAGCGGGAGCGCCCATTTGCTCCATAAGACCGTCATATCTGCCTCCGCCGCAAACTGTGGACTGAGCACCGATATCACCGCTTATAAACTCAAAAACGGTGCGGGTGTAATAGTCAAGACCGCGAACGATTTTCGGATTAACCTTAAACTCAATTTCCATTTCATTAAGCTGTGTTTTTACTGCTTCAAAGTGATTATGGCAGTCCTCGCACAAAAAGTCTATCATTACGGGAGCATCCTTTGCAATGTCGGCGCAAACAGGAGATTTGCAGTCCAGAATTCGCATAGGATTACGGGTCAGTCTGTCCCTGCAGGTTTCACAAAGATTATCCTTTTTGCTTTCAAAATAATCGGTAAGTGCCTTGTGATAATTAGCTCTGCAGACAGGACAGCCGATGGAATTTATTTCAAGGGATAAATTTTCAAGACCTATAGAAGTGAGAACGCTGTTTGCAAGGGAAATAACCTCAGCATCGGCAGAGGGTGCGGCAGCACCGATACATTCGACGCCGAACTGATGGAATTCTCTGAGTCTTCCTGCCTGTGGCTTTTCATAACGGTAGCAACCGCCGATATAACAAACCTTCTGAGGCAGACTCTGATTATAAAGACCGTTTTCAATAACGCTTCTTATAACACCTGCAGTAAGCTCTGGGCGCAGCGTTATACTTCTTCCGCCCTTATCGTCAAAGGTATACATTTCCTTTTGGACAACGTCGGTGGTATCTCCAACGCTTCTCTGGAATACTTCGGTGTGTTCAAAAACAGGAACACGAATTTCCTTAAACCCGAAAAGACGGGCAGTTTCCAGCATTTTTCTCTCAACATACTGCCATTTATAGCTTTCCTCAGGCAGTACATCATTTGTGCCCTTAACGGCACGATTAATTTCGCTCATTTAATAATACCTCCGTTTACAAGACAAGATAACGCCTTGTAAAGATTAGTGCTGTTTTACATATTCACGCCAGTCAAGGTCACCGCGCTCAAGACCGTGAATCAGCATTTCGGCGGTAGCAATATTGGTGGCAACAGGAATATTATGGACATCGCAAAGTCTGAGCAACGCGGTTTCATCAGGCTCATGAGCCTTTGGAGTGATGGGGTCTCTGAAAAAGAGAACTAAGTCTATCTCATCACAGCCTATACGGGATGCTATCTGCTGACTTCCACCCTGACTTCCGCCTAAAAAACGGATAATCTCCAGACCGGTTGCTTCACTAACGGTTTTTCCCGTGGCGCCGGTGGCAAGGAGGGTGTGTCGTGAAAGTATACCGCAATAAGCGATACAGAACTGTACCATAAGTTCTTTCTTGGCGTCGTGTGCAATCAGGGCGATGTTCATAATATATACATCCTTTCTTTGTTTTTATATTTTTTTAGGTTTTGGAAGAGGAATATTCTCACCCATTAATCTTTTTATAATTCTTAAAAAAGCTTTAGAAGCTTTTCCTCGTTTAATAAGTCTGCCTTTTGCCTGGTTTATAAGTATTTGTGTGTCGTTAGGAACAACACCTATAAGCTTTATTCGAGAGGAATCAATAATATCATCTATACCTTTATATATACCGCTTTTTATATAATCCATTGAAAAACGATTTATTATAAGTCGGTTATCGGTTTTTCCAATTTCAAAAAGCCTGTCAGCAACTACACCTGCATCCCTTATACTCACAGGGTCGGGGTTGCAGACGGTGAGGAAACGGGTGGTATCGGGCATCTGCTTATACAGTCTTAAATCAATACCTGCAGGAAAATCCACGATAACAACATCAAAGCGAAGGGTAGCTTCTCTTATGAAATCACCAAAGGAGTCCTCATCAATTCTGCCGTAAAAGGCAGGTGCGGGAAGAAGATATATAAAGGGATGGTCTTTTACGGGATAAATAGCGCTGTTAACATCGTGACCATCGAAAACATCAGATAAATCAAGGACAACCGTTTCGCTTAACGATAACATAATGTCAAGACATCTGAGCCCTTCATCAAGGTCAATAAGCAGAGTTTTTTTCTCAAGCTGTTCTGCGGCGGCGGCAAGACAGGTTGCAACGGTGGATTTGCCCACACCGCCTTTTCCCGAAGTAACAGCAAAAAGGTTATTCATTTCTTACCGACACCTCCCAAAGCTTTTAAAAAAATATAGTATAGTATATCATAATGTTTTTTTGTTGTCAATTTCAAAGAGATATTAAATTGTTAGGTTCAGCCTACGGTAAAACGGTATATGACGGAGAATTATCCACAGTTGTTTCCTGAGAGAAGAAATAAGCGTCAAGAGCTGCCTTTACAACAGAACCTGCTGCAAAGCCTGAGCTTCCGTGTTCAAGTACAACGGCAATAGCAATTTCGGGATTTTCAAAGGGAGCAAAAGCAACAAACAAACTGTGGTCAAGACCCTCGTTCTGCGCGGTACCTGTTTTACCGCCTACCTTAATGGAATAGGTGCTGAATACAGCACGTCCCGTACCGTCCTCGGTAACCGAAAGCATACCTTCCTTTACACTTGCAAGGGTAGAGGGGTTAATGGTAACGGTATTAAGTACCTCGCCTTTATTGTCACTATAGGTTTTCTTAAGGTCATAAGAAACGATTTTGTCCACAAGAGAAGCCCTGTAACGAGTGCCTCCGTTGGCAAGGGTAGAGGTATAAACCGCCATCTGCAAGGGGGTAAAGGCGTTTTTCTGTCCTATTGCAATCTGCAGTGTATCACCGCTTCCCTCGGCTACATCGGCAAGAAGCCCTGAGCTGTCGGAGATTTCAACTCCTGTTTTAACACCAAGTCCAAACTGAGTATAATAATCTGTAAGTCGTGAAGCACCAACTCGTCTGCCCACCTCAAAGAAGAAGTAGTTACAGGATTTTGCAAGGGCACGGTTAAGGCTTATATTGCCGTGTGTGTGCATACAGGAGGGGGTATAGTCCTTAAAGTAACGGTAGGTACGTACACAGCAGATGTTTTCGGTAGCGGTAAGCAGTCCGTTATCAATACCTGCAATGGCAACAATAGGCTTTATGGTAGAGCCTATTGGATAAATACCCTGAAAGGCACGGTTTATAAGCGGGTTGTTGGGAGCGTTTAGTATGGAATTATAGTCGGTCATATACGTTTTCATATCATAGGTAGGATAGTTTGCCGAAGCAAAAATCTCACCCGAATGAACATTCATAACCACTGCCGCACCGCCGGTACATCTTCCTCCCTTTGAGTTAAGGTCGGTAATTACGTTTTTAAGAGCTTCCTGTGTATCATCCTGAATGGTTTTATCTAAGGTCAGCATAACCGTTTTACCCGGTATTGGCTCTTTTGTGACCTCACTTCCTATAATAACCCTGTTAGCATCTATATAATAGGTGATTTCGCCGTCGGTACCTTTGAGAATGTCCTCTGCATAGGCCTCAATACCGCTTTTGCCTACCTTATCATTATAGGAGTAGCCCTTTTCTTTAAGCTCCTCCCACTGTTCAGCATATATAGAGCCTACAGTACCTATAAGATGGGGAGCAAGGTCGGTGTCAACATATTCTCTGAAATGGGCGGTTTCCACAGTAACACCGTCAAGCAAAAAGCTGCTTTCGCTTACCTTCTGCATAACGGCAGTAGGTACATCCTCTGCAAAAACATAAGGGTTTGCAATGGAAAAGTTTGAATATACCATAGTATATCTTACACCCATAATAATACGGGCTTCCTCGGTGGTAAACTCAGACAGCTTATAGGTTTCAATAAGCTTGTCAAAGGCATTCTGGCTTGAAGCATAGTGAGCAAGACCGATAGAAGAAAGAAAAGAGGAGGAAACGCCATCGGTAAAGGTATAGGGGGCGGTTTTAGAAAGAGGAAGCTTGTCTGCCCACTGAGTTTGCTCTGTTTCAAGATAACGGCAAAGGGTAAGTATCATTTTATTAAGGGTGTCGTAATTTATATAGGCACTGTTAAAAACAATGTTATAGCCCTCGCGGTTGACGGCGATTTCTCTGCCTGCACTGTCAAGGATTTCTCCGCGGGGAGCCTTAAGAGTGGCTTTACGGGTTGTAACGCCGTCCTCGCTTAAATATTTGTTTGCATTAACAACTCCCAAATAACCAAGTCGCATAACACCTAAGGCAATAATAATGGATAAAAATATAGCGAGAGCATTTATTCGTGTGTTTTTCTTTTTTGCAAAAGGCAAGAAACTCACCACCTTTAATTAATATTTGTATTGGTAATTAATTTGGCTTCTTTTCCCTGTGAATCCATTTTTCAAGAAAATAAAATGGAATTATAAAAACCGAAGTATAAAGTGCACTGGGCGCTAAATGCCACATAAGATAATACACCTTTCCCTGAACATCGGGAAAAAGATAATAAATACACCATTTACTGAGAAAATATGCGGCACAGGTTAAAACAGACAGTACAATGGCGGCAGGGAAATTGCGGTTAAATATGTTTTTGGTTAAAAGTCCCACCAAAAAGCCTATGAACATAAAGGCAAGGGTGTTAAAGCAGGTGGTCTGTGAGGAAACCGCATCACAGGCCATACCGCAGACAGTGCTGAAAATAAGACCCGCTATTTCTCCTTTGAACATAGCCACTGCTATACAAAGGGGAAGCAGAATAAAGGGAGAAGCGGTATAAATGGTAATGTCTATAGTGGATGTATAGTGAAACAAATACAGCAGGAATGCAATCAGCACTTCGATGTATGGAAATTTACGCTTTCTTTCTATAAACATAGCCGTTACTCCAGACCTTCCCCAAGAGTTCCCTGTCCTGAAAAGGAGGTTATAATCATTACATTTCTTATTTCGGAAAAATCTACAAAGGGTACAACGCTTGCAAAAAGAGAGGAGGTATAGGTATCGCTTTTGATGGTATCAACGCTTCCTATTAAAAGGCCTTCGGGGAAAAGTCCCTCACCCGAGGTGACAACGGTATCGCCTACGGCTACATTGCAGGAACGTGCAAGGTTATAAAGCTTAACCTTTCCATCCTTTGCAAAATCGGCAGTTCCCGAGAGTATACCCGAGTCCCCTGTTCTGCTGTCGTTTGCACCGCAGATTATTTCGGGACTAAGTATTGTAGTTACTTTTGAGGTGGTAATTCCCACACTGCTTATATAACCAACAAGATAGTTGCCCACAATAACAGGGTCGTAAGGCTCAATGCCGTGTGCCGAGCCCTTGTTAATAACAAAATTATGGTAAAGGTCGTCTTTGTCTATGGAAATAAGACGGGCGTCAGAAAAAGAAAAGTCGGGATTTTGGTCTTTGATTTCAAGATAATTCTTGTAAAACTCATTTTGCCTTTTGGTTTCGTCAAGCTCTGCCTGAGCCTGTCTTAGCTCACCAAGCTCTTCTTTAAGCTCCTGATTTTCAAGGAGAAGGGCATTGCCCTCATTGAATTTCTTGTCAAGGCCCGTAAAGAAGGCAGAAATGCCTGTTGCCATATCCTGAATAGGTGCAGTTATGGTACCGATAAAGCTTGATGTGGGAGAAAAAATACCCCCGATAAGCCTTATAACGATAGCAAGAGCCAAAACACCGCAGATAATAGAAAGACAAAGTCTGAACCTGCGTGTTCTAAAGAAAAAACGCATATTTTAAAACTCCTATCTGAAGCGTTTGGAATGACGGAATACATAGTTTTCAAAGCCTGAGCTTCCGTCAAGTCTTTTAGCAGTGCCTAAAACTACACAGTCAATGGGGTTAGGAGCAATCTGAACAGGCATACCTGTTTCTCTTGCAATAAGCTCAGCAAGACCGCGAAGCAGTGCAGTACCGCCTGTCAGGGTTATGCCTCTGTCAATAATATCTGCAGACAGCTCAGGGGGAGTCTTTTCAAGGGTTATACGGACAGTATCAACTATCTGTCTTATAACCTCAGACATAGCCTCTCTTACCTCTGCAGAGGAAATATTTATGTTTTTGGGAAGACCGTCAACGAGGTTTCTGCCACGCACCTCGATAACCTTTTCATCTTCATAAGGAAGTGCAGAGCCGATTTCGATTTTTATCTGTTCAGCACTTCGCTCACCTATAAGAAGATTATGCTTACGCTTTACATATTGTATAATTGCACCGTCAAGGTCATCTCCCGCTTTACGAAGTGACTGACTTGTTACAATATCGCCGAGAGAAATAACCGCAACGTCGGTGGTACCGCCGCCTATATCGGCAACCATATTACCTGCCGCATCCCATATAGGAAGGTCAGCACCAACTGCTGCTGCCATAGGCTCTTCAATAAGGTCGATTTCTGCGGCACCTGCAGTTTTAGCGGCATCATAAACAGCACGGCTTTCAACCTCGGTAACACCTGCGGGAATACAGATAACCATTCTTACTCTTGAAAACAGCGAGCCCTTGAGTGCCTGACTTATAAATCTTTTAAGCATTGCGGCAGTTACGTCAAAGTCGGCAATAACACCATCCTTTAAGGGACGTACCGCAATTATGGAGCCGGGGGTTCTGCCTATCATAGCCTTTGCTTCGCTTCCTACAGCTCTTACGGCGTCGTTTCTTACATCATAGGCAACGACAGAGGGCTCCCTCATAATTATTCCTTTTCCTTTTACGCAGACCAGAGTCGTGGCACTTCCAAGGTCTACTCCAATATCTCTTGTAAACATAAACTATTCTTCCCTTTTATATTATTTTTTCGGCGGAACTATAAAGTTTATAGCTCTGTGAAGATTTTTAATATTGATAGTATCCTGAGGCGGTACGTATTCGCCGTCAAGAGTCCATTCCACATTCCCTGCATCCTGGACGGTAATCTTACTTGTCTGTAAGAAGGTTATACCGTTTTTGTTTAAATCGCGGGTGAGAATGGCTGAAATTAAATTATTGAAGTCATTAAGGTTTTTTGGGTAATGAAGTAAAAGCACCTCAAATAGACCGTCACTCAGCTCAACAACCGTTTCATCGTAGTGAACAACACCCCCAACCGACATAGAGTTGGAAATTGTTCCGAAAATAAAGTCATCTTCAATAACGGTGTCGTTACAGGTGAACTTTAAATGAATGGGGCGTATGTTCTCCAGTGTTTTAACACCCTCCAGGAAATAAGCAAGCTTACCCAGTGCATTTTTAATATCCTGAGGTGCTGAATATGAAGCTTCTGTAAAGGCGCCAAAGGAAGCGGTGTATGAAAAATATTTATTTGAAAATTTTCCTATATCAAGGGGGATAATGTTGTTTTTCAGGATGTCCTCTGCAGCCTTTTTCATATTTTTGCTGATTTTCAGACCGCTTGACCATTCGTTAAGGGTTCCCGAGGGAATATATCCGAGGTTATAGTGGTTTTTGTTTTGCATAAGACCTGTTATAACCTCATTTAGTGTGCCGTCGCCGCCGCAGACAACAATTATGTCAAAGCTGCTGCTCAGAGAGGCGGCCTGTCTTGTGGCATCCCCTCTGCAACAGGTAATGTGAATCGTAACTCTATATTCTTTAGACAAAGCATTTACCACGTTAAAAAGCTGAGTTTTGATTTTACCTGTTCCTGAACTGGGGTTTGCAATAAGAAATAAGTTTTTCATTTTATCACCCCTATATCTATTGGCATAGTAGCCGTTGCATTAAGGGATATATCGGCTATATTGCCATTTTCATATTCATAAATTGCCTGAGCTCCTACCATTGCGGCGTTATCACCACAGAATTTAAGTTCAGGTGTGTAAAACTCAAACCCGTTTTTCTCACATTGCTTTTGCATACGGCTTCTCAGCTCACTGTTTGCCGAAACACCGCCCGCAAGAACTATCTTGGTGTGACCCGTATCTTTTGCTGCTTTAAAGGTTTTGTCGATTAAAATGTCACACACCTTTTTTCTAAGGGTTGCACAGAGAACCGGAACGTCTACCGTTTGTCCCTTTTGTGACTGATTGTGAATAAGATTTACCACCGCAGTTTTCAGTCCCGAAAAGCTAAAATCGTATTCGCCGCCGGATGTTTTGGGCGTTGGCAGAGGATAAGTCTTTTCGTCAGGTACAGTGGCAATTTTGTCAAGATTTACCCCTCCGGGATAGTCAAGTCCCATAGCGCGAGCCGCTTTATCAAAGCATTCTCCCGCCGCATCATCAAGAGTCTGACCGATAATCTTAAAATCGGTATAATCCTTTACAGAGCAAATTACCGTATTTCCTCCTGACACCACAAGACACAGAAAGGGTGGCTTTAAGTCCTTGTGGGTAAGATAGTTAGCGGCAATATGACTTCGCAGATGGTGTACCGCAATTAAAGGCTTATTCAGTGAAAGGGAAAGCCCCTTTGCAAAGTTAACCCCCGTCAGCAAAGCACCGATAAGTCCGGGATAGGCGGTAACAGCAACGGCATCAATATCGCTAAAGCTTATTTTTGCCTCATCAACCGCTTCCTTTACAACGGCAGAAATGTTTTCACAGTGTCTGCGAGAAGCAATTTCAGGAACAACACCGCCGTATATACGGTGCTCGTCTATCTGTGTGGATATTATGTTTGAAAGAACCTCTCTGCCGCGTGTAACGGCGGCGCTTGTTTCGTCACAGCTTGATTCAATACTAAGTATAAGCATCGTTTATAAAAACCTTCTTGTCATTAAGATAGCATCTTCTTTTGGAGAATCATAATAATTCTTTCTTCTGCCTACTTCCTTAAAACCAAAGGCAGAATAAAGATTTTTGGCAGGGATGTTGCTTTCCCTAACCTCAAGGTTAAGGGCGGTATAGTCACTGAAAACACCGTTACCTACAAGCTCGCATAAAAGACTTCGGGCAATACCCTGTCTTCGAAAGTCAGGATGAGTGGCGATGTTGTTTACCTCTCCTATACCACACATCATTCTATAGCTTAAATATCCTACAAGGACATCGTTTTCCATAATGCCTAAATAGGTGGTTCGATTTAACATTGACTCGCTAATGGACCTTTCACTCCAGGGATGATGGAAGCAAAGCTTTTCAAGCTCGGCAATCTGACCGATATGGTCTTCATGAAGATGATGAATAATCCTTTTTTTTATACCAAAGTGATAATCAATAGCGTCTACTATCTGATCTCTGCACTCTCTGTAGGTTTCGATGTTCGACATATACGGGTCAATAATATCCTCTTTATCAAGAGCTTCAACTATTACGGATAAACCATTAAAGCTTTGAAGAGCAGTTTTTAAAATAGCGCACTGAGCGGCTGTCATGGTATAGATAATATCTGCTTTTTTTATAAGCTCTGCCGTAAGAGGTGAGGGAGTGTGGTGTGATATGTCAATGCCTATTTCTTCCATAACAATTTTGCTGTTTTTGCTAACCTTGTTATCGGTTGCATTAATGCCTGCAGAAAAAACATTAACATCACTTTTCTTAAGACTTTTTAAATATCCCTCTGCCATAGGAGAGCGACAGGTATTGCCTGTACAAACAAAAACTACATTCATTTTTTTATCCCTTTGCATCATACCAGGATTTGCCCACATTTGCGTCGGCAATAAGCTCTACCGCCATATCTGCGGCACTGCTCATTTCTTCCTGTAAAATTTTGCAGACAGTCGAAGCATCCTGCTCTTTACATTCAACAATAAGCTCGTCGTGTACCTGAAGAATAAGACGGGCATCGCTAACCTGCTCTTTAAGGCGGTTATATACCTTTATCATAGCGATTTTAATAATATCTGCGGCAGTACCCTGAATGGGAGCGTTTCTTGCAACCCTTTCTCCAAAGGCACGAAGCATGTGGTTAGAGGAGGAAAGCTCAGGCAAATATCTTCTTCTTCCAAACATAGTGGTAACAAATCCGTTTTCTCTTGCCTCTTCAATAACCCGTTTCATATAATTGTCAACGCCTTTGTAAGCGGAGAGATAACCCTTTATATATTGGTCGGCTTCCTTTCGTGTTACTCCGATATCCTTTGACAGCGAGAAAGCACCAATGCCGTAAACAATACCGAAGTTTACAGCTTTTGCCTTGCTTCTAAGGGAAGAAGTAATCATATCGACAGGGAGGGAGAAAACCTGTGCGGCGGTGGCGGTGTGAATGTCCTGACCGCTTCTGAATGCCGCTATCATATTTTCGTCCTTTGCAATGGAGGCGAGAACTCTCAGCTCAATTTGTGAATAGTCGGCATCGCATAGCACCTTGCCTTCGTCGGCTATGAAAAACTTGCGAAGCTTTTTACCCTCATCGCTTCTTACGGGAATGTTCTGAAGATTTGGCTCTAATGAGCTTATTCTTCCTGTTCTTGTTTCCACCTGATTAAAAGTAGAGTGTATTCGTCCGTCTTCCCCTGCGGCAGAGTAAAGTCCGTCGCAATAGGTGGATTTAAGCTTTGTAAGCTGACGGTAGGTGAGCAGCTTTTCCACAGCGGGATGCTCGTATTTCAGATTTTCAAGAATTTCTGCCGAGGTGGAATAACCGCTTTTGGTTTTCTTTGCCCCCGGTAGCTTTAAATCTTCAAATAGGGCAATACCCAACTGCTTTGGAGAATTAAGATTAAGCTCATATCCAATAAGAGAATATATTTCCTTTCGCAAGGCTTCAATTCTTTCATTAAGCTCCTTGCCCATCTGAACAAGTCCGTCCTTGTCTACAAGAACGCCTGTCAGCTCCATAGAAGCCAAAACCTTAGAAAGCTCAAGCTCAATGTCGGTGAGTAGCTTATTCTGTCCTGTTTTTATAAGCTCATCGTTTAGTGCATCACACACAGGGCCATGAAGATAAGCGGTGCGAAGAACGGCAGGAGAAATATCATAATCAGCAATATGGTATCTGCCCATAAGCCTATCAATATCATAAGAAGAGGAGGACGGGTCGGCAAGATACCCTGCTATCATAGCATCAAAGGTAACGTTTTTAAGCTCGATGTTTTTATTTATACAGAAGCGGTAAAGCTCCTTGCAGTTATATACTCTTTTTTTTGCGTTGCTTTTCAGAATTTCTAAAAGCTCTGTATCCTCTGTGCTGAAAACACAGGCGTTTTCTCCCGAAACAACGGCGATTTGATTTTCACTGAAATCACAGGCGATGTCAAGGGTATCACCTATAACAAAGCTGTCCTTTGATACGACGTTTACCACTCTGCTCTGAGCAAAATCAATGCTTTCCTGTGACTGAACGGGGGAAATACCCATACTGTCCATAAGTCTGAACAGTTCAAGCTCGGTCATAAAAGCGGCAAGAGCCTTTTCGTCCCTTTTGCAAGGCAAATAATCCTCAAGCTTTTCGGAAATAGGAGCTTGTCTTGAAATGGTACCTAAAAAGTGGCTTAAATATGCACTGTCCTTATCCGCTTCAAGCTTAGCCTTAACGGCGGGGCGGATAAGCGGAGAGTCAAGATTTTCATAAACGCCGTCTAAAGACCCGAAATTAAGAATAAGTTCGGTGGCGGTTTTCTCACCAACACCCGAAACTCCGGGAATATGGTCAGAGGTATCTCCCATAAGAGCTTTAAGCTCTATCATCTGTGGAGGAGTCAGTCCGTATTTTTCCATAAGGGCAGCCTTGTCAAAGGTGACTATTTCAGGCTTTCCGGCCTTTGTTGCCGAAAGAAGCACCTTTACGCTGTCACTTATAAGCTGTAGGGAATCCCTGTCACCTGTTGCAATAACACAGGTGTTATTACTGTCCTCACAAATGCGGGCGAGGGTGCCTAAAATATCGTCAGCCTCATATCGCGGACATTCAATAACTTTATATCCGAAAAGTGTAAGCCATTCTTTAAGCAGAGGAATTTGTTCACGAAGCTCTTCGGGCATAGGCTTTCTTCCTGCCTTATACTCGTCATACTTTTCGTGACGGAAGGTAGGAATTTTAAGGTCAAAGGCTACAGCAACGCCATCGGGATTTTCCTGAGCCACAAGCTTATTCAAAATATTTATAAAGCCGTAAATCGCATTGGTATGAACGCCCTTTGAGGTGGAAAGCAGACGAATTCCGTAAAAAGCACGGTTTATAATGCTGTTTCCATCAATGGCTAAAAGCTTCATTTTATACACCCTTTAAAAAGACAATAATTAATCACTATATATTATAACAAACATATAGGTATTTGTCATCATTTTATTTTAAAAATTTTCAAATTTGACATAATTTAAAAATGGGGTTATAATTACCCTGTTATGAAAATAGGAAATAAAGAAATCGGTTCCTTTGCCTGTCTTGCACCGATGGCAGGGGTAGCCGACCGCGCTATGCGTGAAATATGTATTCAGTTCGGTGCAGGGTATACGGTTGGTGAGCTTACCAGTGCTAAGGGTGTAAGCCGAGGGGACAAAAAAAGTCAGACACTGCTTTATTGCGGCGAAAAGGAGCGTCCCTTTGCCTCTCAGCTTTTCGGAAGCGACCCTGTTTCTATGGGGGAAGCGGCAAAACGGGCAAGAGAGCTTGACCCCGATTTTATTGATATTAATATGGGCTGTCCTGCTCCAAAGGTTGCAGGTCACGGCGGCGGCAGTGCTCTTATGAAGGACCCTGTACTTGCAGGGGAAATAGTTTCTGCTGTGGTAAAGGCTGTGGATATTCCCGTTACCGTAAAAATGCGTTCAGGCTGGGATAGTGACAGCCTTAATGCTGTAGAAATAGCCAGAATAGCCGAGCAGTGCGGGGCCTGTGCCGTTACCGTACACGGACGGACAAGACAGCAAATGTATGCACCCCCTGTCAATATTGATATAATCAGACAGGTAAAGGAAGCGGTTAATATTCCCGTTATCGCAAACGGCGATATAACAGATTTTGCATCGGCTAAAAATATGAAGGAAATTACAAATTGTGACTATCTTTGTGTAGGTAGAGGTGCTATGGGAAATCCTTTTATTTTCAGTGAAATCAATGCGGGATTTTCAGGTCAGGAGATACCTGTTTTCACACTTGAGCAAAGACTTGCCGTGCTGAAAAAACAGGTGGAGCTGATGATTGAATACAAGGGTGAACGCACCGCCTTTTTAGAGAGCAGAAAACACGCTTCTTGGTTTATAAAGGGTATTCGGGGAGCCGCAGCCCTGAGAAGATTTTGCGGAGAAATATCCTGTATGGAGGATATTGACAGAATAATCGAAAAAGCACTTGAATCACAGGAAGTATTATGATAAAATACTTGGTGGCTAAGAAATCCGAAAGGAATGTATAAAAAATGTCAGGACACAGTAAATGGAACAATATTAAGCGTAAAAAGGAAAAAACAGATGCCGCAAAGGCTAAAATCTTCACTAAAATGGGAAGAGAAATTGCCGTTGTTGTAAAACAGGGTGGCCCAAATCCTGCTGAGAACAGTAAGCTTAAGGATGTTATTGCAAAGGCTAAGGCTGCTAATGTGCCTAATGAAAATATTGAGCGTATTATCAAAAAGGCTGCAGGTGAGGGTGATGCAAATAACTATGAGGAGCTTATATATGAGGGTTATGGCCCAGGCGGAGTTGCCTGTATAGTTGAGGCTCTTACCGATAACCGTAACCGTACCGCAGGTGAAATGCGTCACTACTTTGATAAGTGCGGCGGTAATCTCGGTCAGGCAGGTAGCGTATCCTTTATGTTTGACCGCAAGGGACAAATAGTAATAGAGGCAGAAGACAGGGACGAAGACACCGTTATGATGGATGCTCTTGAGGCAGGAGCCGAAGACTTCAGTGCGGACGAGGATGTATTCGAAATCATAACCGCACCTAATGATTTAGGTACTGTAAGAGATGCTCTCGAAGAAAAGGGTTATACCTTTGTTTCTGCTGAGGTTGCATATATTCCCCAGACTATGACAGCTTTACCGGATGAAGCAATGTGCGAAAAAATGGAAAAGCTTATTGATATGATGGACGAAAATGAAGACGTTCAGGCATTCTGGCATAACTGGGAAATGCCCGAAGAATAAACAAAAATCCTATGGTAACAGCCATAGGATTTTTTAGTTTGATTTTTCTTGTCAGGTGTTCTTTTATGTAATGTTGTCGTCCAAGCCTTCCCATTTGTTTGGAGGGAACGTCTAACCATGGAACACAAGGGGACGGTTCTTTTGTGTGCTAGAACACAAGGGGACGGTTCTTTTGTGTGCTATAATTTGTGCACGATATTAAAACTTACCCCTGTTAATCGGCTGATTTGCCGTATAGACAATCCGTTTTTTCTTAGTTCCGATAATACCGAGTTTCTTTTCTCCTTATCAAGACTCTGTATATCAAGAGTATTTTCCAGCTTTGATATTT
>CAJGBV010000007.1 GCA_904501755.1 Clostridiaceae bacterium | reverse complement strand
TAACAAAGGGCTTGAAGAGCTCAATTGCCATCTCTTTAGGCAGACCACACTGATAAATCTTAAGCTCGGGACCTACTACGATAACGGAACGTCCGGAGTAGTCAACTCGCTTACCAAGGAGGTTCTGACGGAAACGACCTTGCTTACCACGAAGCATTGCCGACAAAGATTTCAAGTCACGGTTGGAAGGCCCAGAGAGTGCCTTACCACGACGACCGTTATCAATAAGAGCATCTACTGCCTCCTGAAGCATACGCTTTTCATTACGCACGATAATGTCAGGAGCATGAAGCTCAAGAAGTCTTTTAAGACGGTTGTTGCGGTTAATAACACGACGATAAAGGTCGTTTAAGTCACTTGTTGCAAAACGGCCACCGTCAAGCTGTACCATAGGACGAATATCAGGTGGAATTACAGGCAGTACATCAAGTATCATCCACTCAGGACGGTTACCTGAAAGACGGAACGCCTCTAAAACCTCAAGACGCTTTAAAATACGAATACGCTTCTGACCATTTGCAGTTTCAAGCTCCTCTCTGAGCTCTGCACAGGTCTTTTCAAGGTCAATTTCGCAAAGAAGCTTTTTAATAGCCTCAGCACCCATTTCGGCAACGAAATCATCCTCATACTTTTCGCGCATATCATGATACTGTTTTTCATTAAGGAGCTGTTTTTTCTCAAGAGGAGTATTACCCGGGTCGGTAACAATATACTGAGAGAAATAAAGAACCTGTTCAAGAGCTTTAGGAGAAATATCCAAAGCGAGTCCCATACGTGATGGAATAGTTTTGAAGTACCATATATGAGATACAGGAGCAGCAAGCTCAATGGTACCCATACGCTCTCTACGAACCTTTGCACGAGTAACCTCAACACCGCAGCGTTCACAAATTTTGCCCTTATAACGAATACGCTTATATTTACCGCAATGACATTCCCAGTCCTTAGTAGGTCCAAAAATACGTTCACAGTAAAGACCGTGTTGCTCTGGCTTTAAAGTGCGATAATTTATCGTCTCAGGCTTGGTTACTTCACCATAAGACCAGCTTCTGATTTGTTCAGGAGACGCAAGTCCTATTTTTATAGACTCATATTCAATATTATTATCCATTTGCGTTTCCTCCCTTAATTATTGTCATCATAATCATCAAAGTCATCACTTTGACTGTCAACGATTTCTTCGCCGTTTTCATCCTGCAAGGTGTAACCGTCAGGAGTTCCATCAAGAACGGTTTCCTCCTCTAAGGTTTCATCAGGAGCAGGAACGAATGGTAAACCGATGTCATCATCTTCTTCATAGGTCTGCTTAAGGTCGATTTCGTTATTATCTGCATCAAGAACCTTAACATCAAGACCCAGCGACTGAAGTTCTTTAATAAGAACCTTAAAGGACTCAGGCACACCTGCCTTAGGAACATTCTGACCCTTAACGATAGACTCATAAGTCTTAACACGACCTACAACGTCGTCAGACTTAACGGTAAGAATTTCCTGAAGTGTATAAGCTGCACCATAAGCTTCGAGTGCCCAAACTTCCATTTCACCGAAACGCTGACCACCGAACTGTGCCTTACCGCCGAGAGGCTGCTGAGTAACAAGTGAGTAAGGACCGGTAGAACGAGCGTGAATCTTATCATCAACAAGGTGATGGAGCTTGAGGTAGTACATATAACCAACGGTTACAGGATTATCAAAACGCTCACCTGTGCGACCATCGTTAAGGAAGGTCTTACCGTCAACAACCTTAAGCTTACCTTCAAGAGCGAGCTCGGTAAGAGCATCTTCATTATTACGGATATTATCATCAAGGCGGCGAATATCTCTCTTGCCATCCTCGGTAACAACCTCTTCTACGAGAAGCTTACCTGCAAGAGGCTCAAGGAATGTCTTGTTCTCAGCATTGAAGATAATATCACGGCATACACCTGCCTCAATAAAGGACTGAATAATATCAGACTCATGAGCACCATCAAATACAGGTGTACAAATCTTCCAGCCAAGCTTACTTGCTGCATAACCAAGATGCACCTCAAGAACCTGACCGATATTCATACGTGAAGGAACACCAAGAGGATTAAGAACAATATCAAGTGGTGTACCATCGGGCAGATAAGGCATATCCTCACTGGGCAGAATACGGGATACAACACCCTTATTACCGTGACGACCCGCCATCTTATCACCAACAGAAATCTTTCTCTTCTGTGCGATATAGCAACGTACAACAAGGTTTACACCGGGACTGAGTTCAGAAGAATTCTCACGGTCAAACACCTTAACATCAACTATAGTACCGTACTCACCGTGAGGAACACGCAGAGAAGTATCACGCACTTCCCTTGCCTTCTCACCGAATATAGCACGGAGAAGTCTTTCTTCAGCAGTAAGCTCGGTTTCACCCTTAGGAGTAACCTTACCCACAAGAATATCACCTGCAGTAACCTCAGCACCTACACGGATAATTCCGCGCTCGTCAAGGTCACGCAAAGCGTCCTCACCCACATTGGGAATATCACGGGTAATATCTTCAGGGCCGAGCTTAGTATCTCTTGCTTCGATTTCATATTCTTCAATATGAATAGAGGTATACATATCCTCTCTTACAAGCTTTTCATTTATAAGAACAGCGTCCTCGTAGTTATAACCTTCCCAGGTCATAAAGCCGATAAGGGCGTTTCTACCAAGGCTTATTTCACCGTTACTGGTTGCAGGACCATCCGCGATAACCTCCTTAGCAACCACTTGCTGTCCAACTGTAACGATAGGCTTCTGATTTATACAGGTGCCGTGGTTGGAACGAAGGAACTTGATAAGATTATATTCATCTATTTCGCCTGTTTCGGTCTTAATACGTACTGTATCGGCAGAAACATAGTCAACAGTACCTGCACGCTGGGCAAGTACAACAACTCCTGAGTCAACTGCAGCCTTATATTCCATACCTGTAGCAACAATAGGACTCTCGGTCTTGAGAAGCGGAACAGCCTGCTTCTGCATGTTTGAACCCATGAGTGCACGGTTGGTATCATCATTCTCAAGGAACGGAATCATAGCAGTAGCAACCGAAACAACCATCTTGGGAGATACATCCATAAAGTCGGCATTAGCTGACTCAATTTCAAGGAATGCGTCACGATAACGAACATTTACCTTAGGACGAACAAAATAACCATTTTCATCAAGGGGCTCATTAGCCTGAGCTACATAATAATCGTCCTCTTCGTCAGCAGTCATATATACTACCTCTTCGAGAACTTTACCTGTAGCCTTGTCTACCTTACGGAAAGGAGCCTCAATAAAGCCATATTCGTTAATACGCGCATAAGTAGCAAGGTAAGAAATTAGACCAATGTTGGGACCTTCAGGGGTTTCGATAGGACACATACGGCCATAATGGGTATAGTGTACGTCACGAACCTCGAAAGAAGCACGGTCACGGGAAAGGCCTCCGGGACCGAGGGCAGAAAGACGACGCTTGTGAGTAAGCTCTGAGAGAGGATTGGTCTGGTCCATAAACTGAGAAAGAGGAGATGAACCAAAGAATTCCTTAATAGCTGCAACAACAGGACGGATATTAATAAGTGACTGAGGAGTAGCATTGTCAACATCCTGAGCCTGAAGTGTCATTTTCTCACGAACAACACGCTCCATACGAGAGAAACCGATACGGAACTGGTTCTGAAGAAGCTCACCAACGCAACGGATACGACGGTTGCCTAAATGGTCAATATCATCAGTGCAACCAACACCGTTATGAAGTCCTACAAAATAGTTGATGGAAGCGAAAATATCATCAACTGTAATATGCTTTGGAATAAGGTTATCAACATTAGCAGCAATAGCCTCGCGGATAGCCTCCTGTCCTTCATTGTTTTCAAGGATTTCCTTAAGACAGGCAAATGATACGTCTTCGTTAATACGTAAATCCTCAACATCAAAGTCAATAAAATCTTTAATGTCAACCATACCATTGGAAATAATTTTAACTTCCTTAGTATTGCCCTCAAAATCAACAGCATTGATATAAGCTTCACTTACACCCTTACGCTGAATCTCGTTAGCAAGTTCCTTGGTAATCATAGTATCAGGTTCAGCAAGAATCTCACCTGTCATTGGATCAATAACAGGACGGGAAACTGTGTGACCTACAATACGTGCACCAATAGCAAGTTTCTTATTATATTTATAGCGGCCTACCCTTGAAATATCATAACGACGGGCATCAAAGAATAACTGAGCAAGATAGTTCTCAGCACCCTCAACAGTTACAGGCTCGCTGGGACGAAGCTTTTTATAAAGTTCAATAAGTGCCTCAGACTTAGTAGAAAGACCGTCAGCCATCATAGTAGCGGAAAGACACTCATCACTTCCGAAAAGCTCGGTAATCTGTTCATTGGTTTCAACACCTAATGAACGGATAAGAACAGTAACAGGAAGTTTACGGTTTTTATCAATACGAACATAAAGTACATCGTTCATTGAAGATTCGTACTCAAGCCATGCACCACGGTTAGGAATAATGGTAGAGGTAAACAGACGTTTACCTGTCTTAACATCAGCGGTAACGTCATAATATACACCGGGAGAACGAACAAGCTGAGAAACCACAGTACGCTCAGCACCGTTAATAACGAAAGTACCCGACTCGGTCATTAACGGAAAGTCACCCATAAATACTTCGCTTTCCTTAATTTCCCCTGTTTCATTATTGAGCAGACGGGCAGTAACACGAAGCGGTGCTGCATAGGTAGTATCCCTTGCTTTACATTCGGTCACATCATACTTGGGGTTTTCATCAATGCGATAGTCGATAAAATCAAGTACCAAATTACCTGTATAATCGGTAATTGAGGACATATCGCGAAAGACCTCTTTAAGTCCCTCTTCGATAAACCATTTGTATGAATTCTTCTGAACTTCAATGAGGTTAGGCATATCAATAACTTCATTGATTTTGGAGAATGTCATACGAGTGTTTTTTCCCAGTTGAACAGGTTTAACCTTAACTGTTGTCTCCATAGGTTTTCAATCACTCCTCTAATATTTTACGGTCTTTAAAAACCGTGAAGAAAAACCTTGTAATGCGGTAAAACGGCGGTTATAATACAAACATTAAATACATATTTATATATAATAGAGCCATAATACCCCATCATTCAGTGATTATTTATTATATTACACATTTAAATATAAGTCAACCCCTTTTTTTACATAATTTAGAAAAAAATAACACAGCCGCTTAAACTACGGCTGTGTTATTGGCTTATTTTTATTCTTTTATTGTAACAACTTTAACGATTTCCTCTGCTAAAAGTTCCTGTACCGCAAAATATTCGATATAATTTTCGGTATAGTAGCTTACAATTTCCTCCTCGGTTGCTCCTGTTTGCTCAACCATCTTCGCTTTCATATCCTTAACTGCTGCATCATTCACTTCAACACCCAAATCATCAAGACAGGCATAGAAAATCATTTCATTCTTAAGTACATCCAGTTTGAAACCATCCTCGGTAATACCGTTACTTGTGAGGAACTGTTCAAACGTAGCACCGTTCTGCTGAGCATAGCTTGTGTAATAGGATTTGAAGAAGCCATAGCTATTTCCATCTTCATCAGCAGGAACAGAGTTTACGGTACTGCCAGAGATTATGTTAGAAAGCACATAGTTTTCATCAGCACGTTTTTTCAGGTCCTTTGCATACTCATCTGCATTTTCATAGCCCGCTGCCTTTGCAAAATCGTCATTAACCTCACTGTATTGACGGCTGATGTAGTTAACTGTTACGGTAAACACAACCTGTTGACCTGCAAGTTTCATTGTCTTAGAGCCTGTTTCAAGGTCGGTTGTATCACTGTAATCGGTAGGAAATGTTACCTTTATATCAACGGTTTCTCCAACCTTTACACCGATAAGCTGTTCTTCAAAGCCATCAATAAAAGTACCTGAGCCGATCCCAAGGTCATAACCCTTTGATGTACCGCCGGTAAAGGCAACCCCGTCAAGCTTACCCGCATAATCTATATTAGCGGTGTCACCATCAGCTACCTCGCCCTCTTCAAGCTTTAAGGGATAATAACTCAAATCCGAAGCTATAAGGTCTTCCTCTACCTCTTTATAGTCTTCGGCAGCTCTGTCAACAACTATAGACTTATAATCAGCAAGCTTTACATAATCGGTAAGTCCGCTCTTGTAATTAAGTCTGTCATACTTTTTACCGCCTGAGCAACCCACGAACACACTGCAAACAAAAAGCAGCACCAGAGCAATAGCAATAATTTTTTTCATTTTAAATTCTCCGTTCTTTTAATTATTATTTAGGGTCCCTGTTGAAGAAGCCTTTAGATACGCATTAATAAATCCGTCAATATCGCCGTCCATAACGGCATTTATATTTGAATATTCAAAGCCTGTACGGTGGTCTTTGGCAAGGGTATAGGGCATAAATACATAGGAACGAATCTGAGAGCCCCAAGCAATTTCCTTTTGCACACCCTTAATATCCTCTATTTTATCAAGATGCTCACGCTCTTTGATTTCAACCAGCTTTGACTTAAGCATACGAAGACAGGTATCTTTATTCTGAAACTGACTTCTTTCGGTCTGACAGGCAACCACTATTCCTGTTGGAAGATGGGTAATTCTTACAGCCGAGGAGGTTTTATTGATATGCTGACCGCCTGCACCGCTTGAGCGATAAGTGTCAATCTTTAAATCCTCTTCACGAATGTTTATTTCAACATCATCTGTAATTTCAGGCATAACCTCAAGGGAGGCAAAGGAGGTATGTCTTCTGCCCGAAGAATCAAAGGGTGAAACACGAACAAGTCTGTGTACACCGTGTTCGCTTTTCAAATAACCGTAGGCGTTAAGTCCCTCAATAGTAAGGGTAGCACTTTTAAGTCCAGCCTCATCGCCGTCAAGAAAATCAACCATAGAGGTCTTAAAACCATGACGTTCAGCCCAACGGGTGAAAAGACGAACAAGCATCTGATTCCAGTCCTGAGCCTCAGTTCCACCTGCACCGGCGTGAAAGGTCAGAATTGCATTATTCTTGTCATACTCACCAACAAGCAGCGTTTCTAGTCTTTGTGCCTCAAGGCTTTTTTCATACTCATCAATTTCGGCAGTAATATCCGAAAGCATTGTTTCGTCCTCTTCCTCATCAGCCATCTCAATAAGCACAAGTATATCATCATATCCGCTTACCAGCTTATCATAAGCCTCTACCTTATTTTTCAGTGCACCAAGCTTCTGAAGAACCTCCTGCGATTTTTCAGGGTCATCCCAAAGCTGTTTTCAGCAGTTTTATACTCAAGCTTATCAATTTCCATCTTAGTGGAATCGTAAGCGATTGCATCCTTTAAATCCACCATTTCACTGTAGTGGGCCGTAAGACGCTGTTTAAGCTCTTCAAATACTAACATAATTACTCCTTAATTCTTACAACAAAAGCATACCAATTATCCTGAGTTCGTTCCTTTTCGATAATAAAGCCGTTATTTTCAAAGGCAGCTTTTACTTCCTCTGCTCTTGTATCGATAATTCCCGAAGCAATAAGAACTGCTCCTTTTGCCATATATTCACCAACATTTTTGAGCAAACGGATTATAACATCGGCAACAATATTTGCACACACAATATTATATTTACCTGTCACCTTTTCAGCAAGGTCACCGTGAATAAACGAGGTTTTATCTGAAACATCGTTCATAGCGGCGTTATCCTTTGCCACCTTTACAGAAGCCTCATCAATATCCACACCAATAGCCGTCTGACAGCCGAGCAAAACGGCGGCAATACCTAAAATACCGCTTCCGCAACCTATATCAAGAGTAGTTGTTCCCTCTTTTGCATATTCTTCAAGAAGCTGCAGACAAAGAGAGGTGGTAGCGTGAGTTCCTGTACCGAAAGCAACACCGGGGTCGATTTTCAGCACACTTCTGTTTTCAAGGTTATCATAGCTTTCCCATCTTGGAACAACGGCAAGACGTTTTCCGATTTCGGTGGTATGGAAAAACTTTTTCCAATATTCATTCCAATCAATATCAGCCACCTTACCAAAGCTTATTTCAAAGCCGATATCTTCTGCGGTAAAGCGTTCCTTCAGGTATTCTATTACATCTGTGAAATCCTCAGACTCATCAACATATATATGAATGTAAGCACTACTTCTGTCTTTAGCAAGTAATTCCTCATCAATAAGGTCGATATGAGCAATTTCCCAGGCACCTTCCTCAAGGTCGGAATAATCCTCAATATAAATTCCGTAAGGAACGGTCATATTTGCAATTGCCGAAGCTTTTTCACATTGCTCAGTAGGAATTTTTATAACAATTTCTGACCAGTCCATAATCTACACCTCAACATATATGGTACTATTGTAACACATATCTTTCAATTTGCAAAGTATTTTTATTGATTTATTTTTAATATTGTTGTATAATCAATATGAATTGTTAACGGAGGTCAAATTATGATATTTCATAGCAGTAAAACTGAGGATGTACTTTCCTACTTCGAAGTAGACTCAGAAAAAGGTCTTCCCACAGGTGTTGCCGACCAGCGACTGAGCGAATATGGCGAAAATATTATTGAAAGCGATAAAAAAACTACTGCCAAGGATAATATTATCTCTCAGATAACCAGTCCAATTAATATAATCCTTATTGTAAGTGCAATTATTTCACTTATAGTTAATCTTACATACGACAGAAGTAATTCGTACTCCCCTATACTGATTTTTGTAATGCTGTGTATTAATATCGGTATTACAGTCTACAGTAAAAAGCAAAGCGAAAATGTTTCCGATTCACTCAAAGCCCTTAATTCCCCAAAGGTAAAGGTGCTTCGTGACGGGATTGTTAAAACTATAGATTCTGTCTATATAGTTCCCGGTGATATACTGGTTCTTGAAACAGGAGATTTCGTTGCCGCCGATGCAAGACTTATCAGCACTGTTGATTTCAGATGCGACCAGTCTGGTGTTACAGGCGAAGAGGTATCAGCCGAGAAAATTGCTGATAGTCTGGTAAGTGAAATTGCACCTATTGAGCAACGCTGTAATATGGTTTATTCCTCAAGCAATGTACTAACAGGTCACGCAAAAGCCGTTGTTACCGAAACAGGTATGAATACCGAGGTAGGCAAAGCTGTTACTATATTAGAGGCTTACAACACTTCAAGTTCTAAGATCAAAGACAAACTTGCTTCTATCGGTAAGGTTTGTTCTATTGTTCTTATCGTATTTTGTGCACTTACATTTATTCTCAATTTGCTGATGAATATAAGTTCAGGTGAAAAATTTGCCGTTTTACTTATTGAGTCCTTTATCAGCAGTCTTGTTCTTTTAATTTCGGTTCTTCCCGACGGACTTCCTGTTTTAGCAGCAGTTGCAGTGGGCTATTCAATTGAAGCTCTTATGAGTAAGGGCCTTATTATAAAGGAATTCGGTGTACTTGACACTCTCCCCGAGGTAAGCGTTATTTGCTCTGATAAAACAGGAACGCTCACAAAGGATAAAATGCACCTTGAGAAAATCTTTAACGGCAAAGAGGTTATCCAGTCCGAAAATGCCTTTGAAAATGACGGAGCTCTTATGGTGCTGCGACTTGCTGCCCTTTGCACCTGTCAGTTAAAGGATGACATAGACACTCCTATGTATAACGATACCACCGAGCTTGCCATTATTGATTCTTTTATGGCTAACGTCAGTTCGGACAAGCGTGACATATTTAATATCTACCCCTGCCTTAATAAGCTGCCCTTTGATGCACATAGAAAAATCACAGTTACGGTTAATATGATTGACGGCGTTCCCTATGCAATAGTTAAGGGTGCTCCCGATTATCTTCTTGAAAGAAGTACAAACGGCAGTTCTAAGCTTATAAGCGATACAGTTACTGAGTTTGCCTCTCTTGGTATGAGGGTAATAGCCGTTGCTTTTAAACGCCTTAACGAGATCCCCTCTAATCTTGATTACAGTGATATTGAAGAAGGACTCTGCTTTGCAGGTCTTATAGCCCTGAGCAATCCTCCACAGAGTGACAGTGTATCTCTTGTAGAGGAATGTAATAGAGGTAGTATAAGAACTCTGATGATTACAGGCGACCATGCTGCTACTGCCAAGGCTGTGGCAAAAAGGCTTGGTATTATCTCAAGCGGTGATACAGTTATAACCGGAGAAGAAATATCAAGGTTAAGCGATGATGAGTTAAGTGCTATTATTGATAGCTGTTCTGTCTTTGCTCGTTTACTTCCCGACCAAAAGCTGAGAATTGTAAAAATTCTTAAGGCCAAAGGTCATACAGTAGCCATAACCGGTGACAGTGTAAACGATGCCCCTGCTCTGCTTTGTGCTGATGTAGGCATTGCTATGGGTACAAAAGGTACTGATGTAGCAAGAGGTGCTGCCGACATAATAATGAATAACAGCAGTTTTTCATCCATTATTAATGCTATTCACACCTCTATAGGTCTGTTTTCTGCTATAAGAAAGTCTATCACCTATCTTTTCAGCAGTAATTTAGGTGAACTTATTTCCATAATCCTTTGTATTCTTATATTCGGAAAATTCCCGCTTACCGCTGCACCGCTTCTGCTTATTAATCTTATTTCGGATACCTTCCCTATTATGAGCATACTTTCTGACGGTATTTTTGAGCACAAACCTTTACATATCTTTACTAAGGATGATAAGTCGGTCTTTACAACAAGATCAAAGACTACCATAGCTGTTCAAGGAATATTAATAACTGTTGTCAGCGTTATTGCCTACAGTATAGGACATATTCACAGTGCTGTACTTGCACAGACTATGATGTTTGCGGTTTTGCTTTTATCTCAGCTTTTCAATATGGCAAGTACAAAGTTCGAAGACTTTTTCTATAAGCACTCACATTTTAAAAACCTTTTTGTGTCCATAGTGCTTGGCGCTTTCACACTGCTCACCCTTTTACTGCTTCTCACTCCTATGGGAAGTGCCTTTGGACTGTGCGCTCTTTCCTTTAGTCAGTTTATTTCAGCTCTTGCTCTTTCCTTTATTGTTTTCATTTCGGGAGAGCTTGTAAAATTAGGATTTTATCTATACGAAAAACTCAGCAAATAACACAAAGGCTTTCTCGTTTGTTTAAGCGAGAAAGCCTTTTAATTATGAAAATGATTATATATATTTTCTGCTGTTTTCCTATCTATCCCTCTGATAGACGATAGCTGTTCTACAGAGGCATTTTTTATCGCCTTTAAGGTTTTCAGTTCTTTAAACAGGATAGCTATTCGCTTACCGCCCACACCGTTAATGGATGTCAGCTCACTATAGAGCATACTCTTTGACTTTCTGCTTTTGTGATAGGTAATAGCAAAGCGATGGGTTTCATCCTGTATCTGAGTAACGAGGAAGAAAACCCGTCTTGTAGGCTTAATAGCAATATCTCCTCCTGTGGTAGCAATAGCACGGGTACGGTGCTTTGAGTCCTTGACCATACCGAATACGGCAATGTTTATACCGTATTTTTTAAGTACAGGAAGCACAGCCGAAATCTGACCCTTTCCTCCGTCAAGAAGTATAAGGTCGGGAAGACGTGAGAATGCTTGGTCCTGACGCTTTTCATATTCAGCAAATCTTCTATCAAGCACCTCTGCCATACTTTTATAGTCGTCCTGCCCCAAGAAGCCCCTAATTTTAAATTTACGATAATTTGAGCGTAAGGGACGGCCATCATAAAAAACAACCATCGAAGCAACATTTTCGTCCCCTGCAGTATTTGAAATATCATAAGACTCAATATATCGAGGCGCACTGTTCATATTAAGAAGCTGTGCAAGTTCATTAAGAGCCGAGGTTTCCTTACCCGTTCTCTCAAGCCTTTTGGAAAGATTTTCGGAAGCATTGCTAAGGCACATATCAAGAAGCTTTTTGTTTTCACCCTTTTGAGCAACGGTTATTTTTACATTTTTATCAGTCTTATGACTAAGCCATTCTTCAAGAACAGTCTTTTCTTGTGGCAATTCATCAACAATAATTACATTTGGTATATCATCTGTTTTACTATAAAATCTCGAAAGCAATTCACTATATAGCTCTGCTTTGTTTTCATAATCCTCAAAGATAAAATGTTCTTGGTCAGACAGTCGGTTATTTCTGAAATTAAGTATCTGCACACAGGCAAGTCTGCCAACACAAGCAGTCGCAAAAACATCCTGATTCTTATTGACCGAACAAACAACCTTTTGCTTATCTCTAAGCTTTGCAACAGCCTCAATTCTATCTCTCAGCTTAGCGGCTGCTTCAAAGTCAAGGCGTTCTGCTGCCTCCTCCATTTCTTTTTTCAGACGTTTAATATCCTCTTCGCTATAGCCGCCTTTTTTAATAAATGCAACGGCATTTTTTACAGTATACGCATATTCTTCTATGGAAGTCTTAAATTTACATGGTGCAAAGCAAAGACCGATATGATAATTAAGACAGGGCTTACTGGGTTTTTCAAAAGTACGGTTACATACAGGAAGCTTAAATATCTTATTTGCTTCATCAACTGCATTGCTGACAACAGCGCCCGAATTATAGGGTCCTATATATTTTCCGTCCTTTGTTTTTTGTTTTACCCACTGTAGTTTTGGCCAGTCACCATCAGTAATTTTGATATAATGATAGCCCTTATCATCCTTTAGCAAAATATTATATTTAGGCTGATTTTGTTTAATAAGAGAGTTTTCAAGAATCAAAGCCTCAAACTCGGTATCGCACAGAATGTACTCAAAATCAGCAACGTTCTCGACCATTCGTCTTACCTTCGTGCTATGGTTTGTGTCAGAGCCGAAATATTGGGTAACACGGTTTTTAAGAGCCTTGGCTTTTCCTATATATATAATACTGCCGTTTTTATCCTTCATAATATACACACCGGGTGTAAGCGGTAGTTTATTGGCTTTAGCCTTGAGAGTTGCCTTAATTTCCATACGATACCTCCTTTTCTTAAGTTAAATATATTGTACCCTTTTCTTTTTTTATTTTCAAGAGTTGATTTTTTTGCAATTTAGTATTACAATTCTATTGGTGTTTTTATGAAGATTATTAAAATAGTTATTTTTCTTGTTCTTATTCTTTCTGTTTGCTCATGCAGTAAAACTACTCCTGAATTCTCATCACCCGATTATCCCATTATCGAAAAACCGGAGGATAACTATCAGGATGTGTCGGTGACAGAAAATCAGCAAGCAACAACTATTTATTATGCAAACAAGAAAACCAAAAAGATACATTTGCCCTCCTGCTATTATGCAACGAAAATGTCTGAAAGCAACATTCGTATCGAAGAGGACAAAAATGTACTTATAAATGAGGGTTACACCCCCTGTGGTGTATGTAAACCATAAAAAAGATAAATGCTTCGGCTAAAAAAGGATAAACGCTATGTCACTTATTAATTGTAAAAATCTAACAATCGGCTATAACGACCGAGTAATTTTAAAGGATTTGAATTTTTCCGTTGGCGAAAACGATTACCTTTATATTATCGGTGAAAACGGAAGCGGTAAAAGCACACTGATAAAAAGTCTTTTAAAGCTTCAAAAAGCTATCGGAGGTGAAATAGAATACTGTGAAAACCTTAATTCAAAGGAAATAGGTTATCTGCCTCAGCAAAGCAGTATTCAAAAGGATTTTCCTGCAAGTGTAGAAGAAATTGTGCTGTCAGGCTGTATAAACAAAATGGGTCTGAAACCCTTTTACAGTGCTAAAAACAAGCGTAAAGCTCTTCATAATATGGAGCTAATGAAGATAAACTCCTTAAGAAAAGAAAGCTATCAGAACCTATCAGGAGGTCAGCAACAGCGTGTACTTCTTGCCCGAGCACTCACCTCCAGCAGTAAAGCGCTTTTACTTGATGAGCCTGTTACCTCCCTTGACCCTATTGCCGCTTCGGATATGTATTCCCTTATTGAAACCATAAACAAGGAATACAGAATTGCAGTAATAATGGTGTCCCACGATATTAATGCCGCCTTTAAATACGCCACCCATATTCTTCATCTTACAAAATCGGGAGTGTTTTTTGGCACAACACAAGAATATAAAAACAGCGAATTTCACAAACGCTTTTACGGAGGTGGAATTTATGACTGATTTTATCAATATTTTTTCCTATTCCTTTATGCTCAGAGCCCTGATAGTAGGTGTGCTTATTTCCCTTTGCTCAGCACTTCTTGGTACAAGCCTTGTACTAAAACGCTATTCAATGATTGGCGACGGACTTTCCCATGTAGGTTTTGGAGCTCTTGCTCTTTCCTCAGCACTGCATTTATCCCCCTTAAGCGTTGCAATTCCTGTTGTTGTTATAGCGGCTGTCTTTCTTTTAAGACTAACCTCAAGCAGTCGGCTTAAGGGTGACTCTGCTATTGCCGTTATTTCCACCTGCGCTCTTGCTATTGGTGTAATTATCGTATCGGTAAGCGGAACAAACACCGATCTTTCAAACTATATGTTCGGCAGTATTTTATCTCTTACAACGGCTGATACCGTAACAAGCGTTATAGTAACGGTTATTGTTGCTATTCTGTTTATATTCTTTTATCACAGAATATTTGCCGTTACCTTTGACGAGGACTTTTCGGTAGCAACTGGAGTCAAGGCTTCTTTTATCAATACCGTACTTGCTGTGCTTACCTCTGTAACGGTTGTAATCGGTATGAGAATGATGGGAACATTGCTTGTTTCAAGTCTTATTATCTTCCCGCCCCTTTCAGCTATTAGACTATGCAAAACCTTTAAGGGTGTAACAATAACCTGTGCAATTATTTCGGTAACAGCTTTTTTACTAGGCCTTATGCTTTCCTATGAGCTTTCACTTCCCACAGGAGCAACAATAGTGGTAACAAACCTATCCCTTATGCTGATATCCTTTATCATTGATAAAATAAAGAACCATATTAAACGCAAAAAATCGGATTCATAAGAATCCGATTTTATTTTATATTGTTTCGGCGATAACTGCCTTTATGGTGTGCATTCTGTTTTCAGCCTCTTTAAATACTATGGAACGCTCGCTCTCAAACACTTCGTCGGTGACTTCCATACTATTTCTACCAAACCTTTCTCCCATTTCCTTGCCGATTTGAGTTTTAAGGTCGTGGAAAGCGGGTAGACAGTGCATAAACACACAGTTGTCATCTGCCTCATTCATAAGAGCAGTATTTACCTGATAGGGTGAGAGTTCTTTAATTCTCTCTTCCCATACTTCAACAGGCTCACCCATAGACACCCATACATCAGTATAAATAACATTAGCGTTCTTTACGGCTTTTACGGGGTCTGTTTCAAATTTAAGGGTAGCACCGCTTTTTTTAGCCAAAGCCTTACAGGTATCAATAAGCTCTTTACTTGGCATATACTTCTCGGGAGCACAGGCTGTAAAATTAAGTCCCATAATAGCACAGCCAACCATAAGAGAATTACCCATATTATATCTGGCATCACCCATATAAACAAAGTTAATACCCTTTAAATAGCCAAACTGCTCCTTAATGGTTAAAAAGTCAGCAAGAATCTGTGTAGGATGAAACTCATTAGTAAGTCCGTTCCAAACCGGAACGCTTGAATAATGAGCTAATTCCTCAACGATTTCCTGACCGAAGCCTCTGTATTCAATACCGTCATAAATACCCGAAAGCACACGGGCAGTATCGGCAATGCTTTCCTTTTTGCCTATCTGTGAACCTGTCGGGTCAAGGTAGGTGGTTCCTATACCAAGGTCACTTGCCGCCACCTCAAAGCTGCAACGGGTTCGGGTACTGGTCTTTTCAAATATAAGAGCAATATTCTTTCCCTTAAAATTATCGTGAAGAATACCTGCTTTTTTCTTTGCCTTATACTCTGCCGCTTTATCAATAAGATAGTTTATTTCTTCTGCATTAAAATCAAGAAGCTTTAAAAAATCTCTGCCTTTTAAATTCATAACAGTTTACCTCTATTCACATACACTTTTTATAACTTCCAGTGCTTTTTTCAGTGTTTCTATAGGAATATTAAGCGCAGGAAGCAGTCTTACCTTTGTTTTAGCGGTAAGCACAAGCACTCCCTTTTCCATACAGCCTTTCACAATGTCAGAAGCACCTTTTTCGGTTTCAATTCCCAACATTAGCCCTGTACCTGTTATACTTTTAATTCCCTTTGCTCCTGTAAGAGTGTTTATTATAAGTTCATTTCTTTCTTTTACACCCTCAAGAAGAGTATCATCAATTCTCTCAATTATATTAACAGCACCTGCACAGGACACGGGATTACCGCCGAAAGTAGAGCCGTGACTTGATGGGGTGAGCACATCCTTAACCTTGCCGAACAGCATAGTAGCACCAATAGGCAGTCCCCCTGCAAGTCCCTTTGCAGTAGACACGATATCGGGAGTAAAGCCATAATTCATATAGCCGTAAAGACTTCCTGTTCTGCCGTTACCTGTCTGCACCTCGTCCACAATAAGAAGAATATCCTTTTCCTTTGCGATTTTAACCATCTCATTGACAAACTCTTTTGTGAGAGGATTAACACCGCCCTCACCCTGAACCGTTTCAAACATAATAGCACTTGGACTATACTTTTCAACATTCTCTATAAGAGCATTTATATCATTGGCAGGGGTATACTCAAAGCCTTTTGTAAGGGGGAGAAAATCCTTATGAAAAACATCCTGTCCCGTAGCGGCAAGGGTTGTTATTGTTCTGCCGTGAAAGCTGTTAACAAGGGTAAGAATTACAGGCTCTTTTATACCCTTAACATCAGTTGCATACTTTCTTGCCACTTTAATTGCACACTCGTTGGCTTCTGCACCCGAATTAGAGAAAAACACCTTGCTGCAGCCCGTACGGCTTGACAGCAGTTCTGCCAGTCTTACACAGGGGTCGGTATAGTAAAGGTTAGAGGTATGCTGAAAGGTGTTTAACTGTTTAGTTACAGCCTCTATCCAGATTTCATCACAAAAACCGAAGGTATTTACGGCAATACCTGTACCTAAGTCAATATACTCCTTACCATCACTATCTTTACAGATACTTCCCTTTCCCTCAATTATCTCAATAGGAAAGCGGTTATATGTAGAGGCAATATATTTTTTATCATTTTCAAAGCAAGAATTCACTTTACTCACCCTTTTTTCTATAGAACATTGTACCGATACCCTCATCAGTAAGGGTTTCGATAAGTATGGAATGTTCGACTCTGCCGTCAATTATAAATACCTTTCTAACACCCCAGTCAATTGCATTAACACAGCACTCGACCTTGGGTATCATTCCACCTGAAATTATGCCCTCATCCATAAGAGACTTTGCTTCATCAACTTCAATATGGGAAATAAGGGAAGCAGGGTCGTTTACATCCTTTAAAATACCGCTTATATCAGTTAAGGAAATAAGGCTTTCTGCAGTCAAAGCACCTGCTATTTTAGCAGCAGCAGTATCGGCATTAACATTATATACATTCCCCTCTTTATCACAGCCAAGGGTTGATACAACAGGAATATAGCCTTTTTCAATAACGTCCAAAATAGGCTGAACGTTAACCTTAGTAATATCTCCTACAAAGCCAAGCTTTTCATCCTTAGCCTCGGCTCTGAGCATATGTCCGTCAATACCCGAAAGACCGATAGCCTTACCGCCCTTTCTTTCAATAAGATTAACAAGGCTTTTATTAACCTTACCTGCAAGTACCATCTGTACAATATCAACGGTATCCTTATCGGTAACACGAAGACCGTTTACAAACTTGCTTTCAAGTCCTACTCTGCCGAGCATTTCGGTTATCTCAGGACCGCCACCGTGAACAAGAACAACCTTAACACCTACAAGAGTGAGAAGTATAATATCACTCATTACAGAGTTTTTAAGGTCTTCGTTTATCATAGCGTTGCCACCATATTTGATAACAACGATTTTTCCTGTATACTTTTTGATATATGGAAGTGCCTGAACAAGTATTTCGGCTCTGTCAGCATTAGAAATATTCATAAAATTAATCTCCTTTATAAAGGGTTAAAATCTCCATATCAATGGAGATTTTTATTTTTTAGGTTCTGTAGTCACCGTTAATTTTTACATAGTCATAGGTAAGGTCACAGCCCCAAGCAGTAGCACTACTATCTCCATCCCCAAGACCTATAATAATTTCTATCTCGTTCTCAAGCAGAATTTCCTTTGCCTTTTCCTCAGAAAAATCAATTCCGCTTCCCTGTTTGCAAACATCAATTATACCCTTTTTGGATTTAAAGGAAACGTCAACTTTGCTAACATCAACGTCACATTTTGCATAACCGATAGCACACAGCACTCTGCCCCAGTTGGCATCAGCACCAAACATTGCCGCCTTTGTAAGAGAAGAGCAGATAACACTCTTAGCCACCTTTTTGGCAGTTTTAATATCCTTTGCACCACTGACACTGCATTCAAGAAGCTTTGTAGCACCCTCACCGTCAGCCGCAATACATCTGCAAAGATAAACAGTTACGGTGTTAAGTGCCTTCATAAAGGCTCTAAAGCTTTCGTCTTCCTCTGTAATTTCCTTATTCCCTGCCATACCGTTAGCAAGAACGGTAACCATATCATTTGTGGAGGTATCACCGTCAACACTTACCATATTAAAGGTATCCTTAATATCGCTTGACAGAGCCTTTTGTAAAAGGGACGAAGATATAGCACAGTCGGTAGTTATAAAGACAAGCATAGTTGCCATATCGGGATGTATCATACCGCTTCCCTTTGCAATACCGCCTATTTTACACTCTATTCCGTCTATATCAAAGGAAACGGCAATTTCCTTTAACTTTGTATCTGTGGTCATAATTCCGTGAGCTGCATCTGAACTGTTATCACCTAAATTTCTCACAAGCTCAGGAATACCCTTTTTAATAGGCTCAATATTAAGAGGCTGACCGATTACACCTGTAGAGGCAACCACAATATCCTCGGCACCTATGCCAAGCTCATTAGCAATAAGACAGCTCATTTCATTTGCAACCTGAACTCCATTTGCATTACAGGTATTTGCATTACCGCTGTTGCAGATAACCGCCTGAGCCTTACCGTCAGCCAGATGATTTTTTGTAACGGTTAAGGGAGCACCCTTAACAAGATTAGTGGTGTAAACCGCAGCAGCCGAGCAAATTTTTTCACTGTAAATAAGAGCAAGGTCTTTTTTTGTTTTATTCATTCTTATTCCGCAATGAATGCCCGAAGCGGTAAATCCCTTTGCAGCACAAACTCCGCCATTTATAATTTTCATAAATAAATTTGCCTTTCTTATATATTAAGTCCCATAGTGCTGTCTGCACCCATACATATGTTCATACACTGTACAGCCGCACCTGAAGCACCTTTGCCAAGATTATCATATCTTGCCGTAAGAAGAATTCTTTCTTCATTTCCAAAAACAGCAATCTCCATACTGTCAAGAGTGCTTAGTGCAGTTGCCGATAAAAAGCCTTCCTCGTCAGCCTTTTCCTTAAAGCTGACTATAGGGCCTGTATATTTATTTTTAAATACCTCTTTAATGTCCTCTATAGTTTTGCCTTCATTAAGCTGTGAAGTAAAGAGAGGTATTGTTACACACATACCGCTATAGAAGTCGGCTACAATGGGAGAAAAGGCTGGGCAAAAATCAATTCCCGAAATAGCCTTCATTTCCTTTAGGTGCTTATGCTGCTGAGTCAGTCCGTACTGTCTTGGACTACTAAGCAAAGCATTTCTGTCCTGAGCCTCATACTCGGCAATCATCTTTTTACCGCCACCGCTATAGCCTGTAACAGAGGTACAGGTAAGAAGTGCATCCTTTGGCAGAATACCTGTCTCAACAAGAGGATAAACAAGGGCGATAAAGCCACTTGCATGACAGCCCGGTACGGCAATTCTCTTTGTTTTTTTAAGCTGATTTTCTATATTCTCATTCAGCTCAGGAAATCCGTAGGTCCAGTCACTATTAGTCCTATGGGCAGTAGAGGTATCAAGAACAACTGTATTTTCATTTTCAATAAGTGATACAGACTCTCTTGCCGCATCATCAGGCAGACAAAGAAAAACAATATCAGCACTGTTTATAGCTTCTTTTCGTGCATTAATATCCTTACGCTTTTCTTCAGGAAGCTTAATAAGGGTTATATCACTTCTGCCTTCAAGGCGTTCGTAAATTCTAAGCCCTGTAGTTCCTGCACTTCCGTCAATAAATACCTTTTTCATTTTTTCAAAAACTCCGTAATATACTCAATTTGCTGTTTTACAGATTCATAGCCTGTGGACCCTGCTGAAATACGCTTAGCAACACAGGTTTCAAGAGAAATTTCGTTATACAAGTCACTGTCAAACAGTTCTGAATATTCCTTATACTTTTCAATAGGCACTTCTTCAAGAACAGTACCATTTTCAATGCAGTAGCCTACAAGTGTACCAACATGCTTATAAGCGGTTCTAAAGGGCATACCTTTTTTAACAAGATAATCTGCTAAATCGGTAGCATTTATAAAGCCTTTTTGAGCAGCAGAGTACATATTACCTTTAAGCACATTCATAGTAGCAATCATAGGAGCAAAGATAGAAAGGCACTTTTTAACAGTATCTATTGAATCAAAAATAGCCTCTTTATCCTCTTGCATATCCTTATTATAAGCAAGTGGAAGTCCTTTAAGGGTGGTGAGAAGAGCCATTAAATTGCCGTACACTCTGCCTGTTTTACCTCTTACAAGCTCTGCCATATCGGGATTTTTCTTCTGTGGCATAATGCTTGAACCTGTTGTAAAGCTGTCATCAAGCTCAACAAACTTAAATTCCCAGCTTGACCAAAGAATGATTTCCTCACTAAAGCGAGAAAGATGCATCATAATGGTTGCAAAGCAAGACATAAGCTCAATACAAAAATCTCTGTCAGACACACCGTCAATACTGTTCATCATAATACCGTTAAAGCCGAGTCTTTCTGCCTCAAAGGCTCTGTCGGTGTTATAGGTAGTTCCTGCAAGAGCACAGGAACCGATAGGACAGTAATTCATTCGCTCTACAGCGTCCTTTATTCTGTCAAAGTCACGGCAGAACATCATTGCATAGGCAAGTAAATGATGGGCAAAGGTAATGGGCTGAGCCCTCTGTAAATGGGTATAACCGGGCATTATTACATTCTGATTATCCTTTGCCTTATCTCTGATAACCTCAATGAGCTTTAAGAGAAGACCACCGATTTGGTCACACTCTTCTCTTAAATAAAGTCTTATATCAAGAGCAACCTGGTCATTACGGCTACGGGCAGTGTGAAGCTTTTTACCGTTGTCCCCTATTCTTTTTGTCAACTCAGACTCAACAAACATATGGATATCCTCTGCTTCCATATCAAAGGAAAGCTCACCGTTTTCTAAGTCCTCTAAAATACTGCTTAGTCCCTTTAAAATATCAGCATATTCATCCTTTGTGATAATACCCTGATTTGACAGCATCATAGCGTGAACCATAGAGCCTGTTATATCCTGTTTATACATCCGTGAGTCAAAGTGAATAGAAGAATTAAAATCATCAGCTTCCTTATTTAAAGCCTTGTTAAATCTTCCTGCCCACATCTTATCCATTATAATTACCTCAAATTAATCTAAATTGTTATTTTTCTTCATCTTTGCATAAACCTTTGTGGGAAGACCGTAAAGGTTGATAAAGCCTGCAGACTCTTTCTGGTCGTATACATCATCCTCGTCAAAGGTAGCAATTTCACTATCGTAAAGTGAATAGGGTGAAGTTACACCAGCATTGATTATATTACCCTTATAAAGCTTAACCTTAACATCGCCTGTAACGGTTTTCTGGGTAGTTTTAACAAAAGCAAGAATAGCTTCGGTAAGGGGGGTAAACCAAAGTGCATTGTATACATTCTCAGCCAACTTCTGAGCAACAAGGGACTTATAATGAGCAGTATCCTTGTCAAGAGTAATGGTTTCAAGAATCTGATGTGCTTTATAAATAATAGCACCGCCTGGGGTTTCATAAACACCTCTGCACTTCATACCAACAAGACGGTTTTCAACTATATCAAGAAGACCAATACCGTTGGCTCCGCCAAGCTCGTTAAGGCGGGTCACAAGAGCAACACTGTCCATTTCTACACCGTCAATAGCGGTAGGAATACCCTTTTCAAAGTGAATGGTTACATAGGTAGGCTTATCGGGAGCCATTTCGGGAGAAACGCCCATTTCAAGAAATCCTTCCTTGTTGTAAAGAGGCTCGTTTGCAGGGTCCTCAAGGTCAAGACCTTCGTGGCTTAGGTGCCAGATATTCTTATCCTTTGAATAGTTGGTTTCTCTGTTTATCTTAAGAGGAACATTGTGTGCCTCGGCATAGTCGATTTCTTCTTCTCTTGACTTAATATCCCACTCTCTCCAGGGAGCGATAATAGGCATATCGGGAGCAAAGGCTTTAATTGCCATTTCAAATCTTACCTGGTCATTACCCTTACCGGTACAGCCGTGACAAATAGCGTCAGCACCCTCTTTAAGTGCAATTTCAGCAATACGCTTTGCAATAGGAGGACGAGCAAAAGCGGTACCAAGCATATAGTCCTCATAAAGAGCACCTGCCTGTACACAGGGGAACACATAGTCATCAAGGAATTCTTTTGTAAGGTCCTCAATATAAATCTTGGAAGCGCCTGTTTTAATAGCCTTTTCCTCAAGACCCTCAAGCTCACTTGCCTGTCCCACATTACCTGAAACAGCAATAATTTCGGGGTTGTTATAATTTTCCTTTAACCAAGGAATGATTATAGAGGTATCAAGACCGCCTGAATAAGCAAGAACTACCTTTTTAATTTTACTTTTATCCATTTTAAATTCCTCCAAAAAAGTTTTTGTATTTCAATGTCAGTATTATATCACTCTTTGTATATTTATGCAAGTTTTTCTGCATAAATTTTGTACCCATTTTTTAAAAACTCCTTTTCTTACAATTAATGTACAAAATCATAGCATACTTTTGGTCATTTTGATAGCACACATTCTATATTTATGCACATTCGTTGCATATCCATTCACTTTATCGTTCATTTCACGCACAAAATTATAAATTATCTGCACCACATAACAAAACCCAAGACCATTAGGTCTTGGGTTTTTATGATTTTATAACAGAACGATACACAGGCTTTCCATGCTTGATGCCTCCACAACCGCTTTTCACTTGCTACCCTACCTCACAAAATTTAAAAATATACTGTTAATAACAAATAGCACAAAAACCGCTTTAGAAGCCGCTTCAAGAGGAATACAAACTATATGCACGGATGGAAAAATTGCACTTGAATCCTTTTGTTACGTTGGAACAGATGCGGAAAGTATTCTTAAAAAATATAATGCAGATATTGCCTTTTTTTCTTGCAGAGGCATTACTGAAGACGGTATTGCAATCGATAATTCTATTTTAGAAAACTCAATTAGAAGAATTATGATAAAGAATTCAAAAGAAACTTACTTGCTTTGCGATAAAACAAAATTTGGAAAAAATTTCTTAAGCACGCTATGCAACATAAAAGATATAACCTATGTTATAACAAATAAAACCAATTAAAGATAAAAGGAGTTGCTTTTTAACTTATGATACGTCTTTTAGTTGTTGTTCAGGAATATTTTGAGCCGTTTCCAGCATATTTTCAGCAAAGATGCCGTATCCCTTTGTCGGCTCGTCAATAAGCACGTGGGTTACGGCACCTATTAGTTTTCCATTTTGTATGACTGGCGACCCAGACATGAGTGTGTCAAGATAGAAGCAACATTATTCTTGTGCTTTTATTTTCAATTCATTTAGAATCTGCGGATAAAGCTGACAAGACATACCGCCGTCGACGATAAGTTCTGTACCTGTGATATTTTTCGACAGATCGGTGCCTAAAAAGAAGCAGGCGTTTGCAATATCCTCAAAATCGGATATATCCCCTATAGGTGTGAGGGTGCCGTTTACTATCTGCTTATTACCCATTTGCACCCATCGTTCAGTTTTTATTGTGCCGGGCAAAACAACATTACAACGGATACCATATTGTCCGAGGTCTACTGCGAGCGCTTTTGAAAGTGAATTTATACCGCCTTTTGACGCGGAATATGCGGCTCTGTTTGGAATCGCTCTGTATGCGGTGTTTGAACTGATAAACACGACCGAACCACCGCCGTTTTCACGCATGCGGACTGCCGCCTGACGTATTATAGTAAAATTCCACGCAAGGTTTGTCTCAAAAACTTCTCGGAAATCTTCAACGGGCACAGTAAAGAAATCTTGACCTGCCGCGGGGTTTTCAGGATAAAATCCCATATTAGCAGCGTTAAGGATTAGTGTTTCAACAAATCTGCCCGTTTTGTCAATATCGTTGAAAATATCAATTACCTGCTGTTCATTGCGGATATTACATTCATATCCCTTCGCAAATATTTTGTATGTATCAGCGAGTTTTTTTGCTGCCATTTCCGCATCTGTTCCGCTTCGGCTGGTTATAAAAACATCAAACCCTTTCTTTGCAAAGTGTTCGGCAATACCGTATCCCGTGCCACTTTGAGCACCTGTTATAAATACCGAACTATTCTGCTTCTTCATCAATATTAAAACCTCCAAAAATTATTAGGATGGGAGAATCTGTAATGGGCACATTTTTAAAACGGTAATAACCGTCTTCCATCATAAAATGATTTTCGTCAAGTTCGTATATACTTCCGTCAAGCATATCGATAAGTTCAACATCCCTTTTTACATCCTCCGACTTTATTTTAAAGGAAGTTTCACCGTCATACGTTTCGGTAAGAATGTTTTTAGGATTCCAGTAAAACAGTGCGGTACTGCCGTCAGGTCGGCGGAAGAAATATCGTGTCGCCGCACCGAAATCAAAGTTTTCACCCAACATTCTTTGTGAGTGTTCTTTTATAACCTCGACCTCAATATCAGCCTTTTCATAATCTTCGCACAAAATAGAAGTAAGATTTTGAAGCGCATAGTATGACGGTTTGGCATAATAGCTTCCTGTGGCGCGGGCATTCCCGTCAAATTCAGCACCAACAACACCAAAGTAACCGAAATCACTGATACTTGCAATATCGCCAACTGTGCCACTTAATGCCTCTGCCATATCCATACAGGAAAAATAGGATGTAAACTCGGCACCTAATGCCAAATCGGTTATAAGGTGGCGAAGCAAAAACTTCGCCTGTTTAAGTTCGGTCCAAGCACCGCCTTTAAGTGCGCCACACCCGTCAGAGCGCGACTGTGTACCGCTTTCGCCCTGAATGATTTTAAGTTCGGGTTTGTACTTTTGGCGGATATTTTCATAAAATTTATAGATATTTTTGAAAGAACCGTCCGACCCACCGTAGGCGTGGTAGGATATGGCGTCGATATGTTCACAAACACCCTTCTCACACATAATTTTATGAAATTCGGGTTGTGCACAACATGTAACAAATCCGATAACCTCACATTCGGGGTCTGCCGTCTTACAAGCCTTGGCAGTAGCGACCGTAAAATCCGCAAGTTCATCGGCACTTGGTCCGTGTTTCCAACACCATTGACCGTCAGGTTCATTCCAGACCTCATAATAATGTATCCTGCCCTTAAAATGAGTAACCGTCGCCTTTACATAAGAAGTCCACGCCTCGCGTTCCTCGGCGGTATTTATCGGTGGGCAACCTACTGCACCGAAAACCGTCTTTGCGGCAGGTGTATAAAGGTCATTGCCATAGCACAGGCACAGCCACGGCTCTACACCGATAGATATCATTTTATCAACTATACTGTCAAGCCACGAAAAATCGTATACCCCTTTTTCTCTTTCGGTCCTCTGCCAGCCCGACTGAAGGCGCGCCCACTTTATTCCCGAATCAGCAACAAACGGATATGATTTTTTAGGGTCGAATATATCGCGGTCAAGTTTTTCAAAACCCAGTCCTATCCGCGATTTTTTAATATCCACAGATTTTTTCGGTTTTATCTGACCGATTTTTTTAAGTTGTTCCATTCTGATTTCCACCTTTAATAATAAAATTCAGTTTCAGCGGGACGTATATCTGTTAATGCACCTGTATAATGCCTTAAATTATGCGGATGATACGGATGCTTTAAACATTCTTCTTCATTTATCTCAATACCAAGTCCCGGTTTGTCAGGTATAGTAATGTAACCGTCGTTATACTCAAGACTTTCGTTAGTCACATCTTTTCTCCACTCAACATCGCTGTACATAATTTCAAGTATAGAAAAGTTAGGGCAACATGCCGCAAGTTGAAGCGTTGCCGCATTAGCAACAGGTCCGGAGGGATTATGAGGCGCAAAGGGAATGTAATAAGCCTCAGCAACTGCCGCAATCTTTTTAAGCTCCATAATACCGCCTGCATGGGAGATGTCGGGTTGAATATAGTCTGCCGCACGCATTTCAAAAAGGTCTTTATATGACTTTAAGGTATAAAGTCTCTCGCCTGCCGAAATTGCAACGGGCGACTTATCTCTTACAGCTTTTAACGCCTCTAAGTTATCGGGCGGTGTCGGTTCCTCAAAGAACATAGGACTGAACTGTTCAAGTTCCTTTGCAATTTTAATACCTGTAGGCACATTAAATCTGCCGTGACCTTCAATAAGCAGGTCAACATCCTTGCCGACAGCATCTCTGACTGCCGCTACACATTCAAGTGCAGTATTAAGGTCCTTATTTGAAATTTCAAGGTAAGATTTACCGAACGGGTCCCACTTCATTGCAGTAACGCCACGCTGTACCGCGATTTTTGCCTTTTCACCAAACTCCTCAGGAGTCTTTGCACCTGCAAACCAACCATTCACATATATTCTAACTTTATCATTTACTTTCCCACCAAGTAATTGATATACAGGCACATTTAAGTGCTTTCCCAAAATATCCCAAAGAGCCATTTCAACGGCTGATAAAGCACTCATTAAAACTGCCCCGCCTCGCCAATAAGCATCTCTGTAAATATCGTGAAAATGTTTTTCAATATCTAATGGATTTTTACCGACAAGATAGTCTTTTATGTGTTCAACCGCACCAATCAGCGCTTTTTCCTTATATTCGAGTGTTGCTTCACCAACACCTGTGATACCCTCGTCGGTATAGACCTTAACAAATACCCAGTTAGTTCTGAAACAATCAACTGTAAAGGTTTTTACATCTGTTACTTTCATAGTTCTATCTCCTTATATATTTCTGCTATAACTTTATTTACACAATCGAATTCCTCGGTTGTTAATTCATCAAACATTCCAATATGTATCGGCACCGTTTTTTCAGCATTTACTCTTTTTGCAAAATGTGTGGCATCGGTCATATTCATATTATTTCCAACACCGTTAACGGGCAAAAATAATGCATAAATATCGTCAGGTATATCTTCAAATATTTCTTCGTTGTAAAGTGTATCGCCTGTTATGTAATATTTCTTTTCACCGTCATCAATAATAACGCCTATCGGTGCGCTATCACTGTGCTCTGCTTTAACTGCAGTAAATTTAATTCCGTTTTCAGTCCAAGATGTATGACGGTTAAATAAAACATAGTTGTTATTACCGCCGATTTTTCTGACCTCATCCCAAACCGATTTAGGTGCTAAAACAAGAATGTCACTATTTTCGGTAATGAATTTTTCTACCGTTTCGGGATCATAGTGGTCAAGGTGGTTATGAGTAAAAATCATCACATCAGGTTTAATTTCAAAAAAACTTTCATTCACAGGAACTCTACGGTAATTTTTAGGATTAATTCTTTCCACACTATTTGACAGATAAGGGTCGACCATTATTTTAAAACCGTCTTTTCTAAACAAGAATCCTGCTTGACCCAGCCAAATGCACGTCATATTTATTCCCCCATTGACTTTATTTCGATTCTATTATATTATATAAATTACTGAAATAATATAGCAATTTTACTATATTTATTAGAAATCTTACTTAAAGAGGTTTTAAAATGGAATTACCAATTATCGTCGCGGCAGGTATTTTTGATTCAAAGATTGTGGCAAAAAACACCGTTGTCAGTAGAAAGCGGACAACTACTATGTTTGAAATCGAACTGCCAATAGATGACGGTGGCATTTCGTATATCGATGACTCCTTTTCGCCAATAAAAACAAATATGGTGGTCTGTGCAAAACCGGGTCAAAAAAGGTACACCCGTTTCCCGTATAAATGCTACTATATACATATGATAGTTCACGACGGTATTCTGTACGACACGCTTATAAAAATTCCCGATTTTTTTGAAACCGACAAATACGAAACCTATGAAAGGATATTTAAACGACTGATAAAGCACTATAACGCCCTATCAAAAGGCGAAGAAATTATTATTCAAAGTCTGATTTTAGAATTGTTATATGACCTTGGTAAAGATTCAGCGCAAAACATTGCAAAGCAGAAAAACACCAACCGTCATCTGCTGACTGAAAAGGCAATCGGTTATATAAAAGAACATCTGACCGAAGATTTAAGCCTTGATACGTTAGCAGGCGCAATGTCATTAAGTCCTATTTATTTTCACAATCTTTTTAAGGTTTCAACGGGCAAAACACTCCGAGAATTTGTTGAAGAATATCGCATAAAAAAAGCCATTGACCTGCTTTTGACAACCGATTTTTCGCTGACCAAAATCGCATATGAATGCGGATTTTCATCTCAAAGTTACTTTAGTTACGCCTTTAAGCGAAAAATGAAATTAACACCGCGAAAATACATACAGGAACTTTACAGCAGGTATGAACTGTAGTACGGCTCATAACACACACAACCCAAGACGATTAACGCCTTGGGTTGTTTTTCACGATGCTTCTTTTAGTTGTTCGCTTGCAACGCTTTGAGCAGTTTCCAACATATTTTCTGCGAATATGGCATATCCTTTTGTCGGGTCGTCAACTAATACGTGCGTAACTGCACCGATTAGTTTACCGTTCTGCAATAAAGGGCTACCAGACACGAGTGTGTCAAGGCAGATACAACACATATAATCTAAGCATTTTCTTTTCCATTTCGAAATGCTAATGGAGAAGTGCCATAATACCTTTTAAACATTTTTGAAAAAATGTAAACATCATTATATCCTACAGACAATGCAGTTACCGAAACGGTGTAACCGCGATTTCGAATAAAATCAGCAGCTTGTTCCATCCGATATTTAAGCAAATATTTTTTTGGAGATATTCCTATTTCCTTTTTAAACAGATTAGAAAAATAAGTTCTTTCCAACCCTATTCTATCGGCAATTATCTGTATAGAAATATCAGACATATATTCCGAATGAATAATATTTAACGCCTTTTCTGTGTAACCGATTTTTTCTTCCTTTTTTTCAAGTATTTCGGCAAAAAATTGCCATATTTTTGAGCACAAAAATTCCGTTCTTCCAACGGTCATTGTGCCGCATTTTTTCATTTCCTCAAAAATACGAGCCGCACCTGGCAGAAATATTACATCATTATGCAGAAAATCAAAATCCTGCGGCGCTGTAAATCCAACCCATATATATTCCCACGGCTCTTCAAGGTCGGCCTCGTAGTATGTTTCAACAAAAGGCGGAATAACAAAGACATTACCTGCAGAAATGCTGTATTCCCTACCCTCTATTTTAAAATAGCCCTTGCCTGAAGCAATAAAATGCAAAAGCCAATGTGTTCTAAGCGCGGGGCCATAGCTATGCCCTTTTTCACAGCTTTCATAACCAAATTGCATTGGATTTATACCAACATAGCCTTTATTTATAACCGTTTCCGAATGCTGCATATTTCGATCTCCAAAACAACAAAATAACAAAATATCAACAACATTATAACATTTCTATTTTTATGCTGTCAATATATAATTCTTATATAAACTGTTTTAGGGGGAATTATTATGAAACTTACTTTTATGGGTGCGGGGAGCACTGTTTTTGCAAGAAACGTAATTGGCGATTGTATGTGCTCCGAGACATTACGCGACAGCGTGTTCGCTTTATATGACATTGATGCAAAAAGACTTGAAGAAAGTCGCACAATTCTTGAAGCTATGCACAAAAACAATGGTGGTTACGGCAGAATAGAATGCTATCATGGCATTGAAAACCGCAAGGAAGCTCTTAGAGGCGCCGATTTTGTTGTTAACGCAATTCAAGTTGGTCTTTATGACCCCTGCACAATTATTGATTTTGAAGTGCCTAAAAAATACGGTCTCAGACAGACTATTGCTGACACCCTTGGTATTGGTGGGATAATGCGCGCCCTTCGTACCATTCCCGTTATGAAAGATTTTGCCGACGATATGGCAGAGGTTTGCCCTGATGCCCTTTTCTTAAACTACACCAATCCTATGGCTATGCTTACGGGATATATGCTTAGATATACACCTATTAAAACCATTGGACTTTGTCACAGTGTTCAGGTTTGTTCTCAGGGTCTCCTTGAGTCATTAGATATGAAGGATAAATTAGAAGGCAGAAAAGAGCTTATTGCCGGAATTAATCATATGGCATGGCTTTTAGAAATAAAGGATAAAAACGGTATAGATCTCTATCCTGAAATTAAATCGAAAATAGATTCAAAACTTAATGACCCCAATTTTAAAAACAAGGTTCGCTTGGAATATATAAAGAATTTTGGCTATTATTGCACCGAATCAAGCGAACATAACGCCGAATATAATCCCTTCTATATTAAATCAAAATATCCCGAGTTAATCGAAAAATATAATATTCCGCTTGACGAATATCCGCGCAGATGTATTAATCAGATAAACGGTTGGAAAGAGGAATATGAAAAGATTTTAAGGGATGGTGTAAAAGAACACCAAAGAAGCCACGAATATGCTTCTTGGATTATGGAGTCAATCATTAACAATACCCCTTATCAAATCGGCGGAAATGTACTTAATACCAATCATTTAATCTCGAATTTACCTCAAGAAGCATGCGTCGAAGTGCCCTGCCTTGTAAACGGCAACGGAATTGCTCCTTGCAGTGTTGGTGCTCTTCCGGTGCAATGCGCCGCAATGAATATGACAAATATTAATGTTCAGCTTTTAACCATCGAGGCGGCCGCAACAGGCAAAAAAGAGCATATCTATCAAGCCGCAATGCTTGATCCCCATACAGCCAGTGAGTTAGATATTGATACCATTAAGAAAATGGTTGATGACCTTATCGACGCACATGGTGATTATTTACCAAAGTATCATTAATTTTTAGTCCTGTAAAATTTGCGGGTGCACTTTTTAATAGTGCACCCGCTTTTTTGCTTATGAGGCCTCTTTAAAGCTATTACTCTCAGCAACTCCCTGCGCAGTCTCTAACATATTCTCCGCAAATATGCCGTAGCCTTTAGTGGGGTCGTCCACAAGGACGTGAGTGACGGCGCCGATTAGTTTTCCGTTTTGGATAATAGGACTACCAGACATACCCTGTACTATGCCGCCTGTTTTTTCTATTAGTTCTTTATCTGTGACTATTACTGTCATATCTTGCTCAGCACTGTTTGACTTGTTTGTATTAACCTTTATTTCACAGGAATAGGTCTTAGGTCCTGTTGAGTCCACTGTTGAAATAACGGTGGCTGCTCCGCTCTTTACATCCTGTTTATGTGCTATCTGAGTAAGATTTGTGGTATCAATATTACAGGTAGCCTGTCCGTACACTCCGTTTGTCAGATTGGCACTAAGGGATGCGATTGAAGAGTAACTGAGTCTTCCCTTAAGTTCACCCGGTACTCCTTTTGTACCCTTTACAATAGAAATAATATCCGCACCCACAAGACTGCCTTTGCTAAAATCAATTACCTCTTTGGTTTCACTGTCGTATATACCGTGACCAAGTCCGCATATCATATCGTTATATGGACAGTAAAAGGTTAAAGTTCCTATACCTGCAGAGCTGTCCTTTACCCAGATTCCCGCTTTATAGGAGGAATCCTCCTTTGACAAAACAGGTGTGATTAACAAGGTATATTTAACTGAATCTCTTCTGATTTGAATGGTCATTTCTTTGCCGTCTGATGAAGAAAAAATTCTGCTCAAATCCTCGTTTGATGAAACCTTTTGACCGTCTACCGACAGTATATAATCGCCAACCTTAAGTCCTGCCTTTGTTGCAGGACTTTTTTTGCCGTCAGGAGTTTCTATTTCCTGCATATCGACAACAAGCACACCAAGGGTATACATCTTTATTCCAAAAGGAGTGCCAAGCACAGCAACATAGCTTTCCTCTACCACCTCAATAGTGGTTGATTTAACAGGAATAATACCAAAAAGCTTTACATCTACCTCAAAGGAGCTTCCCACAGAATTTATCTCATCACATTCCGACAACAGAGCACCATTATACTGTGCCGTAACGGGAACAAGAGTATTAAAGCCAAAATTACTTCCCTTAGTTATTTTATAGGTATCCTCTATACTGTCCCCATAATAGCCTGCAGTAGCTGTTATGGACAAAATTGCCACTGCAAACATAAAATAAAATATTTTAAAAAATGTTTTTGCTATCCTCATTTTTCTCACCCTTTTTTTATTGTTACCCCAAAGAGTGAAAAAACCGCTTACAAACTTTTCCTAACCAAATTTTTGGTCAAAATCGGGCCTTTTATCAGCACCGTTTCGTCACCTATCACCTCAATATTTGACCAGGGAATCATAACATCCTCTTCCCTGCCTAAAATCCCCATTAGCCTTTGTTTACCAAAAATCACAATATTTGCCACACTTCCTGTATCGGTATCTATTTCAAGCTCACCTACATATCCGATAACTGCACCTGTTTCGGTGCTTACTACCTGTTTATTTTTAAAATCTGCTACATTATAAAGCAAAAAGACCACCTCATTTTAAAATATGAGATAGCCTTTAGTTTAATTACTGCCCTTTGATTTTATCAATTGCATTTTTTTCAAGTCGGGAAACCTGTGCCTGTGAAATTCCTATTTCCTTTGATACCTCGGTTTGTGTCATCCCTCTCATAAACCGCATTGTAAGGATATTCTTTTCCCTCTCATCAAGATTGATAATAGCTTCCTTCATAGAAAGCTCGTCTATCCACTGGTCAGCAGAGCTGTTGTCACCTAACTGGTCAAGCACATACACCATATCCCCACCCTCTGAAAACACAGGCTCATAAATAGAAATAGGGTCAACTATGCTCTCCAGCGCTATTACAACATCACTTTCGGGTATCTGTAGAATTTCTGCAATTTCACTGATTTTAGGCTCCTTCTGATGCTTATTGATATACTCCTCCTTTGCCTTCATAGCCTTATAGGCTGTATCCTTAACCGAACGGCTGACACGAATTGGGTTATTATCTCTCAAGTGCCTCCTGATTTCTCCGATTATCATTGGCACAGCATAGGTTGAAAAGCGTACATTCTGTGTTACATCGAAGTTCTCAATAGACTTTATAAGACCGATACAGCCCACCTGAAACAAATCGTCCATATTTTCCCCTCTGTTTGAAAAACGCTGTACCACACTCAGCACAAGGCGAAGATTTCCCATAACAAGCTCGTCCCTTGCCTTCATATCCCCTGCTCTGAATTTTTTTAACAATTCTTCCTTTTCCTTTTCCTTTAAAACCTTTAGCTTTGATGTATCAACACCGCAAAGAGTAACCTTACAGTTAAAAATAACAGACACCTCCAACAATTCTTAATAGAATTATTGCCAGATGTCTGTAAACTAAACTTATTTTTTTAAATTTGATTTAAAATATTTTTAAAATATTCGAGTGTGTCTGCTAACTGCTTATCCACTAAAGGCTTTATTTCTTCATCACTCAGCCCCGAGTGCATAAGGGCGGAAATTTCCTCCTTTGCAAGTTCACCTCTGCCGAGAACAAGATTTATAAGCTCCTGTCGATTTTCGACGTTTCCTCCAGCCAGAACACAGTTAACCTTTACGGTTTCAGAAATTATTTTTCCTATTGCTTTTACGGTATATTCCTTAACATCAGACGCAACCTCTTCGTTTTCGGTTAAAGAAATATCAAAACTATTGTAATTTTGCTCTACAGGTAGTTTTATATCCTCTTCCGCCTCCTCGTTGTTATCAAGGTTGTCACAGGCGTTTGCGTTCTCATTTTCCGCCGATTTTGCCATTTCATTTTGCTGTCGAGCCTTTAAAAGCCTGTTACTAAGCACAGCAATATCATTTTCTCTGTCGGCAAGAGTGTTTTTAAGCTCTGCTATCACTTTATCTGCCTCAAAAAGCTTCTCTGTAAGAAGTTCATTTTGCCTTATAAGCTGTCTCTTTCTCATAAAGGTTCTCCTATTCATAAACTTATTAACAATAAACACAACAAGCAGAACAAAGGCAATACCTAAAGCACTGCCAAGGCTGTCGGTAAGCATATCGGTAAGCTGACAGCTTCTGCCTGGTACATATTTCTGATGATACTCGTCCGACACTGCAAAAAGAATACAGAAAATCTGAGAAATCAAAAATCTTAAGAAACCACTGATTTCATAGGTGCAGATAAATGCCGAAACGGAACTTCCAAGGGCAAAGAATATAGTAAGATGTGCAAAGCTCCGTACAATATGTTGCAGTGACTCTACAACTACGCTCATTTCCTCTCCCTTTTGAAGAAACGGAAAAAGCGTAACTATTTTTTCAATAATGCCTCCACTGACTGCACTTGACTCTTTAGCACTCTGAGAGGAAAACTCAAAAATTAAAGCCATTATAGAAATGGTGGTTATAAAAAACAACACCCGAAACAGTATATTAAGTTTCGGGTGTCTTGCTATAAAGTTATCCATTATTTATCGAAAGAATAGTTAAGAGGATTGCGCTTAACATCATTTTCTATAATTTCATAATGGAGATGGTAACCTGTAGACCAACCGGTAGAGCCAACATAACCGATAATCTGCCCTTTCTTCACATTAGCACCATTACTTACAATAGCTTTAGACATATGAGCGTAAAGAGTTTTGTAGGTTTTACCGTTAGAGCTGTTTTTACCGTGGTCAATAGCTACATAATTTCCGTAACCGCCACCGCAACCACAAGATTTTGATTTACCGTAGTTATGGTCACAGCCGTTTTTTGAAATATAAACGATACCGTCAGCTGAAGCGCGAATAGGCTTTCCAGTGATTCCGCCACCTGCAACATCAATTCCTGAATGTTTGCCTTTATGAACATTATCATTACTTTTCCAACCGGCAGAGATATAATAGTGACCTTCTACAGGCCATGTAAATCCACCGCTAAAGGAAATGTTTTTATTTCCCGAGCTACCTTGATTAATCTGCTTAGCGGTATCTTCCATAATCTTTTGTGCAGCAGAAATATCGCTGTTCAAATCGGTTATAATCGCATTAACCTCTTTAACATCACTATCCAGTTCCTTTTTCTGTGCAGTAAGCTTGCTCTTCTCCGCATTCTGCTCATCAACCAAAACTTTAATTTCAGCCTGCTGTTCCTTTATAACAGCAACAGCCTCGTTAATCTTATTAATAAGTTCGGTATCTCTTGCCGAAAGATTAGAAGTCATTTCAGCAAGAATAAGAAACTCGGAAAAATTCTCAGCTCCGAGAAGAATCTGAATATTACTCTGAGTACCACTCATATAAATAGCACGAATACGTTTTCTGAACTGCTCCTTATCAGACTCCATCTGAGCGTTTTTAGCATCAATCTCAGCCTGAGCAGAGGCAATTTTGCGGTTAAGAGAGGCAATCTTGCTATTACATTCGTTAATAAGAGCCTGTAAAGAAGAAATTTTTTCATCTAAAGCCTTCTTGATTTTATCCTGACTCGCCTTTTTTGACTTAGCATCAGCAAGGTCTTTTTTTGCTTGGTTATACTTCTCCTGTGCCGTACTTGCAGCACTTACCTCAATAGTTTGAGGCGCAACAGCTACAGAGGCAAAAAGAACCACACAGCAAATAACAGCTATTATTTTTACAATTGTTGATTTCATAAAAACTCCTTAAAAAGCGGCAAATTCGCTGCCTTCACGCTTTAGGTACTTGCTTATCATAATAAGACTTCCCACAGTACCTGCAAGTACACCAATTGCAGCAAAAATACCCAGCAGCATAAGAGCCTGAGAAGAATAGGTTATAAGCTCAAATGTACCTGCATTTGAAAGAATTGCCTCAGCAGCAACCCTATAGCAGCAGTAAAGCAGACCTTCGGAAATAACAGCAGAAACAAGACCTATAGCAATACCCTCAACAACAAAGGGAAAGCGTATAAAGCCGTCTGTTGCACCTACAGCCTTCATAATGCTTATTTCAAGCTTACGGTTATACATAGTAACACGGATTGTGTTGGATACGATAACAAGAGAAATTATAAGAAGAATTGAAATTATCGCAATACCTGCAATAAAGATACCATTCTTAATAGAGGTAATGGTCTGTGCCAAATCATTCTGAGCCTGAATAGCATTAACGCCCTTGACATTTCTGATTTTTTCAAGAGTTTGGTCGAATAATTCAAGGTCAACCATTGTCACTCTGGCACCGTCAGAAAGAGGATTATCCTCCCCTTCCAGTGTTTCCATAGCAGCATCGGCATTCTGATTCATATTCTTCTTTGTAATCTCCAGTGCCTCTTCCTTAGAAACATACTGAACATCAGCAATATTATTAATTGCTTTAATCTCTTCACAAACAGCCTTTGCTTCCTCACTGTTATGAATAAGATACATTTCATCACATATACCGTTATCGTCAAGCTCAGTTCCCTCGGGGGCTGTTCTTCCATTAAGGTCATAACGGGCAGCGTTATAGTCATCAAAGAAAACCATAACGACATTCTGCTGTTCAAGATTACCTATAATTTTGGTAACATTCATTGAAAGCAGAACAGCAAGACCGATAAGCACCATACAGGCAACAAGCACACCTATTGACGAAATTGTCATAAGGCGGTTTACCCATACGTTCTTAAGGCCTTCCTTGGTAAGATATTTAACACTACTAAGCTTCATTTATCTTACCTCCTGTATTATTGGCAACTATTTTACCCTGGTCAAGCATTATAACTCTGTGACCGAAATCACGCACAAGATTATGGTCATGGGTAACCATTATAATAGTTGTACCTCTTTTATTAATCTCTGTAAGGAGAGTAACTATTTCATAAGACATATTGGGGTCAACGTTACCTGTAGGCTCGTCCGCAATAATAATTTCGGGATTATTAACAAGAGCTCTGGCAAGACCTACACGCTGTTGCTCACCGCCTGAGAGCTGATTAGGCATAGAACGTGCCTTATCACCAAGTCCCACAAGAGAAAGAGCTTTTGAAACCTGAATTCTTATATCTCTGCTTTGAGCACCTGTAACATGCATTGCAAAAGCAACATTTTCAAACACCGTCATATTTGGGATAAGTCTGAAATCCTGAAACACAATACCCATTGTTCTTCTGAGTAAGGGAACCTGATTATGACGGATTTTATTAAGGTTGAAGCCGTTTACATTGATAATACCTGTGTTTGATTTCTCCTCACGCATTATAAGCTTCATAAAGGTACTTTTACCTGCACCCGAAGAACCAACCACAAACACAAATTCGCCGCTGTTTATGGTTATGTTAACATCACTAAGCGCATGAGTACCTGTCTGATAGATTTTTGAAACACCCTTAAATTCAATAGCAGGTTTAGTCACACTAAAACCCGACTGAATCTCTGACATAAATTTACCAACTTTCTGATATTAATACTTTATAGGGTTAGATTTAAGATACTTGTTTACCATAAGAGCAATCTTGAAAACAATAGCATGGTCGAATTCTCTAAGATCAAGACCTGTAATCTTCTTGATTTTCTCAAGACGATAAACCAGTGTATTACGGTGAACAAAGAGCTTGCGGGAGGTCTCGGAAACATTCAGGTTATTCTCAAAGAATTTCTGAATAGTAAAGAGGGTTTCCTGGTCAAGACTCTCAATTGAACCGCGTTTGAATACTTCCCTTAAAAATGATTCGCAAAGGGTTGTAGGAAGCTGATAAATAAGACGTGCAATACCCAAACTGTTATAACAAACAATAGTCTTATCTGTATCAAATACCTTTCCTACCTCAAGAGCTGCCTGAGCTTCCTTAAAGGAACGGGCAAGGTCTTTAAGGTTATCAACGGTAGTGCCCACACCAATATTCGCATGAGCATAGAATTCACCTGTAAGGGTATCGGCAATAGTAGTAGCAAGTTTTTCAATATCTCTTGACTCAATACCGGGCTTGGTTTCCTTAACAAGAGCGATATCGGTTTCATTGATATTAACAACAAAGTCCTTTGCTTTATCGGGGAAAAGGTTCTGAATAACATCATAAACAGAAACGTCCCCGGGGTCATTTACGCGAATCAGAATAACTGTACGCATAACATCGGAATTAAAGTAAAGTTCTCTCGCCTTTAAATAAATATCCCCTGGCAAAATGTTATCAAGAATTATGTTCTTAATAAAGTTTCCTCTATCATATTTTTCATCATAATAAAACTTAATGTTCATAAAAGCAACAGCAATAACGGAGCAGTATTTTTCTGCAAGTAAATCGTCGCCTTCAACAAATACAATATAGTCATTATTTTGATTGGGGTTAACTGACTTAAAGGTATAGCCCTGAGCTTTTACAACATCGTTTCCAACAGGAATTTCTGTGGATAGGTTCAAGGCTTCACCGATTTTACCAAGCTCACTGCAAGCGATAATAATATTGTTTTCGTCAAGCACTCCAAAAGGCTTATCTATAGAATCCTTCATCTGATGGATTACTCCCTGAAATAAGCGATTTGACATATTAAACATCCCCTTCTGAAAAAATAATTATTCACACTACCATTCTACACAAAAACGAGCAATAATTCAAGAGGTAATTTCAAAAAAGTTACAAAATTATTACAAAATCGCAAAAAGCATCAAAGCTTAAATACAAATAAAAAGAAAAAAGAGCCAAAAGGCTCTTTTTCTGTATAAATATTAGTTGGTAATAGTCTTTTCTGTATCCTTATCAAAGAGATGAATCTTTTCAGGTTCAATAGCAATTTTTATAATATCACCTGGACGAGCGGTATTGGTAGGAGCAACACGAGCGTTGATTGCATGGGTTTCACAATCCATATAAAGATAGGTTTCTGCACCCATAAGCTCGGTTACTTCAACCTTAGCCTCTACAACACCGTCAGAATAGGTTACAAGAAGGTCTTCTTCGTTATGAACATTTTCAGGACGGATACCCATAATAACTTCCTTGCCAACATAAGCTTCAAGGCAGTTATCCTTGTTCTTGCTCTCAGGTAGCGGAATCTTGAATTTAACACCTGCGCGAGTCTTGGTATCTTCACTTCCGAACTCAACAAAGTATTTGTCGCCTTCTTTAAGAAGCTTAGAATCGATAAAGTTCATCTGAGGAGAACCGATAAAGCCTGCAACGAAAAGATTGCAAGGATAGAGATAAAGGTTCTGGGGGGTATCAACCTGCTGAACAAGACCACTCTTCATAACAACTATTCTGGTACCCATTGTCATAGCTTCGGTCTGGTCATGGGTAACGTAGATAAAGGTTGTACCCAATCTCTGATGAAGCTTGGAAATTTCGGTACGCATCTGTGCACGAAGCTTAGCATCAAGGTTGGAAAGAGGTTCGTCAAGAAGGAATACCTTAGGCTCACGAACGATTGCACGACCTAAAGCAACACGCTGACGCTGACCACCGGAGAGAGCCTTTGGCTTTCTCTCAAGAAGATGTTCAATATCAAGGATACGAGCAGCCTCTTCAACACGACGACGAATCTCGTCCTTGGATGTTTTACGAAGTTTAAGACCGAATGCCATATTATCAAAAACAGACATATGAGGATAAAGAGCGTAGTTCTGGAAAACCATCGCAATATCACGATCTTTAGGAGCAACGTCATTTACCAAACGGTCGCCGATGTATACTTCACCATCGGAAATTTCTTCAAGACCAGCAACCATTCGAAGAGTAGTAGACTTACCACAACCTGAAGGACCAACGAGAATGATAAACTCCTTGTCCTTAATTTCAAGGTTGAAGTCAGAAACAGCTACTACACCACCTGGGTATTTTTTGTAAACGTTGCGAAGTGATAAGCTTGCCATTATTTGTGACCTCCTAAAAATGTAAACATTTTATTACTAAGTTATTATACCAAATGCTTTTTAAAATTACTATAGTTAAAATAGAAAATCTTAACAAAGGTATTTTGGCTATATTGCATAAGAAATTAAGAATTTGTTAACTATCAATAAGATTTTCGGGGGTTATTTCAACAAAGTCCCCTTCCGAAAGGCTGTCAGGAAGTGTGTAATTTCCCATTCTTTCTCTGTGCAAATCGTTCACACCTATATTATAGACACCGAACATTCTTTTAATCTGATGATACTTCCCCTGGGTGAGAATAACCCTTGCCTTATTATCATCAAGTTTTTGGCAAACAGCAGGTTTACATTCACTGCCGTCATAAAGAGTAACACCCTTTTTAAAGCCATCTATAACTTCTTCGGTAACATCAGCATCCAGTGTTACTATATAAGATTTTTCTATATGGTGTTTAGGGCTTGTAATTCTGTGGGCAAATTCTCCGTCATCGGTGAGAAGCACAAGTCCCGTAGAATCCTTATCAAGTCTGCCTGCAGGGAATATATTTCTTTTAGAATATTTTTCAGGAAGAAGGTCAACTACGGTTTTACAGCTTTTATCCTCACTGGCAGAAAGCACACCCTTTGGCTTATTCATAGCAATATAAACATATTTCTGAAAGTGAACTGCCTGTCCGTCAAGGCATATACTGTCGTTTTCCTCCACCTTAAAATCAGGCTGACAAACCGTAATGCCGTTTACACTGCACTGTCCCTTAAATATCATTTTTCTGATTTCACTTCTGCTATAAAGCGTCTCATTGGAAATATATTTATCAAGTCTTATTTTACCCATTTTTTCTCACTTTCAAAGGATAAATTTTATTATCTTTCATATTAAAGCAATCCGCACAAATAAGTCTGTCCTCAAATTCTATTAAATGCACTATGTCATAACTGAAAAAATATGTATAGAGCATTACCTCTTCACCCTTATATTCAGATATACCATATCCGCCCTTTTCCATTATGTCAGTATACTGCTCAAAGCTTTCTGAAAATCCGAGAGGTAATATAACGCTTTTACTTTCCTGCAGGTCAGGAGAATTAAAGCCCATAGAAGAAAGATATGAAATTCTTGCCGACTCACTGCTCAGATGTATATTTGACTGCTGTACCGACACACAGGAAAACATAGCAAAGCATACAAGCATAGTCACACACAGCATCAAAGCATAGCTTTTTGTAATCGAAAAATAAATCTTCATTGTTTCACCCATAATTATTTTATGAAGCGAAAGAATAAAATATTAATCAATCAATAATACAAACGCTATGGGCAGAAATACCCAGCAGTTCACCGGTAAAGCCAAGTCCCTCTTCGGTAGTGGCTTTAATGCTTACCTGTTCTTCATCAATAAGAAGAAGACAGGCGACGGTTTTTCTCATATCAGCAATATAAGGAGCAAGCTTTGGCTTCTGAGCTATAACCGTTGCATCAATATTAATAATTTTATAACCCTTTTCATAAAGGACAGAGCCAACCTCTTTAAGTAAAATTTTACTGTCAATCCCCTTATATTTATCATCATTATCGGGGAAAAGATGTCCTATGTCACCAAGAGCTGCAGCGCCAAGCAGTGCATCACAAATAGCGTGAAGCAGAACATCAGCATCGGAATGACCCAATAGTCCTTTTTCATAAGGGATATTAATTCCTCCTAAAAACAAGGGTCTATCAGGGGTAAAGCGATGAACATCATATCCGTGACCTATTCGCATTTTTCTCCCTCCGTTAAAATAAAATGGGCAAGTTTAAGATCATAAGGAGTAGTGATTTTAAAATTACTCTCCTCTCCCTCAATAATAACCGTATTATAACCTGCCGCTTCCATAACAGAGGCATCATCAGTAAAAACCGATTTATCCTCACATTCTGTCAGCAGTTTTTTATAGATACCGAAGTTAAGTGCCTGTGGAGTTTGCACAGCAATAAGCTTACTTCTGTCAGCGGTGGTTACTGTTCCATCATCCTCAATTTTCACAGTATCCTTAACTCTTATTCCGCAAACAGCGCAATCCTCAGTAAGTGCCGCCTTTGCCATTTTTTCAATAAGAACATCACTAACAAATGGTCTTGCACCGTCGTGAACAAGCACACCCTTCGCCTCTTTTATACAGTCAAGTCCACAAAGCACAGAGGAAAGACGGTCACTGCCGCCCTTTACAACATTTGACATTTTGCTTATCATATAATTATTTTTTATATGCTGTATATCGGCAATGTTTTCTTCCTTTGTTACTACGATAATTTCACTTATAAAGGAGCTTCTTTCAAAGGCAAGCATAGTTCTTGCAACAACAGGAATACCGCAAAGCAGAGAAAACATCTTATTTATTCCGCCCATACGGGAAGAAGAACCCGCAGCAACAATTATAACGGGGACTCCCCTGTTTTCAGTGTTATCAATGCTATACTCAATAGCAAATTTCGTTTCAGGCATAATACACCTCTAGCCAAAGCATTCAAACTTGAATCAGATTTTGAAACAAGTATTTTTAGCTGTGGCTTTGTTAAAATACTCGTAAATCCGTCAGGATTTACTGCGTTTTGTGCCTCGCCAATCAAAAAATCCTTTATTCACAAAATTCTCCGACCTTAAAGGAACGGTTTTTTGAGTGGATTTTGGTGAAGCGAAGCAAATAAGGCTTACGCCTATGTGCGACAATGAGCCGAAAGACACCTAAAAACCGCCCTTTAAGGCTGGTTCAAGTTTAAATGCTTTGGCTATACAAAAAGCACCTGATCAGGTGCTTTTTAGTTTTTATTCTTCTTCAGAGTCCTCTTCTAAATCGAACTCAAGATTAGTACCGCAATTCGGACAGGTCATACCCTCGTCCTCAAGCATTTTGTCGTCAATATAAATCACATCGTGACAGTTAGGACACTCAACCTCATAAAGCTCGTCGTCATCCTCATCATCACAACCACAGCAACACTCACACTCGTCCTCTTCGTCCTCATACTCTTCATAGACAAAGTCTTCAAGCTCAGCCAAATCCTCGTCAACAGCATTAATCTGCTCAGCAAGTTCGGCACAGGCATCCTGTGTATCCTCAATATCAACAGCAATATCACTTAAAAGGTCAACGATAGCAGCAAGAACCTTACCTTCTTTGGTAGAGTCATCAATGCTAAGGCCCTCTGCAAGACCTTTAATGTATGCAGCTTTTTCAGCAATAGTCATCATATTTAATACCTCTTATGCTCTTTCCATATATTCACCGGTACGGGTGTCAATACGAATCATATCTCCCTCATTAATAAAGAGAGGTACACGAATTTCAGCACCTGTTTCCAGAGTAGCGGGCTTTGTAGCATTGGTAGCGGTATCACCCTTAAATCCGGGCTCTGTTTCGGTTACCTGAAGCTCAACAAAGGTAGGAGGCTCCATACCGAATACCTTTCCCTTATAAGAAAGGATTTTGCATACCATACTTTCCTTAACGAACTTAAAGCCGTCACCAAGTTCAGACTCATTAATAGGAACAAGCTCATAGGACTCAGGATCCATAAAGTAGTAAAGACCGCCATCATTATAGGAATACTCCATATCCTTACGCTCAACAAAAGCGGTGGGGAACTTAGCACTGGGGTTATAGCTCTTTTCAATGATAGCTCCTGTAATTACATTTCTTGTTTTGGTTCTAACGAAAGCAGCGCCCTTACCGGGTTTTACATGCTGGAATTCAACAACCTGAAGCACGTTACCGTCTTCTTCAAAAGTTACGCCGTTTCTGAAATCGCCTGCTGTTACCATAATAAATTTCCTCCAGATATATCATAATTAATCTTCTAAAGAATTATAAGCTTTTTTTCGCATTTTGTCAAGTTTTCGTTAACATTTCTTCCCACAACAATCATATCTTCTATTCTTACACCGAATTTTGAGGGCAAATATACCCCCGGTTCAACGGTTACAACCTGATTTTCAAGAAGAGCCTCGTTGTTTCTCTGGCTTAAGGTGGGGTATTCGTGAATGTCAAGTCCCACACCGTGACCTGTACTGTGATTAAAGTTTCCTGCAAAGCCTTTATGAGTTATTATATCCCTTGCCTGTGCATCTACGCTTTTACAGTCCACACCAACACCGATTTTTTTAATTGCCGCATTCTGAGCTTTAAGAACAAGGTTGTATATTTCCTGCATTTCATCACTGGCATAGCCCACAGCCACCGTTCTTGTCATATCACTGTGGTAGCCGTTTACAACAGCACCGAAATCAAGGGTTAAAAAGTCACCCTTTTTAAGAAGTCTTTCGGTAGGCACACCATGAGGCAGAGCCGAGTTTTCTCCCGATACAGCAATGGTTTCAAAGGAAACGCCCTCACTTCCCATTTTCTGCATCTGATAGTCAAGCTCCAGAGCAATCTCCCTTTCGCTTATCCCCTCTTTTATAATATCAAGAACATTAAAATATGCCCTTTCTGCAATACGCTGAGCCGAGATAATATTCTCTATTTCAAATCTTTCCTTAACACTTCTGCTTTTTAAAAGATAAGTACTAAGCTCTTCACTTGGCAGAATGTTACAGTGAAGTACATTTTTCAAACTACCGAGAAAGCCGACAGTTATCTCTGTTTCGGTATAAAGGGTGTCTATTTTAAAGCGTTTAAGCAAATCTCCAAGCTGTTTGGAAAGACGCTCAAGAAGAACAACCTTTATATCGCTACAGGCGGTTTGCTTTGCCGCCTCAAAATATCTGCCGTCCACAAAAAGAAAATTACCCAGTGAGCAGATAAGCAGATAACCCAGAGAGGATTTAAAACCGCTTAAATACCGTCTGTTTGTTTCTGTACAAATTAGCACTGCACTGTTTGAAGATATAAATTTATCAAGATTAAGCATTGTTTTTATCCTAACGAATTATAATATTTTTTCATTGAAAGAGCATCCTCTGCCTGTGTACCTGCCGATTCACAAACGAAAATCGGGGATAAATTCTTTTTATAAACAAGCTCAAGCAGTGGCTCAAAGTCGGGGCCGTAAACCGTATCCTCAAAGGTTAAATGCCGTTTTTCTCCACCCGATGTATACTCAATCTTTGAAAAATGGGAATGGAAAACCTTAAGCCTATCACTTCCAAGCTCATTTTCTATAGTATCGAGAATTTTTTCAAAATCCTCTTTTCCCTTAATCTCACCAAGAGTTCTTGCATTAAGGTGGCCGAAATCAATACAGGGAATTATGCTTTCATCAATTTTACAAAGAGCTATAACCTCGTCTAAGGTTCCAAGCTGATTTATTTTTCCCATAGTTTCAGGACAAATATGAATATGTGAAAGATTTTCTTCCTTTAAAGCTTTAAGGGCAAGCTTCATCGTATCACTTGCAAGGGAAAGAGCCTCTTCCCTGCTTATTTTACCGCAAGAGCCGGTATGAACGATAATACGGTCGCCGCCCATAGCATTGACTGCTCTTGCACTCTGTAAAATATAGTTTACGGAATTAAGGCGTTTTTCCTCCTCCACAGAGGACATAGATATATAGTACGGAGCGTGAAGGGACAGGCTTATTCCCTGCTGTGAGGCAATTTTTCCGAATTTCTCAGCCTTTTCATTAGATATATTAACACCTCTGCCACACTGATATTCAAAATGGTCAAGTCCCATTTTAACAAGATACTCAGGCACCTGCTCACTGTGCCTATAGCCCATAGCGGCAAAGCTTTCAGAATTTCCTGCAGGACCGAATTTAGCAGCCATATCCGTTCTCCACCTTCATTTTTTTAAGTAAAATTTTTTCAAGCTTTCGTCTTATTTTAAAGCTCAATTTATCCTCAGGCAAAATAAGGTCGGTCATTATTGTAGTTATACCGAAAAGCCGTCCACCAAGCACATCAGTAAACATCTGGTCACCTACAATAGCTATTTCCCGTTTTTTTATTGCCAGTCTTTTTTTAGCCTTCATATAACCAAATGGCAAGGGCTTAAGTCCGAGAGAGCAAAAATCAAGACCGATTTTCTCAGCAAAGGGCTTTACCCTTTTTTCTTTAGAATTAGAAAGAATAAGCAGTTTTATGCCGTCACTGTGCATACTCTTTATCCAGTCCTCAAGACCGTCAACAAGCTCCATACCGTGATGGGTTGACAGAGTGTTATCCACATCAAGTATTAAAGCCTTGATGTTCTTTTTTAACAGCATATCGGCAGTAATATCCGTTATTCTGTGTATTTTAATGTTTGGTTTAAACATAGCATTCTCCAAAAACAAAAGCAGCTGATAATTCAGCTGCTTTTTCTCTTTAAGTATCACTTATTAGCGGAACTTACGCTTACGTGCAGCTTCCGACTTTTTCTTACGCTTTACAGAAGGCTTTTCATAATGCTCTCTCTTACGAACTTCCTGAATTACGCCGTCCTTAGCAGTCTGACGCTTAAAACGTCTTAAAGCATTATCAAGTGATTCATTTTCTTTTAATCGAACCTGACTCATTAATACATTCCCTCCCTCCGCATTTTTGCAGGGGTAATATTTACAACGACAATTATACTATAAACCCTCACCCATTGTCAAGTGTTTTTTATTTAAAAAAAGTTTATTTGTGCAACAGATGGAAGGTTGGGAAAGGATAAATAATGTTATTTATACAGAGGCATACGGAAAAGTCAGAGGTTGGATAAGGAAAAATCAATAACTATGTAGATATTATGTAGATATTATGTAGATATTATGTAGATATAAAAAACCTTTATTTATAAGGCTTTAGATAGATTTCTCTACATTCTCAACATAAAATATAGAAACTTTTTATAAAATATATTTTTTTAAAAAAAGAAAAATAATAGAAAGTTTTAGAAAAGAATGTTGTGTTGTTACAACTTCCCCTAACCCCTAGTCCCTAACCCCTAGTCCCTAGTCCCTAAATCCTAGTCCCTAGTCCCTCAAAATCAAACTCAGGAACATAGGTTTTATCTGCACTGCTTCTTTCCTGAACAAAAACATTTTCAAGGTTCTTTTCCATTACATAGGACAGCACCTTTTCGTATTCCCTTTTTGTGATTTTTCGGTTTATTTCGCTGTACTGCTCTGCTTTGCCTGTGGGAAAATACTGTGACATTATACTGAGATACGCTTTTGGAGTGTTTTCACTTACCCAGTCAATTACCCTTATAGCCTCATTGGTGGCAAGGGGCAGACACAGATGCCGTATAATCAGTCCCTTTTGCATTATTCCCTGACTGTCAAAAACACTCTCACTGCATAGCTTATATGCCGTCTTTATGCTCTTTTCTGCATATTCAAAATAATTTTCAGCCTTACTGTATTTAAGGGCTTTTTCATCGCTTATATACTTTAAATCCATAAGGTATATATCAAAAATATCCTCTTTTATCACTTGGGGCAAATCATATCCCCCGCTGTTATACACAAGAGGAATTTTCGGTCTATAGATAGAAAGAGCCTCTTTTATAGCCCATATAAAATGGGTGGGATTAACAAGGTTTATATTGTGTGCGCCCTTTTGTTCAAGCTCTCTGAATATTTCGGACAGTCTTTGCGGTGTTATTAGTACACCCTTTTTCAAGTGGCTTATTTCATAGTTCTGACAGTAAACACAGGAAAGCGGACAACCGCTGAAAAAGATGGTACCCGAACCGTTTTTTCCGCTTATACAGGGTTCCTCACCAAAGTGCAGAGCCGCTCTTGCCACAACGGGAAAAAGCGGCATACCGCAGTAGCCGCCTTGATTTGTTTCTTCACTTCTTATTTTATTGCACTGTCTTGGACACATCCTGCACAGCATTTTCATCTTTCTTTTCTACCGCCTTGATATCAACGATTTTCTTCTTCACTATAAGGTCATCGTATGTCTTTTTAAAGGACACTCTGCCGATAAAGGTACGCCTACAGTCAATACACCTGAAATTCGCCGAAAACCAACCGTTACGGTATTTAAAGCCTGTGATACACTTAGCCACTTCACCGCATTTATCACATTTAAAAACAAGGTTTTCAGCCTTTATATTATCGTCCTTTAAATTAGAAAGTGTATAGGATTTAAAGGCAAGGCGTCTGAAAAATTCCGGATTGGTGGCATCCTTTATATAGTTCTGCATTTTATCGGTATTATAAAAGCGTTTCAGCAGAGCAACCGACAAAAGACAGTCATCCTTTGCCCTGTGCAGTTCAAGTCCCTCGCTGGATATTGAAAGCATTGCTGCTGCATTTGAAAGTGAAATCTGTGATTTCAGCTCATACCCCACACTTCTCATTTCATTCTGAACATAGCTTTGAAGGTCGGCATATTTTTCAATACGGAATTTTGTAGAGGGGGTAAGAAGATAACGGCAGTTTTCAATAATAGTATAAAGGTCGGAGGTACTCCAGGTCATAGTAAGGGTGTTTTTCCCTGCCCATTCATTATACTGCTCTACAGCCTCGCTCAGAGGCACTCCTGCCCTCATCATATCATTAGTTATCCCCGTTAGCTCAACAAAACGCTTGGTAAGCTTTTTAGAGAGTCTGCTTTTAACCGTTACCGAAAAGGTATCTATTATCTCACAAGCAGTATCAAGCTTTACAGCGCCAATCTGAATAATCTGATTAACAAAACGCTGATGCTTTACACTGTATGCGCTGTCCCATTCCAAATCAAGAATTATAATATTCATCAGTGTTTATTTCTCGATTCTGCCTTCATTCTGAGTTCTTTATTTAAAATTCTCTTTCTCAGACGAATGCTTTTTGGTGTAATCTCCACAAGCTCGTCATTCTTGATAAACTCAAGTGACTGCTCAAGGCTCATTACTGAGGGGGGAACAAGACGAAGTGCATCATCACTTCCTGCAGCTCTTGTATTGGTAAGCTGTTTTTTCTTGCAGACATTACATACAATATCTTCATTTTTTGGGTTTTCGCCGATTATCATACCCTCATAAACAGGCACACCTGCACCTATAAACAGTCTGCCTCTGCTTTGGGTATTAAAAAGGCCGTAGCCTGTAGTTTCTCCGTTTTCGTGAACGATAATAGAACCTGTGCTTCTCTGCTCAATATCGCCCTTATACTCCTCATAACCGCTGAAAACGTGACTCATTATACCGTTTCCGTTGGTATCGGTCATAAACTGACTTCTATAGCCCAGAAGTCCTCTTGCAGGTATAAGGAATTCAAGATGGGAGGTACCGCCCTGTCTGGTTCCCATATTTTTAATTTCTGCCTTTCGTGAGCCAAGTCTTTCCATAACAGAGCCGACATACTCCTCAGGAACCTCAATCATAAGCAGTTCAATAGGCTCAAGAAGTACACCGTTTTCGTGTTTATAAATAACCTCAGGAGGAGAAACCTGAAATTCATAGCCCTGTCTTCTCATAGTTTCAATAAGGATAGACAGATGAAGCTCACCTCTGCCCGACACCTTAAAGGTATCAGCCGAATCGGTTTCCTCAACCCTCAGACTTACATTTGTTTCAACCTCTTTAAAAAGGCGGTCACGCAGATTTCGGGAGGTGACGAATTTACCCTCTTTACCTGCAAAGGGGGAATTATTTACCATAAAGTTCATTGAAAGTGTAGGCTCGTCAATTTTTACAAAGGGCAGAGGCTCAACGCAGTTGGGAGAACAGGCAGTCTCTCCAATATTCAGGTCATTTAGCCCTGCTACCTGAATAAGCTCACCGACACAAGCCTCTTCCACTTCGGTTCTTTTAAGACCCTCTATAACAAAAAGCTTACCTATTTTCACATTGCTGACTGAACCGTCAATATGGCTGAGTACAACATTTTGTCCGTTTTTAACCTTACCTCTTTGAACTCTGCCGACACCGATTCTACCTAAATATTCATCATATTCAATATTGGAAAAAAGTATCTGAAGAGGTGCATTTTCGTCCCCCTCGGGTGCATCAATTTCCTTTATAATAGTATCAAAAAGAGGTTTTAAATTTTCTCCCGGAGTTTCATCAAAGGAAGCATATCCGTCCCTGCCCGATGCATAAACAACAGGAAATTCTATCTGCTCATCATCAGCTCCAAGCTCAATAAACAAATCAAGAACCTCATCAACCACCTCGGCCGGTCTTGCCATAGGTCTGTCGATTTTATTAACCACAACCACAGCCTTTTTACCTAAAGCCAAAGCCTTTTTAAGCACAAAACGGGTCTGAGGCATACAGCCCTCAAAGGCATCAACAAGAAGCAGAACGCCGTCAACCATCATAAGAATACGCTCAACCTCACCGCCGAAATCAGCGTGTCCGGGGGTGTCAACAATATTAATTTTAATTCCGTTATAGTGTACGCTTGTGGTTTTTGAAAGAATGGTAATGCCTCTTTCTTTTTCAAGGTCATTAGAGTCCATTACTCTTTCGTCTACCTGTTCGTTACTTCTGAATGTACCGCTTTGTTTTAAAAGCTGGTCTACAAGAGTGGTTTTACCGTGGTCAACATGAGCAATAATTGCTATATTTCTGAGATTTTCAATTTTTGACATTTTTATACTTCCCTTAAATCAATCTAACTAAATAATTATAACACAAATATACCGAATGTCAATTAACAGTATTTACAGGACTTCCGCTGAGAAAGCTTTCTATATTTTTCTCTACTACACCCATAAGTCTTTTTCTTGTTTCAAGACTTGCCCAAGCAATATGAGGGGTAATAATGCAGTTATCTACATTAAGCAAGGGGCAGTTTTCATCCATAGGCTCTTTTCTTAATACATCAAGTCCTGCTCCCATCAGCTTACCCGAAACAAGTGCATCCCTTAAAGCCTCTTCATCCACAAGACCGCCTCTTGCAGTATTAATAAACACAGCCCTTTCCTTCATTTTTTCAAAAGAGTGTCGGTTCATTAAGGTGTCGCTTTCCTTGTTAAGAGGGCAGTGAAGTGAAACAATATCACTTCTCCTCAGCAGTTCTTCAAAACTCACCTGTTCCACCCTGTTATCCTCGGTTTTACTTCTCTTATATACAAGCACCTTCATACCAAAGGCAAGGGCAATATCGGCAACTCGGCTTCCTATACTGCCAAGACCCACAAGTCCAATAGTTTTTCCCGATAATTCAAACAGAGGAATGGGGAAATAGGAAAAGGTACGGCTTTTCACCCAATCTCCCTGCTTAACGGTTTTATTATAGTCAGATGTTCTACAGGCAAGAGAGAGGATAAGAGCAAAGGTATGCTGAGCAACAGCCTCGGCGGAATAATCAGGAACATTGCATACGGTTATTCCCTTTTCACCTGCAGCTTCAAGGTCAATATTATTAAATCCGGTAGCAAAAAGACCGATATAACGAAGTTTTTGTGCATAGCCTAAAGCTTCTCTTGTAATCTGAGTTTTATTACATAGAAGAATATCAGCATCCTTTATACGCTCTTTAAGTTCTTCTTCATTTGTAAGCTCGTATATTTCCACTTTACCAAAACGATTAAATACGTCAAAGGAAATATCACCGCTTGTAACGGTGGAAGCATCGGTTATTACTATTTTCATAATTTTGCCTCACATATTTATTAATACACTAATTTTATAATATAACCCCTTTAAAGTCAAGAAGTCAAAAGTAAAAGCCTGAGAAACTCAGGCTTTTAAATGGTTTAAATTGCTCCTGCTAATGTAAGCTTTAGTATTGCAAGGTCGGTTGTTCCAACCTTTCCGTCACAATCAATATCAGCAGCGGTCAATCCGTCTTCATCAAGCTCATTAGCTCCTGCAAGATAAAGCTTAAGGTTAGCAAGGTCGGTGGTGCCGACTTTTCCGTCACCGTCAACGTCACCTGTTATACAGGCTTTCAGAGATACTGTTATATCCCTTCCTAAAATCCATACATAGCACTCCTCAGGCTCGCCGTTTTTATCATAGGTCATTTCGATATAGTATTCAAGCAAACCGTTTTCGGTGTTTGCAATACCCATACAGCCCATAGAGTCAAAATCGTTATACCAGATGTTTTCAAGCACCAAGCTATCGGTTGTACCATCATTATATGTAACCTTAACAAGCATATCTTCTCCTGTATAGGAAAGGTTATCAAGCTCTACGTCGATTATCTTTTCATCGATAAAGGTTATAAAATCACAATCTGCGTAAACATCAAGAACGGAAAATCTATATGCCTCATTATCGTTTTCGTCATAATATGTATCAATGAAAATCTTTAAATCGTCTGCAGGTATATAACGCCGATAGTAACTGCTATACTCATTAGCAACATTTACAATGGTATCTTCCATAATTTCAACCATTTTGCTTGTACCATCGGTAAATTCTATCAGAAGTATTGTACCGATAAAGTCAGGCATAAAGCCTTGTTTATATTCGGTTTTAACAGGCTCCTGATAAATAGTCAGTGAAGCAACAGGGCTTTTTGCAAGGGTAACGTTATAGGTATCACTTGCGCCCTTATAGTTTATTGTCACTTGGGTGTTTCCAACCTGTGCTGCTTCTCCATATCCAAAATCGAAACCAATAACATAGCCGTTAAGAATATATTCTCCGTAGAGATAATCAAGGTCGTTATAGTCGAACTGCTCACTTGTTCCATCGGTATAATACACTGTGAACTCTATTCCGCTAAGGTCGGTGGGATAGAAATAATAGTCATCTTCTATCATATAGCCATATTCGGAATCACCATAAATATAGGTCTTTGTAGGTGCTTTATCTACAGTGATTTTCTGAACATCACTCTTTATAACCGATACGGGAACCTTTGCCGTTTTGCCGAGAATAGAAACATTTAAATAATTGTCGTCGCCAAGCTCCCAATGATTTTCATGCTGGTCCGATTCACTTTCAAACCAATATCCTTCTATACTTGTACCATAAGGTACCGTTTCGCTTGTACCGTCTGTGAAATTAACCTTAATCATTAAATCCTCAGGAATATTGTAGTAATAGTAGAAGTATCTATCATCTTCACTTTCTTCCCAGTATCCTTCAACATTTTCAAGAACTGTTATTTCACCCGAAACATATTCAATAGAAGCAACAGGATTTTTTATAACGGTTATGGGTAGAACCACGGTATGTCCAAGGTAGGTAACATAGGTTATATTGTTGCTACCTAAAACCCAAGGCTCTTCATTCTGATTGCTGTCCCAGGAAATTTCACAGCCATTTACATAATCAGAAACATAAGCATATTCATAGGTAGAATCCTTATAATCAATTCTGATTTTTGCATCATAAGGAGTATTGGCATAATAAATAAATACTTCCTTTTCTGTATCGGTTTCAGGGTCATAAACCGTTGTGTAATAGCCGTTAACATTTTCAACATACTTTCTCTTTGTACCCTTTACAAGAGTAATTTTCTTTACAGGGTTTTCCAGTATATTAAAGCTAAAGGTTGCAGGCTCGGCTGTAGCGTATTCAATAACACTATATAGATATTCACCCTCTTCTGAATATTCTTCATAAATTCTAATATAATATCCGTCAAAATATTGGTCTCTGTTATCCCAAGTCTTTGTGGTGCCGTCCTCATAAACAAACTCTAAAGCAAGACCATCATAATAAAAGCTTTCCTGACCTTCATAATAATCCATTTTATTGGGATAAGAAGTAATATTAATTTTGCTTACAGCATTAACCTTTTCTATTTTGGTATAGAAAACACCTTCATCGCTCGAACTATAAAACTGAGGTTCAAAGTAATAGGTCTGCCCCGCTGTAAGCTTATAGGTAATCTGGAAATTATTATATTCACCCGAATCATCATCACAAGCCAGCACTGTCATTTCAGAGTCATAAAGATATGCTTTTGAGTCAATTTCATCATAATTATAGGAATAGAATTTATAATGTCCATCCTTATCGGGAACGAATTTATAAACTCTTCTATAGCCGTCATCAGAGGAAATTTCCTTTTCCTCATCAACAGCTATTATATCATAATCCTTAACGGTAATGGTTTTTGTTGCAGTAAGGCCGAATTCGCTGACTGCATTAACATTAACAGTACCTGCAGAGAGAAGCTCTATTTCACCCCACTCACTTACATAAGCTACTTCGTCGTTATCTGCTGACCAGGTGATGCTTTCATTATAGCTTCCCTCAGGATAGAAGTCACAACACAAGGTATAGCTGTCGCCTACATAACCTACTCCTGAGCTTTTGACCGCCATTAAGGTTGCCATAATTGCCTTACTTGGAGTAACAGATATTGCTCCTGTCTGAGCAGGGTCTTTAAAGCTGACAGTTACAAAGAATGTTTCAGGCTCTTCTATCTTAAAGGACAAGTCGGAAATATAATAGCCCTCCATCGTATGACCATATTCACCACTTGTTCCATTGGTTTGTGAAGAAACCCGATATATATATTCGTACTCACTCTTTATACAAATATCATAATACCCTGTTTCCTCTGCCTCGAAAGTGTAGCTCACAAAGTCATACGGCTCTGTAATTTCCTTGGTATATGTAGTTCCAAGCTCGATTTCCTGTGGCTGAGCAACCCTGACAGTACAGGTATCAGTAAGACCATTTTCGCTGGTTGCGGTAATTGTAGCCACACCCTCGCCGATATACTCAACATAACCCTGATCGTTTACGGATGCAACATTTTCATCACTGCTTTCAAAGGTTACATATTCACTTAAACAGCCATAAGGCAATAACATATAATCAATTGATTCTCCACCGCCTACAGTACCCAAAAGACTTTCATCAATTTTAAGTTCATTTGCAGCAGGAGACGGAATAACAGCTATGGTATAACTGCCGTATCCATCTATTTCATAGCAATATGTGTAGAAATAATAGGTTTCACCTGCTGTATAATAAAAGGTTGCAGCAAAGTTTAATTCTTCTCCACCATCATCATTATCGGTATACCAATTGCCATTCATATCATAGATTTCACAGTAAGGGTCAACCTCACCGTTATTATAAGAATAAAAGGTATAGTATCCGTCATTCTCTGTAGTAAAACTGAAATATCCTTCCATTTCATTCATTGTACCGCTGATAACCACCTCTTGATTAAGAGAAATAGCTGTATACTCTGTATCTGTTGCAAAAACAGAAAGAGGTACACTCGCAAAAATCATTACAACGGTTAAAATCACTGCCATTATGCGTTTAATATTTTTCATTTACAGCACTCCTTTTCGGCATTATGTATAGCTTTATATTTATAGTATCATAACAATTTGTAAATTTCAACTAATTTTTTCCCATTCCCTATTCCCTATGCTACTTCGTAGGGGAGGATAATTTATCCTCCCGATTTTATTTGCTGATGTTTAAACGGGCGGATAATTTATCCGCCCCTACACCCTATTCCCTATCATAAGCTCATTTTCATAGCTGCAGACAATACTGTCTCCTGATTTTATTTCATTTGATAACAATTTTTCACTTAAGGTATCCTCAACTTTAGTCTGAATAGCTCTTCGAAGCGGTCTGGCTCCGTATATATCATCAAAGCCTACCTCAGCCATTTTCTCTTTGACAGTATCATCAAAGGTGGCAGTTATGCCGATTCTTTTAAGTCTTTTTGCAAGACCATCAAGCATTTTACCTGCTATCTCACCGATTTCCTCTTTTGAAAGCTTTGTAAATACTATTGTATCATCAACACGGTTAAGGAATTCGGGTTTAAAGGCTTTTTTTAGTTCTGACAGTACCTTTTGTGCAATATCCTTATGCTCACTCTCAGCCGAATTTTCAGCAAACCCAAAAGCCTGTTTTTTCTCGGTAATCAGTCTTGCTCCGATATTAGAGGTCATAATTATAACGGTGTTTTTAAAGTCCACCTTTCTTCCCTGTGAATCGGTAAGAACACCGTCATCAAGAATTTGCAGAAGAATATTGAAAACATCAGGGTGAGCCTTTTCAATTTCGTCAAACAGTACCACAGAGTAGGGATTTCTTCTTACCTTTTCGGTTAGCTGACCGCCCTCGTCAAAGCCAACATATCCGGGAGGAGAACCAACCATACGGGATACTGTATGCTTTTCCATATACTCGGACATATCAAGTCGTATCATTGCATTTTCACTGCCGAACATTGCCTGAGCCAAAGCCTTGCAAAGCTCGGTTTTACCTACACCCGTGGGGCCTAAGAAGATAAATGAGCCTATAGGTCTGCCCTCATCCTTAAGACCTACTCTGCCTCGTCTTATAGCCTTTGCAACAGCCGTTACTGCCTCGCTCTGACCTATTACACGTTTATGAAGCTCATCCTCAAGCTTTAAAAGTCGTTCACTTTCTTCTATAGTTAGACTTGCCACAGGAACACCCGTCCACTGAGAAACGATTTCTGCAACTGTTTCTTCTGTTACCTCAGCTACCAGACTGCTTTTTTCTTTCCATTGTTCCTTGCGTTTTTTAAGTTCATCCTTAAGAGAATTGCCCTCATCCCTGAGCTCTGCCGCCCTTTCAAAGTCCTGATTTTGTATTGCCTCGTCCTTTGCATCCTCATTATCCTTGATTTTATCCTCTATTTCTTTAAAATCCTCCGGAGTTGCAAATACTGTCAGTCTTACCTTCGAGCCTGCCTCATCAATAAGGTCAATTGCCTTATCAGGCAGAAAACGGTCGGTTATATAGCGGGATGAAAGCTCTACAGCAGCCTTTACAGCCCCGTCGGTTATCTTTACATTGTGGTGAGCCTCATACTTATCCTTAAGACCCATAAGAATATCAATACTGTCAGAAACACTCGGCTCACCAACAGTAACAGGCTGAAAACGGCGTTCAAGAGCTGCATCCTTTTCAATATTTTTACGGTATTCACTTATTGTAGTAGCACCGATTATCTGCATTTCCCCTCTTGCAAGGGAGGGCTTTAATATATTGGCGGCATCGGTGCTTCCCTCAGCACTTCCTGCTCCCATTATTGTGTGAACCTCGTCAATAAACAAGATTATATCCTTTGCTTTTTTAACCTCATCAATAATGGTTTTGATTCTTTCTTCAAAGTCGCCTCTGTATTTAGTACCTGCCACCATTCCCGTTAGGTCAAGTGTAATAACCCTTTTATCTTTCAAAATTTCAGGTATATCACCCTGTGCTATTTTTAGGGCAAGTCCCTCGGCAATTGCAGTTTTACCAACACCCGGCTCGCCAATAAGACAAGGGTTGTTTTTTGTTCTTCTGCAAAGAATCTGAATTACCCTTGTAATTTCGGTTTCTCTGCCAATAACAGGGTCAAGACGGCCCTCCTTAGCTTCTTTGGTAAGGTCGTGACCAAATTTCATAAGTGTATCGGCTTTAGAGTTTTCTTTTCCACCCTGCAACTTTTCCTCTTCATTAAGGTCAACACCTGCTGCCTCAAGAGCCTCTTTAGTTATGGTATTTACATCTGCACCCATTTCCTTTACAAAACGCACAGCATAGCTGTTGCCCTCACTTAAAACAGAAATAAGGATATGCTCGGTACCCACCTGATCTTTACCAAGGTTTCTACACCCCGCAACTGCAGTTTCAAGCACCTTTTTAGCCCTTTCGGTAAAGTATTCGGGTGACAGGCTTGTTTGTGTTCCTGCACCAATTTTAAGTGTTATTAATTCCTCAAGTTTATCTGCCGTTATATTATGTCTTGAAAGAACTGAAAAGGCAACACCGCTGCCAACCTTAGCAAGACCCAAGAGTATATGCTCACTTCCTACATAGGTATGACCCAAAAGCTGTGCCGAATTAATAGCGTGATTAAGAGCCTCATTGGCTTTTTCAGTAAAGCCGTTAAAATTATATTTCATTAAACATTCTCCTTTATTAAATTTCTCACCGTTTCTGCTCTGAGAATGTCCCTTTCCTGTGGTGTTTTTTCTCCGCATTTACGGCAAAGCATATATGGCTGTGTTTCTATGAGAATTTTTACAGGCAGAACGCTGTCTACACTAAGTATACCCATAGAAACGCCTATTTTAAGCCTTGATACAAGCTTCATCATTTCGTCACTTGACAGTATTCTCTGATTTTTCAGTATACCGTAGGCTCTGTATACCATATCCTCAATTTTTATTTTGTCACACTGATTTCTTTCCTGTCTTTCCCTTGCTATAAGCTGACCTACTATAACACCCAAATTCTCTATTGCATTCTTTTCGGTAATACCAAGGGTAATCTGATTTGAAATCTGATAAAGAGAAGCCTTTGACTTACTACCCTCACCGTACATACCCCTCACGGTAAAACCGATTTTTCCAATAGTTTCTGCCATTTCATTTATCGCAGAACCACTTTCAAGAAGAGGTAAATGCAGCATTACCGAAGCACGTAGCCCTGTACCTATATTAGTAGGACATTCGGTAAGAAATCCTAATTGATTGTCATAGGCAAACTCAAGTTTAGAAGCAAGAAGATTATCTATGCTGTCTGCTATTTCATAAGCCTTATTTAGTGCAAGACCCGGAAGAATTACCTGAATTCTTATATGGTCTTCTTCCCCTATCATTACACAAATACTCTCATCCTCTGAAATAATTACAGCCCTTCCCTCAGTTTTTTTAGCAAAATCAGGGCTTATTATATGACGCTCTACCATTGCATATATTTCATTTTCGGGAACATCCTCCATAGAAATATATTTAAGAGCTTTAGCATAAGGCGTATCACTATTAAGAACGGCATTTTTAACCTTTTCATTAAGAGCCTTTTTGTCCTGTTCGTTCATATAGGAAGGAAAAGGAGTATTTTTAAGATTTCGGGCAAGTCTTATTCTTGTGGAAACCACTATATCATTTTCATTTCCCACAACACTGTACCAATTACTCATTACCCTGTTCCCCCTCGTATTTTTTTATTTCATCTCTTACCACAGCCGCTTCTTCATATCTTTCATTCTTGACAAGAAGACTGAGTTTCTTTCTAAGCTCACTGATTTTATCGGTAGGAGTTACAATAAGCTGTTCCTTGGACGGTTTTTTACCAATATGGTCAACACCGCCGTGAACCCTTTTAAGATAAGGTAAAAGTTGTTTTCTGAACTTATCATAACATAAAGGACAACCAACCTTGCCAGTGGAAGCAATTTTAGAAAAGGTTGCACCACAGCAATCGCACTTTTCCTCTGCTATATGAGTACCCTCAGCAAGAGAACCGCCAAGCATTGAAGAAAGCATATCCATAAGGCTGTTCTGACCTATTTTATTATACCCCTCCTGAGAGGCACAGGAAGCACAAAGAAGCTTTTCACTGACTATTCCGTTTATAACCGAACGTATATGAGTTGTAGCGGTGTTTTTACCACATTTCTGACATAACATATTCATACCACCTTTACTGTATTTGTGTTAAAAGAATTTGCTTGATTATAGCCGCCCTCACTTCATCTCGAGATGAGATAGGTACAGCTGACATAACCGAATTTGATATTGCAGCAGATAGAATTCGTGACGCTTCGTGACCAATCAGTCCTGTTCGCATACAGTTTTCAACAACTATTCTTGATGCCATAGGGTCAATAGAATTACCGATAGAATTGACAATATGCATTATTGCTGTTGGCTGATTAAGCTTTGCTCTGGTTATACGGATATAACCCCCACCGCCTCGGTAGCTCTCGATTGTATAGCCCTGTTCTGCAGTAAATCTTGAGGACAGAACATAGTTAATCTGACTTGGAACACAGCCCATCATTTCAGCAAATTCGTTTCGCTGTATTTCGGCTTTATTATCAACAGATTCATCAAGCATTTTTATTATCGCCTGTGTTATTATATCGCTCATTTTCATAAAGAATTCCTCACTTTGACCTTTACTGACCTTATTATAATAGCAAAGTCAGAGAAAGTCAAAAACCGTTATCCGCCAATTTTAAGCAATTTAAAGGTCAAAAAAGGACAAATTGCTGATTTACTTCAATTTTCTCGTAATTTCTTTCATTTACTAACTTTTTTAAAATTCTGTAACAGAAAATTAAAAGCTACATAGTATGTAATATAACGGAAAGGAGGTAAAAGAAATGTGTAACGGCTTCGGAAATAACTGTACTTGGATTATCATAATCCTTCTTCTTCTCTTCTGCTGCGGTAACGGCTGCGGTACCAACACCACTAACAACTGTGGTTGCGGTTGTGATAATGGTTGTTGCTAAACACTCCATTCCAGTAAAAAACGGCGGTACTCGAAGAGGCGCACTTCGTAAGGGGGTGCGCCTCAGTTATATTCGCTTGCAAGTTTTAATTAGTATGTAACCCACTATGACACTTATCTGCTGAAAGTGTCAATTTTTTTATAAAAGAAAATCGGGAGAACACTTCTTTACAAAGTGCCTCCCAAAGAGTACTGCCGTTTTAACTTATAAAATAAAAGGAGATGTATCTCTACATCTCCTTAAAAATATTAGTTGTTCTTGAAAATATCAATGATGTCGATATAATCGTCGCCCTCGTCCTCGTTATTCTGAACAAGGCCGCCAAGCTTAGAAGCTAAATCGTCATCCTTTTTGTCTTCCTTTTCATCGCCAAGACCGGTAGCAACAACAGTTACACGGATTGCATCCTCAAGGGTATCGTCGAACTTAGCACCCCAGATAATTGTTGCATCGGGATGTGCCATATCAGCGATAATGTTAGAAGCAAGCTCAACCTCTTCAAGACCGATATCCTCAGAACCTGTAATGCTGATGATAACACCCTTAGCATTATCCATAGAGGTTTCAATAAGAGGACTGCTGATAGCAGCACGTGCAGCCTCTTCAGCCTTGTCACGACCTGTAGCATAGCCAACACCCATATGAGCATAGCCTGCATCAGCCATAATAGCGGTAACATCGGCAAAGTCAAGGTTAACAAGTGCAGTTTCATTAATAAGCTCAGTAATGCTCTGAACACCCTGACGAAGTACATCATCAGCAATATCGAAAGCATTCTTAAAGGTAATCTTCTGTTCAGAAACGAACTTAAGACGCTCATTAGGAATTACGATAAGGCTATCAACCTGCTCCTTAAGAGCGGCAATACCTGCCTCAGCCTGTTCCATACGCTTTTTACCTTCAAAGCCGAAAGGCTTAGTAACGATACCAACGGTAAGTACACCAAGCTCCTTAGCAATACGAGCAACAACAGGAGCAGCGCCGGTACCTGTTCCGCCGCCCATACCTGCAGTAATAAAAATCATATCTGCAGAGCTTATAGCAGCAGTAATTTCATCGGCAGCCTCTTCTGCAGCAGCTCTACCCTTTTCGGGATTAGCACCTGCACCCTTACCGCCTGTAGTCTTATCACCAATCTGAAGCTTACTGTTAGCTTTAGAAAGGAACAAAGCAGCTTTATCGGTATTGATTGCAATAAATTCAACACCCTTTACTCCGGCATCAACCATACGGTTAACAGCGTTTCCGCCGCCACCGCCGACACCTACAACTTTAATCTGAACAACCTCTTCGCTGAAATTTTCGAATCCGTTAGGCATTGTGAATTCCTCCATTTTTTAATTTAAACAGTATTTTCCATTAAACTATTAAAACACAAAATAATAATAACACAGTTGATTTTAAATTTCAATAGCTTATTTGTAAAAAAATTATTTTATTTTAAATTTTTTAGCATTAATTGTCGTTTTCAAAGTAAGAACCCTTTGGATTATCGGGATTCCACATATCAAGACGGAATACTCCGCTGTCCTCCTGTGTTTTACTTTCAAGCATTTTAATCAGTAATGCCAGTTTTTCCTCTATGTATACAGCTTCGCCAAGCTCCACGGTAAATCTGTCATCAATTCCCAGTCTTACTTCATACAGGTCGGTAACATCAATATATTCGGTTTTTAAAGAAAGATTTTCTACCGCCTTTATAATCTGCTCTACAGTTTCGCTGTGCTGCTGAGTTTCCATTTTCACCTTGCGTATTTTATCCTGTGATATAACCGCTTTTCCTTCAATATACAAAAGGTTCTCGGGCAGTTCATAATACTCCCCAAGCACTCTTCCCTTTTTATCGGTAGAATAAAAGGCGCCGTCAATGCTATAGCAACACAGTTCCTGAGCATCACTTACCTTGACACTAACCGTATCAGGCAGCTTTTTCGTCAGCTTTATGTTATCAACAAAAGGTAGCTGTTGCTGTATATTTTCAAGAACACTTTTTTCACTGATAACAAGAAGATTATCACCTTTCTTTATTCCTAAGGCTGCTTCTATTTGCTCTGTAGAATAATAACTGCTCTGTGTTATTTCTATGTTTTCAACAGGAAAGAACACAGTCAAGGACAGAGTGCAAAGAAGACCTATGGCAAGAAGCATAAAAAACAATAATAACAGTTTCTTTTTCCTTCTTCTTTTACTTCCTCTCTTTTTTTCGTTACGGCTCATTTTACACCTCCGATATAGTTGCATTTCCGCCTATGGCGTTAAGGCACTTGTGCATGTTGCAGTAGCCTCTTTCTATATGGTGAATATCATTTATTATAGATTCTCCCTCACAGCAAAGAGCCGCTAAAACAAGAGCCGCTCCTCCTCTGAGGTCGGTACATTTAACCTCTGTAGCTTTTAGCTTTACGGCACCAAAAGAAACAGCCGTATCGCCTTCCAGACGCATATTTGCCCCAAACTTATTAAGTTCACTTATATATCTGAACCTGTTTTGAAAAATTGTTTCTTTAATAGACTGTACTCCGCCTATTTTACTGAATAAGGGAACAACTATAGGTCCTGCATCGGTTGGAAAAGCGGGATACACATCGGTAATTATCTGTTTTGTCGGGCGGTATATTTCTTTTCCTCGAATACAGATTTCCTTACCGTTACTTTTAACCATGCAGCCGATTTGAGTGAAAAAATCAAGCAAAGACATCATATTAACTGCATTACAATCTTTAAGTCTTATTTCTCCGCCTGTCAGAGCCGCTGCACAAAGGTATGTTGCCGCAACAATTCTGTCAGGCAGTACCCTATGCTCTGTACTGTAAAGTCTGTTTACCCCTTCTATAGTTACAACCGAAGAGCCTGCACCCTTTACTTTGCCTCCTGCTCTGTTAAGAAAATCGGCAAGGTCGCTGATTTCCGGCTCCTTTGCCGCATTTTTAATAACGGTTGTGCCCTTTGAAATACAGGCGGCAATAATTATATTTTCTGTAGCACCAACGCTGGGAAAATCAAGTCGTATTTCACTGCCTATTATACCCTTTGGTGCAGTACATATAATCTTATCATCTGCTTCCTCAACAAGAACACCCAACTGCTTTAAGGAAGAAATATGCAAATCAATAGGTCTGGGCCCTAATTCACAGCCACCGGGATTTGTTATAACAGCTCTGCCCATTCGTGAAATCATAGCGCCCAAAAACACAACAGAAGACCGCATTTCTCTCATAAGTTCCTTGCTTATTTCAAAATTTGCGGCATCACGGGCATCAACTATAACGGTATTATCGTCCCTTACACAAACACAGCCAAGCATAACAAGAATTTTTAAGGCTGCCGAAACATCGGTAAGGTCAGGACAGTTATGTAATACACTTTTATCCTTTATAAGAAGTGTAGCAGCAAGTATCGGAAGAGCGCTGTTTTTCGCCCCCTGTATAGTAAGACTGCCACTAAGCTTTTTCCCGCCTTTTACCTTAAAAACTCCCATAAAAGCACCCCACAAAATATAAAATTACTATATTTTATAATATGCCGCTTTTATGTTTTTGACAAAACTCAGTTTATTAAATTCATTATTATATTGTATATTCTCTCATTTGCATCATCAATTGCAATCTTATCAGCGTTTTTACTCATAAAATCAAGCTTTTCTTTATCGAATAATAGCTTTTCCACCGTGCTGATAAGAAGCTCACCTGTTAAATCCTTTTCTTCTATAACCTCTGCTACACCTGCATTTTTAAGGGTCATAGCATTATGGTACTGATGATTTTCAGCAACAAAGGGAGAAGGAATAAGTATGGACGGTTTTCTGCAAACAGCAAGCTCGCTTAAAGTAATTGCCCCTGCTCTGCAGATTACAAGGTCAGCCGCCGCCATACATATATCCATATCGGAAATATATTCACTCACCCTTACGGTGTCGTCAAGCTTTATATCGGAGAGAGCGTTCATCACATCACTGTAGCCGCTTTTTCCTGTTCCGTGAATATGATAAAAGCTTTTTTCTCCGTTAAATTTTTTAATAAGCTCTACTGCCGCTTCGTTTATCTTTCTTGCTCCAAGGCTTCCGCCGAAGGACAGTATAACAGGACGGTTATCAAAGCCCAGCTTTGCTTTAGCCTCTGCCTTGCTTATCTCTGTTAGTTCTTTTCTTACGGGATTGCCTGTGAGAATAGGCTTGTTTTTAAGCTTCATTCTCTCTTCTGCCTCAGCCATAGCAAGCATTACCCTATCAACCTTTGAGGAAAGCATTTTATTGGTAACACCGGGATAGGCGTTTTGTTCGTGAATGGCTGTTTTAATGCCAAGTTTGGCTGCTTCGCTAAGCACAGGACCGCTTACATATCCACCTGTACCTACTACAACATCAGGCTTTAACTGGCGAAGCAGTTTTCTTACCCTTACAGATGAGGAAACTGCATAAGCCACAGTTTTTATATTATGAACAATACCCGACGGGGAGAGGCTTCTTTTAAGTCCCTGAACCTTTATGCTGTAGAAATCATAATTTTTCTCGGGTACAAGCCTTGCTTCAAGTCTGTCGCTTGTACCGATATAACTGATTTTAGCATCGGGATGCTTTTCCTTAATATAATCCGCTACGGCAAGGGCAGGATTAATATGACCTGCTGTGCCGCCACCTGCAAATAAAATATGCATAATTTCTCACTACACCTTCTCTAAATTCGAACTTCGTGAAATGGAAAGCACTATGCCCATTTCAGCAAGGAGTATAAGCAGTGCCGTACCGCCGTAGCTGAAAAAGGGTAAGCTTATACCTGTATTTGGTATGGTATTGGTTACAACCATTATATTAAGGGAAGCCTGTAAAGCTACCTGAAAGGTAAGTCCCACTGCCATAAGAGAGGAATATTTATCGGGAGAATGCATTGCTATTTTAAAGCCTCTCCATACAAGAGCACAGAAAAGACAGATAATAACAAGTGCACCGATAAGGCCAAGCTCTTCGCATACAATAGAGAAAATAAAGTCATTATGAGGCTCAGGTAGCCAGGAATACTTTTGTCTTGACTGACCTATACCTCTGCCAAGCAGTCCGCCTGAACCAATAGCAAGAAGTGACTGTATAGTCTGATAGCCCTTTCCTGTTGCATCAGCCCAAGGGTCTAACCAGTACTCAAAACGGCTCATGGCATATTTAACAAGACCTGTAATAACTATAACGGCAACACCGCCTGCTGCTGCAATTACACCGCCTACAATGTACTTTACAGCCATACCGCCTACTATCATAAGCACTACACCTATAAAAAGAATCAGTATAGTTGCAGACAGATGGGTTTCTACCACAACAAGACCGCATATAACTGCAAGTAAGGATAGCAGTCTTACTATAAACTTAAACTCACCCATTCTTTTATAGTTCTTAGCTATTAAGTGAGAAAATAAAAGAATGATTGCAAACTTTGCTATTTCAGAGGGCTGAAAGGAAAAGGAACCTATAACCAGCCATCTCTTATGCTCCATTCCCTCCTGCATTGGCGGAAGAGCCAGAACCACAGCCAACATAATAGCCGAAACGGTATAAAGAACAACCGAAAACTTTCGGTAGACTCTGCAGTCAATTCGGGAAAGCACCAACATAACAATAACACCAACAACTGCAAAAATTGCCTGTCTTATAATAAAATGATAGCTGTTGCCGTACTGGGCATAACAATAGGCGTAGCTGGCAGAAAAAAGCATAACAATGCCAATGGAAAGAAGTATAAGCACAAAGGAAAGAAACTGAATATCCAGCTTTCCCTCCTGATATATTCCCATCTTTTTAAGCACTTTTGCCAAAAGGTTATCCTTCATCTGATAGCTGACCTCCTAATAATTTAAAGAACTACGGTAAGTATTGCAATAATCGCCCCAACACAGCCCACTGCTGAGAAGGTGAAGACAATTTTTTCCTCACTCCAACCACTCATTTCAAAATGATGGTGAATAGGACTCATTTTAAATATACGCTTCTTTGTCAGCTTATAGGATGTAACCTGTAATACAACTGACAAAGCCTCAAGCAGATATACTATTCCGATAAGAAGCAGAAGTATGGGTCTTTCGGTACCAAAGGACAGAGCAACTATTGCACCGCCCAAAAACATAGAACCAGTATCTCCCATAAATACCTTTGCAGGATGCATATTCCAAACCAAAAAACCACCACAGGCACCTGCAACAGCAGAAGCATAGGTATTGATTCCCATAAGTGAACCTGCCATTCCCGATATAAACATAAAGCTACAGCTTGCAACAAGTGTTACCGATGAAGCAAGACCGTCAAGTCCGTCAGTAAGGTTTACTGCATTAACAAAGCCGTAAACAAAGAAAAATGCTATTGGCCAGAAAAGAAGTCCTGCCCCATGTGTAATGGACACACTGCCCACAAAGGGAATCCAGGTAGTATTCATTCCTGCAAAGAAAAGCGAAACAAGATAAAGGGCTGTAACAAAGCTCTGTAAAAAGGTTTTCTGCTTTGCGGTAAGACCCAGATTACGCTTTTTAACCACCTTAATATAATCATCAAGAAAACCTATAAAGCCCATTGCAAATGCCATTACAACACCTGCTATAAGCATTGCCGTTCTCTTTATGTCGGCAAACTCTTCTATAAACGCCCCTTTTATTATAACCGAATATAAAAGACCTATTATCATAGAAACAAGAACTGCCGCCATAAGCATAACTCCGCCCATTGTGGGAGTTCCTTGCTTGTTTTTATGCCAGGACGGACCTATATCAAGTATAGTCTGCCCGAATTTCAGCTTATGAAGATAAGGAATAACCTTAAATCCAAGAAGTGCAGTAGCCAAAAAAGAAACAAGTGCAGTAATTATAGGAGTAATATCAACCATTATTTCAGTTCCTTTCTTTTTTCCATAGCAACGCTTAAAACTTCTCTTTCGTCAAGATGAATTGTTTCGTTTGCTAAAATCTGATATGTTTCGTGTCCTTTTCCGGCAAGAACGATTATATCATCACTCTGTGCATTTATGATGGCATATTCAATAGCTTCGATCCTGTTTTCTATAACCTTATAGGGTGTATCTGTATTCTTCATACCCTCAAGTATATCGCAGATTATAGCGGATGGGTTTTCGCTTCTTGGATTATCGCTTGTAACAATTACAAAATCAGCCTTCTCTGAAGCAATTCTGCCCATTATAGGACGTTTGGTTTTATCCCTGTCACCGCCACAGCCGAAGAGCACCACAAGTCTTCCCTTTTTACACTCCTCAAAGGTTTTAAGAATATTTTCAAGTCCGTCGGGAGTATGAGCATAGTCAATTATAACTGTAAAATCAAAGGGATTTTTAAACACCTCTGCTCTGCCCTTAATTCCTGTTTGCTCACAAATTGCCTTTTTAACCGTTTGTTTATCAATACCGAGAACAAGTGAGGAAACCACCGCCGACATAGCATTGTAAACAGTGAATTTTCCTCCTGTAGAAAGGGATAGTTCCATATCATTTTCACCATTTAAATCAAAGCTTACCCCGTCAGCACGGTAATCTATATTTTGTGCATAGTAAGAGGCGTTAGTTTTTTCTGCAGAAACGGTTATTAACTTGCACTCAAGACCGTTAATCAGCCTTTGAGCGTACATATCATCAATATTTATTACTGCTGTTTTACACATAGAAAATAGCTTTTTCTTTGCCTCAAGATAATTATCCATAGTTATATGGTAATCAAGATGGTCCTGTGTAAGATTAGTAAAAATTCCCACCTCAAAGGTCAGCCCAAACACTCTTTTTTGATCAAGAGCATGGGAGGAAACCTCCATAACGGCACAGGTACATCCCTCTTTTACCATATCAGCAAAAAGTGAGTTAAGCTCATAGCAATTAGGGGTTGTTCTTTCGGTAGAGTAAACAACGTCACCTATCATATTTTGTATTGTACCGATAAGTCCTACCTTTTCGCCATTTTCCTCAAGAATATGCTTTATCATATGTGTAACAGAGGTTTTTCCGTTTGTACCCGTAACACCTATAAGCCTTAGCTTATCTGCAGGATAAGAAAACCAAGCTGCTGACATAAGTGCATAAGCGGCACGTGTATCCTCAACAATAACCTGATTTGAAAAGCCTGTATCCCTTTGTGCAATAATAACGGCTGCACCTTTTTCTATGGCAGAGGCGGCAAAATTATGACCGTCACTTACCGTTCCTACAACACAAACATAGGCATATCCCTCTTCTACCTTGCGAGAATCGTCGGTTATACCTTTTATCTGAATTTCACCGAGTTCTCCCGATGAAGCTATAAGCAATTCTTTGAGAAGCATAATTTTTACCTCTATTCTTCGGGTACAAAGTCAGCAATCGAGCTATCTCTGAAATACACAGTAACACTTGTTCCCGTGCTTACAGTTTCTCCCGCCTTAATACTTTGGCTATATGCTAATGTATTTGCCGAAGAAAGAGTATTTCCCGAATATTTTACGTTTATTCCTGCATTAACAGCAGTGCTATTAACCTCAGATACACTCATTCCCTTAAAATCAGGCACGGTTGTAGTTTCGTTCTCTGCCGTAGTTTCATCGGTATAAAGAATTACAAGACCGCCTGAATAAAGAGAATCCTTAGAGGACGGAAGCTGAGATACAACCGTATCGCCCTCGCCCACTACCTTATAAATAAGTCCTGCCTTAGTCACCATTGCTTTAGCATCACTAAGAGAGATACCTGATACATTTGGAACCGAAATGGCACGATTTTTAAGTTCTTCCTCGCTGTACTGAGGCTCAAAGCCCATATAAGGCATTATTTCACTTAGAATGGCTGAAGCTACAGGAGCTGAAACAGCACTACCATAAATGTTGCCTGCAGACGGTTCATCTATAAGCACAAGTACAGCTATTTCAGGGTCATTAATGGGAGCAATACCAACATAAGAAGCTATATAAAGACCCTGAGTATTTGTCTGATTCATTTTATCTATTTTTTCACTGGTACCTGTCTTACCGCCTGTACGATAGCCCGCTACATAGGCATTTTTTGCACCAATACTTACAACACCCTCAAGAGCAGTACGAAGCTTTTCTGAGGTTTGCTGTGAAATTACCTGACGGCGATATGATGTAGATTTATTTTCAATAACATTTCCATCTTCATCAAGTACCTTAGACACCAAATGAGGCTGGACAAGATAACCGCCGTTAGCTGCTGCAGCCGCTGCAGTGATAAGCTGAACAGGCGTAACCTTAAAGGTCTGACCAAAGGAAGCTGAGGCGAGTTCAACAGGTCCCATATCCTCTTTGCTATAGTAAATCGAATAGGTTTCACCGGGGATATCTATACCTGTTTTTGTGGTAAAACCAAAGGCTTCAAAATATTTTGAAAATGTGCTAACACCAAGCATCTGACTTATTGTAATAAAAGCAGGGTTACAGGAATTACCTATTGCACCCATAAGGTCAAGTACGCCATGTCCTGTACGCTTATGGCAATGATATGCCTGACCTGCTACCTGAGTATGACCTACACAGGTAAAGGAGGTATTAAGGCTTACCTTATTTTCCTCTATTGCTGCCGCCGCAGTAATAATTTTAAATACTGAACCCGGCTCATAAGCATCAGATACCGCCTTATTACGCCACTGACGGTTTCTCAGCTCACTAAGCTTTGCTGTACGCTCGTCACCCTCAAGAGCATCAACGATACTTTGATCAGCACTTGACAGTGTAAAAGGCTCATTAGGATTATAGTCCCCCGAAATAGCCATAGCAAGAATTTCGCCTGTATTAACGTTCATAACCATTGCTACGCCACGTTCTCTGCACTTATTATCCTCTACCGCCTGTCTTAGCTGTTTTTCACAAACATACTGAATGTAGTTATCTACAGTCAGCACAAGAGAGTTGCCCTGAACAGCATCCTCAACCATTTCATAGGTAAATGGCATATCTATTCCCTGAGCTGTTTTTGCGGCTACAACTCTGCCCGGCTCACCAGTAAGAGTGGTATCGTAATAGCTTTCAATACCTGCAAGTCCCTGGTCGTCATCTCCCACAAAGCCAAGCACAACCGAAGCTAAATTATTATTTGGATAATAACGCTTTGTAGATTCGTCAAGACCGATATATTTAGTCAGCTTATAGTCCTTGTTATCGGTTATAAAGTTTCTTACCTTATCTGAGGTTTCCTTATCAATCTTCTTTTTTACAATAACATAATAAGAACGCTTTCCTGTATCCTCATAGGTTTTTTCTCTGTCCACACCCAAAATTTCAGAAAGTCCGTCTGCTATAAGGTTTCTTACCTGCTCACGCTTAGCCTCATCGGAAATATTATTAATTCCGTTAGGGGCAATATACACCGTCCAGGCTGTTGTACTGGTAGCAAGTACATTCATATTCTTATCGTATATGTTGCCTCTGGGGGCAGAAATAAGGCTGTCATAAAGCTGTTGCTCAGAAGCCATACCCTGATATTTTTCTCCTCTAACAAGCATTAAAAGAGTAAGTCTGTAGCCTGACACTCCTACCGTTATTATAACAACACAAAGCAGGACAATAAACATTCTCTGAAGCATTTTTTTGTTTGGTTTACTTGCCATTTTACTGTCCCCTTCACTAAAAAATTTTACAGGTTTTAAAATCGGGAAAACGAGAGCTGAATTTTCAACTCCCGTACTTCTATTTATATTACCCTTTATCTGTTACTATGCAATTGTGTTACTGCTTTGAAGTAATAACCTCTCCGTCGCCGTTTTTAGCCATATTCTTATCATTAACCCTTACATATACAACCTGATTTTTATCAAGTTTACGCATACCAAGAGCAGTTGCCTCTGCCTCAAGATTTATATAGGATATTCTGTTTTCATATTCCATCTGTAAAGCAACGCTTTCACTCTGCTTCATTGCAAGTTCTGATTTAGCCTTGTTTATATCATTATTAAGCTCGTTAACGCTTATTCTCAGCACAAGATTTGCACAAAGCGCACCAACAAGAATAACAGTAGCAACAACAGAGAATACACTAACAGAAAACCGTGATGCAGCTCTTCTGTTTGTTCTTGTGTTTTTTCTGCTCTCAGGCATTTTAACTATATTGTCGCCGGTGTTTACAGGCTTTTCCTTTGGCATAAACATCTGAAAATCGTATGCTAAAGAATCATTATAGTACTTGAGATTGTTCATTCCTATCTATCCTTTTTAAAGTTTTATTATTGTCCTCAGCTTTGCACTTCTGCTACGCTTGTTTAGCTCTATTTCTTCCTTTGAGGGCTCTATTCCCTTTCGGTTTACCATTTTGCCTCTTGGAGTTTTTCCACAAACACAAACAGGCAAATCAGGGGGACAAACACAGCCCTGAGTAAATTCCTTAAATTTTCTTTTTACAATACCATCCTCAAGAGAATGGAAGGTAATTATTGCAAGTACACCGTCTTTACTGAGTAACTCAAAAGCGGTATCAAGAACCTCTTTTAAAACATCAAGTTCACCATTAACCGCAATCCTCAGTGCCTGAAAAACTTTTCTTGCAGGATGACCTTCCCTTCTTGCTGCAGCAGGTACGCTGTTAGCAACTATCTCAGCAAGCTGTGTTGTTGTGGTAATGGGACATACTTCCCTTTCCTTAATAATCGCATTTGCTATTCTTCGGGCAAATTTTTCTTCACCAAAGTCAAAGAAAATCTTGGAAAGTTCTTCTGCACTATATGTAGCGATTATATCGGCAGCAGTTATACCTTCTTTACTCATTCTCATATCGAGGTATGCTTCTTTATGATAAGAAAAGCCTCTTGTTCCTTCATCAAGCTGATAAGAGGAAACGCCAAGGTCAAGAAGTATTCCGTCAACCTTTTGAACGCCTTCCTTTAAAAGCACTTGACCCATATTTTTAAAATTACTTTTAATTACCTTTGCAGGAAGACCTTTAAGTCTTTCTGAGGCAACCTTTACTGCATCAGGGTCTTGATCCAATGCATAAAGCATACCGGAAGTCAGTCTTTTTGCTATTTCCTTTGAATGTCCTGCTCCCCCTGCCGTTCCGTCAACATATATACCGTCAGGCTTAATGGATAGAGCATTTATAGTTTCACTGAGTAAAACGGAGTAATGATTAAATTCCATATTGCCACTCCGTTAGAAGTTAAGTTCTTCCATAATAGAAGCAATAGATTCGGGGGTAAGCTTCTGATTTTCCTCTGCCCAAATAGCAGGATTCCATATTTCAAGATTGGTATCCATACCGATTATATGAGCTTCAGTTTCAAGCTTTGCATATTCTCTGAGTGTGGGAGGAATAAGAATTCTTCCCTGTGCATCACATTCAACATTAAATGCACCGTTATAAAGAAAACGTCTTACGGCACTGGATTTAGTCTTTGGAAGAGTGCTGATACTTTCAACAAGCTTGTTCCACTGTTCCATTGAATATACGCAAAGATTCACCTGTCCCGATATACCCTTGCATATCATAAACTCTCCGCCAAGCTCTTCACGGTGTTTAGAGGGTATGAAAACTCTGCCCTTTTTATCAATTGTATGTTCGTATCCACCATATAACAAAGTTTTCAGCCTCCTTTTCACCACTTTAAGACATTTTGGTGATTTTTTAACCACTTTAAACCACTTTTAATGTCATTATAGATTACTTTTATGTAAATTGCAATAGTTTTTTTAAAAAAATTTATATTTTTCAAAAAAAATAACGATGTAGAGTAAAAATACTCTGCATCGTTATAAAAATCTTGTTATATCGGAATAGCAAGATTATTAATATATTTTTCTTTGCTCACAGCAATATCTTATATTTCAGATATTCTTTCAAGCATATCTTTTTTAATTTTTTCTGCATCTATGTCACTGACATAAAGCATTTTCTTATGGCTGCCTGTAAGTTTCCAACATACATTGTCATCTATCAAAGGTTTTTCTCGTATTTCATAAGTTAAAAGTTCAGGTCTTGAAAGAAGAGCAACAGGAATAGCATCCCATATTACCCTTTTAAGCTTAGGGAAATATTCCTTTGAACACATTTTGCTCATACAGTAAATAAGATAGTCGCCGATTTCGTTTTTCCCCTTAAAAGCTTTAACACACTCTTGGCTGGATAGCTCAAGTTTCTTTGCCACATCTATACAGGGAACCAACATCAGCGGTGCGTCACTTTCCATAAGCACCTTTGATGCTTCTAAATCCTTTTGAAGATTGTATTCAGCTGTATCTTTCTGATTAAAATCGTGACCAAACAATGCAACCACAACTATTTTTTCAGCAATGGACGGCTCAAGCGATAAGGCTGATGCTATATTTGTTACAGGTCCAATAGCAAGTACATAAAGCGGGTTTTCCTTAGAATAGCCTTTAGACCTTTCAATAAGGTCGACAGCCGCCTCACTCTTCTCAACATTACCTCTGTCAAAAGCTCTTGTACCACCTGCAAACACTTTATCAGCAAGGTCTTGTCTATGACATCTGTTAACCACCTCTATAATACCTCTTTTAAATTCAGGGTCATTAGTAAAAGTATAAAACGCCTTTACATTAAAACAGGAATAGGTAAGCATATATGCAATTGCGAACTGATCGTCCATTTCATAAATACTGTCAGCATAAGCATCAGTATCAACTACAATGTCAAAATTACATGTCGGAATTTTGAATATTTCTTGGTTTTTCATTTTTGCTTTTCCTTTCTGTATTTTAGAGGTGAAAAAGAATAAAGTTCTTTAAAGTTTTCACGGAAAAAGGTTTCATTGCTGTAACCCACTTCTTCTATAATCTCGCTTATACTCATATCAGTGCTTTTAAGAAGCTCTGCCGCCCTTTCACATCTTTTCTTTTTAACAGCACACGAAAAACTCACTCCGATTTTTCTTTTAACAAGTTCACTTGTATATTCCTTTGTATATCCAAAAATTCGAGATAGTTCGTTAAGGTTAGCTGTTTTCAGGTTTTCATCAATGTATTTATATATAACAGCACTTTTATTGAGTGTACTGTTTGTATATTCTTTCATTTCTTTAATAGCAGCATCAACCTTATTCATAGTGGGAATTGATGGTGCTGCACCCATTCCCGAAACTGTAACAGCAGACGCAGCGCTTGATATTTTAAGGGCTTTTTCAATTGACATACCTTTACAAACACAGGACAGAAAATATCCTGTAAAGGTATCTCCTGCTGCAGTTGTATCTACAACATTAACCTTGTATGCAGATTGTTTTAGAATTTTATCGGCATAGCTGCAAATACAGCCTTCCTTTCCTACAGTTAAAATCACCGTGAGTAAAGGATATTTGTCTTTTATATATGCAATGCTATCCATAGGCTCTTTTTTACCCGTAAAGCCCATAGCCTCGGTTTCATTAAGTATAAGATATGTAAGCTTATTAAAATCAATAGCTTTAAGTTTTTCATCAAAGGGTGCAGGATTAAAGGCTATTTTCATTCCCTTTTCATAAGCCTTGCTGATTATATAAGGAACATTGCTGATTTCATTTTGAAGAAGAAGAATATCATCCTTGCCGAAATTTTGAAGAACCTTATCAACCAATTCCTTAGTGACCATAAAATTAGAGCCGGGATACAAAACAATACTGTTTTCTCCCTGAGAGCTAACCTGTATAACAGCGTGTCCGTTTTTTCCTTTCACAGTATACAAATAGTCTGTATTAACACCGCTTTCACAAAGAACATCCTTCAGCATTTCGCCGTCACTGCCTATACAACCTGCATGGTAAACAACTGCACCTGCTCTTGCGGCGGCTATTGACTGATTAAGCCCCTTTCCACCGGCAAACAAATCAAGCTTATTACTGGACAGGGTTTCTCCGGGCACAACAATATTCTCCACAGAATACACAAAATCTATATTACAGGAGCCAAAATTAAGTATCTTCATATAATCCCTCCACTATTATCATACCACAACTCAGAAAATATAAAAAGGTCTGTTTTAATCAAAAAACAAACCTTTTTTAATATTTATAGACCAAAAATTCTTTTTGCGTTCAAGCCAAGCATTTTTTCTTTTTCCTCATCACTAAAGTCAAGAGAAAGAAAAATTTGCATTTCCTTACTCGGTGACCACATAGGATAATCTGTTCCGAAAAGAATTCTGTCGGCACCATATTTTTTCATAACGCTTTCTATCTCTTTTACATTGCCAAAGCCAAAGCAAGAAGAACAGTCAACATAAAGATTGGGATAAACACTTAACTGTTCAAAAGCTTCATTCCACATAGACCAGCCTGCCAAATGAGCACCTATAAATTTAAGTTCCTTAAAGCGTTCAAGAATAGGCTTAACTCTATTTGGATTTGAGAAATCGTAACGATAATCCCCTGTATGCATAAGAAGAATCAAGCCATTTTCTTCACACAACTCGTAAATCTTCATACAGTTATCATTATCACAGGGAAACTGCTGAATATCGGGATGAAGCTTAACGCCCTTTAGGCCAAGCTCTAAAAGATGCTTTACATCCCCCTCTATATCCTCGCTGTCAGGGTGAAGTGTACCCAGTCCTGTCAGTTTATCCTTTGCACCATTCACACTTTCAGCAATAAACTCATTTATGCTTTTCACCTGCTTAGGAGTGGTTGCTACCGACTGAACTACAAAATGGTCAATCCCCGCTTCCTCTCCCATTTTAAGCAATCCCTTTAAGGTGCCGTCACCCTCGGCAATCGTATCATAAAACCTATCAGTTCCCGCAACTGCCTTTTGGGCTATTTTTTCAGGATAAATGTGACAGTGTGAATCAATTGTATAATATTTATTTTCTACCATCTAATCACCATTAGCCAAATCATTCAAGACCCAGCTTCTTTGCGGCATCCTCTCTCATTTTATATTTAAGAATCTTACCTGCTGCATTCATCGGGAAGCTGTCAACAAATTCAATATAACGAGGAACCTTATGACGAGCCATACTCGCCATTATAAATTCCTGCATTTCTTCTGCCGTCATAGTTTCTCCCTCTTTAAGAATAATACAAGCCATAATCTCTTCGCCGTACTTCTTATCGGGAACACCTATTACCTGAACATCGCTAACCTTAGGATTGGTATAGATAAATTCTTCTATTTCCTTAGGATAGATATTCTCTCCGCCTCGAATAATCATATCTTTAAGACGACCTGTAATAAGATAATTTCCGTCAGGTCTTCTACAGGCAAGGTCACCTGTATGGAGCCAACCATCCTTATCAATAGCGGCGGCAGTTGCCTTAGGCATTTTATAATAGCCCTTCATTATGTTATAGCCACGAGCTACAAACTCGCCGTTAGCTCCGTCAGGACAGTCCTCCCCTGTTTCAGGGTCAACTATTTTACATTCAACATTAGCAAAGGCACTTCCTACAGTTTCGGTTCGCACCTCAAGAGAATCATACCATCTGCTCATAGTACAACCGGGACTTGCCTCAGTCTGACCATAAACAGAAACTATCTCTTTCATATTCATAACCTCTGTAGCCTTTTTCATAAGGTCAGCAGGACAGTTTGCACCCGCCATAATACCGACTCTCATATATGAAAAATCGGTCTTTTCAAAATCAGGGTGCTGCATCATAGCAATAAACATAGTAGGTACGCCGTTAAAGGCAGTAATATGCTCGTTATGAACACAGGCAAGAGATGGCTTGGGTGAAAAATACGGCATAGGATACATTGTAGTTCCGTGGGTCATAGATGCAGTCATAGAAAGCACCATACCAAAACAGTGGAACATAGGCACCTGTATCATCATTCTATCGGCAGTGGATAAATCCATCTGATCTCCGATATACTTACCATTGTTTACAACATTATAGTGAGTAAGCATAACACCCTTGGGGAAGCCTGTTGTACCTGAAGTATACTGCATATTGCAGACGTCATCCTTGTCAACGGCGGCAGCCATTCTGTAAACCTCGCTTAAAGGAGTTTCCTGACTTTTTGCAACAGCCTCATTCCAGTTCATACATCCCTTTTGCTTAAAACCAACGGTAATTACGTTACGAAGGAAAGGAAGACGCTTACTGTGAAGTGGCTGACCTGATTTAAGGCTCTCAAGTTCAGGACAAAGCTGAGCTATAATCTGACCGTAATCGGTATCCTTGCTCCCCTGTGTCATAACAAGGGTATGGGTATCCGACTGCTTTAAAAGATATTCAGCTTCGTGAATTTTATAAGCGGTATTAACGGTTACAAGAATTGCACCGATTTTTGTTGCCGCCCAGAAAGCAATATACCACTGAGGTACATTAGACGCCCATACAGCAACCTTAGTTCCTGCCTTAACTCCCATAGCAACAAGAGCACGTGCAAAGGTGTCAACATCATCTCTGAACTGACTATATGTTCTTGTATAATCAAGGGTTGTATATTTAAAGGCATACTGGTCAGGAAATTCCTCAACTATTTTATCAAGCACCTGTGGGAAGGTAAGGTCAATAAGCAAATCCTTTTTCCATACAAACTTTCCTGTATGGGACTTGTTGTAATAAAGTGTTGTTTCGTTTTTGGAAATGTCGCCATACTGCTTCATAAAGTTAACAAACTGAGAGAAGATTATCTCCATATCGTCAAGCTCTTCACACCAAACTGGGTCCCAGATAAGTGAGAAATAACCGTCATAGTTAACACTTCTGAGAGCCAACATCATATCGTCAATTGGAAGCTCTCCCTCACCGATAAGGCAGTATTCGTATTTACCATCAATCTCCTGTGCATCGCGTATATGAACGTGCTTAACATAGGCACCGAGATTTTTGATAATCTGCTCAGCATCCTCTTTGCCTACAAAATATGCAGAATACACGTCCAGAAGTGCGGCAAGGCTGTCACTGGCAAAACGCTCAAGCACATCACGAAGAAGTGCAGTATTTGAAAAAATACCCGAGGTTTCAAGAAGAAGGGCTATTCCCTTTTCTTCCGCCTTTTTGAGAGTTTCTTCAACAATACAAATAACATTGTCTACAGCCTTTTCGGTTTCCTCTGACATACCTGCATGAAGTCTGATATAGGGTATATGCAGATTAGAAGCAATAGCTATACATTTATTTATTTCATCAATACTTTTTTCTTTTTCCCCGCTGTCAGCTATGTTACATATAGTATCAATACAGGGAATGGAAAGCTGTTTTTCAAAAAGCTTTCTCAAGGTTTTAGGTGCACTGTAATCGTGGAATGCACCCTCTTTGTCGGTAAACAAAGAATTATATATATTATGAAGCTCAATTCCCTCAAATTTAAGTTCTTTGGCTATATCACAAAACTCATCAAAGGAAATATTATGCCATCCTTTAGTGGAAAAGGAAAATTTCATTTTTTTATGCCTCCTCGTAAACAATCTTGTTTACGGCACTTAAATATGCCTTAATACCTGCTCCGATAATATCGGTGGAAATACCGTTACCGCTATAGAGCTTTCCGTTGGCGCGGAGTTTTACAAGAGCGCTTCCCATAGCTTCCTTACCCTCGGTTACAGACTGAATTTGAAAATCATCAAGCTCATAGTGTGTACCGATAATCTGTTCAATAGCAAGGAAAGCCGCCGCAATAGGACCGTCACCGATAGCAACACCCTGACAGTTTTCCCCATCCTTCTGAAGAGTTACCTGAGCACTTGAAGCGATTATATTACCATTATTGAGAACATAGCTTATAAGCTTATAGGTAGCAGGTACCTGCAAAGCAACACTTGCAACAATAGCATCAAGTTCTTTTGCTCCTACCTGCTTCTTAGCGGCAACTCTTTGAAATTCTTCATAAACTTTTGTCTGATCTTCTTCACTTAAATCATATCCAAGTTTTAAAACAGCGGTCATAACAGCATCCCTGTCATCACTTGCATAAAGGGTTATAGCATTTTCGAAAGCATCATTTTTGCTAACAGCAGTTTTTCCTGCTTTAGAGTTATCAGCTACCCAGTTAATCTGTTT
>CAJGBV010000006.1 GCA_904501755.1 Clostridiaceae bacterium | reverse complement strand
CCTTTTCTTCCATATAAAGTTTCAGCATACGCTCAGCCGAATCACAAAACTCTTTTTCATCGTCACATATAGCGATTTTAAGCACTTCGCCACCTTCTTTCTATAATGAACTAATGGCATTATATCATAAATTTACATTGTTTTCAACAAACAAAAAAAGCCGAGCAAAGATATCCTTTGCCCGGCTTCGTGTTTCTAATTGTAAATCAGGTCACGGTTTACAATCTCCGTTGCGCTTTGGCGAATGTTATTCATTCGACCAACCCACCCCATTTGGTTGTCTGCCTTTAGTTGTTTTCCTTTTTAGTTATGAGTTTAGAGTTATGAATTTGGCTTCGCCAAATGTTATGATATGATCATTTCTGCGAAACGCTCATAGCTGATTTTGCTTTGCAAACTCACTCCCACTCTATCGTTCCAACAGGTTTTGGTGTTAAATCCATAAGTACGCGGTTAATACCGTCTACTTCTGTTGTGATACGAGCGGTGATTTTGTGAAGAACGCTATATGGGATTTCTTCGATAGTAGCACTCATTGCATCCTTAGTATTAACAGCGCGTATGATTGCGGGCCAACCTTCATAACGGCTTTCATCCTTAACGCCAACGCTCTTTATATCGGGGATAACAACGAAATACTGCCAAACCTTTTCAGCAAGTCCGCATTTGTCAAATTCATCTCTGAGAATTGCATCAGCTTCTCTTAATGCTGCAAGTCTATCCCTTGTGATTGCACCAAGACATCTTACACCAAGGCCGGGGCCGGGGAAAGGTTGACGATAAACCATAGCATGAGGAAGACCCAGCGCCTCACCCACAACTCTTACTTCATCTTTATAAAGAAGTTTAATTGGCTCAACAAGGCTGAATTTAAGGTCTTCAGGAAGTCCGCCTACATTATGGTGTGATTTAACGGCCTTTTTGCCCTCAGCCTGTTTAATGCTTTCAAGAATGTCAGGATAAATAGTTCCCTGAGCAAGATATTTAACATCATCAAGTTTTCTTGCTTCATCAGCAAAAACATTAATAAACTCAGCGCCGATAATCTTTCTCTTCTTTTCAGGATCGCTAACACCTGCAAGAAGGTCTAAGAAACGATCAGTTGCATCAACATAAACAAGGTTTGCATCAAGACCTTCGCTGAAGATTTTGATAACATTTTCGCTCTCATCTTTGCGCATAAGGCCGTGGTTAACATGAACACAAACAAGCTGTTTGCCGATAGCCTTAATAAGAAGGGCAGCAACAACAGAAGAATCAACACCGCCTGAAAGAGCGAGAAGCACCTTATCGCTTCCCACCTGTTCTCTTATTTCCTTTACCTGCTCGTCAATAAAAGCCTTTGCAAGTTCAGGTGTTGTAATACGAGCCATAGACTCAGGTCTTACATTATTCATATTCTGCCTCCCAAATTAATTAGTATAGTTATCAAAATAACCCTGAACAAGAACCACAGGAGTACCCTTGTCGCCTGAACCGCTGGTAAGGTCACACAGAGAGCCAATAAGGTCGGTAAGCTGACGGGGAGTAGTTCCCTGAGCTGCCATATTGCCAACAAGACTGCTGCCGTCCTTTTTACGAATACTCTCACTGATAGCATCCTTAAGAGCCTGTCCTGAAAGATTTTTAAAGTCGTTATCTGCAAGATATTTAAGTTTTAACTCGTTAGGAGTTCCTATAAGACCATCTGTAAACGCAGGAGATACAACAGGGTCAGCAAGCTCCCATATTTTACCCTGTGGATCTTTAAATGCACCGTCGCCGTAAACCATAACTTCTACGTTTTTGCCCGTAGCATCAAGAATACGCTTCTGTACATCAAGCACTAAATCCTTGCACTCTCTGGGGAAAAGCTTAATGGTTTCTTCAGTAGATTTATTAGAGCCAAGCAGACCGTACTTTTCGTTACAGCCACTTCCGTTCACAGAGGCATTGAGGATTTCGTCAAGTCCGTAAACGATTTTTGCACCCGCAGCCTTTAATATACGCTTTGTTCTAACACGGGTGTGAATATCACAGGTAAGAACACAGTCGGTATAATCGAGAATTGCTTTAGGCTGATTAGCAAAGATAATTTCAACCTCAGCTCCCTGCTCTTTAATAAGGTCGCTATAGTACTGAACATAGTCAACGCCTGTAAACTCAAGCTTCTGAACACCGAAAACCTCTCTGTAACGCTCTAAAGAAAGAACATCAGAATACGGGTTAATACCGGCTTCATCAATAAGGTCATAGGTTGCAAGTGAGTTGCCAACCTCGTCGGAGGGGTAGCTGAGCATAAGCACGATTTTCTTAGCACCTCTTGCAATACCCTTAAGACAAATCGAAAAACGGTTACGGGAAAGGATTGGGAAAATAACACCAACTGTTTCATTGCCGAATTTCGCCTTAATATCTGCGGCAATGTTATCAACACTTGCATAATTTCCCTGTGCACGAGCGACAATAGACTCGGTCATAGAAATAACATCGCGGTCACGAAGAGAAAAGCCTTCAATTTCAGCCGCCTCAAGTACGCTGTCAGCAACGATTTGTGCCAGATTGTCGCCTTCTCTTATAATAGGACAACGAATACCGCGAGAAACGGTACCTACTCTGCGTTCTTTTTTATCCATAAAAATCTTCCTTTCAAATAGAGCAGATGATTTACATCTTGCTCTTTACGACAAAATATTATATCAAATTAAGAGCCACTTTTCAATATTTTTTACTCATTTTTTAATGTTTTTTGCAAAAAAATGTATTTGCACAAAAAAATAAAAAACAAATAAAAAATCACTATGCAAATTTTACAATAATATTATTTGCATTTTACCTGATTTATGATATAATTTTTTCGAGGTGATTTTTATGGTTAAACATATTATTTTATGGACACTTAAAGAATGTCCTGAAAACGAAAAACAGCAGATCAAAAAGAATATTAAGGAAAATCTTGAAGGACTTATGGGAAAAATCGACGGACTTTCCGAAATCAAGGTATACATAGACGGTCTTGCTTCATCCAATGCCGACTTAATGCTTGATTCTACCTTCGAAAGTGATGCAGCTCTTAAGGGTTATGCAGTTCATCCCGACCATGTATATGTAGCTGACACATTTGTCCGTCCTTTTACAGCCACTAGAAGCTGTTTGGATTTTGAAATTTAAAACGATAACAAAAAGGCCTTGTGGTTCGCCCACAAGGTCTTTTTCTCAATTATTCTTCTGCACTGAACATATCTTTGCCTACACCGCAAAGTGGGCACTCGAAATCTTCAGGAAGATCCTCAAATTTAGTATTGGGCTCAATACCTAAATCTGCATCGCCCTTTTCTTCATCATAAATCCAACCGCAAGCGTCACATACGTATTTCATTGTTTTTTCTCCTTTATAAATTTATATTTCTGTCATCCACAATCCGTGAAGATTGCAGTATGCATAAACAGCTACAGGCTTTTCATCGCACAGAGCAAAGGTAACAGACGGTTCGCTGTCAGTCTTAAGGCACTTACGCTGACCGCCTCTGTCGGTCTGAACATAAACCCAAGCAATATGGTGTTCACTGCTCATAGGATGGGCAACGCTTCCAACATTTACAGTCACCTTATCCCCTTCTATGCTTACAACAGGGATATGCTTTTCCTTAGCGGCATCAACTGTACCGGGAATAAGCTGTTTCATTTTCTGTCCACAGCACATAAGTGGAACCCCACCATCGTGAATAAGTCCTACGATATTACCGCAGTGCTCACAAATAAAAAATCTGTTTTCATTCATTTTACTTTCCTCCAAGTTCTTTTGCTAAAGCATCAATTTGTGCTATGCTTTCGTCATTTACTGCCGAAAGAAGTTTAACACCACTTTCAGTATACACAAGGTTTTTGCATTTTTCAAGCATACTCTTCATCACCTTAGTCGCCACAGGCGCCCAGCTTCCGTTTTCAATAAATGCAATGGTTTTATTTTGAAAATTTCTCTCTGTCAGGTGATTTATAAATTCTCTCATAAATGGGAATATCTCCGCGTTATAGGTAGTAGTTGCAAATACAATTTTACCATAGCGAAAAGCATCCTCAACCGCTTCCGCCATATCACATCTTGCAAGGTCATTTACTACTACTTTGCTTACCCCGTTTTCCTTTAACTTTTCTTCCAAAAGCTCTACTGCTTGTTTAGTATTCCCATAAACAGAAGTATATGCAATAAGTACACCTTCACTTTCAACATTATAGCTTGACCAGATATTATAAAGGTTGATATGATAGGATAAATTTTCACTAAGTACAGGGCCGTGTAGAGGGCATATTTTATCAATTTCAAAGTTAGCTATTTTTTTAAGCAGAGTTTGCACCTGCGCACCATATTTTCCAACTATACCAATATAATAACGTCTTGCCTCACAAGCCCAATCCTCATCAATATCCAATGCACCAAACTTACCAAAAGCATCAGCCGAAAAGAGAACCTTATCGGTGCTGTCATAAGTCATAATTACCTCAGGCCAATGTACCATTGGAGCAGTAATAAAGTTAAGGCAATGTTTTCCAAGAGAAAGGCTGCTTCCCTCCTCCACCACAATTTGATTTTCTTTAAAATCATCACCAAAGAAATTCTTCATCATAACAAAGGCTTTTGCACTTGATACAAGCTTTGCCTGTGGATATTTGTTAAGGAAATTTATAATATTTGCCGAATGGTCAGGCTCCATGTGTTGAACGACCAAATAATCAGGCTCTCTTTTACCAAGAGCATCCTCTATATTATCAAGCCACTGTTTAGTAAATCTTCTCTCTACCGAGTCCATAATGGCGATTTTTTCATCTATAATGGCATAAGAGTTATAAGCCATACCATTTGGAACAATATATTGACCTTCAAACAAATCAATTTCGTGGTCATTTACGCCTATATATTTAATATCACTTGTAATTTGCATATATGTTACTCCTTGTTAATTTCTTAATAACAGTATAACATATACCTGTCTTTTTTTAAAGACCTTTTTCACTCCACAGTTACACTTTTTGCAAGATTTCTCGGCTTATCTATATCACAATCCTTTTTAAGCGCGATATAATAAGAAAGTAACTGAAAGAAAACAATATGAATAAGGGGCGAAAACAGCCTGTTTGTACGGGGCAAATAAAATATTTTGTCACTGATTCCGCCTATATTTTTGTCCCCCACTTGTGCAACACTTATAACAAAAGCACCCCTTGCTCTTACCTCTTTTATATTGCTTATCATTTTATCTTCAAGGTCTTTGTTGCAGCACACCGCAAATACCGTCGTACCCTCTTCTATAAGAGAAATGGTTCCGTGCTTTAGTTCCCCTGCCGCATAAGACTCGCTGTGTATATAGGAAATTTCTTTAAGCTTTAATGAGGCTTCCTGAGAAATTGCATAATCGGTATTTCTGCCGATAAAAAACACGGAAGAATTTATTACGGTTTTATAAGCAAGATTTTTAATATCCTCCGCCATATAGAGAACCTCGGTCATTTTAAGGGGCACATATTTGATTTCCTCTATAAATTTGTGTAGTTGTTGCGTTTCTATTCGATTTCTTTTTCTTGCTATATAAAGAGCAAAAAGACTCAGTACACAGAGCTGTGTTGTATATCCCTTTGTTGTAGCAACGGCTATTTCAGAACCTGCCAAGGTATAAAAAACACTGTCACACATACGGGATATGGTAGAGTTTTTTACATTAACTACCGCCACAGTATATGCGCCTTTTTCCTTTGCAAGCTTTAACGCGGCAATAGTATCGGCTGTTTCTCCCGACTGGGAAACAGCAATAACCAAGGTTTTATCACTAATAAAGGGGAAAGAATATCTGTATTCACTGGCTATCTCCACATTTACCTCTATTCCCGATAGTTCCTCAAAAGCAAATTTTGCCGCCAGTCCCGCGTGATAAGCTGAACCACAGGCAACAATATGGATTTTTTCGATTTTTCGAATTACTTCATCCAGACCTGAAGCCTCAAAACTTAAATCCCCTTTTTTCAGATAGTGCTCTGCGGTTTTTGTAAAAGCCTGAGGCTGTTCGTATATTTCCTTTAGCATAAAATGTTCATAACCATTTTTATCAATACTTAAAGACTCACGACTGACCGTTTTTATTTCTTTGCAGACAAGTTTTCCCTCTATAGAGTAAACCTTAATACCGTCAGGCTTTATAACCGCAATTTCCCCGTCATCAAGATAAGCAATCTTTTGAGTATAGTTTGATACGGCAGTAATATCCGATGCCGCAAAATTTTCATTTTCACCAAATCCGATTATAAGAGGGCTGAATTTTTTAACAGCTATTAAAGTATCAGGCTCGTCCTTGCACAAAATAACAAGCGCAAAGCTTCCCGAAAGTTTTTGCACGGTTTTTATTACACTCTCCAAAAAACTGACCTTATAATTTTTTTCAAGTAAAAAAGGTACCACCTCGGTATCGGTTTCACTTTTAAAAACAAAACCATCTTTTATAAGTTCTTTTTTAATAAGACTGTAATTTTCAATTATGCCATTATGCACAACCGCAAATTTCTCAGATAAATGAGGATGTGCATTTTTTATATCAGGAGAACCGTGGGTTGCCCATCTTGTATGTCCTATTCCCGTTTTGCCCTGTATTTTTTCACCATTTTCTGAAAGCTGTATAAGGGACTGTACCCTATTTACTGTCTTTACGGTATTTATATTTTTATTATCATCAATTACAGCAACCCCTGCAGAGTCATAACCTCTGTATTCAAGATTTAAAAGCGAGTCAAACAAAACTGTACTTGCCTTATTTTTCCCGGTATAACCGATAATTCCGCACATAATCATTTTCCTTTCTATCCTATGTATCTTGAAAAATCGGTTAAAATATGTTATTATTTATCAGCTCACAAGACAGATTACCATAAGCTTTAATATTTCATCATAAAGCTCTTGTGTCTTATCAGCCTCTACCGGTGTTTTGTATGAGCCTATTTTTATATTAAAGGCAGACTTATCAAAGGTTTCACTAAACCACCTGACAAAGCTTCCGCCCGATATACCGCGGTTATTATTTTCCACAGAATATCCGCTGACCTCTGACATTAATGCAGAAAGTTTTTCACTTCTGACTTTTATTTTATCCCCAAAGTCTGAATATATTACTTTTCCGCCTAGAGAATAATAAAATGCTCTCTTTATATCAGCCTTTCTGCAGAGCCCTGTCAGAGCCGCTGTTTCAGGCTCACTCTCAGGATATGCACCGCCGAAGTTTTCTTTTGACGGACCGTAAATACCCATACTTCTTTCTGCATTTCTCAGTGTATACCAGTCTGTCGAAAAATTATGAGTTATATCCACACCGCGTAGATTAGCGTTCCAATGAAGTGTATCCCCTCCTGAAATTCTTCTGATTTCACGAACATACACTCCTGCCGCCGCGGCACCGCAAAGGGATATTTCACAACCGTCGGGATTTAATCGGGGAACTATTATAAGTCCCATATTTTCGGTCAGTTTGCCTATATTCATACCAAGCATATCCGTATTATTTTTGAGGGCATAACAAACATCCTCACAGAATTTAAGAAGCAACGTAGTTGTTAGCCACTCACTGCCCTTTAATGCACCTGTAAAAAGTATGTATGATTTACTTTTACCTATTTTCAGTGCGGGTATTTCTCTTCCCATACAGCTTTGTCCAATAGAGAAAACCTCCAAAAAGGGATATTGCTTTTTCAGTTCTCGTATGCTTTTTTTCATTTTCACATCAGTATAGTCTGTGTTTTTAATAATTCTTTCCATTTCCCCACCTCAGTTTATTCTTATGAAAGGCAGGACAAATTTATGAACTTAACAGAAAAAACCTTAAGCAGTAAAACCATTTTTGAGGGAAGAATAATAACTGTTAAACAGGATATTGCTCTTCTTCCCGACGGAAATGAGGCAGGCAGAGAATATATCGAACATCCCGGCGGAGTATGTGTAGTGCCTGTTACCGATAATAACGAAGTATTAATGGTAAAACAGTTCAGATACCCTTATAAAGAGGTGGTGTTGGAAATCCCTGCAGGTAAAAAAGATAAAGGCGAAGACCCATTTACAACAGGAAAAAGAGAATTGAAAGAAGAAACAGGTGCCTCGGCAAAGCAGTATGTAGAGCTCGGTGAGCTTTATCCATCCCCCGGATATTGCGGAGAAATTATATGGATGTACGGAGCAAAGGGCCTTGATTTCGGTGAAACCAACCCTGATGATGATGAGTTTTTAGAGGTGAAAAAAATCCCGCTTAAAAAGGCTGTGGAAATGATAATAAACGGCGAAATTAAAGATGCCAAAACTCAAACGGCTATACTGAAAATAAATTATCTTATAGATAACGGAAAATTCTGAAACAAAAAAGCTTGAAGTTTTCACTTCAAGCTTTTTTTGATTATTCATAATCCACTACATTTACCCAGGAAAGAAGGAAATCTTTTTCTTCCTCATTATCCTTTACCGACTGTGAGGCAGCGACAATAGGCATCCATTTCTGTACATACTGCTTTGCTGTATCGCTTTTTTTACAGAACAAATCAAGATATTTTTTAGCAATATTCTCTTTGCCCGAAAGACAGAAAAGAAGATAAGTTCTTGCTGCATCTGCAGAGGCATTTCCCTGTGTTGCGTGAGCCCAGTCAATAATATATAGCTCACCGCTTTGTGCCACTATAATATTTGAGGGGTTAAAATCACCGTGACAAACCTTATTATGCTTCGGCATACCTTCAAGACGGGTATGAAGCTCATATCTGGTGGTTGCGTCAAGGCTTGTTGCAGAAATTTTGCGATTCATTTTATCCTTTAGTTTATTAAGCAAAGGACAGGTTTTTGAATGAACAGTTAACTGAAGGTCAACGAATTTTTCGAGATATTCCTCAATTTTCTCAGGATTTTCCTCCATAAGCTGAGCAAGGGTTTTTCCCTCAATATACTCTGTTTCAATAGCCCATTTTCCGTCAATCATAGTCACCTGACTGATTTTAGGGATATTAAGACCTGTTTCCTCAATTCTTGCCTGATTAAGAGCTTCGTTAAGAACGTCAGCCTTGGAATAATCGTTATCAAAAACCTTTATACATTTATCATTTTCACGATAAATAGTTTTATTTTTTCTTACTGCAATTGCATTTTCAAGCTTCATTTCATTCACCTCTTAAATCTTCTCGGGCATTTTTGCTTCAACAAAATGCTTACCATAATAAGCGTTAAGATACATCTGCTTAATTTCACTGATGAGAGGATAACGGGGATTTGCACCTGTACACTGGTCGTCAAATGCCTGTAAGGACATTTCCTCAAGACTGTCAAGGAACACTTTTTCATCAATACCATATTCTTTAATGGTATTTTTAATGCCTACCTTTTCTTTAAGCTCATTTATAGCTTTTATAAGGTTTTCGAGTTTTTCTTCATTAGTATTTCCGCCAAGATGCAAATGGTCGGCTATTTCTGCATAGCGAGCAATGGTATGAGGATGGTCATACTGAGAGAAAGTACCCATTTTTGCAGGGGTTTCACTTGCATTAAAGCGAATTACCTCTTCTATCATAAGAGCGTTTGCCACACCGTGAGGCAGGTGATGGAAAGCACCCAATTTGTGAGCCATAGAGTGACACACACCGAGGAAAGCGTTAGCAAAAGCCATACCTGCTATGGTAGCGGCATTAGCCATTTTTTCTCTTGCCTCAATATCAGTAGTGCCATTTTCATAGGCTCTTGGCAGATATTTGAAAATATTGTCAAGTGCTTTAAGAGCAAGACCGTCGGTATAATCGGTAGCAAGCATTGCTGCATAGGCCTCAACTGCGTGGGTAACTGCATCAATACCCGAAGCGGCGGTAAGTCCCTTAGGTGCACTCATATGGAAATCGGTATCAATTATAGCCATATTAGGAAGAAGCTCATAATCAGCAAGAGGATATTTAACACCTGTTTGTTCATCTGTAATAACTGCAAATGGTGTAACCTCACTACCTGTACCTGCAGAGGTAGGAATAGCTATAAAGTATGCCTTCTCACCCATTTTGGGGAAGGTATATACACGTTTTCTTATATCAATGAAACGCATAGCCATATCCATAAAATCAGCCTCTGGATGCTCATAGAGAACCCACATAATTTTTGCCGCATCCATTGCAGAGCCGCCGCCTAAAGCAATAATGGTATCCGGCTTAAATGCCTCCATCTGCTTTGCACCCTCTTTTGCATTTTTGAGGGTTGGGTCAGGCTGCACATCAAAGAAGGTTGTATGTGCTATTCCCATTTCATCAAGCTTATCTGTAACAGGCTTTGTATAGCCGTTTTCATAAAGGAAGTTATCGGTTACAATAAAGGCTTTCTTACTTCCTCTGACTGTCCTCAGCTCATCGAGAGCTACAGGCAGACAGCCTTTTTTAATATATATTTTTTCAGGAGAACGGAACCAAAGCATATTTTCCCTTCTTTCAGCTACAGTTTTGATATTAAGCAAATGCTTTACGCCAACATTTTCACTTACGCTATTTCCACCCCAGGAGCCACAACCCAGAGTTAACGACGGAGCAAGCTTAAAGTTGTATAAATCTCCTATACCGCCGTGAGAGGAAGGAGTATTAACAAGTATACGGCAGGTCTTCATACGGGCAGCAAAAGCGTCAAGCTTATCCTGTGCAACCATTTCATTTAGATATACCGAAGAGGTATGGCCAAAACCGCCGTCTTCAACTAATCTCTCAGCCTTGTCGAGAGCTTCACCGAAATCCTTTACTTTATACATTGCAAGAACGGGAGAAAGCTTTTCGTGAGCGAATTCTTCAGTCAGCTCAACACTTTCAACCTCACCTATAAGGATTTTTGTACCCTCAGGAACATTTACGCCTGAAAGCTCAGCTATCTTAAAGGCAGACTGTCCTACTATTTTAGCATTTAATGCACCATTAATAATTATTGTTTTTCTAACCTTATCGGTTTCTTCTTCGCTTAAGAAATAACAGCCTCTGTTGCTGAATTCCTTCTTTACTTCATCATAAACGCTTTCAAGAACTATAACCGACTGCTCAGAAGCACAAATCATACCGTTATCAAAGGTTTTTGAATGAATTATAGAGCTTACTGCAAGAAGTATATCGGCAGAGTCATCAATTATGGCAGGGGTATTACCTGCACCTACTCCCACCGCAGGCTTACCGCTGGAATAAGCCGCCTTAACCATTCCGGGACCGCCTGTTGCAAGAATTATATCCGCCTCTTTCATAACAGTATTGGTCATTTCGAGAGAAGGAACATCTATCCAGTCAATTATATTTTCCGGAGCACCTGCCTCAACAGCCGCTTCTAGTATAAGCTTTGCAGCAGCTATGGTAGAATTTTTAGCTCTTGGATGGGGAGAAATTATAATTGCATTTCTGGTCTTAAGTGCCAAAAGACATTTGAATATAGCGGTAGATGTAGGGTTGGTGGTTGGAATAACTGCGGCAATAACACCTATAGGCTCAGCTATTTTCTTTGTTCCAAAAGCCTTGTCTTCCTCTATAACACCGCAGGTTTTAGTATCCTTATAAGCATTATAAATATATTCAGAGGCATAGTTATTTTTTATTACCTTATCCTCTACAATTCCCATACCTGTTTCATTGACAGCCATTTGTGCAAGAGGTATTCTTGCCTTATTTGCAGCAGAAGCGGCGGCAAGGAAAATTTTATCAACCTGCTCTTGAGAATAGGTTGCGAAAATCTTTTGTGCCTGTCTTGTTCTGCTTATAGCTTCCTCAAGCTTTTCAACACTGTCGATAATCGAATAATCTTTCATATCCATAATCATCCTCCTATATTTGAAGCGTTTTTCTTTGTCACTATTTTAACAATACTTTGCAAATTTAGGAATTCTTAAAACAGATAAACAGGGTTATCAAATTTGATAACCCTGTTTTCATCGGATGTATTTTCTTTTTGCTTTACCGAGCTGTTCTATAAACCGTTTATCAAGTTCTGTCAGCTTATAGCCCTTTTTATAGATAAGCACATCCCTGTACACTCTTTTATTCTCGGTACACTTTTTCTGAACAAGACCGTATCTACTGAGTAAATCCTCAGGAACCGGCGAAACCCACATAAAAGTATAGTTATTCTGACAAAGAAGCTCAAACTGACTTGCTCTCTCAAACACAAAAATCCGTCGGTCAATATCATCAGAAAGTTCCTCCTTAACAACCTTAGCCATAGGCATAAGAGGAACATAAGGGTCGGCGTGGGCAATTTCAATAAATGAAGACAAATCCTTTAATGCAATATCCTCATTTTTTGCAAGAGGACTGTCGGCACTCATAATCAAAGAATAGGTGAATTCGGTTACAAGCTCATAACAAAAGCCCTTTTCCTCAAGCATAGTCGTGAAATAGTTGTCATAATTTTCCGCATAACGAATAATACCCAATTTATAGTCGTGGTTAATCATATTGTGTATGGTTCGCTGTGAATTTGTTTCCTTATAAAAAATTTCGGCAGCATCGTTGGAAAGAGTTTTTGAAAACTGAGCAAAAGCATCTGAAATATAACAAGCTCTGGGTACAGAAATGGAAAACTTCTGTTTTTTAGGCGAACCATTTTTATAAAACTTTTCTACCTCATCAATTTGTCCAAGTATGCTTTTGGCAAAATTAATAAACTCTTCACCCTCGGCAGTAACCACCATTCCTTTTGGAGTTCTGTCAAAAATGGTAATACCCAAATCGGCCTCAAGCTCTTTTATTGAACGACTAATATTGGGAGCTGCTATTAAAAGTGTTTCCGAAGCCTTACTCAGAGAGCCTGATTTGGCTACCTCAAGAGCGTGTTTTATATGCAATAAATTCAAATATAACACCACCAATTATATATCCGTATTAATTATTATAGCACTCTAATAAAAATAAATCAATGCTTTGAGTAACGAAGCACCTTTTCTCTTCTCGAAACTTGTCAAGAATTTCGGACAAAAAGAAACGACAACTTTCTTGTCGAAAATTGTCGTTTCTTTTTGGGACCGACACTCAAAATGGAACCGGTCTTAAAACCTGATTTTCTTTATTATTCTGCATCTAAACTTGCAAAAAACTGCTTATTTTCCATAACAAAATTTCTTATTGCAAAGAAATAATATATTGAACCCACTACACCTATTACACCGCCGATAACAAGATTATAGACAAGTGTGATAACCGGTCCGGTTATCGGCTCGAATTTTGCAACAATACCATTTGGGTTTTCTAACAATGTTTTGCTATATTGCATATCTTGCACAGATGAAATAATATTTAAAACACCAACAATCAGCAAAAACCAGTTTATAAAAACTCCACCTAAAATTTGCAGTATTCCTATCACAAGCCAGATTATGCCGTTTGTGTTAAGTCTTTGGGATAATGTATTTAATAGCGTAGCACCATCAACCGACTTATTATTAACGGTTTGATTATTTTGTCCACCAACTGCACAGCCGCAACCAATACATATCACTGCTTCATCCAATAATTCTTTTCCGCAATTTCTACAATATTTCATTTTACAAAACTTCCTTTTAAAATGTTTCTATTAAACTTTGTAAATAGTTTATCATCTCAGTAGCTTCTCCAACAAAACTCATAATCATTCCTACGAACGATTGTACACACATTAGAAATTCGATAATGCAAAACATAATCATCAAGCTTAATATTGTAGATACTATACCACAAACTAATCCTATATTTGCCGAATGACACAGTTTTCCATTTGTTTGGTTTTTGCTGAAAATCGCTAAAATTACGGCTAATATCCCAAAAACAAACCATCCAAAAAAGAAACTTGTGATTCCTAAAATCTTAGACCATGTTGCAAGTTTAGATTTAGCTTCAAAATTAGTTACTTTATATAATGCCAAAGAATTACTATTTTGTGTTGCACAGCCACAATTCAGACAAACTGCCGCCTCACTTAAGAGTTTCTTTCCGCAGTGTGTACAGTATTTCACGTTACATGCCGCCTAAAAGCATTATTAAACTCAAGCCCCACCAGCACAATCCGATAATACCACAGATCAAACCCGTTTTTGCTTGCTTGCACATAACACCGCCTGTTTCTTCTTTGCTCTTGTTAGCAAGAATAATTGCAGGTATACCAAACGGTGCCAAAAGAAGAATACTTAATATACCAAAAACTTGTGCAGTTTTTGCCCTCTTTGGTACTGCTACTTTAGCTGATGTTGTCGCCTTTTCAATTGAACATCCGCAACCAGGACACACAACCGCTTCATCCATAATCTCTTTTCCGCATTTTTGACAAAATTTCATAATTCGTCGCTCCTTTTAATAATTTGCCGAAATTCGACAAAAAACATTATACTCAGTCTTTGAGTATTTGTCAATACTCAATTTATGAGTAATGTAAAATAAGACCATACTTATTTAAGAGGTGGTTAGAATGGATTATCGAACAAGAATTAGAAATATCCGAGAGGATCGAGATCTTACACAAACAGAAATCGGCAAACTTCTTCAAAAGTCTCAACAAGGATACAATCATATAGAAACAGGCAGGGCAGAATTGAAAATTGAAGATTTAGCAAAACTTTGTAAATTCTATAATATAACCGCCGATTACTTTATCGGCATAATCGATGAGCCGAAACCGTTAAACAAAAAGCCGTGAAAAATCACGGCTTTTTGTTTAGCATAAAATTATCAATAAAATCAATGTGGAGCATTGTATATAATTCGTGGCAAAGCCACAATACTTATTACCTATTACCTATTACTTCTTACTTATTACTTTAAAAAATCCCGTTCGAATTTTATTTTGAAGTAAGAGTGAAGAGGTAAGATGTAAAAAGTAAAATCCCGAACGCTTACGCATTCGGGATTTTTGGCGCGCTTGAACGGATTCGAACCGCCGACACCTGCCGTCGGAGGACAGTGCTCTATCCAACTGAGCTACAAGCGCATATTTAATTTTCCACTATTATAACAGATTAAAAAGCAAATTTCAATTGTATATTACCCCACTCAAACAATATATTCTTAATTTGTAAAAAAACACTTGATTTTTTTCTTTGTATCTGTTATAATCTCTTTTGCTAATGTAAAAATTGTTATTGCAAAATTTTTGAAGGAGGTGCTTAACATATGGCTAAGTGTGATGTTTGCAGCAAGGAAATTACCTTCGGCATTAAGGTTTCTCACTCTCACAGACGTACAAATCGTACTTGGAAGCCCAATGTTAAGAGAGTAAAGGCTATCGTTGACGGTTCTCCGCGTCGTATTTACGCATGCACCCGTTGTTTGCGTTCCGGAAAGGTAACCCGCGCTATCTAAGAAAGTCAAATCTTTTAAGATTAGAATTTAGAGCAATCCAATTAGGATTGCTCTTTTTCTTTTTGTAAATATTTAATTTCAAGCTTTTTGTATGTTGTTTTCCAAATAACACACTGACATATAAGGGTTATTGTCCAACTTATCACATAGCTTAAAAACAGGAAGAAATATTGCATATTCACATTCTCCACTGAATTTCTTATAAACGGGAAAATCACCCATATCCATATAAGCCTGATGCCGCACACGCCAAATACCGATACAAGCATAGGAGATAGAGATGTACCCATACCTCTTATACATCCAACAGTTACATCCATCAAGCCGCATACAAAGTATGGGGCTCCCATTACAAATAGATGTATCATTCCAAATTTTACAGCCTCAGGTGTATCGGTGTAAAGTCCTATTAAGGTTCTTCCAAACCCAACAATAGCCACAGACATTATTACGGCTATGCAGAGAACCACCATATTAAGTAAAATTGACAGCTTTTTTATTTGCTTTATTTTTTTAGCCCCCGTATTTTGTCCTATAAAAGTGGTAGAAGCATGATGAATAGAGTTCATGGGTATAAAAATAAACCCTGCAACACTTGATGCCGCCGCGCTTCCCGCCATTGCAAGAGGTCCGAAGGTGTTAATGGTTGACTGCATAATCACGTTTGACACCGAAAATATCATACCTTGTAGTCCTGCCGGAACACCTATATAAAGCATTTGCAAAAAAGAGCGTTTATTTATACACAGTTTTTTAAAATATAGTCGGCAATCATTATCCTGCTTTTTCATATAAAGTACAACAAGCACAGCCGATACAGCCTGCGAAATAACAGTAGCCAAAGCAACACCAATGACACTCATATTAAATACTGCTACAAATATTAAATTAAGTCCTACATTTAAAACTCCAGAAATAGCAAGAAATATAAGTGGACGGGTGGTATCACCTATAGCACGAAGAATCGAGCTGCCGAAATTATAAATAAGAACAACAGGAAGTCCCAAAAAATAAATTTTAGTATATAACGATGCAAGGGGCAAAACTTCGGCAGGAGTGTCCATAACTTTAAGAAGTTCACCCGCAAAGAAAAATCCTATTACACCAAGTAAAAATCCCAAAATAACCGCCACAAGCATAGCTGTATGAACTGTTTTGCCTACCGCCTCTTTATTTTTCGCACCAATATTCTGAGCTACTATTACGCCTGCGCCATTACTCAATCCCATAGCAAGAGCAACAATAGCGTTTATAAGAGAAGAGGTAGAACCTACTGCCGATACAGCATAATCTCCATCAATAGAAAACTGACCCACAATGACAGTATCAGCAGCATTAAAAAGTATCTGCAGGATTCCCGATACCATAATAGGTAAGGAAAAAAGTATTATCTTTTTAAGAAAAGGACCTGTAGTCATATCAAGGGTTTTGGCTTTTGTCATTTTCGTACCTTCTTATCGCAAAACAGGACAGCCTCGTCTGCATCAATCAATGAGATAAAGCTGTCCTTTATATTATAGTTTAACCGCTCCCGCAAGAAACAATTTAAGCGTGGCAAGGTCTTTTGTATCTACCGCACCGTCGCGGTTAACGTCCGCAAGTTCTGACAGGCCACCTGTTCCACCGCCTACAAGGAATAGCTTCATAACAGCAAGATCCTTTGTAGTAACCTCACCGTCACCGTCAGCATCACCGTAATTTTCATCTGCACCCAAAGCGGGTATGATCTGTCTTTCTACCACCTCACCGCAGATATAACACATCTTAACCTGCTCACCGTCATCGGTATCGGTAGCCTCTTTAGTCACAAACCAATCTGATATAAAAAGATGGTTACCAAGCTGATAAAAATGTTCGAGAAGTCCTTCCATCTCACAGTCAATATCAGTGATATAATCAATGGTGTTACCATTAATACTCATTCCGTAAATACGGTCTTTTCCTTTTTCATCAAGGCTACACACAGTGTTCAATTTTCCAAAATGAGTATCATAACTGTACACATTAAGGTTATCATTAAAGAAAATGTGTCCGTTCATTTCATAAAGACCTACAAAATATGCAGGAACACCTGAACCGTCTTCAAGCATCCAATAATATTTCCCGTCATATTCACAACCGATTTCCACAATTCTTTGCTTATCAGTAAAATCTCTTGTTTTAACAAGACCGCCCATATTATAGTCAACATAGTACCAGTCTTTTTCAACATTAATAAACGGAGTTTTTATGCCTTTCCAATAAGCATTGCCTTTGTATTCCTCACAAGTGTCAACAGCAGAATAATCCATATCAGAATACACTTCACTTAAAGGTTCATACCAATTAATATGCATAACACAGGTTTCCTGAAGCTGACTGTCAGAAAGAAGAAAATGGTCATGAGCTGTAAGACCTAAAAAATCGGTGTCACCATCATAATTTGCAATAGGATCATCGTGGGTAACGTCGATATGATACCACTTTCCATCAATATTGACAATGTTCCAGCCGTGGTTAGCTTCATCACTTACTACATAACGGCTTTCTATCGAGCAACGGCGAAGAAGATACATATAGGTAAATGCATACGCCTGACACACTCCCCTGCCCTCTGTAATGAAGGAATATAAATCGGAATTTATATACTCATATTCATTCTCATCATAAAGACGAAGGTCATACATATAGTGTTGACAAAGCCAGTCGTGAATATAAAGAGCCTTTTGTAAATCATTCCATTCATTATCAACATTCTTAAGAACAGAATCAACAATCTCCTCTACTTGATTCTGCATAACCTTTATATCCTCTACATCATAGTAATAAATAAAGTTAAAGGTTCCGGCATACTCGGAATTATATTTATATTTTGCATTCTCTATCCAGTAAAAATAATAACTTATTTCAGGATAGCTGTAGTAAATATCATAATTCAAAAAGGTTAATACTTCATCAAAGGTGACATTATATTTTGAAACGTCAATAGTTCCCGTTTCAACTTCACGCAATTCTTCAACAAGATATTCTTTCCAATCATCATTACTATCAGCAACTACGCCGAGAGGAAGTATTCCAATAATCAGAATAACACTCAAAATAACCGCAAAAAATTTTTTCAAAACATTCATCTCCATTTGTTTTTATTGTTTTCCAGTCGCTACCATTATATATTACTCCAATTTATCATTACTGTCAACCTAAGTGAATTTTTTCTTTAAAAAATATCCTGTACAGTCAATTAAGACCATACAGGATATTAACCAAAAATCAGCACTCTTTAGCTACATAGGCAAGAAGTCCTCCTGCCTTTAATATAGCCTTTTGTCTTTCGGTGAAGGAGCAAACAAGACCTATATCTTCACCTGTGGTTTTATTAGATAAAACCAGTTTACCATTATCCATTCCGTCATATATATTTTCAAGACTAAGCATATCGCCTTGAGTGAGTTTATCATAATCATCGGGATTTTCAAGGGTTACAGGCATAATACCTGCATTAATAAGGTTTGCGATATGAATTCTTGCAAAACTCTTAGCGATAACTACCCTTACGCCAAGATACATAGGCACAAGTGCGGCATGTTCACGGGAAGAACCCTGACCGTAATTAGAACCACCAAGAATAAAGCTATCCCCCGCTGCTTTTGCACGCTCAGGGAATGTGGTATCGCAAACACCGAAACAAAACTTACTGAGATAAGGAATATTTGAACGGTAAGGAAGAATTTTAGCTCCTGCAGGCATAATGTGGTCGGTAGTAATATTATCCCCCACCTTAAGCACAAGCTCTGCAGTAAGGCTGTCATTCTGAGGACGGGCATCAGGGAACTTTTTAATGTTAGGACCTCTGAGTACCTCTATGTTCTTTGCTTCATCAGGTGTGGCAGGCTCAATAACAGCAGAATCGTTAATAAGGAAGTTTTCAGGCATAGTAACCTTTATTTCCTCACCCATAAGTCTTGGGTCTGTAATTTCTCCTGTAAGAGCAGCGGCAACTGCAGTTTCGGGAGAAACAAGATAAACCTGTCCGTCAGCAGTACCGCTTCTACCCTCAAAATTACGGTTAAAGGTACGAAGTGATACGCCTGCGGAATTAGGAGAAAAGCCCATACCGATACATGGGCCACAGGCACATTCAAGAACTCTTGCACCTGAAGCGATAATATCAGAAAGAGCGCCACAGTCAGCAAGCATAGTAAGTACCTGTTTACTTCCCGGCGAAACAGAAAGACTAACGCTATCCTTAATGTTTTTTCCTTTAAGCATAGCAGCAACTTTTAACATATCGAAAAGTGAAGAGTTGGTACATGAACCGATACAAACCTGGTCAACCTTAGTGCCCTTAAGTGAAGATACCTTAACAATATTATCGGGGCTGTGAGGACAGGCAATAAGAGGCTCAAGTTCACTCATATTAATATCTATAATCCTATCATAAACTGCATCCTCGTCGCTGCTAAGTGGAATATAGTCCTCTTCTCTACCCTGTTTTTTAAGAAATTCTCTTGTTATCTCGTCTGAAGGGAAAATAGAGGTAGTAGCACCAAGCTCGGTACCCATATTGGTAATGGTAGCTCTTTCAGGAACAGAAAGAGTTTTAACACCCTCGCCGCCCCATTCAATAATAGCACCTACACCACCCTTTACAGAGAGAATACGGAGTATTTCAAGGCTGACATCCTTTGCGGTAACATAAGGATTGAGTTTTCCCGTAAGATTAACCTTATACATTTTAGGCATTGTAATAAAGTAAGCTCCGCCACCCATTGCTACAGCAACATCAAGACCGCCTGCACCAAAGCTGAGCATACCAATACCGCCGCCTGTGGGAGTATGGCTATCAGAACCGATAAGGGTTTTACCCGGTTTGCCGAATCTCTCTAAATGCACCTGATGGCAGATACCATTACCGGGACGGGAGAAATAAATACCGTGCTTTTTTGCCACAGACTGAATATATCTGTGGTCGTCAGCATTTTCAAAACCGGACTGGAGGGTATTATGGTCGATGTATGCAACGCTTTTTTCGGTTTTTACCCTGTCAATACCCATGGTTTCAAACTCAAGATAAGCCATAGTACCAGTAGCATCCTGAGTAAGAGTCTGGTCTATTTTAAGGGAGATTTCGCTTCCTACCTTCATTTCTCCGCTTCTTAAATGTTCTTTTATAATTTTCTGTGCTATTGTAAGTCCCATTTTCTAATTCTCCTTATCTAATATATGGTTATAGGCATTTTTAACATGCTGTGTCATTTTTTCTTTTGCAAGCTGAGGGTTTTTATTAATAAGTGCCTCAAGTATCGCTTTATGCTCTTCATAAGACTGACTTGAACGGGTTTTGTTTTCTACAGAGGCTTTACGATACTTCTGTATCTTTTTATGAAGTGGCATAAGGGTTGTATATAAAACATTGCTTCCCGAAAAACGATATATAAGGTAATGAAATTCATTATCCACGCTTTTTATATGGTCAGCATCATTTTTCGCACAGTAGAATTCCTGTAAATCAATAAGCTCTTTTAGTTTAGCTATTTCTTCTTCTGTAATACGAGATGCCGCCCTTTGTGCCGCAACGCCCTCAATTTCACAGCGAATTTCATAAATATCTTTCAGGTCATCCTGACTTATTCCAAGCACTGTACAGCCTCTTGTACCCTCTTCGATAATATGGTCGTCCACAAGACGTCTGAGTGCTTCTCTGACAGGAGTGCGGCTAACTCCCAGAGTTTCACTCAGCTTAAGCTCGGTCAGTACCTCACCGCGTTCATATTTTCCGCTTAATATGTCGGTTTCGATTTTTTCATAAACCTGGTCGGCAAGAGATATGGTTTTATGTTCTATCATAACTTTTTACCTTAAAGTCTTTTAAACTTTCCTTTTGAAAATTCTTCAATCTTTTCTTCTATTTCGCTGTTTGAAAGAGAGGTCTGTCTACCGTCCTCATATTCCTTATCAATCCACTCTTTAAGCTTTATAACTACTTCATCACGCTTGTCAACCTGCTCGTCACCTGTAAGGCGGTAATTCTCATTTATCCAATAAGCAATACCTGCAAGACCTGAGGTTTTACTAAGCATCACAGAGGGACGTCTGCCAAGAATCTTTTCGGTATTGAAAATATTATATATTTCCTCATCTTTTAAAAGACCGTCAGCGTGTATACCTGCCCTTGTAACATTAAAGTTTCTTCCTACAAAGGGGGTCATAGGCGGTATATCATAACCCATATTGTGTTTAAAGTAGTCGGCAATTTCGGTTATTGCAGTGGTATCCATTCCGTCAAGGCTTCCTCTAAGAGAAGCATATTCAATAACCATAGCCTCAAGAGGAATATTACCTGTTCTCTCTCCTATACCAAGAAGTGAGCAGTTAACAGCACAGGCGCCGTAAAGCCAGGCAGTTGATGCGTTTGTTACTGCTTTATAAAAGTCGTTGTGTCCGTGCCATTCAAGCATTTCACTGGGCACATCGGAGTAATGCTGAAGTCCGTAAATAATTCCCGGCACGCTTCTGGGAAGTGCAACCTCACTAAAAGGAACGCCGTAACCCATAGTATCACAGGCTCTGATTTTTACAGGAATTCCCGCATCCTTACTCATTTTCATAAGTTCATTAACAAAGGGCACAACAAAACCGTAAAAGTCAGCTCTTGTAATATCTTCAAGATGGCATCTTGGCATAACTCCTGCCTCAAAAGCAAGAGCAACGGCAGAAAGATAGTGGTCAAGTGCCTGTTTTCTTGTCATTTTCAGCTTTTTGAAAATATGATAGTCGGAACATGAAACAAGTATACCTGTTTCTTTTACTCCAAGGTCCTTTACTAATTTAAAGTCCTCTTTACTTGCTCTTATCCATGTTGTTATTTCAGGGAACTTAAGTCCAAGCTCACGACACTTTTCAAGAGCCTCTCTGTCCTTTTTGCTATAGACAAAAAATTCGGTCTGACGGATAATGCCGTAAGGTCCGCCAAGCTTTGACATCAATTTATAAAGGTCAACTATCTGCTGAACGGTATAAGGCTCTACCGACTGCTGTCCGTCACGAAGAGAGGTATCGGTAATCCAGATTTCCTCAGGCATACTCATAGGTACTCTTCTGTGGTTAAATGCAATCTTCGGTACATCCTCATAGTTATACACATTTCTGTAAAGGTTAGGCTCCTCTACATCCTGCAAAGAATATTTATAGCTTTTAAGCTCAAGCAGGTTACTTTTAGGTGATATTTCAAGCATATTTTACACTCACTTTCGTATTAATGTATACAATTATACCTTAACACAATTTATATGTCAACAAAAAAATAGGGAACAGATACACAAAAAATCTGCTCCCTGTTTTTCTACAGTATAATATCTATTTCCACCTTGCCGTTTTGACTTTCAAAGGTATATTCATCAGCACAAAAGCCGCCTATTAAGCTGAATATATTCCTTTTTGAATAGGGGTTATCGCTTTTTATTTCAGCATTACTGATAAGCGGAAAAATATAACTGAACATTTCCCCATGTATCTTTATATTAAGGCGGTTATCGTAAAATGTATATACAAAGGATATTTTGTCTGCTTTATTTGAATGAATATCGGAAAGCGTACAATTCACCACAACCCTGTCCCCATCAAAAGAAACTCGAGCATCGTTATCAAGACAGGAAGCATATACCGCACTTCCTTTTACTACTTGTGCTCTGGGTGTCAGAGAAGCTATTCTTTCAGGTCTTAAGGACAACTGTTGATTCGTAGGCTCTGCCAAAGGCGGACAGGCAAAAACAGAAGCGGCAGAAATCAGCCCTTTTTCTTTATGATAAAGAAGCGTCATACTTCCTCCTCTCGCAAAAGCAACACCGCCCGTCATACTGTCGCGGTTAATATCGTAGCAAGAAAAATCCGCAAGAAAACCATTTCTGTAAACCTTAAAGCTGTCAAGCTCAGGATAGTATTTTATCCTGTCGCTAAAATCGTCCATTGGTGCTATGCAGCGTTCATGCTCTTTATCCAAAAGCAAAACATCCGTAAGTGCTACAGCATGGGTAAATGAATGATGCACACAAGGCTTTTCTCCTGCCTCTTTATACAGCACTCCACCTGACAGTAAACCGTCAAAGGTACATTTCTCCATTAACTGAATATTTCTGTATGCCGCTTCCTTGAAGACAGGATTATAATGGCTGTACATTATATATACACCTGCACAGCCGTCACTGGTTCTGCTGCCGTAATATGTCCATTTATAGTTTCTGCAGGAAAAAGTGTTATCCCATGCTCCGTCAGGAAGCATAAAGTCAAGTTGTTTTAACAGCACATCAGCAAAAAACTCCTGTGATTTTTCATCTCCCAAAACGACCGCCGCCTCTGCAAGAGCCGGAACACTTTCCTCTGCATTATAGCCTATATCAATAGCCCTGCAGCCCTTCTGACTTGTTTTATTATGAGGTTTTATTTCGCCGTAAAGAATACCATTATCGGTAAAATGCTCCATACCGTAGCACAGTGTCTCTTTAGCACGAACTGTATAATCATTATTACCGAAATAGTCCCCCGCCAAAGCCATACAAAGAGCAGAAGCACACTGATAATTAATATTCGAAGGAAAATCTGAGGTAAGATTATTATAAACCCAATTACAAAGCAACAGGGTTCTTTGCTCAAATGTTTTTTTATCTTCTAAAAGGTGGCTGAAATGTATAAGAGTTTTAAGGTATGAAATAGCCGAAAAAACCGTAACCGCCTTCCAGGTAGCAGAGCCATCGTTATAAACACCGCCGTCTGAACACAAATAATTTTCCTGAAAATCAAAGCATCTCTTTGCCGCCGCACGATACTTCTCATCCTTTGTCGCATAGTACATATAATAGAAAGGATAAACAGCGTTATCTCCTCTGCCGTGTACAGTTTTACAGGCAGGACATAAAAAACCGCCATTCATATCCTTATCATAAGCGTTGTTTATTTGACGTTCTATTAGTCCGTCGCACCAAGTTTTGAGCACATAAATATAATCCATAGTTTTCACCCTAAAGTAATTTTAATCTTTTTACAGCGTAATTTCAATATAAAGCTTTGCTTTTTGAAAAATTTTTACATTTTTCCTTTGTTTTTCTTCATTGACAAAAAAGTTAGTATATTCTATACTGAATTTAAAGACTTTTGACATTTCGTCAAGGAGGTTAAATTATGGAAAAGAAAATAATGAACACATGGAACCCTATAAAATGCCAGGCCCAAGATAACAAAATCGATATTGATGTATGGGGCAGACATTACACCACAGAAAACAATATTTTGTTTTCTTCTGTAAATGTTCTCGGTGAAGAAATTCTCTCTGCGCCAATCAGAGTTGTTGCAAAGGAAAACGGCGAGGACAGCCAGTGGACAGAAATTGAAAACTTTGTTCTCAGCAAAAATGATGAAAAGGCTATTATCTGCGGTAGTATGCGCAGTGAAGTAATCACAGTAGATGTTGTTTCTACCATTGAGTTTGATGGTTATACCAACATCGTTCTTTCTGCTATGCCTCGTACCCATACCCTGTATGAAGACAAGGCTTACGGTCGTCAGCAGGTTAAGGGTTGGTCACTTGATAAGCTTTGGATTGAAATCCCGCTTAAAAAGCAGTATGCCAAAAACTTTCATTATTTCCCCAACAGAGCAGGAAGTCCTACTCCTTCTTTCGAAGGAAAATCCATTCCCGAAAACAGAGTTGCCTCCAGCAGAGAAATTCCTTCCTCTATGGCAATGAATTTTATGCCTATTCTGTATGTAGGTGATGAAACAAGAGGTTTCTGTTTTGCTGCAGACCATTGCAAAAACTGGCAACCTGAGGCAGCAAACAAAGCTATGGAAATAATTGACGGAGAAAAAGAGGTTATAGTAAGACTCCATCTCACCGACAGTGCACCAAAAACCTGGTTCCGTCCCGATGGCAGTCCTAAAGGACCTGCTTCTCATCCCATTACCTTTAACTTTAATTTCCAGTTTACACCTGTTAAACCTTTCCCTGAGAATCCATATAAAGAAAAGATTTTACATATTGACTGCTTCAACGGCAAAATCCCGATTGAATACAATGACTATCTTGCAGGCGAAGTAATTGAGGGCAGCGGTGAAAACTGCTATGACAGAATGAAACGTCTTGGTGTTACCACCCTTATCCTTCACGAAAAGTGGAATCCTATCCAAAACTGCTGGATTATCGGTGAGGACACCACAAAGAGAACTATGGAAATAGTTAACGAATGCCACAGCAGAGGCATCAAGGTTATTCCTTACTTCGGATACGAGCTTTCTACCCTTTCACCTTATTGGGATTCCAAATGCGATGAATGGATTCATATGGAAGCACCTAACACCATCAAAGATTTCTCCTGGTACAGAAAGCCCAATCAGCGTGCCCGCCATATGTGTGCAGGTAGCGGCTTTAGCGAGGCTCTTTGTGAAGGCATTAAAAAGGTAATTACAGATTTTGATTTCGATGGACTTTATATTGATACCATCTGTATTCCTTTCGGTTGCTTCAATACAAATCACGGTTGTAGTTTCGTTGACCCCTTCGGCAACGTTCAACCCACCTATCAGATAAGCAGTGTAAGAGAATTCTGCCGAGAGATTTATAAATTCTTTGAGGAACGCGGCGGTATGTTCAATCCTCATATCAGCAGTTGCTGCAATATTCCCTGCTACTCCTTCTGTCATATGAACTGGGACGGAGAGGACGTTCAGTGGTATATTGCCGGACAAGGAGAGGACAGCATTGATGCTATGACCCCCGACTACATCAGAACCGAATATATCGGAAGAAACTTTGGCCTTAACCATGAGCTTATTGCTTACACCTTTGATAACTGGAGCTTTGAGGATTCTATGACAATAGCTCTTGTTCACGGTATTCTTCCCCGTCCTAACATTATTACCGAGCCTCTTGAGCTTATGTCACCTATCTGGAAGGCTATTGATGACTTCGGCATTGAAGGCAGTCAGTTCAAGCCCTACTGGCTCACAGATATCGACTGCGGTGCAGAAAAGACCAAGTTAACCTATTATGAAAAGAACGGTAAGCGTCTTGCATTCATTTCTAATATGAGCAATACGGATAACAACGCTATCGACTTTAAGTTCAGCGATACCCAAAAAATTTATGATGCTCTTACAGGCGAAGAAATCAAGATGCCCATGAGTATTCAGGCAAGAAAGCATAAGGTACTCTTTATTAACGACTAATAAGATAAAAAAATAATGCAACAGTGGGCATTCACTGTTGCATTATTTTTTATTTGTAATGGGATGGGCTTACTCCTGTTTCATTTTTAAAAAGCTTACTGAAATAGTATATATCATCTATTCCCACAAGCGCCGCTACCTCGCTTACACTGTAATCGCCTGTCTTAAGAAGGTCACAGGCATAGTTTACTCTCAGCAAGGTTACATATTTGGTTGGAACGACACCGAACTTTTCAACAAAAAGTTTCTTAAAATAACCGTAACTTACCGAACATTTTTCAGAAAGTATACTATATTTAAAGTTACTGTCTGCAAAATGATTTTCAATATACTCTACAGCAGGTTTTATCAGATTATATTTTTTATCGGGAATATAATTTTTCTCCTGCAGTAAAGACAGTATCTCATACAAAATTCCTACACACCTATAATAGTACCCATCTTTTTTAGATACCCATATTTTAAAGGCCTTTTGAAACAACGCCTGAATTTTCGGCTTGTCCGCACAGGAAATCTTTTTAAAATCCTGCATCATTATGGGCTTTTGGGTGGAAAAGTATATATCTATACATATGCTAAGTTTATTTCTTTCTACAGTATATCTTTTATGGTCCATCTGAGATAAAACCACAACGTCTCCTGCTACTACGTTATATTGATGTTTATTAAGTGTAACATCCACGTCGCCTTCAATACTGCAGTAAATTTCATTTGTGGGTAGAACGTGGTTATAGTTGGAAAACCGTTGACCGTGAATATTATCATCCACAAGAATGATTTTATCTATTTTTGTAATAAGTATATCGTTATCAAACATATTATCACCAAATCAAGTATAATATTTTCAAAAGAAAACTTCAAGTTTTTTAAATAATTTTGTGTCAAATATTACAAATTGCGCATTACGTACATTTATTTTTCCTCATTCCTTTGTATACTGAGTATTGAGGTGATTTTAAATGAATGAGAGAATTATAAACTTGGTAGAGATGTCAAAAAAAGTGGATATGATACCCGCACCTGTGGGTGTAGAATATTCTCCTGAAGATTATGCTTTGCCGGAGCCCATTTTCAATGCAAAAAGAATTATGGAATACATAAACGCACAAACCGTTTATATTACGGAAAGCAACCGTTTTACCGGTATGCTCAGATACTGGGGTGGCTCAGTTTCTGCAGGTGTACCTAGTGACTCCTTTATGAGAGGTGGCCATACCTTTAACGATCTTTGCAATAAACATTACTTTAACACCACTGAAAATTACAGCAAATACAGAGAAAATCTTATTTGCAAAGAATGGCAACACAGTACCCCTAACCATAATAATATTATTAAAAATGGAATTACTGGTGTTCTCGATAAAATCAAGTTTTACAAAGAGCAGTACCGCTTTGAAAAGGACAAATATGAATTTCTCCAGGCAGAAGAAATTGTTTGCAACGGTGTTATAAAGTGGGCGGAAAAATGCTCAAAGGAATGTCTTGAAGCCGCCAAAAATGAACAAGACATTGTTCGTAAAGCAGAGCTTGAAGCATTATCAGTGGCTATGCATAATGTTCCTAAGAACCCTGCAAAAAGTTTTTATGAGGGACTTTGTTCCATTATTTTCTGCTTCTACTTCCTTCCCGATAGTGTGGGCACCATAGACCGCTATCTTTACCCACTTTATAAAAACGATATAAAAAAAGGCATTATTACACGTAACGATGCAAAAGAACTGTTACAGGAATTCTTTATATATTTAAGCAACTACACTTCCCCTACCTCCTTTCAGGCAGATAAAACTGCAGAGTGCCACTTTGCAATAGGCGGTTACCTTGAAAACGGAGAAGACGGCTTTAATGACTTAACTAAGCTTATAGTTGAGGCTCTTATGGAAATAGATACCCGCCGTCCTGCCCTTAGCCTGAGATGGAACAAAAAAACCAATTTCGAAAATTTCAAATTCTATCTTGACTGTCTGCGGAAGGACAAAAACAATCGTCTTGCTATTGTAAACGATGAGCCCAGAATCAAGGGACTTATGGATATCAGCGGTATGTCCTTCAGTGAAGCATCTACCTACACAATGGTAGGCTGCAACGAGCCCGCCTTTCCCGGTGCTATGTACTGCGGTACTACAACCGGCAATATTATGCGATGTCTTGTAAATACACTTTATGAGCGTACAAAAGAGGTTGTAAAAGCAAAAACCTTTGATGAGTTTTTTGAAATATTCAGCCAAGAACTTGACAAAGACATTAAGCGAATGATACACTATAATGACCTATTCGATAAAATGTGTATGAAGGACTGTAATGTACTGAGTGCATTTTTGATGAACAAAACCATTGAAGAGGGACGTTCACATACACAGGGCGGCAGCGAAAAACGCTTTGGCGGACTCACCGTTATGGGTACCACCAATGCTATTGACTCTCTTTCAATTATAAAGCAATTTGTTTATGATGAAAAGCGTACCGATATGGCTCACCTTATTGATACCCTCAAAAGCAACTGGGAGTCAGACTCCGACCTTCATACAGAAATTATGCGTGAGGGTAAATTCTTTGGTAATGGATATGAAGAGGCAGACGATGTTGCCCGTCGTTTTACAACAGAACTTTACAATTTAACCAAAAACCTTAATACTATACGTGGCACTAAAATTTTCTTTGGTAATCTTGAGGGTTATCATCCTCACTCAGCCCATTTCGGTGGTATGATGCCCGCCACCCCGGATGGCAGATATGACGGTGAAGCGCTCACAGTAGGCTCATCACAGACAAAAGGCAGAGACCGAGAAGGTACTATGGCTTTACTTAAATCCATTGCTACCTGTGACCCTTGCTGTGTCCTTACAGGTTCTGTCGTTACAAATGTTATGTTTGACAAATCTATTATTACAGACGATAGTAAATTCGAATCTGTATGCAAAATGATTGAAACCTATTTCAAAATGGGTGGACTTCATATTCAGCTTAGCTTCACTTCAAGAGAAGAACTGTTAAAAGCAAAAGCCACTCCGCAGGAATATAAAAATCTGAAGGTTCGTGTTTCGGGATATTCCGCAAACTTTATAACCCTCCAAGACAAGATTCAAAATGATATTATCACGAGAACTAATCATTAGTAACTTTTTCATAAAGAAGGTAAAACATTATGACAGGAAAATTATTTGATATCGAGCATGGTTCCTTTGTTGACGGACCGGGAATCAGAACAACTGTGTTTTTTAAAGGTTGCAATCTTAAATGCGCTTGGTGTCACAATCCCGAAAGCCAAAACTTTAACACCCAAATGCTGTTTTACAAAGACAAATGTACCGGTTGCGGTAAATGCAGAGAAGTGTGTACCCATGACCAATGTGTATTTTGTGGTAAGTGCGCCCTTTACTGTCCCGTTGATGCCCGTCAGATATGCGGAAAGGATTACTCAGTCAAAGAGGTAATTGACGATATTGTCAAAGACAAAATGTTTTATGATAACTCAAATGGCGGCGTTACTTTTTCGGGTGGTGAATGTATGCTTCAGCACGACTTTCTTTTAGAGCTTTTAAAGGCCTCCAAAGAAAAAGGAATACATACAGCCGTAGATACCGCAGGACATATAAAATGGGAAGTCTTCGAAAAAATTCTTCCCTTTACCGATATGTTTCTCTATGATTTCAAATGCTTTGACAGTCAAAAGCACAAAAAATATGTGGGTGTAGACAATTCTCTTATACTTGACAATCTCAAAAAACTTTTAAAAAGCGGAAAAGAGATTTGGGTCAGAATTCCTATCATCCCCACTGTTAACGATACTGTAGAAGAAATAACAGAAATCAAAAACTTTTTAGATGAAAACGGCAAGCCCGCAAACATCGAGCTTCTCCCCTATCACGCAATGGGTGAAAACAAATACAGAGCTATTGGTAAAGAGCCTGTCATCTTTAAGACTCCAAGTGATGAAAAAATGAATGAATTAAAAGCTGTTTTCGGTATATAATCTGTGCCCGATTCCAAAAGGAGTCGGGCTTATTTATTGACACAAATATGTTCAAATGCTATAATGTAATAAAGAAATAAAGGGAGGAAAAACTATGAAAAAAATGTTTAAAAAATCAGTAAGAGAGATATTCGCTATTTTACTTATCATTAGTTTAATTTCATCCCTTTCAGGATGTAATAAAAATAAAGAAGTGGAAAATAAGCTTCCCACTACTCCTTCTCAAACCGAAACCTCATCACAGGAGGAAAGCAGCATTTCATCCGACAGCGAGAACGAAGAACAGCACTCTCAAGACAAACAAAACTCTCTTGAAAAGCAATGTTCTCATTCATATACTTCCGAAACCAAAAATCCCACCTGTATTGACGACGGATATATAAAAATGATATGCCGTTTCTGCGGAGATTCAAGTACGCAGACACTCAGTGGAGGACATGTCTACGAAAACAACATTTGTAAAAGCTGTAAAAATATCGATCCTGATAATTACCTCTCCGGTGCTGAATATCTATTTAATAGTGTTGAAGACCCACCATGCCGCCTTTCTTCAGACAAGGGAGAATATTCTATACATTTTCAAAAGCGTAGGGTATTAAACGTAATTCCATTTCCCGACACTACTAATTCGCGAGATACTGTTATAGTCGGCGGACCTTCTTATACAACAAGTATTAAGACCCCTTCTACTGATTATATTTACTTTAGTTATGACGCTCACGATAAAAGTCTTCTTTTGTACATTAACGTATATTCACCAACAGTTGCAAAAGTTAATTTCCAATATTCAGGTTATATTGTTGAATCACTGATAGACCCATCCACTATAAAAAAGGACGGCAGTCATATTTGTATTGATGATTTGGGAACTCCTGAAGACCTTGAATTTTATAATGAACTTACCGCAGAATTTTTACCCGAATGTCTTTCATATTTCAATCAGCTAACCCAACAGAAATTTGGTGCCTCTTTGGATATTTTGGGGTTTACCTCGTACATTCCGTAAACTAATGTGCTATATGAATGTATTTTTTATTTTTGTATCTTGAGATTTCTCCACTCAACCAACAGTTTGTAGACTTTTCACTTAAAATCTATTACACTTTATACAAGGAGGTAATAGTATGAATCAGGTCAAAATCGGAAAATTTATTTCCGCTTGCAGAAAAGATAAAAATTTAACTCAGCTTCAGTTAGCCGAAAAATTAAATGTAACCGACCGTGCTGTATCAAAATGGGAAAACGGAAAGTCTATGCCCGATACTTCCATTATGCTCAATTTATGTAGTATCCTCGGCATAAGTGTAAACGAATTATTAATTGGGGAGAAAATAGATATGGAAAATAATAATCAAATAAACGAACAGCTTCTCTTAGATATGTCAAAAGAATTAGAAAAGAAAAACAAAACAATTTGGGTTTCTATGTGGATAATTATGATTGTAAGTACGATAGCCTTTTTAGCAGCAACCCTTGCAGCCTCATATTTTATGCCTGAAGGAATATGGCAACTTATTGTAGTTATCGCAAGTTGCGTTGTTTTCTTGATACCGTGCTTCTATGCATTAAAACTTGAAGTAAGTGTGGGTGCTTACAAGTGCAAAAATTGCGGTCACGAGATTGTGCCTACCTATATGCAGGCACTTAATGCGATGCACATGGGAACCACTCGTTACCTAAAATGCCCAAAATGCAACAAACGTACTTGGTGTAAAAAGGTACTGAAAAAATAAACAATAAGAGCAGATGGTTCGGAACGTTCAGATTCATCTGCTCTTTGTTTTTTACTTATTATTTGCCGCAGTTTTTATCAAAACTGGGATTGCAAGCATAAAAGTTTTTGCTATCTAACTTATCTGCCGTTAAGCGTAATGCTTCACCAAAACGCTGATAGTGAACTATTTCACGCTGACGAAGGAATTTTAAAGGTTCTCTTACATCAGGGTCATCAATCAGACGAAGTAGATTATCATAGGTCACTCTTGCCTTTTGCTCTGCTGCAAGGTCTTCGTGAAGGTCGGCGAGTATATCGCCCTTCGCCTGAATATATTCAGCTCTCCAAGGAAGAGCCGATGCCGCAATTGGATATACACCTGTAGTATGGTCCACAAAATACTTGTCAAAGCCGCTTTCCACAATCTGCTTTTCAGTAAGATTTTTGGTAAGCTGATATACCATAGCACATACCATCTCTAAGTGAGCAAGCTCCTCTGTACCTATATCAGTAAGAATCCCTTTTACCTCATTATACGGCATACTATAGCGCTGTGTGAGGTAACGCATTGAAGCACCAAGTTCACCGTCAGGTCCACCATACTGACTGATTATAATCTGTGCATATTTAGGGTTTGGGTTTTTGATATTAACGGGATACTGAAGCTTTTTTTCGTATTGCCACATTAAACTTCACCCTCCTTTATTTCCCAAGGCCATGGGGAATCTATCCAGCGCCAAGGCTCTGTTGCCGGTGCATCGTTGGTGGTAACTATATAAGGGCCGAAGCGTTGTTCATAAGCTGCCACCAGTTCCTTTCTTTTGCGTCTTAGTTCATCAAGAAGCATTAGTGCTCTTCTGCAAGTAGGATGAACATCAAGATAAAGTTCCATTTCCTTTATAGAGAAGTCAAATTCGTGAATTTTCCTTTTTAACATTTTTCTGTCATTCACCCTTCATTCCTCCTACACACAGAGGTTTGTCAAGTTCAGGAAAGGCAGTACCTCTTATAAATGCGGTGTCAGGCTCATATACCTGTTCTATCACCTGATTTTCAATAAATACCAGTGTCAATGCCTGTTTGCAAGAATTATCCGTGTTTTCATTCATATTCATTCTTTGTGAATCAAACATTTTAATTTCTCCTTTCGGGTATTTCACCCGTTAACAGTATATGAAAAAAATCAGGATGGGGTTCCATCCTGATTTTCACTTTAATAATAACTTTTATATCTTTCTTTTTTAACATTATTAAGTTCTTTCATTGCTGTTTTATGTTTCTTCGCAGTGTAACAGCATTTAAGGCAATAATACAAATCTTCTTTTGAAGAATAGCGCAACTGAGCGTCTATGTCCTTAACAAAGCACCATGGACATCTGACAACTACTTGAGGCTTTTTATTCTTAAACATATGCTTGACTCCTCCCCTGCTTTTACATACTGTGTCATACATAACGAATAGTTGGGACTGAACATAGCTCCCTCGCGTATTTCTCCCACAGTACCGTCAATATCGGTTTCAAAGGTAAACTGAGTATTTATCATAGGCACCTTTGCGCTAAGTACAGTAGCATTTTCAAAAATGTTCTTACGGAATTTATATTCACATTTAAATCCTGCTTTATCGCCGTTTTTATTTTCAATAGACATTTCGGTACCCGATATATCCTCAGGATATTCGGTTCTGCCCCAAGTGCCGTTCATATTTTCTATAATTTTAACCTTAGTATCTGGCTTTGCTGTTCTTAGTATTTTTTTCTTTAAATAAAGTCTTCCGTCATCACAGAATAAGAACGAAGAAACGAATTCTATTTCATTCTCCCCTTTACCTATGGTCATCGGCTCGAACTCAACATATATTTGATGCTCATCCGGTCTTTCAATTTTATTAACATGACATCTCAGATTGGAAAGGGGCGCACCACCGACAACGCTGGAAAGATAGGCTTGTCTGTGCAGGAAATTAAGAGCAAATGGATAACTTCCATTCCACATTTGTGATGAATTAGGACCCAAATCCTGCTTAATTCTTCCTGCATAAGGACGAAGGTCAACTATATTTCCACCGCAAATTGGGTCTATTGCTAATCTCCAATTAGAGTCAACATACCAAAGAAGCTCTCTGCCTGATTTACTAACTAAATCATGGAAAAGGTTAATATCACCTCTGCCTATAGCAACTTTCTCTTTATGTATCTTTGCATATTCCTCCATTGTAACAATATCAAGTTTTCCTTCATCGGATTTTTTCTTATAATACTCAAGACATTGTCTGTATAAATCCTTGGAGTCTTCTGATGATTCCTCAAAATTTCTTCCCTCATTAAGCCAACCTGAGCCGGTATAATTATTAAAATATACAGTATCGTTATACTTATCCTGATCTATCCATTCATCAAGAAAATCATATATATACTGACACTTTTTACCCTTATTTAGTTTTCCGCGCTGCATATTCGCGGTGTGAGAAGAAAAATAATCATCTCTGCTGAGATACGACATAAGCATATCCCTGTTCAAATGAGGTACGCATATTATATCTATTGCCTCTTCTTTGTTTTTTGCAGGACAAAGACTATTTGCTTTAGAGGGGTAATATGCAGTCCAAGGGCCACCCTCACTAAATAAATACCATGTATAACTACAACCGGCAAACATCTTTATACCTTCCTCAAAACAGCTTGTAACAGCTATTTTTACTGAGGGATATTTTTCATTTATATAAGACAGCGAATCCGCATCAAAATAGTATCCCGCAATAGATACCGGATAAAATCCAAAAAATCCATAAAACCTTTCGAACATAAAATCTATTATTTTCTTGCGTTGTTCCAAAGGTTTTAAAAACAGCATAATTATAGGCTCATCTTCACCGAAAGCCTCTTTATACGCCTCAGATTCTATTCCGTGAAAATGTATACCTATTTCATCACCAAAATCACGTGCTTGTTGTTTATAATATTCGATTATTTCGGGATAATCCATTCCCTTAAGCGGAATATGAAGAGTGGTTTTAAGACCGAGTTTATGGGCTGTATCCTGCTGAAATTTAAGTGAATCCATCATTAATGGACTGGCAGCTCTGTGCAAAATATTACAATACATATATAAGCTCTCCTTATCTTTTTTTACATTATATTAATTAATTCAAGCTCTTTCCGCAACAGCGTTTATATTTCTTGCCGCTTCCGCAGGGACATAGAGCATTAAGAGCAACAACACCCGTTCCTCGCACCGTAGAAGGCTTATCACCTGCCGAGCTTTCCTGTGCCACCTTTTCACGCCTTACCTCTTCGTCGCTTTTAATAACAACACTAAGGCACTGCTTTGCAGTTTGTTCGCGAATAGAATCGGTCATAGCTTCAAACATATCATAGCTTTCATTTCTGTAAGCAACAACAGGGTCGTGCTGACCGTAGGCTCGAAGACCGATACCCTGTTTTAACTGGTCCATAGCGTCAATATGGTCCATCCAGTTACTATCAACATTCCTGAGCAGAATTACCCTTTCTGCCTCACGCATTATTTCGGCAGTGAAAAGTTTTTCTCTCATTGCATACTTTTTCCTTGCCTTTTCCTTAAGTTCTTCCTTTATATCCTCAGGGCTGATGTTATTAAGTTGGTCAACTGTATAATAGAAATCACTTTCTCTGCACAGCCACCCGCCGAAAAATGCTCTGAGTCCGTCAAAATCCCATTCGTCAGCAGGTATATCAGAAATAAACATACCGATATTCTTGTCAATGGTGTCATCAATCATCTTCATAACAGTTTCTTTAAGGTCTTCACCGTCAAGAACCTTGTTACGCTGAGCATATATAAGCTCACGCTGTTTATTCATAACATCATCATATTCAAGAACACTTTTACGGGAAGCAAAGTTTATGCCCTCTTTCTTCTTCTGGGCGCTTTCTATTCCCTTTGTAAGTATACCGTACTCAAGAGGTACATCCTCACCAAGATTAAGCGCATCCATAGCACTAAGCATTCTCTCTCCTCCGAAAAGACGCATAAGGTCGTCTTCAAGAGAAATATAGAACTTGGTTGTACCCGGGTCACCCTGTCGTCCTGCACGGCCTCTGAGCTGATTATCAATACGTCTTGAATCGTGACGCTCGGTACCGATAATACAAAGACCGCCCGCCTGTCTTACCTTTTCTGCCTCAGGAGCGATTTCTGCCTTAAAGGCAGCATACAGCTCTTTATATTCCTCTCTTGCCTTTGCAATTTCTTCTTCATTAGTTTCAGCAAAGCCTGTAGCCTCTAAAATAACCTCGTCGCTGTAGCCTCTGTGCTTTAATTCACTTTTAGCAAGATACTCCGCATTACCGCCAAGCATAATATCTGTGCCTCGACCTGCCATATTGGTAGCAATGGTAACCGCACCGAGTTTTCCTGCCTGAGCAATAATTTCCGCTTCCTTTTCGTGATGCTTCGCATTAAGCACATTATGGGGAATCTTCTGCATTTTAAGCAGCTTACTCAAGACCTCGCTTTTTTCGATGGTAACAGTACCTACAAGTACAGGCTGACCTTTTTTATTGCACTCGATAATATGCTTTATAACCGCCCTGAATTTGCCCATTTCTGTTTTATAAATAACATCATCGGTATCCCTTCTGATAACAGGCTTATTTGTAGGAATTTCAATTACGTCAAGCTTATAAATCTCACTGAACTCAGCCTCCTCGGTCATAGCAGTACCTGTCATACCCGAAAGCTTATTATAAAGACGGAAGAAGTTCTGGAAGGTAATGGTTGCAAGTGTCTTTGATTCCTGAGCTATCTGTACGCCTTCCTTGGCTTCAATAGCCTGATGAAGCCCCTCATTATATCGTCTACCGAACATAAGACGGCCTGTATATTCATCAACAATAACTACCTCGCCGTTCTTGACAACATAGTTTACATCCCTCTTCATCACACCGTGGGCGCGGATTGCCTGTGTAACGTGATGAGCAATTGCCATATTTTCAGCATCGTTAAGATTTTCTATACCGAAATAAGCTTCTGCTTTTTCTACACCCGAAGGAGTAAGAGTGGCAGTTCTTGCCTTTTCATCAACAACATAGTCGCCGTCATACTTAGCTTCCTCGTCGCTCATTTTATTGTCCATTTCCCTTACGACGCATTTTCTGAGTCCCTTTACAAAACGGTTTGCTCTGTCGTAAAGGTCGGTGGATTTATCCCCGTGTCCCGATATAATAAGAGGTGTTCTGGCTTCGTCTATGAGTATAGAGTCAACCTCATCCACTATAGCAAAGTTGTGTCCGCGCTGAACACGCTCAATTGCATAAGTCACCATATTGTCCCTTAAATAATCAAAACCAAGCTCATTATTGGTACAGTATGTTATATCTGCGGCATAGGCTTCCCTCTTTTGCTCATTGTCCATACCGTGAACAATAAGACCAACCGACAGTCCCATAAAGCGATAAAGCTTACCCATCCATTCAGAGTCACGCTTTGCAAGGTAATCGTTAACGGTAACAATATGAACACCCTTACCGGAAATAGCATTAAGATAAGCAGGAAGTGTCGCTACAAGAGTTTTACCTTCACCTGTTTTCATCTCGCTTATTCTTCCCTGATGAAGAACAATACCACCGATTATCTGAACAGGGAAATGACGCATACCAAGTACTCTGTCACCTGCTTCTCTACAGGCGGCAAAGGCTTCAGGAAGAAGGTCATCAAGACTCTCCCCGTTTTTATGGCGCTCCTTGAATTCATCTGTTTTTGCCTTCAGCTCTTCGTCACTTAAAGCCTTATATTCCTCTTCAAGCTCTAAAACCTTCTGCTGTAAGGGCATAAGTCTTTTTATTTCCTTTTCGCTGTAATTACCGAAAATTTTCTGAAATAAACCCATTATAAAATCTCCTTAGGATGAAATCCTTTATATTATACCTTAAAACATACTTTAAATAAAGTATAATTTGTAAATTAATTAGCGGTTATAACACCATTTTTAAGCATTAGCCCGCCTGTCACCTTAATGCTACCGTCACGAAGTATTAAAACTGCCTCAAATCCCTCTACGGCATCAATAAGCTTTACTGCATCTCTACTTCCCATAAGCATACATACAGTAGACAGCGCATCACAGTCCACCGAGCTTTCCCCGATAAGCGTAACACTGCTTAAATCGTTCACTACACCATAGCCTGTTTTGCAGTCGATGATGTGGTGGTATATATTGCCGTCCTTTTCAATATATCGCTGATAAATTCCCGAAGTCACAAAGCTTGCGCTGTCTGACACAACCGTTACGGCAATTTCTTCACTGAAGGGCTTTCTTATGCCGATTCTTATATTTTTATCCCCGAAAGCATAAACATTTCCCCCAAGGTTAACAGTTGCTCTTTCTACACCCTTGCTTTTGAGAAGCTCTACCACCTTATCGGCTATATAACCCTTTGCAATTCCCCCAAGGTCAAGCTGAGAGCCTTCAAGGGCTACGGTATTACCGTCAATCTTTATTTTTTTATAGTCAATAAGGGGAAGCTTTTCTTTTATCTCTTCATCACTTGGCATAGTCTTACCGTTAAAATCATAAAGACTGCTGACAGGCGAAACCGTTATATCAAAGCACCCCTCAGATAAATCCGAATAGTACACCGCTTTTTCAATAAGAGCTATCGTTTCGTCACTGACAGTAGCACTGCCGTTTTTGTTTATTCTGTATATATCGCTTTCCTCTTTTGTACGGCTTAGCATATTCTCATAATATGTGCAAAGCTCAAAAGCCTCTTTTATAACAGAGTCTGAGCAGTCAGCAGAAATGGTGACCACCGTATCCATCATAAAAAAGGTATCGGTATTTCTATAAGCTTTTGTGCCACAGCCACAGCAGAAAAGCAAAGTCAGTAAGGTAAACAAAGCAATTAATTTTTTCATACAATTATTATACAATTTATTTTCTTTTTTGTAAAGGTGTGGTATACTGTAATTTAAAGGAGAGTGAACTGTATGGTAAAAAAAGCAGATATAATTTTACTTGTTTTAATAATACTATGCGGTCTTGCTCTGCTTTTTGCTATGCTGTTTATACCAAAAGCCTACGGCACAACCCTTGTTATAAGCCTTGATAATGAAGAATATATGAGGGTACCCCTTTCTGAAGATAAGGTTATTACTCTTCCCGAAAATACGGTAGTGATTAAAAACGGAGAAGCCTTTGTAAAGTCTTCCCACTGTCCCGACAAGGTTTGCATAAATCAGGGGAAAATAAGTAAAAAAGGCCAAACCGTTATCTGCCTTCCTGCAAAAGCAGTATTGGAGGTGGAGTAATGGCAAAAAAAATCACCCTATATTCACTGCTCACCCTTTTTGCTCTTGCAATTTCCTATGTAGAAGGTCTTGTTTTTGCCTTTATTCCGTTTATTCCTGGCTTTAAGTTAGGACTTGCAAACAGCGTTTCTATGCTTCTGATTTCTAAAAAACAGGTACGGGGAGGAGTAGCTGTAAACTTTGTGAGAATAATTTTATCGGCTCTGCTTTTCGGTAATTTTTATTCCTTTGTTTTTTCTCTTGCAGGGGGAGTTTTATCCACACTTGCGGTGCTGATTTTTACTAATTTCAAAATATTTTCCTTTGCAGGTGTTGGCACCGTTGCCGCCGTTTGTCATAACCTTGCACAGATAACAGCCGCGATTTTTATTATAGACACCGTCGGAATTATTTATCTTCTTCCCATAATGATTATTTCGGGTGCTGTTACAGGCTTTATAAGCGGTATTTTATTGGAAATTTTTACAAACAAATATCCCCGTATTATTCCGGAATAATAAATTCCTCTTTTGGAAATGCTATTTTCAAAGGAGGTTTTATTATGTGTAAGGTTACTTGTTTTGTAGAAGGTATGATAATCGGCGTTGCCGCAGGTATAGGTGTTGCTATCGCAGGAAAAATGATGATAGACAACAGCAAACAGCTTACTAAAGGGAAAAATAAGCTTGAAAAGGCTGTCACCGAATTTGTTGACGGCGTTCAGACTATGATAAGATAAAAAAGAGCCTAACGGCTCTTTTTTTAATGAGAATTTAAAGTTTTTATAAATTGACAAATATCTTCCTGCCACATTATTACAAGAGTTCCGTTTTCTACCCTGACGGTTGCCTTTTTGCCAATAAATTCGTTACTGACTCCAAGGGGTATGGTATTTACAATTTGTGCATTTTCAAGCTCATATTTAAGACCACTGATATAAACGCCCTCAGACTTTTCAGAGTGGGAAAACACAGAAACATAACCTTTATTTTGTTCATCAAAGCAAATTTTGCCGTTACAAACAGCGGTAATAACTGTTCCTTCTCCTAACAAAAAAGCTCTTTTACCTTTACTTGCTATAAGGGTTAAAAGCTGAATATTTGCAAAGGTATGGTCAGGTCTTCCGCCCATTCCGCCGTATAAAACAAAGGTATCAGCACCATTATTTTCCCCAATTTCCACAGCCTTTGCCATATCGGTTTCATCCTTAACAGTAGGCAAAACAGTGACATTATCCCCCTGTGGTACAAAACCGAGAGAATCAAAATCACCCACAATAAAATCAGGCTCAATTTCTATATTCTTTAAGTATTCATATCCGCCGTCAGCACAAATTATAAGGGAATTTTCAGGTACAACAGCGTCCTTTATTTCCCCCGCACCGAAAATACAACAAATCTTATTCATCAAGCTTAAGCACAGCCATAAACGCATCGGGAGGTACCTCAACCTTACCCAGTCTGCGCATACGCTTTTTACCTTCCTTCTGCTTTTCAAGCAGCTTTTTCTTTCGGGTAATATCACCGCCATAGCATTTTGCAAGTACGTCCTTACGCATTGCCTTAACGGTTTCTCGGGCAATTATCTTTCCGCCCACAGCAACCTGAACGGGCACCTCAAAAAGCTGACGGGGGATAAATTCCTTAAGCTTTTCGGCAATTCTTCTTGCCCTTGCGTGAGCATTGTCAACATGAACGATAAAGGAAAGAGCGTCTACAACATCCCCTGCAAGCATAACGTCAAGCTTTATAAGCTTACTCTTTTCATAGCCCTTTGTTTCGTAATCATAAGAGGCATAGCCTTTTGTACGGGATTTAAGAGCATCAAAAAAGTCATATACAATTTCGCCCACAGGCATAATATAGTGAATGTCCACCCTGTCACCCATATACTTCATATCGGTATATACGCCTCTTCGTTCCTCACAAAGCTGCATTATAGCACCTACATAATCATTAGGGCTGTAGATATGCACGTCGGCTACAGGCTCCATAGCCTCTACAATAGAAGCGGGGTCGGGATAATTAGTAGGATTATCTACATCAACGGTACTGCCGTCATTTAAGGTAAAGCGGTAAACAACACTTGGCGCAGTGGTGATTATATCAAGATTATATTCTCGCTCAAGTCTTTCTTCTATAATTTCCATGTGAAGAAGACCGAGAAATCCACATCTGAATCCAAAGCCCAAGGCTTTACTTGTTTCAGGCTCGTAAAGAAGCGAGGCATCATTAAGCTGTAACTTTTCAAGTGCCTCTCTTAAATCACCATATCGCGCACCATCGGCGGGGTAAATACCGCAGAACACAACAGGGTTTACTTTTCTATAGCCTTCAAGGGCATTTTCTGCCGGTCTGTCAACCAAAGTGATAGTATCGCCCACACAGGCGTCCTTTACGGTTTTAATGGAGGCGGCAAGATAACCAACCTCACCCGCTTCAAGACAGTCACAGGGCATAAGACAGGTAGCCTGTTTTCTGCCAACCTCAACCACGTCAAACTCTGCTCCCGTAGCCATCATTCTGATTTTATCTCCCGCCTTGATTTTACCTGAAACAACGCGGAAATATACAATAACACCCTTATAAGCATCATAGTAAGAGTCGAATATAAGAGCCTTAAGAGGCGCGTTTCTATCCCCCTGAGGAGCCGGAATATCGGTAACTATTCTTTCAAGCACTTCTTCAACATTAAGTCCTGTCTTTGCAGAAATTCGTGGAGCAGACTGTGCCTCAATACCGATAACATCTTCTATTTCATTTATAATTCTTTCAGGCTCAGCAGAGGGTAGGTCAATTTTGTTGACAACAGGCATAATTTCAAGGCCATGGTCAACGGCAAGATAGGTATTAGCGAGCGTTTGCGCCTCAATACCCTGAGAAGCATCAACCACAAGAATTGCACCCTCACAGGCTGCAAGTGAACGGGACACCTCATAATTAAAGTCAACGTGACCGGGGGTATCAATAAGATTAAGCTCGTACCTTTCGCCGTCTGCAGCAGTATGATAGAGGGTAACGGCGTGAGCCTTTATGGTAATACCGCGTTCTCTCTCTAAATCCATACTGTCAAGTATCTGTTCTTCCATCTCACGCTGTTCGACAGAGCTGGTTAGTTCAAGAAGCCTGTCTGCCAGAGTAGATTTACCATGGTCAATATGAGCCACTATACAAAAGTTTCTTATTCTCTCAAGTGGAAAAGACAAAATCAATTCTCCTATCTTTGTAATTATAGAGTTATTGTAACATATTTTCACTTTCAAGTAAAGAAATTAATTAAGTAAACAAAAAATTGACCTTGCTTTCGCAAGGTCAATTTTTGATTTTTAATTATTACTGGGGACCTAAAGTACCGCTACCTGCAAGGTAGAGCTTGAGAACCGCAAGGTCAGCAGTATTAATAATACCATCGCCGTTGCAGTCGGCACCGGCTTCTACATCACCACTGGCTGCAAGATAGAGCTTGAGAGCTGCGAGGTCGGTAGTATTAACAACTTCGTCACCGTTGCAGTCACCATATACTATTTCAGGCTCAGCAGATTCGGTAGCACAGTAGTATCCGCCTGCTACGAATTCGGTAACAACTTCACCGTCTTCATCTACCCAAGTAGTAACAGGATTGCCGTTAGCATCAATTACAACAGGAGCTGTAATTTCTTCGTCAACACCATAGAATACAGTAAAGGTTGTACCATCAAGGTTACCGAGAGTTACAGGAGTGCAGCCTTCGAGAAGCTCGAAGTCAACTGTAACAGCCTCGCTTAAGGTAAACTCATCAAAGTAAACTGTGTCACCGGAGCAAACAACACTGTTGTTGATAATCAGATACAGGTAAGAATTGGATGCTGTTTCAGCCGAGTTAACGAAGAACACTTCGCCGTCAAGCCACTTGCCTGTTTCTGTATCAGCAGAAATCACAAATGTGTTAGGAGTAGCGGTTGTTCCCCAGATATTGTAACTACCGATATGAGCCTCTACATTAAGGTTAGCAGAAATATTTTCAACATAATACTTAAACTTAACCTTATAGGTCTTACCGGGTTCAAGAACCCAAAGAGCAACACTCTGCTCCTTCATAGCGTTTCTGTTACGGAAGAAGGTGTTTTCAGCAAACTCAGGAGCCTCGGTATATTTGCTGGCAGTGCTAACCATAGTCTGAGTTTCTTCATCGAATATATAGGTATTCTTCCAGCAGAACTGATTTCCATCCTTAAGCCAAGCAGTAGTGGTGTTTTCTTCATCGATAACAATTTCAGTATTAGCCTGGTCAGCGCGAACGGGATCATAGTCAATATCCTCATACTTGAAGGACTTGTCACCGCTATAAACCTTTTCGTCGGTAATGCTTACATTTATACCATTTCCATATAGATGGCTTGCATAGTTTTCCATACCGAGAACAGGGTTCTTGTATGCGTAAACTGTGATGTTACCATCCATTGTTTCGGGAACAGGAATGTACTCTGTATCAGAGAGTGACCATACGTGGTCATAGCTTATGTTTGCACCAAGCTCGGGATATTCAATAACATCGCCCTTAACACCTGCTACAGAAGTAGTGCTTGAACCGTTAACATAGGTAACGGAACAATCAAGCTCGGCAACGATTACTTCTTCAATATAGAACTGAGATCTGCCAATGATTTCAAAGGGATATACTACGCTTCCATCGTCAAGAGTATAGGACTCAACACCGTTAGCTTCAGCAACCTTACGAGCCTTAAAGCCGGTGAGGGTAGCATGAAGTGAAAGAACGGGAACAGCATCAGCCATAGCACCTGTAGAAATAGTGAAGGTATGAGTATGTACACCTTCGGTATCAAGATTTATCTGACCAGCGCTTGCTGTACCATACTGTGCGTTGTTTTTATCATTAGCGCCTGTAGCAGTCATTGAAAGTTTTCTGCCTGCAATAAGGTCAAGCTTTGTATTTGCAGGGCCAACCTCAGTAACATTGTACTTAACGGTTACAGAATAGCCTGTATTAGCCTTAGGAACAAATGCCTTACCGGAAGCATCCTTAATAATAAGGTTAGAGAAAATAGCCCAACCGATATTAGTTTCCTCGCCAACCTCCATAGCAGCGTATTTATCGCCTTTGTCTGTAATATGTGTATAACCACTGGATGCAAGAGAGCCAGTCAACTGGTCTAAGCCACTGGTCTTAGTAGGATTAAATGCACTTGCACTACCGGTAGCGGGCTTAGCCATATAGAAGCCGTCAGCGGTATAGCCCTGTGAAGCCCAGCTTGTTTCGGTAAGAGTAGTATTATAAACGCCGTCCTTCATATAAGCAAGGCCGTTTACAGCAGCTATAGAAGCATTCTTATAATCAAAGGTCTTATTAGAAACATAATCTTCATACTTAGCGTAAAGCTCAATACTACCTAAAGTGTTAATTGTAGCACCTGCAGCTCTAGTAAGTTCTTCGTCAAGATACCAGCCTGCGAAATATTTGCCCTCGGGAATTGTCTCGGGCATAGCACTGACAGCAAAATCTGTTTCAGGGGCAATATCCTCAACAACTAAGTCTTCCTGACCGTTATTGAAGTGATAAACAGCCTTGATGTTGGAAAGGTCAAGTTCTTCAACCTTAACATCATCAATATACATTATGTTATTTCTTGCATTAGCATAGGATGTACCTTCGGTTTTAACAACAAGGAGAATGGACTGATGTCCGCTGTTGGCAGTACTAATACCTACATCAGTAGCCTTAACGCGCATTTCAAAGTCTACCCAACCATTTGTAGCAGATTTTGAAATAATATATTTTTGACTTGTGGTTGCTGAACCCCACCAGATGTTACCGGTGTTGAACTGTAAAGCATGAATAGTAAAGTTCTGAGCTGCTTCCTCAGGAACATAGTACTTAAAGGATACCTTGTAATCATATGTATAAGTTACATCTTTAGCGGAAGGACCAAGGTCTTTAACCATGAAACCGCCCTGTTCAAGTTCACCGGAAAGTCTTGTTTTATAATACTTTCCGGCTTCAAATGTAGGAGCAGCGTCGCCACCAAGAATAGCGAAGGTATCGGTATCAGCATCATAGCTATAATATTTAGTCCATTCTGTTTCCCAATCAGTTGGCTGAGCAGTCATTACATTAAGGTTTGTATTTTCATACTTCATTGACTTCTTGCCGCTGTAAGCATACTCATCGCTTATCATAGCGTTGGTGAGCCATTTATTTTCAACATACAGAGTGTTGTGGCTATAGGATTCAAAGCCCTGTACACCGGTAGCAATCTGATAAATGTCAATATTGCTTCCATCAGAAACTTCAGGAAGAGCCACATACTCATCAGGAGATAGTGACCATAAAATATCGGAAGAGTTGTAAGGATCAACAGCATCTTCAAGTACAATAGGCTGACCCTTTGTCAAAGCTTTTTCAGAGGTATTACCGTCAAGATAATGAAGCGTAGCAACAGAGTTTAATTCCTGAATGGTAATATCGGTTATGTAGTATTCAGCATAACCCTGATGATACCAGTTACCGTCAGCATCCTGCTTGTTAGCGGGAGCCTTTTCATCGTAGCCCTCGTACCACTGTGCACCGTAAGAGGTTGGAAGACCGATACCAAGGTAAGAGGTATAGGTTTTGCCGTCGTAAGAGAAGGAACCGTCAGCGTTCTGTGTTATACCGAAGGCCTCAAGCTCAGCGGCAGTTTTGGCAGTTACAGTTTTACTAATAGAAAACTTAGCACCTGCTGCCTTAACGGCTGTATCGGCATAATTTTTATCAGTATTGGTAAATACATTAGTAGTAGCTGTCACTTCGCCTGTTTCTTCGTCTACAGTTTCTTCAACGGCAAGGGTGTGACCGTCAAGATACTTATCGGCACCGCTAATATTTCTACCGCTGTCCCAGTAAGCAATCTGTGTGCAGCTATAAAGACCGCCGTGGTTAATCATAGAGCCGCCGTCAAAAGAAAGTTGGTTTCCGTCAGCATCCTTTGCCTCAATACCTTCAAATGAATCATCGGTAGAAAGAGTATAAACAGGCAGATAAGGTCTTGCCCAGCAACCTGCAAAACGGGTAGTATAGTACTCAACATTAACCTGGTATTTCTTGCCCGGTTCAATAACAATAGGAGTACCGTCCTCTTTAAGAGGAGTAATGGTAGAATTTTTACCGTTCTTTGTTCCGGCAGAATACATATAGAGTGCATCTGTACCGTTAAGGTTACCATAGCTAACCTTTGTACCACTGTTCTTAGCCACGAAGTCATAGGTATGACCCTCGGGTTTTACGGGATTATCATAATCCACATAAAGTTTATCTTCAGAAAAATCGAACTCATAATAAAGTCCTGTTTCTGTGTCTGCTTCCTGCTGGGCAAAGGCGCTCATAGGAACAACCATTGTGGTGAGCAACAAACAAACTGCGAGTAAAATACTCAAAAGTTTTTTCATTGAAATTTCTCCTTTCAAAATTTTATGTATAAAGTGTATCATATCTTTTGGACATTGTCAATTTTTTTGTGCAAAAACATAAAAAGTTTTTTCTTAATCTTTCTGTAGTTCCTCTTTTTTAACACAATATGCTTCCCACTGTGCATAAATATCGTTTAAAAGCATTTCCTGTTCTTCAATTTCCTTTGTTATCTGCTGAAGTTTCACAAAGTCAGAGGATATATCCTCACTTAGTAAAAGAGCCTTCAATTCCTCTATTTTTTCTTCTTTTTGTGCGATTTCTACTTCGGTTTTTTCTATTTTTTTGTTTATTTTAGAAAGTTCTTTAAAAGCAGAATAATATTTTCCCTTTTTAGAAGGTTCCTCTGTTTTTTCTTCTTTCTTTTCTTGATTCAACTCTTCCCTTTGCATTTTTTCATATTCTTCATAACCAAAGGGATAATGTGTGGTACCGCTTTCATCAAAAACAAGAAGATTATCGCATACCTCCTTTATAAAATATCGGTCGTGAGATACACAAAGAATTGTACCGGGATAATTTTTAAGCATTTCTTCAAGAGCCTGTTTACCTATAATATCCATGTGGTTTGTCGGCTCATCAAGAATAAGGAAGTTTGGCTTCTTTTTAAGTATCTTGCAAAGACAAAGGCGTACCTTTTCGCCTCCTGACAGCACAGAAACCTTTTTAAACACATCCTCTCCTCTGAAAAGGAAGGAGCCCAAATCACTTCTTGCCTGTGTCTGAGTAAGACACGGGAAAGCATCCCAATAGTCATCAAGCACTGTTTTATCGCTGACATACTGTGCAAGATGCTGGTCAAAATAGCCTATTCTTACATTTACTCCCTGAATAATACTTCCGCCAAGAGAGGAATTCTTGCCCATAACCGTTTTAAGCAGAGTAGACTTGCCCTTGCCGTTAGCACCGATAATACCCATTTTCTCCCCTCGTTTTAAAAGGAAGCTTACCTTTGCTAAAACAGAGGTATAGCCTACCTTTAAGTCCTTCACCTCCAGCACATTGCCGCCGCTTATCAGTTCAGGGGTAAAATCTGCAAAAAACGCCCTTGTATCGCTATGTTCGGGAGCTTCAATAATTTGGGTTTTATCGAGAGCTTTTATACGTGACTGAACCATTGCAGCCTTTGTGGCTTTATAACGGAAACGTTCAATAAGAGCCTGTGTCTTTTCTATTTCCTTTTTCTGCTGAAGGTGTTCCTTTAGTTGTTTTTCACGCTGAGCTTCTTTAAGCTTTATAAAGGCAGAATAATTTCCAAGGTATCTGGTAATTTTGCCGTATTCAATTTCATAAACAACATCTGCAAGTTTATCTATAAACATCTGGTCGTGGGACACAACCACTATTGCACCGGGATAAGACTGAAGATAGGTTTCAAGCCACTGCACCGTCTGTAAATCAAGATGGTTTGTAGGCTCGTCAAGGAGAAGTATATCGGGCTTTGAAAGAAGAAGCTTCATAAAAGCGATTTTTGTTAGCTGTCCGCCCGAAAATTCAGAAAGAGGCTTTTTTCTCTGACTTTCAAAACCGAAACGGGAGATTAAGGTTTCCTTTTCCTTATTATAATAATAGCCTCCAAGATTTTTATAGGCTTCCTCAAGTGTGCTAAAGCTTAGCATTGCATCATTATCTCCATTTTGAGCAAGAACAAGAAGCCTGTCCATTTCATTTTTCATATCTATAAACCGAGCAAACGCCTTTTCAAGCTCATCCTCAAGACAAACCGACAAATCCTCAAAGGAAATCTGTTTAAGATAGCCTATCTGTATATCCTGCGACCTATTAACGCAGGCGTTACTTCCCTCCGCTTCTATTTCGCCGCTGATAAGACGAAGCAGGGTGGTTTTTCCGCATCCGTTTCTTCCGACTATAGCTATCTTTTCTTTATTTTTAATTTCAAAGTTTATATCGGTAAGCAAATTTTCTCCGCTAAATGAAACATTTGCATCAGATATTGAAAAATACAAAACAATCACTCCCAGTAAAAGACATTTTAACATAAAATGTATTTATCGGTCAATAATATCCTTGGTGATTTTATGAAACTGAAAGCTTTTCTTTATGTGCTGTGTGCAGTAATTATAAGCGGTGCACTGTTCGCTTCGGTAATTTTTGTATTAACAAGAGAAAATCTTATTGGGGTAGATGTTCCGAAAACCGATGTTCCGTACAGTCAGTCAGGCTTTGTTCCCGAAAACACAACCGTGCTTTTTATTTTTCCTGATTCCTTCGGTGTAGCAATAGACCTTGATTTTGAAAAAAACTTTACCTCTGCCGTAATTTTAAAAAATGCCGACGAGCAAATAGCAAAAGAATACGGCTTTGACATAGCTCATACCTGTGTATGCGATTACCCCTTTATGATGGATTTTATAGATACAATCGGCGGTATTGAGTTAACTGAAAATAGCGAAACCAACCGCTATACAGGGGTACAGGTCTGCAATCTTGTTGCCTCTTACTCCGATGACATTCCACTAAGAGCAAGAATAATAGAAGCAATATTTTTAAAAATTTCAAAATACGGCTTGAGTGACACAGCTCTTTCCTGTATAATAGAAAAGACCAGAACTACACTTTCTGCTCCTGCCTGCTATGGTTGGACGCAAAGTGCCCATAATGTTCTTAATTCCTTTAACATTCTTAACGAGAGGTAAAAATATTTGAAGCGTTTTTTTAAAACTGCAATATGTCTTTTGCTCTGTTTGGGGCTTTGTTTTTCCTGCGGCTGTACCCTTAAAGAAGAAGTCCCTCCCGACAGGGAAGCCACTATAAATACAGGCACTGTTATAACCGCCCCTCAAATAGCAACCGATGAAAGCGTTTCGGCACTGTCGGGCAGTCAGGCTCAGCTTACAGACGAGGAAAAGGATTTTATATGGTCCTATTATTTTCTTGACGAAACCGAGCAATTCCTTTACCGCACAATGCTTAATATGGTAAGAAATCTGACAGTAGGCTGGATAGATATGGGGTATTTAGGCAACAATGCTTCGGTTAATGTTGCCCGTGCTTACCGCGCACTTTCAAATGATTTTCCCGAGTATTACTGGATGCCGGTTTCTTATTACATAAATCTGCACGACGGCAAAACCTCGGTAGCCTTTAAGAGAAATGATGCAGAGGACGGATACGGCTTTACAAAAAAGCAGATTGAAGATAATGCCGAGGAATTTTACGACAATATAAACAGAATAATTGAAAAAACCCGTAATGCCGAAAGCGATTTCGAAAAGGAGGTTATTATCCACGATACCCTTTGCAAAGCGGTTACCTATGACAGCGATTTTGATTTGGATGTTAAGGACAGCATATACACTGCTTACGGTGCCCTTGTAAACGGACACGCTGTATGCGAGGGATATGCAAGAGCATTTAAGCTTTTATGCCGATATGCAGGTATTAAGTGTATACTTGTTACAGGAGATTCAAGGGGCGTAGGCCATATGTGGAATATGGTAGAGCTTGACTCACAGTGGTACCACGTTGATGTAACCTGGGATGACTTAAGAAAAGAAGCTCTTCATACATACTTTAACCTGACAGAGCTATCCATTCGAGCCGACCACGATATTGACATCACCTATGCAAAAGCCGACTCCACACTTATCTCACAGGGAAATTCCTTTAACTTTTATTTACCAAAAGCCGAAAGCTATGAATATAACTATTATGTAAAAAATGAGCTTGTTATAAAGGATGACCCCATTACACCCACTGTCAGCGAGATTATTAATGCATACAACAAGGGTTTGCGCAAGGCCGAGTTTTTATTTGACAGCCAAGAATCTCAAGTGGATTTTCGTAACAATTATGAAACTTATGTTGTTGAAATACAGAAAAAATGCGTGGAGCAAATGGGGGATGTTTATTTTAAACTCAGCACCCTTTCCTTCCCCTCTAACACCTGTATAATATATTTTGAAGAATATAAAAAAGAGGAATTTTCACTATGGTCTTATCTCCTAAATAAATTTAAAGACCTGAAATAAAGCAAAAGTGACTATCATTAGTTTGACAAATAAAAACTTATATTATATAATGTAAAAGATTAGATTTTTAAGTTTGGCTAAGGAGTTATTTATGGAAAAAATCACCGATTACTTTGGCTGTAATGTATTTAATGATACGGTTATGAAAGAGTATCTGCCTGAGGATACCTACAAGGCACTCAAGAAAACCATTGAACAGGGAAAAACTCTTGACCCATCTATTGCAGGTATTGTTGCACAGGCGATGAAGGATTGGGCTGTTGAAAAGGGCGCTACCCATTTCACCCACTGGTTCCAGCCTATGACCGGCATTACCGCCGAAAAGCACGACAGCTTTATTACCCCTACCGACGACGGAAACGTTCTGCTTGAATTTTCGGGCAAAGAGCTTATAAAGGGCGAGGCTGACGGTTCTTCCTTCCCCACAGGCGGTCTTCGTGCCACCTTTGAGGCAAGGGGTTATACCGCTTGGGACCCTACCTCCTACGCCTTTGTAAAGGATGGTTCTCTTTGTATTCCTACCGCTTTTTATTCTCACGGCGGACATGCCCTTGACAAAAAGACTCCTCTTGTACGCTCAATGCAGGCACTTAATGATTCCACGCTTCGTCTTATCCGTCTTTTTGGAAACAATGAAGCAAAAAGCGTAAAACCAACCGTTGGTGCCGAACAGGAGTACTTCCTTGTTGACAAAAAGCTTTACGACAAGAGAGAGGATTTAAGATTCTGCGGAAGAACACTCTTTGGCGCCCCCGCCCCAAAAGGACAGGAGCTTGGCGACCATTATTACGGCGTTATCCGCCCAAGAGTGTCTGCTTTTATGAAGGAACTTGACAAAGAGCTTTGGATGCTCGGAATTCCCTCTAAAACAAAGCACAATGAGGTTGCGCCCTCTCAGCACGAAATGGCACCTGTTTTCACTACAGTAAACATTTCCACCGACCATAATCAGCTTACTATGGAAATTCTTAAAAAGGTAGCTGAAAAGCACGGCCTTGTATGTCTGCTTCACGAAAAGCCATTTGGAAATCTTAACGGAAGCGGTAAACACAACAACTGGTCTATTTCCACCGATACGGGTATAAATCTCTTAAACCCGGGTAAAACCCCTAGTGAAAATATGCAGTTCTTGCTTATTCTATGCGCTGTTATTAAGGCTGTGGACTTACATCAGGATTTACTCCGTCTATCCGTAGCCTCCGCAGGAAACGACCACCGTCTTGGCGGTCAGGAGGCACCTCCCGCTATTGTTTCTATGTTCCTTGGCGATGAGCTGACAAGCATACTTGATTCTATTGAAAGCGATACAGAGTACACCCAAAAGGCAAGAGAAAAAATGGATTTCGGTGTAAAGACGCTTCCTGCTATAAGAAAGGCAACCACCGATAGAAACCGCACCTCTCCCTTTGCTTTCACAGGAAACAAATTTGAATTCAGAATGCTTGGTGCACCTATGTCTATTGCGGGTGTCAATACCATTCTTAATACCATTGTTTGCGAAGCCTTTGACAGTTTTTCCGAAAGACTTGAAAAAGCAAAGGACTTTGACAGCGAGGTTCACTCCATTATTCGCGAAACCTACAAAGCTCACAAACGTATAATCTTTAACGGTGACGGTTATTCAAAGCAGTGGCAGGAGGAAGCTGAGAAACGCGGTCTTTTAAATCTTACCGATACCGTTTCTGCTCTTCCCTACTACACAGATAAAAAGAACATTGCACTTTTTGAAAAGTACAATGTTTATTCCGAGGCCGAACTTAAATCAAGAGAGTCTATTAACATTGAAAGATATAACAAGAGTCTTCATATCGAAGGTCTTACCGTTATACGCATGGCAAAAGAACAGCTTCTTCCCGTACTCAGCAAGGTTAGTGCCGATTTATGCCTTAACCTTTCTGCAAAGGAGGGTGCAGGAATAACTGCAAAATATGAAAGAAGCGTAACAGAAAAGCTTTCTGAGCTTTGTGACAGTATTTATGAGGATTCTCTAAGTCTTGAAAAAGCAATCAAGGATGCTGAAACAAAGGAAGACATTCTTGAAAAGGCAAAGGCATACCGCGACAATATTATTCCTATTATGAACTCTATAAGAAATAGTGTTGACACCGCCGAAACCCTTGTTGATGAAAACGAGTGGCCTTACCCCAATTACTGCGATTTACTTTACAGTGTATAAAAAAATCCCTGCTCTCGCAGGGATTTTTTTAACAATATGCTCCGTCAAGCTTTTTAAGGTCTGAATAGCTGTCAATTTCAATTATATCATCAAAGGTACACTGGCGAACCTCAACCTTATAATTACTTATGCAATATTCAAGAGCCACCTGATCCCAGTATCTTTCCTTACCGCCGGGCATTTCGTATACCTTTTTGATATCTTCATAAAGCTTTGCACCGGATTCCTCATCCCAGTAAGAAATACCATACATATGATGACAGTCGTAACCGCCGATTTGCACCTTGGTTACAATTTTGTTTTTGGTCATAAGACACCAGTCATCAGTATAATCAACAGGAACACCAAGATAATTTGAGATATACTGATACTTCTGTATAAGCTCAGGATTATAAAGCACAAGGTCAGCCTCAAGCACATAAGCATTTTTAAGCAAATGTCTTACGCAAAGAGCGGAAGAAATATTGTTTGCCTCATTATAAAGAGGATTTTCTATAAATTTAATGTTAGGATATTTATAAAGCAACTGGTCAAACTGTTCGCCAAGATAGCCTCTTACAATATATATTTCCTCAATACCGGCAGCCACAACAGCATCAAGAAGAGTATCTATCATTCTTTTGCCGTTAACTCGAACCAAGGGTTTTGGTGTGTTAAGGGTTATAGGCACAAGGCGAGAGCCAAAACCTGCAGCAATAAAAACGGCTCTCTTTACTCTATAGGGTTCAAGAACTTCATATCCCTTGTCAGTTACAGCACCGTCTTTAATAAAACCGAGTTCAATAAGCTCTGCAATAGCCTTATTAACTGTTCCTACGGATAAATCTGTATTCTCCGCAATATCACGCTGTGATTTCTTTTCAGCCACCTTATCAAGATAGGTGAGTATATCAAAGTACTTTCTTGAAAGTTTACATTCACTCATAGTATAATTCCCCTTATTTTGTTTCATTTTTTTGTGAAACCAAATTATTTTGAACGTATTTTATCAAAAAAACTCGATTTTTGCGTTCAACACGTGGTATTATACTATTGTTTTTGAGCAAAGTCAAGACAAATTACCTTTTAAAATAAAAAACGGAGAAATCCCCGTTTTTATCTTTATATCAATATTGATGTTTCATCGGTAGGGTCAAAATCCTCTGTTTTGAAAATACAAAGTCCCGTATCTATAACAAAATCATTGGGAAGTGAAAGAGGTGAATATCCCGTAATCTGCTTGAACACTCTATTAAAATTGCGTACGGTTGAAAATCCGCTTTTTGTTGAAATAGTGGTTATATTCTCGTTTTTATCACTACGCAACATCATAATTGCATTTTCCACCCTGATTATATTAAGATACTGAGAAAAATTCATACCGCACAGCTTCTTAAACATCTTTGAAAAGTGAGAAGGGCTGTATCCCGAATATTTGACCGCTTCATCAAAGGTTATAAAAGAAAATTCACTGTTTATTTTGGTAATAAGGTTCTGCTGAAAGCTAAGTTTTTCCTCACGCTTTACGATTTTGCAATTACGAAAAATATCAATAATCAGACCTCTTGACAGATTTTCGATTACTTCACCGTAAAACCGACCTTTAGCCTCCAACTCCTTTTTTATTACACGCAGATTTTCCTTTACTGGAATTTCTTTTGGCAGCTTTGGAGAATAAAGAATATATTTATCGGTTATATCATTTATCAAGCCTTCGTCAAATATAGCTATTTCCACCTGTACATCAGGCTCACCGATAATATAATGTACTTCACCGCCCGAACAAAAAAAGCAATCATCTTTATTTGCCTCAAAGTACGCTTCTCCGATTTTAATTTTTGCTCTGCCTTCTACTATACGTATAAGCTCACATTCAAAATGCCAATGCAGTAAATTGGTAAGATTTCTGTATCTTCCAAACCATACTTTTTCTCCGTCAGAAAAATGTCGTTTCTCATAAATTCCCAACATGTTTCTATAACACCAACCTTTTATATGGAAATAATATCACATATCTCAATAAATGTCTACACTCAACCATCAAATTTCTTGTGAAATTTAAAAATCGGGTATATAATTAGATAAAATTAAAGTTAAAAGGAGTTTTGATTATGAAATACAATTTTTGGTTTGTAGTTGGCTCACAGTTTTTATACGGTCCTGAGGTTTTGGTAACTGTAGAAGAGAGAGCAAAAGAAATGGCAGATAAGCTGTCAGAGTTGTTGCCCTATCCTCTACTTTATAAAGTTACGGCAAAAACCAATCAGGAGATTACCGATATTGTAAAAGAGGCGAACTATGATGACACCTGTGCGGGAATTATTACATGGTGCCATACCTTCAGCCCCTCTAAAATGTGGATTAACGGTCTTAATAATTTACAAAAGCCATACTGTCATTTTGCAACACAGTACAATAAAGAAATACCCAATGATGAAATAGATATGGACTTTATGAATCTTAATCAGGCTGCTCACGGTGACCGAGAGCACGGTTTTATTGCAGCAAGGCTCAGAATGCCCAGAAAGATAATAGCAGGTTATTGGCAAAACCAAAATGTCATTGAGCGTATGGGAGATTGGATGAAGTCAGCCGTAGGTGTAGCTGTTTCGAAAAATCTTAAGGTTATGCGTTTTGGCGATAATATGCGCGAGGTAGCCGTTACCGAGGGTGATAAAGTAGAGGTTCAGACAAAGTTAGGTTGGCAGGTTAATACCTGGGCGGTAGGCGATTTGGTTAAAGAAATGAATGCCGTTACAGAGCAGGAAATCGACGATATGATGGAAATTTACAGCTCAAAATACGATATTTCTACCGATAATATTAACGCCATTCGCTATCAGGCACGTGAAGAAATCGCTATGAAAAAGATGCTTGACAGAGAAAACTGCAAGGCTTTTTCCAATACCTTTCAGGATTTGTATGGTATGGAACAATTACCCGGTCTTGCTTCACAGCACTTAATGTCCCAAGGTTATGGCTATGGCGGCGAGGGTGACTGGAAGGTTGCAGCAATGACCGCTATTATGAAGGCTATGGGAGAAAACGGCAACGGTGCATCTGCTTTTATGGAAGATTACACCTATCATTTAGCAGAGGGTCAGGAATATTCTCTGGGTGCCCACATGTTAGAGGTTTGTCCCAGTCTTGCCGACCCTGATAAAAAGCCAAAAATTGAAACCCATCATCTTGGAATTGGCATGAACGAAAAAGACCCTGCACGACTTGTTTTCGAAGGCAAAGCAGGCGATGCTATCGTTGTTTCTCTTGTGGATATGGGCGGTAGACTCAGACTTATTTGTCAGGACGTCGTTTGTGTAAAACCCATTATGCCAATGCCAAATCTACCTGTTGCCCGTGTTATGTGGAAAGCCATGCCGAATCTCACAGAGGGTATAGAGTGTTGGATTACAGCAGGTGGCGCCCATCACACAGTGCTTTCCTATGACGTTTCTGCCGAGCAGATGAAGGATTGGGCAAAAATGATGGACATTGAATTTGTTCATATAAACAAAGATACTACGGTACAGGAACTGGAAAAAGAACTTCTGGTAAATGACCTTGTATGGAAACTTAAATAATACATAAAAATACGGAGTGTTCAGATAGGGATAAAAAGCCTAAAAGCAAATTTTTGCGATCTAATGTGTTAAAAAGGCACGGTACGCGTCAGCGTTACCGTGCCTTTTCGTCTGTTATCCCACTAAAAATTTATCTTTTTTAGGTGCAAAGCATATCACATCTTGGTTTTAAAGTCAAACCATAACTACACTTTAGCAGTATGCCCGATAGTCGAAAGCCTTCGGCTTGCAAAATATTGTTGATTAACAGTAACTTTTGTGATATAATGACTGATATATTTAGGAGGGATTTAAATGTCTGATAATTTTACCATAGAAAACGGCGTAATAACCGACCACGAAATATCAAGTGAAACCGAAGCACAGGTTGTTTTTCCAAAAGGAGCTACCGCCATTGGAGAAAATCTTTTCCGCGGATATGAAAATATTATATATGTCTTAATTCCCGACAGCATTACCGCTATTCAGGACTGTGCTTTTCAGAGTTGTACCGGTCTCAAATCGGTTATAATACCATCAAGTGTTAAAACTATTGGTGAGTTTGCTTTTGAATATTGTGAAAGCTTACAGACAGCAACGCTTATGAATGGTGTTTCCTCAATAGGCTACGGCGCATTTTCAAACTGCGACAAATTAATAAACATTAACATACCTGAAAGCGTAACAGATTTACAAGGCTCTGCTTTCGCATCCTGCACAAGCCTTTTATCCGTATCTATTCCAAAAAATATTAATACTATTCCTGAAGCTTCCTTTTACGGCTGTGACAGTCTTAACAGCGTTGTTATTAACGAGGGCGTCAACTCAATTGAGTCTGAAGCCTTTGCATTCTGCAGCAACTTAAAAACCATTGTCATTCCCGAGAGCGTTACTTATATTGACCCCTGCGCTTTTGAGGATTGCGAAAACCTGACAATTATAGCACCCCTTGGAAGCTGTGCCTGGCAGTTTGCAGAAGATAATAACATTAATTATTTAGCTCAATAAATTCAAAACACCCTGCTTTTAGTAAAAGCAGGGTGTTTTTTATAATAATCCTAAACTGTTGCTTGCATTTTAAAATGCAAGTTCAAACAAATTGCCGTAATCGTCGGCATAATAGCAAATCCCATCTTCAAAATCTATGAACTCGGGTTCTACGTTTAATTCAAAATCCCCAAATTTGTAAACCGCTATTTCCTTTTTCTCTTTAAGATCAATAAGACGCAAAACAGGCGGTGCACTTTCCATATTAGTAAAACCTTCAACAGTATAAGCAATACCTTGATGCACACATGCCCCTTGCATAAATCTTTGATACGGACAATCAAAATAATGTTTGATATCTTTCTTTTCAAGCACTACCCTTTTAACTTCATACTTTTCATCGAATACTCCGTCATTTAACTTTGGAAGTTCAAAGGCAAAAAATCTTGTTGTTCTGTCTTCATCTCTCATAGTAAAAGCGTAATACACTAAATCTTTAACGTCAATGGCAATATTTCCGTAGGGACGAACATCATTTTTATTTTCCGATTTCCAAATCAAATCATTGGTAAAACCTATTTCTATAATCTGCACAAGTTCGCTTTCAAACTCATTTCCCTGTCTTTTAATTCTGTAAACACAAGTAACTCCTAACAGTTTATCTTCTTTAGAAGCGTAATTGTTATACACATTACAGTACATAAGAGGAAATTCATCATTCTCTTCATAACGCTCGTTTCCAAAAGAAACGCTGTTGCTGTGAGGCACTATTTTTTCCGACTTATCAAATAAAAACTCACACAGAGATTCTCCGCTTTCATTTAAAGAGTCGGTACGATAAACGTAGCATTTACCGTTTGAATCACAGTGAAATAAATATCCGTTATAAATCGCACCATCCTAGTGGCCTGCCACCTTACCTATTCTTTTAATCTCCATAATTTAACAACCCTTTCTGTATTCACCGGTATTTTTTCCCATTATTTTTTTGAACACTCTGCAAAAACTTTTACTGTCGGCAAATCCAACGCTTAAAGCAATATCCTCCACCGACAACATCGTTTCCTTTAAATACATACAAGCAATATCTATCCTGTGTCGGTTAAGCATTGAATGAAAACTTTCACCTGTTATTGCTTTAAAGGTTTTGCAAAAATTACTTTTTGAATACCCGCAAATTCGACTCACTTCATCAAGGCTTATGGGTTTATCATAATGACTGTATATTTCATTTACCGCCTGTCCGATTTTTTCCATATCCGCCAAGGATTTAACACTTGTTTTTGACCCAACATTTTCAGTTATAAGACGTAGCAAAATCGCACTTATTTTATAGATATTCCCTTTAGAAACAAGATTGCTGAAGGGAATTTTTTCTTTTTCCGATTCAGCGGTCTGGTCAAGTAAAGAAACAAGTTCTTTATAAACAGGATTATCACTTTGATTTTTAAGTTTTAAAATACAACTTTCCCAGTTTGCACAAACAAAAGAATTAAATTCTTCCCCAAGTAACACAGGTCCCATTTCAATAGTAAGATACAAACATTCGCAACCGTTATTTTTCAGTTCGTGAGGTGACATAGGCTTAATAACAGCAAGATCACCCATAGTTTGAGTATACTCATTTCCATCAATAACTATTTTATAAGAACCCTTAACACAATAGCTTAGCTCAACCTCAGGGTGACAGTGCAATTCAAAATTGCTCCATTCTGACAACTCAAGATGATAGGGTTTAACGCCATACAGTAATTTTTGGTAAATCATTTATCATCACCCGCCTTTTTCAAGTATATCATAAGGTTTTTCTCTATACAAGCAATAAATAATTTTTGCGAATTTTCAAGTAATTTAAGCCCTTTACTTTACCTTTTTGTGACCTATAATTTAAAGTAGATATATAATGGAGGAAGTTACATGAAAAGATTTAAACTCACTTGGAGAATTACACCTGTTATATTCAGTGACGAATCAAAATGGCAAAGTCTACTAAAACTTTTAGACAAACATAATGACATAGCTAATGAAATAGCGGTATATATGTGTGATGATATGTCCAAAGATTTATCACCGATGGATGACAAAAGAAGACAAACCGAAATTTGCAAAATTCGTTTTAAAGAACTGAGAAAAAGAGGCTGTACTGTTGGTCTTAACGTATGGCCAACACTTAATTTGTGGCCTGTAGAGTTAAAATACTACCCTGATATGCCAAGAATGGTAGGCATTGACGGAAATATTATAAACTCGGTTGCTTGTCCCATATCCGAAGAGTTTTTAGCATATATGAGCGAAAAATACACTCTTTTTACAGAGGCCAACCCCGATTTTATTTGGATGGACGATGACTGTCGTTTTACACATTTGGCAGGAAAATATCCTTGTTTTTGTGACAGATGTGTAAAAGGCTTTAAAAACGGAAAATATAAAACCAGAGAAGAACTTGTAGAAGCATTAAATAAGTCTGAAAACAAAGAGCTTAGAGTTGCGTGGTCCGCCTATGGTGCCGACCGTTTAGCAAAATTATGCTACACCTTACGCGAGACCGTTGACAAGGTTAACCCTAACATTGATATAGGCTTAATGACGGTTGGAGCAACACATACAACCTTTTCAGGCGATTACATAAAAAAATGTATGAAAGCTTTCCGTTCACGCAGAGGACGCCCGGGACATGATTTATATAACGACCGTTTTCTTGACAGAATAATGTGGAAAACTCTTGAGGTGGGAAGACAGGTATTAGAGTACCCCGACACAACTACCGATATTTTTTGGGAAGAAGACAGTTGCCCACAAGGACACCTTTCAAAATCATTTAGAACAAGACAAAACGAAGTCAGCCTTTCTATAATGGCGGGATGCACAGGAATAGCATTTAATCATTTGTTTGAAAACGATAATCTTGATGAGCAGTTCGAACGCGAGCTTGATGAGCTTCACGCTCTTCACGGAAGGTGGGAAAAGTTTTTTGAATTCTCCAAGGATTTAAAATGGTGCGGAATGGCCCCCTATTATTCTTGGTTTATGACCGCTAAGGCAAAAGCCGAATATGCCTGGCTTAAAGAAAAGACTGCTCCCGACAACCAAAACCCATATTGTGATATAACAGTTCCCGAAAAAATAGGGCCTTTCGGGATTGCTCTTACCGCAGATTTAAATAACTCTTGCGCTACCCTTTTAAGCGGAAAAACTCTTACAGCAATGGACACTGATGAGCTAAAAAAAGTTTTTTCCGGTAATGTATATATGGACGGCTCTGCCCTTGCTGCGTTAGAGGAATTGGGACTTGAGGAATGGGCAGGTGTTAAAATAGAGCCTGAAATGCTTCCTGCCAAAATGTGCTATATGACAAATCATAGCTTCAACGGTCCTTTCAAAGAATTTTGTTACAGAACTCTCCCAAAACCCGCACATACACTCATTGCTCTTGACGAAAAGGTTGAATGGCTCGGATACCGCAAAAACAAATTCGGCGAGGGTGACAGATACTATATTTCAAAATACGAAAACAGTATGGGCGGAAAGGTAATTGTTAATGGCTTTGACGCTTTCCAATACACCGTAAATCCTTGTAATCTCTATCAGTTTAACTCTATTGCAAAATGGTTTGACTGCCCTATCATACTTAATTGGAAAAATCCAAATGCAGTATCTCGTGTACAGCCATACATTCGTACAAACGGCGAAAAGGCGGCAATTATGCTGCTTAATGCTTCTCTTGATACAACAAATCCTTTTGAAATTATTGTTAAGGGTAATATGACGAAAGCCGTATTACTTAACCCCGATGGCAGCGAAACTGTTCTTAACTGTCAAAGAGATTCAGAGCATCTGTACATAGATGTCCCTCAAATTGACGGTTGGAATATTGCTTTTATCTTAGCAGAATAAAAAATGAGCCGTTTCACAAAAGTGTTTGTGAAACGGCTCATTTTTTTACATTAAGACTTTATTTCGGATTTGACCTGTTAAAGCTTTACCACCAAAATATCATCAACAAATTGCATACAGCCTTCTTCAGGGTATGAGGGCATTTGGTTAACCAACTGCATATCCTTAACATCGTCTTGAGAAACTATCCACTCGCTTCGCATAAGATAGTACTGGAAATATCTGTAATAATACATATAAAAGTCTTGATTTTGCAAAAAGCCGCCACTCATACCGAATATGCCTTCCACCTTATCAAATCCCCAAGGCAATGATATATGGTCTGTACCAAAGAAGCAAACCTTTGTTTCTCCCGTTTTATAACCCTCAACCTCATCCATCTTAGTTGTAACTGATGTGAAATAGGATAAAACAGCGTCAGCCTGTTGTTCTTTTGCCATATATGTTAAATTCGCAAGTCTTATATTACCAAATATAATAACTGCAACCAATATAACGCTGACAACTTTCAGAATCTTGCCGATTTTAAATATTTCGGCATTTTTAAATGTTATCAATAACACAAATACATAGAACAGATTTAAAGCATAATACATTAATTCATGACTCATATTATTAGTTAACACATGACAAACATTCATTCCCAACGGCAAAATTATTATCAAAAATGCGATTAGAAATTTTTCTGCAAGTTTTATTTTTTTAGATAAAAATGTCATTAAAACAGAAACAGCAGATATAATAGCCAACAAAACGTGAATAATGTTATTAAATCCGGACGAAAACAGCGAATATGGTAATAAAGTGGCTTTAATTGCAGTTTTGGTTGCATCCCACATATTCTTTAATACATCTGCTGCAGAAAGTGATAGTGCGGTATCAATAGAATTATAACTGCCACTGGCAACCTCAAGACCGTTAGCCGCTAAAATCAACTTTAAAGATATAAAATATAAAGCACCGGCCAAAACAATCATAGCAACGCCTTTAAGCCCACTTAAAAATTCCTCTTTAAAGCCTTTACCGTCAAACAGTTCAAAAAGCAAAATAAATATTATAAGAGTTATAGTTACCGAAACATAGCTTTGATAAAGTCCAAATGTAAAGGTTAAAGGTATTGCGCCTAAAATATAACCGAATTTAAATTTTTTCCAACAAAAAACCGCAATCACAGAAAACAGCATAGCCAGAATGTTACAGTCAAGGTCACCTATAAATGTTGCGGTTGTAGCAACCATCGTAACATTTGCTGTCATAACACCTGAAATCAAAGCAATAAGAAGACCTGATTTTACCGAAAACAGCTTCACTATTAAAAATACCGCTATACCGATATATAAAAGGGTTAAAATCCCTATCAAAAATGGTAAAATCATAGGGCCGCGGAAATAAGTCTGATAAAACGGCACAAAAATTCTTCCTATTTGCATTTTCCAAGGATGACTGCTCGCAAATTCTGACAAGGAATCGTGTGTCATACTATTATTAAAATACATATATGCGTGTGAAAACATACCGAAAACAAAACTCCACACAAGACTTTTCAAAAGCAGAAGTTTGTTTCTTTCCAATAATTCTTTCATATTTCCTCCTTATTATCGGGTTTGTAGATTAAAAGTTTTCTTACCAAAAAGTTATAGAAGAAAACTATTGCGGTAGCAATTATCTTTGAAAGCATTTCTCCCATATCAAAAAGGTCTACCGCCACCCACATGATAGCAAGATTTAAAAGCAAACCTACTACACTTGCTGTATAAACACCCAATATTTCTTTTATAACAGATTTCCGATTTTCTTTGAACACCAAAACTCTGCCCATATACCAGTTTACAAGAGTGGACAAAATATACGCTGCCGTAGTTGCTATTGCATAATGAATACGGCATTTATCCAAAAGATAAAACAAAACCCATTCAGTTATTGTTGCAATTGCACCCACTATGAGATACAGTAAAAAATCTTTAATATTACTTTTCTTCATCTTCGGTACGCTCGCTTATAATGTATCTGGGTCTGTTTTTTACCTCTAAATAGATTTTGCCGATGTATTCCCCTATTATGCCTATACAAATAAGCTGAATTGAGGAAAGAAGACATATTGCTGCAACAATACTTGCCCAACCGGGTGCGGTAAAACCTACAATTTTGGAAACTATCGCCCAAACCAACCCAATGCCGCTTACAATTGACATGCCGATACCAAAAGCAGAAATTAAACGAAGAGGCTTTACTGAAAGGCTTGTAATACCGTCAATAGCCAATGCCAACATTCTTCTCAAGGGATAATGCGACTCCCCTGCAAACCGCTCTTTTCGTTCATAATAAACAGAGCTGGACTTAAAGCCAACCAAAGGAACCATACCGCGTAAAAACAAATTGACCTCTTTAAAGTTTGCAAATTCCTTTAGAACCTTGCTGGAAATCATACGATAATCAGCGTGGTTAAATATTACCTCAGCACCCATCATATTAAGGAATTTATAAAACCCCTCTGCCGTAGCACGCTTAAAAAAGGTATCGGTTTTACGGTTATTACGAACACCGTAAACCACCTCAGAGCCTGATAAATATTCTTCAACCATTTGTGTCATAACACTGATATCATCCTGACCGTCACAGTCTATAGAAATGGTTATATCACACTTGTCCATAGCTTCCATAAGACCTGCAAGTACAGCATTTTGATGTCCGCGGTTGCGGCTTTGGGCTATACCTATAAACGACTTGTTATCAATTGATAAGCTTTTTATTATATCCCATGTACTGTCTTTGCTTCCGTCATCCACAAACATTATTTTGCTTTTTGAGGATATCAGTCCCTTATCCTGCATACAGCTAAGCTGTTCCAAAAACAAAGGTGCTGTTATGGGCAGTACCTTTTCTTCATTGTAACAAGGAATTATAATATATAAGATCGGTTTCATTCTTAACACTCCCAAAATGAAATAAAGAAAAATTAATCAATGTTGTATGTATAATTTTACCATAACTACATTTCAAAATCAATAAATTTCAGCGCAGCTTTTAAAAAGCAAATAGCGTTACTAATATTGACAAAAAGTATAATATAGTGTAAAATAAAATAGAATTCTTATGTGCTTCTGTGCATTATAAATAACAACAAAAGTTCGGTTGGTGATTCGGTTGAAAAAACTGCTTTCTGATAAAGCGTTTACCATACAGTTGATATGTTTTGTTTTTCTGCAGGTAATTATTGATATTTACAGAGTTTTCTTTGAAAGTCGCTTTCAAATTTTAGGCATTTCCTTGCCCGAATTAGTGAATATAGGCTACTTTTCTTTTCTTACTTTAATTTTTTTCTTAAAATTTCTCAAAAAACCGAAGTTTTATATACCCATAGCTATATACACAATTTTGACTTCTGTGTATATGATTTTCCATATTATTAACGTTCTGAAGTTTAAACAAGATATATTTGTAGGTTCCGAGCTTAATTGGTTTAAAGAAGTTTACTTTATTGCAAGAACATATTTAATTCCGATATATGTTTTTTTCTATTTAATCTGTAGCAACTTAACCTTACCGATGTTCAAAAAAGCTATTTCCGCCTTATCATTGTTTATAAGCTCAAATATAGTTATTACCAACATATTCAAGGTTTCTTTTATCTCCTACGCAAGCACTCTTGAAAAAAATTCCTTTATAACGAGGAACATATTTGAGTGGTTTTATAATCCTGATAAAGAATTTCCCGCCTATATGACCTCTAAAGGTTGGTTCTATATGGGAAATCAAATAGGATTAATTTTGTTTATGCTTTTTGTTTTCGTAATATTTATCGCTTTTGAAAAAAGAACCATAGGCAGTTACCTGTTAATACTTCTCAATGGTATAGCTTTAGCAATGGTAGGAACTAAGGTGTCCTCTTTCGGCGGGTGCCTGGTTTTGATTTTAGGTTTGATTTTCGCAATTATTTTTGGCGTAATACTAAAACAGTTTTCTTTTAAACTTAAACATTTCGTGGTATATTCGGTTATTACTGCCATATTGTTTACGGTCATCGCCTATTCGCCCATCTATACAATGCAGGAAGACAGAAATTCTGCTTACGAGATTACCGAAGAACAAAAAAGGGTCACCGAAAGCCTTGCTCAGAAATTCAAAGACCAGGGAAATAAAGAACAGTTAAGCGAAGAATTCATAAAAAACTTTTCAGATTATGTAAATAGTTCTCCTTATTTCTTTGGAATACACCCTGAATTTTTAAAGCTTTATACCATAGAAAATCATTTTGATTTTTGGTACGACATCGTTATATACAGCAATAATAAACAAGTAGATTATCGTTATATGAAGTCGCTTATCTATGATAATGCTTTAATTGATAACGGTAATATAGTCGGGGACAAACTGTTTGGCATAGGCTATATTTCGGCCTTTCCTTACTCAGAGCGTGATTTCGGCTCTCAGAATATATGGTTCGGTTATTTGGGAACATTACTTTTAATCGGTCCGTATCTTATCTTGATTTTATACGGAATTTTCTTAGCACTGAAAAATTTCAAGAAATGCTTTACCTATCAAAACGCTCTCTTTGCCATAGGTATTTGTGCACCCTTGTTAATATCATATTTAGCAGGACATCTTTTCTTCGGAATTTTTTCTATTACAATCTTTGCTTTTATAGTTACAGCATTTTATAAATTTCAAAAAGAAGGATACAGTGAGTGAATAAAAAACTACTTTTCATAACATATACTCACAGCTTGGGCGGCGGCGCCGAAAAAATTTTGACAAATATTGTTAACGGTTTGGCTGCCCAAACGGATTATGAAATTTCTGTGTTGGAATACGCTCGGTTTCAAACAAAAAATTCTATTTTAAACGATGAAATAAAAGTATTGAAGCCGGTAGTAGATATGAGCAGTTCTTCAAGGATTAAAAGAATCTTTAAAATGCTGCTTGTTCATATTTCCCCTTGTATATTACGAAAAATTTACTATAAGGATAACTATGACACTGTTATTTCTTTTAATTATCAAATTCCTTCTTTTCTCACCCCCTTCAAAAAATCGGTTGACAACATACAATGGATTCACGGAGATATATACGATTTAAAAAGCAAACCTTTTAAACGTATGTTGCAAAGCATAAGCTTTAAAAAAGCCGATAAAATCGTTGCTATTTCTGAAAACACAAAAAAATCCATACTTGATATTTTTCCGCAGTATAAAGAAAAAATCCGCACCATTTATAATGGTACAGATGTCAAGTTGATAGAAGAACTGTCTGATGCGCCCACTGACATTAAGCTTAAAGAAAATTCAATGATATTTTTAGGGCGTTTAGAGCCTAATAAGAATCCATTAAAACTTATAAAGTATACCGAAAGACTCATAAAAGAAGGAATGAATGTCAACCTATACCTTTTGGGCACAGGAGTTCAACAAGAAGAAGTCATTCAATATATCAACAGCATCGGTATGGAAGATAGAATAAAAGCTTTGGGATATATCAGCGAGCCTTATCCGATTATCAGACAGAGCCGTGCTGTATGCCTCCTTTCCGAAAGCGAAGGCTTCCCCACTGTGCTTACAGAGGGTTTAGCGTTAGGCAAACCATTTATAAGCACTAAAATAGGCGGGGTTCGTGAGCTTTCAAACAATGGGAAATGCGGTATTATAGTAAACGATTATAAGGACTTTAAAAAAGCAGTTTCAGACATCATTTTTGATGACACAAAATATGCACAAATGACAACGGACTGTAAAGAACACATAAAACTTTTTTCTTATAATCAGCAAATTGGTAATATCATTAAACTTATAGAACACACATAAGGTGGGAAATATGAAAAAGAGAAGTGTAACCGAAAACGTATTTTTCAATATGCTGTACCAGATTCTTGTAACGGTACTTCCCATCCTCACAACCCCCTATGTAGCGAGAACTCTGGGACTTAGTGCAAATGGTATTCATTCCTTTACCGAAAGTATAGTAACCTATTTTATTATACTCGGTGCTATCGGTACTTCCCTTTACGGCATCAGAAAGGTCGCTTACGTCCGTGATAATGAGGAAGAACTTGCAAGAGTTACTAAGGAAATAATTTCACTCAGATTAATTCTTATGCTTATAACACTTGCGGTTTATATACCTGTTCTTTGCATAAAAAATCAATACGCATATATTTACCAAATTCATATTATCAATATTGTTGCTAACGGACTTGATATAACATGGTTTTATCAGGGTGTAGAGGACTTTAAAAAGGTTACACTCAGAAATCTTGTTGTTAAATTCCTCTTCGTTTTTTGTCTGTTTATATTTATCAAATCCCCAAGCGATTTGCCGTGGTATGTATTTTTAATAGTTATCAGTGCATTTGCGGGGAACCTGATAATGATTTATTATTTGCCCCAATATGTTGACCTTAAAAAAGGAAAAAATCTAAAACTCTTTAGACATCTCAAACCAAGTATAGCACTGTTTGTCCCTCAGGCAATGAATTATATTTACGCCCTTATTGACCGCAGTATGCTTGGTTGGATGACAAATACCGACAATGTTGGTCTTTATGACCAGGCACAGCGAATTATAAAGATGATTACTGCTATTTTGCAATCTGTTGGATATGTTATGATGGCAAGGGTTGCAAATCTTAAAATGAGCAATGACAGAGAAGGGATAGTTTCATACATTCGTAAATCTGTCAACTTTAATTTATTCATTGCCTTTCCCGCTATGCTTGGAATTCTCGGTGTTGCCGACGATTTCATCCCTTTTTTCTTGGGGAATGAATATGTTGCAGCGGCTCCCATTTTGAAAATACTTTGCATTTTGATATTTACAGCCTCTATGAACAGCATTATGGGTGTTCAATTACTTATTCCTTTAGGAAAAGAAAAAATTTACACTCTTGCTACAACGTCAGGTGCTGTCATCAGTGTAATATGTAATTTAATTTTAATACCAAAGCTCTCAATTTTTGGTTCCTGTATTGCCTATATTATTGCCGAAAGTGTAGTGTTTGCGGTTTCTTATTGGAATTTAAGAGATATGTTCAATCTACCTATGCTTTTAAAGGACAACCTTGGTATTATTTTAGGCTCTGTTTTAATGTACGTTGCGGTACGCCTGATTGCTCTGCTGGATATGAATATAATTCTAAAACTTATGTGTGAGCTTGTGGGCGGTGCCTCAATATATTTCGTAATTGCATTTATAACCAAAAACGAAACTTTTTTATTAATTTCAGATAAAGTGATGTCTTTTGCTAAAAAATTTTTAGCAAAGAGAAAGGCTAATTAACAATTATGAAAGTCAGCTTGATTATTCCTGTTTATAATGTTGAGAATTACTTGGAGAAATGTTTAAGGTCTGTTGAAAACCAAACTTACAAACAAACAGAAGTAATTGTTATAAACGACGGAAGTCCCGATAATTCATATAAAATCATTGATGATTTTGTTGATAGAAACGAAAATTTCATTTGCTATAAGATTGAAAACAGCGGTCTTGGCGGAGCAAGAAATTTCGGTGTGACAAAGGCAACCGGCGATTATATAGTTTTCTTAGACAGTGACGATTATATTTCTGAGGACTGTATTGAAAAGCTTGTTAATGCCGCAGAAAGTAACGATAGCGATATTGTGGTTTGCAATAGCTGTGATATAGAAGAGGACGGAACTGTTATCCGCTACTCAAAAAACAATGTTCAAAATCTCACAACTTCGATACGTCAAAACCCCGAAATACTTTTAAATCGTCCGTGTGCCTGGGCAAAAATGTATAGAAAATCACTTTTTGAAGATTTAAGATATGTTGCAAGAGAGTGGTATGAAGACTTAAGGCTGACACCCAAACTTTTTCTTAAAGCCGATAAAATCACCTATATTGAAGACTCTTTGTTCTTTTATGTACAACGGGCAGGTTCTATCATGAACAATGCCAACGTGCATCGCAATTTAGAGATTCTCACCGCAATGGACGATTTAATCTCATATTTTAAGCAAAATAATGTCTATGAAGAATTTAAACAAGAGCTCGATTTTTTAGCAATTTACCATATTGCAGTTGCAGGTATTACCAGAGTATTGCTGTGTAAATCTCCTGACAGGAAAGCTGTTGTTAAAAAACTTGAAGAGTATCTTTCAGATTTCAGTAATTTATATAATAACAAGTATATTTGCTCTTTATCGTTCAACCAAAAGCTTATTTTAAAATTAAATAAAAACAAATTATATTTTATCACTGTACTTATTATGAAGTTAAAGAACAAAATCAGTTGATAATAAAAATAAGGTGAAATAAAATGCCTAATTCTAAAAAAATTATAATTCCTACCGGCTATATGGGTTCAGGCTCTTCTGTTATCACAGATTTAATGAGTGAGATAGAAGATGTTGATGTGAGCAGCGGCACCTTTGAATTTGTATTTTTACATTGTCCCAACGGTGTTTTCGATTTAGAGGACAAGCTTCTTATAGGAAACAATGCCGTACGCAGTGACGAAGCACTTCATTCTTTTGAAAAGAGAATGAAACAGCTTTATGACAAAAAATACTGGTGGGTAGGCAATTATAAAAAGTATATCGGTGAGGGCTTTTGGCAAGCTACAAAGGATTATATTAAAAGCATCACTGATGTCGAAAGCGACTATTTTTGGTATTATCAGGAAAATACCAACTTCAAAATGTTTATAAAGCTTTGCTTTAATAAAGCCTTAAAGCTTATTACCTTTAATAAGTATACGCCCAAAAAGGTACTGGCTTATTCTCCTATGAAGCTTTCTTTTGTAAAGCCCGAAAGATTTTACGCCGAGTCCAAAAAGTATATATACACACTGCTCAATATGACAGGTTTTCGTGAGAAAAGCACAGTTTTTGACCAACTGCTTTTACCTTTTAATTTGTTTAGATTTGAAAATTATTTCGATGCCGACGCTTTTGTATTTGTAATAGAAAGAGATCCACGCGATGTATTTATAAGCAATAAATATTATTGGTCAAAAAGCAACGGCGTTGTTCCCTACCCTACTGATGTTGAGGATTTCTGTAAATACTATAAAAGCTTAAGACAAATGGAAAAAGAGGCTCAAAGCGATAGAATTTGCAGGATTAAATTTGAAGATTTAATTTATCATTATGATGAAACAGTTACCAAGATTTTTGAAAGACTTGACTGGGACATCAAAACACATACCAAAAAGAAAACCAAGTTCAATCCCGAAAAATCAATTTATAACACTCAGTTATATCTAAAAAGCGATAAATATAAGTACGAATGTGACATAATAGCTAAAGAACTGAGCGAATATATTTATGATTTTCCTTATGAGATTGAGCATATAAACGGTGAGGTTTTTTAACATACACACCGGAAAGGATACAGTAAATATGAAGAAAGTAATGTTTATTTCCAGCACAGGCGGACACTTGTCGGAACTGTTGCAGTTAAAACCGCTTTTCGATGAATATGATTATTGTTTAGTTACCGAAAAAACCAAGTCCACAATTGCACTGTCTGAAAAGTATGCAGGCAAAACACATTACTTGGTGTATGGAACAAAATCTCATTTATTTCCCTATTTGTTCAAATTCTCTTTCAATATATTAAAATCTCTGTTTTTAATGATTAAAATCAAACCTGATGTTGTTGTTACAACCGGCACTCACACCGCCGTACCTATGTGTTTTTTGGCAAAGCTTTTAGGTAAAAAGGTTATTTATATCGAAACCTTTGCAAACCGAAAAACAAAAACAAAAACAGGAAGTCTTATTTATCCTATAGCAGATGTTTTTATAGTGCAATGGGAATCTATGTTGGAATTATATCCAAAAGCAGTTTTTGGGGGATGGATTTATTGATACTCGTTACTTTAGGTACAAACGATAAAAGTTTTATTCGTTTAATTAAAAAAATCGAAGAGTTAAAAATTAAAGGCGCAATAGAACAAGATATTATTGTTCAGGCAGGCTATACAAAATATTCTTCCGAGCATATGCAAATTTTCGATTTAATTGATATGGACAATTTCCAAAAACTGTTGCAGGAATGTAGCATATTAATAACTCACGGTGGCGTAGGAACCATAGTTTCCGGATTACAAAATAACAAAAAGGTTATTGCTGTACCCAGACTAAAAAAATACGGTGAGCATGTTAATGACCATCAGCTTCAGATAATCGAAAATTTTGCAGAGTCAGGTTTCCTTCTTCCTTGCTATGATATGGATGATTTGGAGGAAGCTATCCTGAAAGTCGAAAGCTTTGAACCGAAGCAGTATACCAGCAATACTATACATATGGTAGAGCTGGTCAGAAATCACATTGAACAATTGGTGAAGTGATGAAAAATCAAATATATATAACGGCGTTGCATTTAAATCATGGTGGCATTGAAATGGCAATTTCACTTATCAGTAACGCTTTCGTAAAAAAAGACTATGACGTCACAATTTTATCACTTTACAATTTAGGCGAACCTGCTTATAACATCTCGCCAAAAGTAAAAATTGAGTATCTGACTCAAGTAAAACCTAATAAAAATGAAATTTCGAATGCGATTAAAAGCAAAAACCCTATTAAGATTTTAAAAGAGGGCTTTTATGCCGTAAAGGTTTTATTTCTCAAAAAATTTGCTCTTGTAAAAAGAATAAAACAAATTAATGACGGTATTATTATATCTACCAGAAATGAACATTCGGTTTTACTCTCAAAATACGGACATAAAAATGTTTTAAAAATTGCACAGCTTCATCATGACCATTGCTTTGAAAAGCGTCTTCTCAGAGATATTAAAAATAGGTATAATAATATAGACTATTTCACACTTCTTACCGACCAACTCACACAGGAAATAAAGGAATTACTTATTTCAGTTAACACTCACACACACTGTTTAACTATGGAAAACTTTTTAGACGAGTGTAAACTGAATGTAGATTTAAACAAAAAAGAAAAAATTGTTGTTGCGGTTGGCAGATTACACACTGTCAAGGGCTTTGACCGTTTACTTAAAATCTGGAAAGAAACAGTAAAAAATCATCCCGACTGGAAGCTGTACATTGTTGGCGACGGCGATGAAAAACAAAATTTAGTAAACCTTGCAAATAATCTCCAAATAACCGATTCGGTTATTTTTACGGGTGCTCTGCCTCACCATAAGGTTATGGAAACACTTGAAAGCTCATCAATATACGCAATGACCTCTTATTCAGAAGGCTTCCCCTTTGTTTTGATAGAGGCTATGTCCTGTGGACTGCCCCCTGTTGCTTTTGATGTCAGAGTAGGCCCACGAGCAATTATAAACGACGGTACAAATGGAATTCTTGTAGAGGATAACAATATTGAAGCCTTCAGCACTGCCCTGTGCAGCTTAATGAATAATGCTGAGTTAAGACTTGAATACAGCAAAAACGCCTTAGAACGTGCAAAAGATTTTTCAGAAGAAGAAATTATTAAAAAATGGATTTCTATTTTTGAAAGACAGATTTAACAAAATAAACAGAATATATAATATACAGCACCATAGGAATGAATCTAACTCCTATGGTGCTGTTTTTGTTGACATGAATTATAGCTGGTGCTAAAATTATAATTAGGCATTTGCTAAAGCAGATAAGAGGGATTAGTTATGGGAAATCTTTCGATATTAAAAAAATTAGTTTTCGAATCGGACAATAAAGCATGTTTCATTGAAAGGGAACGAATTCTTTCTCGCCTTGAATTAGAAATGGCAGATTACAAAAGCGATGATAAATACGCCATAATTCTATCCAAAATACTCGGTGAAGTATCAACTCCAATACTCGACTATGATTACTTTGCAGGTCGCGTGGTTGAAGCGCTGCCCGATGAGAATATGAAAGCTCCAAACTGGCTTTTATTTTCTGTTGGACATATGAGCTTTGATTATGAAAAGCTCCTCAAGGTGGGTCTTAAAGGAATATTAGAGGAGATTAAGTCTAATGCCACTAAAAAAGGTGACACAAAATCTTTTTCCTTTGCAAGAAATGCAGAAATTGTAGTAAAGGCAATAAAGGACTATGCACAAAGATACTCGAAAGCAGCCGAGGAAAAAGGGGGTTCAAAGATGGCGCAAGCACTTAAAGTTGTTCCTTTTGAACCTGCCTATGATTTCTATTCTGCACTACAGTCTATTTGGCTTATTCATATGATTGCAAGCTGTTATGTTGGCTCTCGCGATTACGCTTTCGGCAGATTTGACCAGTATATGCTCCCATTTTATGAGGATGCCGTAAAAAACGGCAAAACAAAAGAAGAACTTACTGAATTATTAGCAGGCTTCTTTATAAAAACCAACGAAATATGCGGTAGAAACACCCATAATTACAAGTGCAAGCCTGTACTTTGTCAAGCTTCAAAACAATATGTAAACATAGGCGGTGAAACCCCCAATGTTTTCTCATCTGTAGTTCTGGAGGCTGCAAAGCTTAATAATATGGCACAGCCGCAAATTACCGTATTATTGAAGCCTGATACCAATGAGCAGTTTGCAAAAGATGTTTTTAACGCTTTGTCGGTACTCACCGATAAAATGAATATTTATAACTATTCACAAATTGTTGAAGCTCTTATAGATAAAGGAATTGAGAAAGAGGTTGCAAAAGACTTTACATACTCTGCCTGTTGCACCTTTGATTTGAATTTTCATTCCTTCCGCCTTGAATATTTTACTCCTGTACCGCAGATATTTCTTGAGGTTTTTCATAAAAATGAATATAACTCTCTTGATGAGCTGCTTTATGCTTTTAAAAACGCGCTCAAGTCAGATATTCAAAACTACGTAGATACTACCCAAAAAGGTTTTGACCAAGAAAGAGCGAGAAGATTATTTGTTCTTGATTCGCTTTTGCTTTCAGACAGCACCGTAGAGTGTCGTTATGCCTGCGACTCAAATGCAAAATACAATGTTTTAAATATTTTCTGCCCAGGTGTTGCGACTATCGGTGATTCGCTAATGGTTATTGATAAGCTTGTATTTAAAGAAAAACGGTACAGCTACTGTGAGTTTGCTGAAATCATTAAAAATAATTACGAAAACAATGAGGAGCTTTTAGAAGAAATCAAAAACTTTACTATGTTTGGTAACGATACAGACATTGACCGCTATACTGTTATGGCAGGAAATGTATTTTTGGATGCCGTGGATGCCGTGGAGCATAGGGATAATCATCATTTAGCGGCAGGCTTTTACTCGTTAGAACGGGAAAATAGCTCAAAATTCGAAGTGGGCGCTACCCCTAACGGAAGAAAAGCGGGTGAGCCATTCAGCGAAAATCAATCTCCTACATACGGGGCGGACAAAAGTGGTATTACCGCTTTACTTAAAAGTCTTTCCAAATTACCTTTCGACCGTACAGTAACAGGTGGACTCAATTTAACCTTTTCGCAAAAAATGCGTCCCGAAATACTTCAGGCTTTGGTTGTTTCTTATTTCCAGATGGGAGGTTTCCATGTTGGAATAAGCGTGATAGACCGAGAAACCTTAAACGATGCTATGGTAAATCCCGATAAATATAAAAGCCTTACAGTACGCCTTTACGGCTTCAGCGAGTATTTTACCAGTCTACCAAAATGGCAACAAATCGCTATTTTAAACCGAACAGAGTATAGTATATAACATTAGAGCTTTGTGACGATTTATACATAGTAAAAGCGAGGTGAAATTCACCTCGCTTTGTCTATTGTTTTTTATCAGTCTTTATTATCAATATTAACTTTTTTTCCAAGGTATACAAATAATAACGAAATTACCAAACCGATAACAAGCATAATTATTCCGGCTAAATTCGAACCGTCTTTTGGCAAGGTAAAGAAAATTCCTCCAACAGAGCCGGTCAAAAAGCCTAATACCATAAAATGTGCCATACCGCTGTATTTTTCAAAAACAAATTTAATCAGCCTTGAAGATAATATCATTGAAAGAACAAACGCCACTCCCACAACAGCTATGGTAACTATGTCGATAGCTTTAGCTGCTGCGATAAGATAGTCATAAACACCCATGACAATAAGTATCATAGAAACGCTCATACCGGGCACAAGACTTGCAGCTCCTGCCAAAGCTCCACTTAAAGCAATGTAAATCAGGTTGCTATTTTCATAAGTACCCTGTACCTGTGCTTCGCCCTCGCTCATTATTCCTACCACAAAGGCCACGGCAAATGCCACAATAGTGCCCAAGATGTAATGCCATTTAAACTTGCTTTTTATGGCTTCCTTATAAACCATAGGCAGATTTCCTACTATAAGTCCTATAAACAGCATAAATACAGCTTTTTCATAGGTTTCAAAAAGGTAGCTGAACACAAGTATAAATAAAATCAAACTTATTACAGCACCTATACCTAAGGGCAATAGAAACATAAAGTTTTTCTTAATTTTTTTCAAAGGATTGGAAGCTATATCAAGAAGCTTATTATATATACCCATAATAATAGCCATTATACTTCCGCTAATTCCCGGTGCGAATACACTTATTCCCAAGCAAAAACCACAGAGGACCCGATAGAAAAACGATTTCATAAAACACCTCACACTATATACTAATTACATATTATATCAAATATCACACAAACTTCAAGTATATGCAGAAAAATTCCTTTTTAATTGTATGCCCACAATAATTGATACCTCAAATAATTGACATTGTTTAATCTTTAGGATATAATTATTTGGTATTCAGAAAGATGGCACAAAAGAAGAATTTTCCTCTTATCACATTCTAAAATACTAATATTTGAACCATACTATGACAGTGTCATTATCTCTGAAGGGATAATGACGCTTTTTTCTTCGGAAAGGAATTTTTTATGAAAACTAAAAACAACATCTTAAAAATGATACTTGCCGCTCTTTTTTTGGCTCTTGCTTACGTTATGCCGTTTCTGACAGGACAAATTCCCGAAATTGGTTCTATGTTATGTCCATTACATATTCCTGTTTTGCTTTGCGGTTTTATTTGTGGTTGGCCTTGGGGATTAGCGGTAGGTTTTATCGCTCCATTATTCCGTTCTCTCACCCTTGGAATGCCACCACTTTTCCCAACAGCCGTTTGTATGACATTCGAACTTGCCACTTATGGTGCAATTGCAGGACTTATGCACAAATTACTGCCTCCCAAGAAACCATATATTTATGTTTCACTGCTTACCGCTATGCTTGTCGGCAGAATTATTTGGGGTATTGCAATGTATATTTTTATGGGCATCAATGGAAGCGGCTTTACTTTTACTGCACTTATTGCAGGCGCATTCACAAATGCAATACCGGGAATTATTATCCAAATTGTATTGATTCCTATTTTTGTAATGTTTCTTGATAACCCGAAAATATTAAATTTAAAAGATTAAGTTGGAGATTACTATGGAACAACACGGGAGAACTCATGAACTATTGATAAAGCATTATCAAAGATATCCCGATTTGCAAATTCAGGATATCTTGAAATATATCTATCAAAGTGCATTTGGCTGCGAACACTTGATAACAGACTTGAATTCAGCTATTGACTATATCAATGGCGAAAGTAAAGACTGTGATTTTAACTGCGAAAACTTGATTGAGCGTCTTGACGGCGAATACAGTCGTGTACCTCTTTCTTTTTTGAAAAGCGGTTTAACTGCCGAAACCTTTGGCAAACTATTTTTTAAATCTGCAAAAAACGAGCCTGACGGTCTATCAAAATTAGAAGAAAAAATTCAGGTTGCAACAAAGCTTGTGCAAGAAAATAAACTACCTTTTTCTTCAGACGAATTTGAAAAAGCAATAAAGCAATGGAGAAACAGAGGTTTTTCGGCAATTCATCATTCGGATAAATTTCATAAAAACTACAATCCGATGTACCGTGTTATATCAAATAGATATATACCTTTCTTGCCACTTTTTTCAAAAATAGATAGATTACTTAAAGAAAAAAAGGTAGTGGTTGCCATTGATGGCGGAAGTGCAAGTGGCAAAACCACATTAAGCAAAATGTTTGAAGAACTATATGATTGTACTGTTTTTCATATAGACGATTTCTTTTTGCGACCGGAACAACGGACCCCTGAAAGATATGAGGAAATTGGCGGAAATATTGACCGAGAGCGATTTTTAAAAGAAATTCTCATACCATTAAGTGAAAATAAAACGATCAATTACAGAAAATTCGATTGTTCAACAATGACCATTACACCGGCAGTAAAAATAGTTCCCAAAAAGCTAATCATAATCGAAGGCGTGTATTCAATGCATACTCATTTTTCAAAATATTATGACTATTCAGTTTTTTTGGATGTTCCTACACAGTTACAGAAAAAACGGATTGAAAAACGTAATTTCCCGCAATTAGCAAAACGTTTCTTTAATGAATGGATACCACTTGAAGAAATATATTTTGAAAAAATGCAGGTAAAAAAACGTTGTGATATTTCTATTTCAATATCAGAATAAAAGTATAGGGCAAACTGTAAAATAGTCAGTACCGGTGCAGTTTTTATACATAGCAAAAGCGAGGTGAATTCACCTCGCTTTTAAATTTTTTCGGTATTGCATTGGTGTGATTTTAAAGTTTTCTTTAAAACTGCGGTTGAAGTTTCGCAAAGATTCAAAACCGCTATCGTATGCACATTGTAGAATGGAATTCTCTGTATTTTCCATAAGGTAGCAGGCGTGACTAAGTCGATAGTGGTTCACATAGGTGGTGAATGAAATGCCGATGGTCTTTTTGAAATGGCGTGATAGATAGGAATAATTGTATCCTGTTATATCGGATAATTTAGAAAGAGAACATTCGCCACTAAAGTTATTCTCAACAAATGAAAACATTTTGTAAAGCAGTTTTTCACTGTCTGCGTTTTTTTCAACATACTCCGCCGATTTATCAAATTGTCCGCACAAAGAGTATAAAACCCCCTTTTTTTCGGCAGACGATGAAGATATGTTAAGTTTTTCAAGCGCGTCAATCAGATACCCGTCAGGACAAAATTTGTTATTTGTGGGGATTTTACCGGTAAGTTTGGTGGCGTACGCTTGTACAAGTTTCGGTGAAAAAATACATAGAACATGCTCGCTATTGGTTGATTCCAATTCATGAATTTGATTGGGAAATAATAGCAAAGCTTGATTTTTATCTAAAACAAACTTTTTTCCGTCCACAATAACTTTCATCTGCCCTGAAAGAATTATGATAATCTCAAAACATTGGTGTAGATGCGGAGGAAAACTGAAATCCTTGTTTTTTTCAATTTTTAAATAATCGGGCGAGCCTAAGTGATTGAATTCGTAAAACATACAATCCTCCAAAAGTCGAATATTGTCTATATATTATAGTCAATATTGCGAGAAAAGTCAAATTCAATCCTCTACAATATAATTAACAGGAGGGAGTTTATGAATTATTATATAGGCGCAGACCTTGGAACATCGGCCTTAAAGTTATTGCTTGTAAACAGTAACGGAGAAATTTTAAATACCATTACGAAGGAATATGAGCTTTCCTTTCCAAATCCGGGTTGGAGTGAGCAAAACCCGGAAGATTGGTGGAATGCCTTTAAACTTGGCGTAAAGGAACTTTTAAAATCCTTTGATGTTTCGTTAGTAAAGGGAATTGGTATTGGCGGGCAAATGCACGGGCTTGTTGTTTTGGATAAAGATGACAACATCATCCGCCCTGCAATACTTTGGAATGACAGCAGAACAGATAAAGAAACCGATTATCTAAACAATGTTATCGGAAAACAAAAACTATCGGAATTGACGGCAAACATTGCGTTTGCAGGTTTCACTGCTCCAAAGATTTTATGGCTCAAAAATAATGAGCCCGAAAACTTTAAGAAAGTCAGTAAAATTATGCTTCCAAAGGACTATCTGAACTATAAGCTTACAGGCGTGCACTGCACCGACTATTCAGATGCCTCGGGTATGCTTTTACTTGATGTGAAAAATAAATGTTGGTCTGATGAGATGCTTAAAATTTGCAATATCGCCGAAAGTCAAATGCCGACGCTTTTTGAAAGTTTTGAAACGGTCGGCGCTGTTCTTCCACATATTGCAGCCGAATTAAATCTCAATGCAAACATCGTGGTAATTGCCGGAGCGGGAGATAACGCAGCCGCCGCTATCGGCACGGGCACCATCAAAGATGGCAAATGTAATATATCGCTCGGCACTTCGGGAACAGTGTTTATTTCTTCGGATAATTTTTCGGTAGACGATAACAACGCGCTACATTCATTCTGTCACGCAAGTGGCAGCTATCATCTAATGGGTTGCATTTTGTCGGCAGCCTCATGTAACAAGTGGTTTTGTGAAGATATTTTGAAAACCAATGATTACGATAAAGAGCAGGTGAATATAACCGACGATAAGCTTGGCAATAATGATGTTTTCTTTTTGCCGTACCTTATGGGTGAACGTAGCCCTATTAACGATACCGATGCAAGAGGCACATTTACGGGCTTGCGTATGGATACAACCCGCACTGATATGCTTCAAGCGGTGCTCGAGGGCGTGGCTTTTGCGATACGCAATAACGTAGAAATCGCAAAATCTTTAGGCATTAAAATAGAAAACAGTTGTCTTTGCGGTGGCGGAGCGAAATCGGAGTTGTGGCAAAAAATACTTTGCAACATCCTTAAGGTAGAAATTCATATTCCTATGACTAAGCAGGGTCCGGGCTATGGTGCAGCAATGCTTGCCATGGTCGGTTACGGAGAATTTGCCAATGTTAAGGAATGTGCCAATACTTTTGTGTCGATTAAAAAGACGATAACTCCCGATGCTGATATATCGTCGCGTTATGAAAAGCAGTATAAGAAATTCAAAGAAATATATCCTTCAATGAAAAAGCTATTCAAAAAGATAAAGTGAGGTATAAAAAAAATGAATGAGATTTTTTCAAACATTCCAAAAATTAAATACGAAGGCAGTAACAGTAAAAATCCGTTTTCATTCAAGTACTATGATGCTGACCGTGTGATTTTAGGCAAACCTATGCGTGAGCATTTGCCCTTTGCTATGGCATGGTGGCATAATCTTTGCGCTGCAGGTACCGATATGTTTGGCCGTGATACAGGGGATAAATCCTTTGGAGCCGAAAAAGGCACCATGGCTCATGCAAAAGCAAAGGTTGACGCGGGCTTCGAATTTATGAAAAAACTTGGCATAGAATATTTCTGTTTT